>JAKSPB010000055.1 GCA_024405215.1 Lentisphaeria bacterium | reverse complement strand
GCGTTGCCGCCGCCACAGTGGTACAAGTATTTTATGGTGGATATTTTTTGGGGGGGAATAACACACCCCTTCCCCCCGCTTGGCGGGGGAGGGCGGCGGGGCGTTTCTGTCCGGCGTTGCCGCCGCCACAGTGGTACAAGTATTTTATGGTGGATATTTTTTGGGGGGATTGCACATCCCTTCCCCCCGCTTGGCGGGGGAGGGCGGCGGGGGAGCGTTTCTGTCTGGCGTTGCCGCCGCCACAGTGGTACAAGTATTTTATGGTGGATAGTTTTTTCTGTAGAAACAGCTTTTTTTATGGGATTTTCCTTGCCTCATTTTGAATGACATTTTCTTCTAGGTATTTTATGGGTCTGTTTTTTACTCATTCTGACCCATACGAATACGATGTTAGAAGGAAAATTTTCTTCTGGAAACGGAAATACTCCTGCCTTTTGGGGATATAAATGTTTTACTCCTGAAGTTCTTGCATTTCTGAGGAAAATCCAATTGGATTATAACCTGTCCAATTCTGCCTTTGCAAAAGTGCTAGGAATTCATTGTACTACCTTGAAGAAGTGGCTTGATGGTCGTATCTTAAGCTGTAGTCCCGAAAATTATCAAAGCATATTAAAGCTTCTCAAGGGAGATTTTGATGAAAAATTGCGAGAGGCTAGACAAGTCGATGCTTTTTTGCAACGCGTTCGCAATTTGTATGGGCAGCGGATTCGTGTTCAGTACGCGTTGCTTGAGCTTTACAGGAAATTTGGTGTTTTGTATTTGCAGATCCGATCCATTCCGCGGATTGCCCGTTCCTTTATCCACATCATTCGCGAATTTCTGGAACATCCAGTTACAAGCATAGGGATGAATCACGGAGACGCCGTGATAGAGCGCCTGCTTTCAGAAAAAGAGATTTCTGCATCAAAATCTTTTCCTTCCACCTTTTCTTCTGAATTGGAATTTGATTGGGGGATTGCGCTTTATCAACATCGCGTTTTTGTTCACCTTTCCCAGAGCTCTCTTGCAGATCTTTTCGACGTGGACTGGACTACCATTCGCAATTGGGAACACCGCAAGCGTTGCGGTCTCCGGGGTGGCAATATGGCAAAAATCCAGATTTTCCTCAGAGGTGAAGCGGATTCCTATCTTCTGAATCATTATCACTACATTTCTGCTCAGCGAGAAATTTATGACTTTCTACCGCTTATTTTAAGAAGGCTATTGGAAAAGACACAGATTTTGCTTCAACATGTGTCGCAAAAAGGAAACGATGCCGTTTCCTTGCTATTTCATGGCCTGGGGCAGTGTCTTGAGCAATTGCAGAATCTTGTTCTGTCAGTTTCTCTATAGACATGGCATAGATGGAAGTGTTGCTTTATTTCGTGGGGGGACGGTCATTCTTATGGGATTGTCTTATATTATGAACATTACGAAAGCAACAGAAATTTCATAAGGATAAAATTGGGAATGACACCGTTAACGGAAGCGCAATTTGGCCAGATTGTGACGATTGTCAAAGTAGCTGGTGATTTGAAGGACAGGCAGCATTTGGCAGATCTTGGCTGTGTTTTGAATGCCCAGGTCACTGTCGTCAATCAGCTTGATGGTGATTTGATTTTGAAAATCAAGGGTGCTCGAGTTGCTTTGGGGGAAGCTCTTGCCAAGGAGATTTATTTCTAATCCTTGGGAGGAAATTTCAATGAAGACTTTGAAGGATGTATCCATAGGCGAGAGCGCCTTGGTTCGAAAATTGAACAGTGTTGGTCCCAACAGGCGCCGTCTGCTGGATATGGGACTGACGAAAGGAGTCAAAGTGACGGTCAGGAAACTTGCTCCGTTGGGCGACCCGATTGAGATCACCTTGCGTGGATACGAACTTTCCCTTCGGAAATCCGATGCTGAATTGATTGAGGTGGAGTAGGGTAGCGATATGGTTGAAACATTGCGAATCGCTTTGGTGGGGAATCCGAATTGCGGCAAGACCACCTTGTTCAACAACTTGACGGGAAGCAACCAGTATGTAGGGAACTGGCCAGGTGTCACTGTTGAGAGAAAGGACGGAGAACTGAAAGGCCACGAACATGTGGTCATTCAGGATTTGCCGGGGATTTATTCGCTTTCGCCGTATTCTTTGGAAGAAGTCGTTACTCGGGACTACCTGGTCAATGAGAAACCTCATGCTATCATCAACATTGTCGATGGAACGCATATTGAGAGGAATCTCTATTTGACGACGCAACTGTTGGAATTGAATCTTCCGATGGTTGTTGCCATTAACATGATGGATTTGGTTTGCAAGAATGGAGACAGGCTGAATTTGGAGTTGCTGGGGGAAAGACTTGGCTGTCCCGTGGTTCCGATTTCCGCTTTGACGGGAGAGGGATCGGATGGACTTGCTTCATTGACCATGGAGCAGGCATCCCGTCACCAGATTGACGAGCGTCCGCACATATTTACGGGTAGTGTGGAACACGCCATTGCGCATATTGAAGAATCCATCCAGGAGAAGGTTGATGAACAGCATCTTCGCTGGTTTGCCGTCAAGATTTTTGAGCGTGACGAGAAGGTCCTGAAGGATCTTGGCCTGGAGGAGGAGTTGATTGGGCACCTGGAAAAGCATATCCAGGATTGCGAGAAAGAATTGGATGATGATGCGGATGGCATTATCACCAATCAGCGTTACGCATCCATTGAGAAAATCCTTGCGGAGGCGGTAGAGCGGAATTCTTCCAAAGAAGGTCTCACGACTTCCGACAAGATTGACATGGTGGTGACCAGCCGTGTCTTTGCATTGCCGATTTTCGCCATTGTGATTTGGTTGATGTACTATCTTTCCGTCACGACGGTAGGGACGTGGCTGACGGATTGGGTGAATAACGGAGTCTTCGGGGAAGGATGGTTCTGGTACGGCAAAGGAGCGCAGTATGCCGCCGATGTTGCGGAGTATTCGCAGGCTGAAGTCATTTGCCAGCCGATTGACTATGCAGAATTCGTGCAGGCATTGGAGAAGAGTCCAGCGGATCCCATGGCGTGGCAGATGACAGAAGATGTGGCGCAGTACCTCCATTTCGATTCTCCTGCCTCTGTCACTGAAGAAGCCTTCTCGCATTTTCTTGCAGACCATAATTGGGTTGGACTGGCTTATTTCCCGTCGAAGGTAGAATCCGAAAAAAATGAACCGGCTGGTGTGCAGGGCGTTTCCGGTGAACAGCTTCGTGAGAAGCGTCGACTTCTGGAACGCGGGGCGCCGGACCCGGAGAGGTATTCTGGATGGATTCCGGGAATTCCGGTGGTGACCAGGCGCCTTTTGAAGAAGGGCAAGGCTGGCGAGGCCGTCCAGAGCATGGTGATGCACGGCATCATCGGCGGTGTAGGGACCGTTCTGGGATTTGTTCCACAGATTCTTCTGGTTTTCTTCTTTTTGGCGTTTCTGGAAGATTGCGGTTATATGTCCCGTGTGGCTTTTATCATGGACAGGATTTTCCGGCGATTCGGACTTTCCGGAAAATCCTTCATTCCCATGATTGTGGGAACGGGATGCGGCGTGCCTGCCATCATGGCTGCGCGGACGATTGAGAATCTGAAGGACCGGCGCATGACAATCATGCTTGCCACTTTCATTCCCTGCGGAGCCAAGATGGAAGTCGTTGCCATGATTACCTTGGCATTTTTCCCGGGGTCATTCTGGGTTGCGCCCAGCATGTATTTCATTGGGGTGCTTATCATCATCCTGGCGGGCATTTCCCTGAAGAAGACCAAGACTTTTGCCGGGGATCCCGCTCCCTTTGTCATGGAACTTCCCACCTATCATCTGCCGACATTGAGGAATCTTCTCTGGCATACCTGGGATCGCGGGAAGGACTTCTGCGTCAAGGCTGGAACGGTGATTTTCCTGGCTTGCCTCCTTCTTTGGTTCCTTCAGGCGTTTTCCTGGAGCTTCCATTTCGTGGGAGATATGGTTGATGATTCCATGCTCGCCAGTATCGGGAACCTCTTTGCCTGGATTTTTTCGCCGTTGGGCTTTGGCGACTGGAAAGGAGCCGTTGCTGTCATTTCCGCAGAATTTGCCAAGGAACAGGCTACAGGGACTTTGGGGGTTCTTGCCCACGCAGAAGAAGCCAGCACCATTACCGTCGTTCAGAATATGTTCCAGGAGTTCAATTCCGCTCATCCCGGATTGGCTGCCTTGTCCTTCATGACCATGAACCTCTTTGCGCCTCCTTGTGTCATCGCCATCATCACGGCCTTCAAGGAATTGGGAAGTGCGAAGTGGGGATGGCTGACGGTTCTAATGCAGGCCTGTGTCGGCTACTGCATTTCGCTGATTGTCTATCAGCTCGGAGCATTTTTCTTTGACGGAGGAATGCTAGGGGCGGGAACGATTGTGGCCTTTGTGCTGATTGCCATCGTCCTCTTCCTGGTTTTCAGGCCAGGCTATTCCGGAAAGCCAATGGAGCATCGGATATGAATCTGCTTTCCTGGATTATTCTACTGGTTGTTTTCGTACTTGCTTTGCTGGCATTGCGGCTTCTCCGCAAAAAAGGAGCGTGTGGAAGCTGTTGCAGGGAGTGCGCAAAAAAAGGCCATTGCAAGCATGAAAGTCCGTGATAGGACGCCTTTGTCTAAAGAATGGAAAAAGAAAAAAGGGCTGCTGCCATCGTCTGGCAGCAGCCCTTTTTTTACCTACGCAAATGGCCTAGCGGAAGTTACGCCCCATGCCGCCGTGAGGACGGGGACCGCGGGGTTCGCGGGGCTTCGCCTCGTTGACGGTCAGAGTACGACCGTGATCTTCCTTGCCGTTCATGCCATCGATGGCTGCCTGCGCCTCGGCATCATCAGCCATTTCCACGAAACCAAAGCCCTTGGAGCGGCCGGTGTCGCGGTCGGTGATGACCCTGGCTGAGTCAACCTTGCCGAACTGAGAGAAAAGTTCATTGAGTTCTGCGTCGGTGACTGCGTAGCTCAGGTTGCCAACATACAAATTCTTGCCCATGTGTCTTACTGGAATTCTCCTATCTGGAACGTTGTCCCAATCATTGCTTGGATTGATCTTTCCCGGGGACAGATGAAGGAAAGGAGCCCTATGGCTCAATCGTGAGACCGGTGAGGAGGAGAGAAGACGTAAGGAAGCAGTGGCATGTAGGCAGCGTCCCTGGGCTTTGTACCCTCTTGCAGAGGTTTCTTTCGACTAACACTGAAAATTATAGTAAAATTGCGGGAATTTTCAAGAGGTACATAATGTAAAAAACAAAAAAAACGGCAAATTCTTGAAAAATACTTGATTTCAAGGCTCAAAACACGAAATTTTGTAGAGCTCCCCTTCTTGGGGAATATGAATAGTTAACTTGTCTGTTTTTTCCTAAATTGAAAAACAGACAAGTTTCCTAATGTTTGGTTTCATTCGAGACTTTCCATTCAGATCCCTCCAATACATGGATAATATATGGGGGGTAATTGTCCCTATATTATTTCCTATGTTTTTAAAGGGCTCCGACAATCCAGGACTGTTCCTGACAAAATATGGAAAATTTTTGCTATTCAGATGAATTAGGGAAAGATCAAAGGAAATTCACATGAATCTCAATGACTTTACTTGCACGTGAAGTTCTGTTTGGTGAACCAATCTTTAGCCCGTTGAATCTGGTCGCCCTGCAGTTCCAGAATGCCTTCCTGGAAGCGTGCGCCAATGCCCAGGGCGTTTTTGACTAGTGCGCAGAGTTCCATTTGTTCCGGGAGTTCCAGGTCTTTCAGGCCGTGGACATTGGTTACCGTCTTTCCGCCTTTTCCCTTGCGTTGAATCTGGAAGGAGAGGACACCTCTGGTTTTGGGCGCAGGGGCTTTCTCTTTGCCGATGACGAGGTCACCGCCAAAGGCTTTCAACAGTGCCAGGTCTTCCTTGGAGAGGTTCGCCTGTTGCTTTTCTTCCTTGGTCGGCGGCGGAGGCGGCGGAGGCGGCGGAGGGGCGGGAAGGTCGATTTTCAGGCCGATGAAAGGATTGTTCCAATTTTGGTCTGTTACCTTTGGCGAGGTATCCGCTTGTTTCTTGTGCTTCATGGTTTTTCTTGGGAAAGCTGTTGGAAGAGGATGTCCACATCTACGCGGCAACCTGGGAAACAGTGCTCGATTTCCTGCTGGGTTTCAGGATTGTTTCGGATTTCGGCATCCAGCGCCTGATATTCCGCCATGGGGACCTGCAGGACGCGGATGGGGCGTCCGGAAACACGGTCATAGACGAGGAAGACCAGGCGGTCAGCGTTTTTCTGGCTGAAGTCAAAAAGGAGTCTGTGCCTGGACGGGGAGAGCTGTCCACCTTCCGTCCCGCCGTTGTAGAGCTGGTATTTTGCGAATTCCACGACCCGGTCGTCCAATCCGTTTTTCTGGAGATAGAGTTTTTCCAGGAAATCGGGTCGTGTGAAGACGAGTCGGACTACAGGCCGCTGAATGCCTTGGTGCTGGGCGGCGATGGTGGCGGATTCATCCAGCTGCAAGGCCAGCTGCCGTGCCTTGGCTTCGGGAAGTGGATGGGGTTCCTGGACCAGCAGGAAGGGGTGTTCCGTATCTCGGTAGAGGAGTCTGACGGGAACATTGAGTCCCTTCTGGCATTGTGGACACTGAACGCAGTTCAGGGTTCCCTGCAAGAGTTCCTGTTCATGGGAATCCGTAGGGGAGAGATGGGTGACGGGAGTGAACTCGAACTGCGTCCCGCAGTGGGGGCATTGCAAGGTTGCCATGGGTTATTTTGCGGCTTCAAGCAAGGTGCCGAGCTGCTGCACACCGACAAACTGCTTGACAAGCTGTCCGTTTTTGATGATGAGGAGGGTGGGGATGGAGAGGACCTTGAAGCGCATGGCCAGGCCAGTCTGGTCATCAACATTGACTTTTCCGACCTGCAGGCCGGCATTGTTCAAGGCTTCAAGATTTTCGTCAATGATCCGTCCCTGCATCCGGCAGGGACCGCACCAGGTGGCCCAAAAGTCCACAAGCCAGGTTCCCGTGCTGGTGGACTCGTTGAAGTTGGCGGCAGTCAGTTCTTTGATTTCAGACATGGTGTTCTATCCTTGGGTTGAAGGTGAGTTGTTTTCGCGGAGGAAATCCGCTGCGTCCAATGCGGCTTTGGCACCAGAGGCAGCGGCGATGACGGCCTGTTTGTAGCGCGGGTCGGTGCAGTCGCCTGCGGCAAAGACGCCCGGCAGGCTGGTTAGTGTCCGTTCCGGGGCGACAAGCTTAATATATCCGTCGTCGTCAAGGGCGATTCCCGTATCGTGCAAGAGGGATGTGTCTGGCTGGAAGCCCAAGGCAACGAAAAGGCCTTTGCAGGCAAGGGGGATGCGTTCCCTTGTGGAAAGATCTTCCATGACTACTTGCGTCAACTTGCCGTCATCGTCGGCGACAGTGTCCGCGGGGCGTGTCCGGAGGTGAACAATGATGTTAGTGCTTTGGCTGACCCTGTCCAAGAGGACACGTGGACCTTTCAGTGTCGGCGCAGGCACAAGGAGATGCACTTCGCTGGCCAGGGCGCTCAAGTAGAGGGCTTCGTTCAAGGCGGCGCTGCCGTTCCCCGCCAAGGCGACGGCTTGTTGACGATAGAATGCGCCATCGCATGTGGCGCAGTAGGAGATTCCGCTGCCTTGCAGACGGGCCTTGCCTTGGGAGGGCAGGGGCTTGTGTTGCGCTCCCAGGGCCAGAATGACCGTCCGGGTTTCCAGGAGGCTGCCGTCGTCCAAGGTGATTTTCTTGGTGGTGCCGTCAAGCTGGAGACTCTTTGCGCTCTGGTAGCGAACCCGGGCACCCTGGAGCTCTGCTTGGCGTAGCATGGCGTCTGTGAGGTCAAAGCCGGAAATGGGGTCGGGGAAACCCGGATAGTTTTCAATCTTGGGAGTTTGAGTCAGAAGTCCGCCAGGAAGGGGGCCAGCAAGGAGAATCGGCACGATGCCAGCTCGCGCTGCGTAAATCGCCGCCGTGCAACCGGCGGGGCCGGAACCAAGAATGATGAGTTTTTCCATGGTAGATGACATGAGTGCAGACGCGGCGATGGTATCGCAGCGTACAGGACGGACATTTCGGGGGGGGATTTTCGGAGTGCTGCCTGAAATTTCAAGTGAGCGGGTGGACTGTGAGTTTCTGTGAGCAGGGCTTTCGCATCCCGAGACAACTGCCGGAGTGGCACGGGGCCCCGTCGCCTTCATCGACCCCGTCGGACATGCCGCTACAAAAAAAGCCCCAGCTGGTATTGACCGGCCGGGGCTTTCCGTTTCTACTTACAGAAGACTACTTCTGGTGGTAGTTGGTGTGGAGCAGGTGGTGAGCCTTCTCAGAGCCGGGTTCGCCCAGGAACTCCTTGTAGAGCGCCTGGATGTCGGGATTGTGGTGGGACATGCGGAGAGGCTTGTTGGTATCTTCCGCGTAGAGGCCTTGCATCCGCTTCTCCAGGAGAGAGCGATCACCGTGGAGGTAGGGCTGGCCACCGCCGTTGATGCAGCCGCCGGGGCAGGCCATGATTTCGATGGCCTGGAAGCGGTTGGGATCCTTGCGGACCATTTCCAGTACCTTGCGGGCGTTGCCCAGGCCGGAGCAGACCGCTGCATTGACCTTCAGGCCAGGAGCCACTTCCACCGTGGCTTCCTTGATGCCGTCCAGACCGCGTACCGCGCGGAAGTTGATGGCATCGCCTTCCAGATCCTTGCCGCCGAGAACGCTGGCGACAGTGCGCAGAGCGGCTTCCAGGACACCGCCGGTGACGCCGAAGATGTCAGCAGCGCCGGTGGACTGGCCCAGCGGGCTGTCGAACTTGTCGTCAGCCATGTTGGCCAGATTGACGCCGGCCTCGCGGAACATCTTGCACAGCTCGCGGGTGGTGAGGACGTAGTCAACGTCGCGGACACCGTCGTGGGAGAACTCGGGGCGGGCAGCCTCGTACTTCTTGGCCTGGCAGGGCATGACGGAGACCACGATCAGATCCTTCGGGGCGATGCCCAGCTTCTCGGCGTAGTAGCTCTTGGCGATGGCGCCGAACATCTGCTGGGGAGACTTGCAGGAGGAGGGGATGTGGAGCAGGTCGGGGAAGTTGTGCTCAATGAAGTTGATCCAGCCGGGGCAGCAGCTGGTCAGGATGGGCAGGTTCTTGCCGGACTTGACGCGCTCAATCAGCTCGTGGCCTTCTTCCATGATGGTGAGGTCGGCGGAAAAATCGGTGTCGAAGACCTTTTTGAAGCCCAGGGCGCGCAGACCGGCCACCAGCTTGCCAGTGATAGGCTGGCCGGGCTCGAAGCCGAACTCCTGGCCGATGGCGACGCGGACGGCAGGAGCCGTCTGGACGATGACGGTCTTGGACGGATCGTTGATGGCCTTCCAGACCTTCTTCACATAGCTGATGCCGGTGATGGCGCCGACGGGGCAGGCGTTGACGCACTGTCCGCAGAAGGTGCAGGAAGTGTCAGCCAGGGGGATCATGGAGGCGGTGCCGACTTTGGCGCCGAAGCCGCGGCCGTAGCCGGTCAGGGCGCCCACGGTCTGGACCTTGTTGCAGACCGTCTCGCAACGGCGGCACATGATGCACTTGGAAAGGTCGCGCATGATGGCCTCGCTGGAGTCGTCGACAGGGAACTTGTTGACTTCGCCCTTGAACTCGATTTCGCGGATGCCGAATTCGGCAGCCAGCTTCTGCAGTTCGCAGTCCTGGTTCTTGGGGCAGGTCAGGCAATCCTGCGGGTGATCGGAAAGCAGAAGTTCCAGAACTGTGCGGCGGGCGTTCAGTGCACGCTGGGAGTTGGTCCAGACCTCGACGCGGTCATTGGTGATGGGCGTCGCGCAGGCAGGCACCAGGATGGGGCGGGGACGGATGCCCGTGGCCTCGACGAGGCACAGACGGCAGGATGCGGGCTTGTTGGAGACGCCGCAGCCCAGGTCCTTGCAGTAGCACAGGGTGGGGATGTTGATGCCCAGCTTCTGGGCAGCTTCCAGAATCGTGGAGCCGGAAGGAACAGTAACCTTGGTTCCGTTAATCGTAACAGTTACGTCACTCATTTTTCTTCCTCTCCTACTCCTTGACGATGGCTTTGAACGGGCAGTTGTCGATGCAAGCGCCGCACTTGATGCACTTGGCGGGGTCAATGACGTGCTGCTGCTTGATGGTGCCGGTGATGGCGCCGACCGGGCAGTTTCGGGCGCACTTGGTGCAGCCCTTGCAGGCATCGGTGATCTTCAGCGTGTAGAGTTTCTGGCAGGTGCCGGCGGGGCACTTCTTTTCCTTGACGTGGGCCAGATCTTCATCCTTGACATAGCGCCGGGTGCTCAGGATGGGGTTGGGGGCAGTCGGGCCGCGGCCGCATAGGGCGGTGTCGCGGATGGTGTTGGCCAGCTTCTCCAGCTCGACGAGGGTTTCCTCGGTGCCATTGCCGTCGCAGATCTGCTCCAGCATTTCCAGCATGCGGCGGGTGCCGATGCGGCAGGGGGTGCACTTTCCGCAGGATTCGTCCTTGGTGAAGCCCAAGTAGAACTTGGCCATGGCGGGCATGCAGTCCTTGTCGGAGAGGACGATCATACCGCCGGATCCCATCATGGAGCCGATCTTGCCCAGGTTGCCGTAGTCAATGGGGGTGTCCAGGTTTTCCTTGGTGATGCAGCCGCCGGAAGGACCGCCGGTCTGGACCGCCTTGAATTCATGGGCGCCGGAGATTCCGCCGCCGATGTCGTAGATGATTTCGCGGAGGGTGGTGCCCATGGGGACTTCCACCAGGCCGACGTTGTTGATCTGGCCGGCCAGGGCGAAGACCTTGGTGCCGGAGTTGCCGGAGATGGTCTTCTTCCAGTTTCCGTTCTCGTCCGTCTCGATCTTCCAGTTTCCGATCTTGGCGTACCATGCGGCGCCCTTGCGCAGGATGACGGGGATGGAGGCGTATGTCTCGACGTTGTTCACGTTGGTGGAGCAGCCCCAGTAGCCGCCGCCGATGTTGGCGGGGAATGGCGGCTTGGTGGTGGGTTCGCCACGCATGCCCTCCATGGAGTGGATCAGGGCAGTCTCTTCGCCGCAGACGAAGGCGCCGGCACCCAGCTTGATCTCGATGTCGAAGCAGAAGTCGGTGCCCAGGATGTTCTTGCCCAGCAGGCCGATTTCACGGGCCTGTTCGATGGCGGTCTGCAGACGATGGACGGCCAGGGGATACTCGGCACGGATGTAGACCAGGCCGTGCTGTGCGCCGATGGCGTATGCGCCGATGGCCATGGCCTCGATGATGCTGTTGGGGTCGCCTTCCATGATGGAGCGATCCATGAACGCGCCGGGGTCGCCTTCGTCGGCGTTGCAGACGATGTATTTCTCATCTGCCTGGACGCCGGCGGCGATCTTCCACTTCATTCCGGTGGGGAAGCCTGCGCCGCCACGGCCGCAGATGCCGGAGTTCAGGACTTCCTGGACGACCTGCTCGCGGGTCATGTCGCACAGGCACTTGGCCAGGCCCTGATAACCTTCGGCGGCGATGTATTCGGAGATGTCCTCTGGGTTGATCATGCCGCAGTTGCGCAGTGAGATGCGTTCCTGCTTGGCGTAGAAGGACATCTTCGCGTAGTCGTGGAGGCGCTCCTGCAGCATGGGCTCGATGTAGAGCAGGTGCTCGACCAACTGGTGGCCGACGATGTGCTTCTCGACGATTTCCTTGGCGTCTTCGGGAGTGACCTGAACGTAGAAGACGTTGTCAGGCATGATCTTGACGATGGGGCCCTGGGCGCAGAAGCCGAAGCATCCGGTCTGGACGACCTTGACGTCGGCGGAGAGGCCGGCCTTCTCGATTTCGTCGCGGAGATTCTGCATCAGGTCGGGGGAGTTGGACGCGTGGCATCCGGTACCGCCGCAGCAGAGGAGTTCCTTCTTGGTGGAATTGATGTCGTGTTCGCTGACGCAGCGCAGGGCCAGCTTGCCCTTGCAGGCCTCGAAGGCCGCCAGCAGATCATTGCGATTGGAGATTTTGTTCATAGCTCAGCCCTTCGCCTTGTATTCATTGATAACCGCCACGGCCTTGGCAGGAGTCATCTTGCCATAGACCTTCCCGTTGACGACCATGACAGGAGCCAGGCCGCAGGCGCCCACGCAACGCAGGGCGCTGATGGAGAAGAGACCATCCTCGGTGGGGACGGTGTCGGCCTTGACGCCGAGAACGCGCTCGATTTCCTGGAGGACTCGCTCGGAACCCTTGACGTAGCAGGCGGTTCCCAGGCACACGTCAACGCGGTACTTGCCCCTGGGCTCGGTGGTGAAGAAGTTGTAGAAGCTGACCACGCCGGAGACTTGTGCCTCGGTGAGGAAGAGCTTGTCGGCGACATGTTTCTGGACTTCTCGGGGCAGGTAGCCGAAGATTTCCTGGGCCCGGTGCAGGACCTGGATCAGACGTCCGCGGCGGCGTTCGTCGTCGGCCTGGATGCCGAGTCCGTCAATAAAGGCGTCGAGTTCGGCGAATTTCGCCTTTGCGCCTTCAGAGAGATTGCAGCAGCACATTATGTTTTTACCTTGTTAGGGGGGTGGGTTTAAGGGGGATAATGGAAAAAAAAAGATTTTTCTGCCGGTCGAAGGCAAAGAGACAGGTATAATATAGCCTTTGGAACGGGATTATCCACGCAGGAAGGGCGAAACAGCGACCTTTATTTTCTTCCGCGGGGGAAATCAGTCTTCCGGATGAGATGGCGGGAAGACGGGGAGTCCTTGTGGCGCATCTTCGTTGTGCATCCGTGAGGCGTATTTCGCGTTGATGTGCGCGATATTGCTGAACAGAAGCTTGTTGCAGTGGATTTTTGTGATGGTGAACTGAGCTTTTGAGGTATTGCCGTCGGTGGAAAAGTGGCAGATTCCCAAGGGGGTCTCCCGGTCCCAGACGATACAGTTCCCGTTGTTGAACTGTATCCGGAGATGAATCCAGGTGTTGGTGGCATCCGGCAGAAGGGGAGTCGTGGGGACCTCCGTCAACTGGAGGTCAGCCTTTCGGAAGTTCGGCGAATCCAGCCGGACGACATTTCCTTCCATTTGCCGATGGCATGTGATTCTTGCGTAGATATTTTCCGGTTTTCCTGCTTCGTGGACATGAAGGATGACGGAGCCGATGCCCTGGAAGGAAAGGGCCAGACGGAGGAAATCGCCGTTTTGCAGGGGGGCTTTCAGAGTGATGGGGCCGGCGTTGCTGCTTCCCACGAGGATGGGGGTCCCGCCGTCGAATTGCTGTCCCCAGGTGGAGAGCGCCCCGTTCCAGTTGGCCAGGTTGACGGTGGCGGCGATCTGTCTGTCCTCGTAGTGCTCCATCCACCAGGTGTAGCCATAGAGGCCGCCGATCATGAGAAGGGCCAGGGCCGCTGCCACGAGAAGTGCCCGTTTCAGGAAGCGCCGGTAATGCAGGGTGAAGGTGCGGAAGGTTAGCGTTGAGGTGTATGGTGCGGCGATTTCCTGAAGTTTGGGTAGCAGGGCATGGTAGTCCGCAAAGCGTTCGTCCTGCCGGCAGGCGCCCATGCGGAAGATGACCTTGGCAAGTTCCGGTTCGACCGGCGGGAACGGCGGTGGCGGGACGGGCAGGGGGATGTTTTGCTGGGTTTTCTGTTCCAGGACTTCCTCCATGGTCTTGCCCGGGAATGGCGGCTGGCCGGTCAGGAGGAAATACGCCGTGGCCCCCAGGGAGTAGATGTCGCTGCGGCAGTCCACCTCTTCTGGCATGATGGCTTGTTCCGGGGCCATGTAGAGAGGACTTCCGAGGGCGGGTCGGGCCGCGTCGTCGTTTTCTTCATTGACGAAGTCTCTCTGGTCGTTGGTGCTGGCGATGCCGAAGTCACACAAGGCGACTCGCGCGTCCGGGGCCTCGAAGAGCTCCTGGTAGGAATTGGGCGGGCGGTTTCCCTGGAAGGCGAAAAGGATATTGTCTGGCTTGACATCCCGATGGGTGAAGCCCTTTTCGTAGGCGTATGCCAGGCCTTTGGCCACTTCCAGCATTACCATGGTCACATAGCGTTCCGGCATTGGGCCCAGTAGCTTCACCAGATTTCTGCCGTTCATGTGCCCCGGGATGTATTCCATCAGGAGGCAGGCGCCGTTGCGGGAGACGATGATGTCGTGGCATCCGACCAGATTGGGGTGCGTCAGGGTGGCCATGATTTGCGCCTCCTGCTGCAGGCGTGCCATGAAGGTCGGATTGCTAGCCAGGCTGGGATTCAGCAGCTTCACGGCGACGAGCCGGTCCAGGGCATCCTGCCTGGCAAGATAGACCGCCCCCATGCCGCCTGTGCCGATGACGGCCTGCAGGGTGCATCCGGGAACCAGGTCTGCCGGGATGTCATCGGGCAGGGGGGTGAAGGGATGCCAGGCGTTGCCGCCGCCGGCTTTCAGCGCTTTGGCAAAGTTTTTCGCTCGCTGGAATCTCTTCTGGTTCTGGAACAGGGTGTTCTCCCCTGCGATCATGGTGGATTCCAGAGAGGGCGATGGGGGTTGTCGATTGGACTTGCTCACTGGCTAGAGGTCGGGATAGAGGTGCTTTCTGGCCATGAGCATGGCGTGGAGCTGGTGCTGGACGATGTCGATGCGGATGTAGCCGGAGTCCGCCATGTTGGTGATGCCTCCGTAGGCGCGGTCGGGCATCTTGCCCTTCCAGGAGGCCAGGAAGGGATTGAATTCCTCGAAGGGACCGCCCACTTGCCAGGTCATGAGACGGGAGAGGGTGTTTTCGATGGCCTCGCGCAGGAGGGACGCCTCTTCGGCGCGGCCTGCCTTCTGGGCCAGGGCGTATGCGGGAATCAGGCCTTCAATGGCGTAGCCGGTGTTGCCGTTCCGGACATCCAGCCGGTGGTTGTAAATCTGCCACCAGGCGAGGGCGAGGACGCCGTCCAGGCAGAGGGCCTGCGTGGCTTCGTCGGCGAAGAGGGTCGATGCCATGCCGCAGGACATGGCGCCCCATTGGAAGAAGCCCTTGGTGAAATCGGTGTCGCCGCCGGGAGCGAAGCATTCCACGGTATATCGCCGGAGAAGCTTGGGAAGGGCGTCAAGAATACGTTCCTTCAGGGGGATGGGGGGAGTCAGTTCCGGATGGGCGCGGTAGTATTTTTCCGCGAAGAGGTAGGCCAGGAGTGCTTCGCCGTCAAAGTAGGGGGATGCAGGCGCGAATTCGTCGGGCAGCCGCATTCCGCCCAGTTCGTAATCTTCGCGCCAGGAGCCATTGGGCAGTTCCTGGTACTTCAGGAATTTCAGGTTGTTCGCCAGGGCTGTTTGGAAAGGCGCCTGCTGCGCTGCGGAGAGATAGCGCTCCTGGCCCGTGAGGAAGTCGGTCAGGGCCAGGCAGAAGAGGGCGACGGTTCCGGTCTTGATGTTCTTTTCCGCCTTGTAGGTGACAACCACCAGGTCGGTGTCGGGCAGTCCGCGCTGGTTGTGGAGGAAGAAATCCAGGCCAAGCAGTGCGGAACGGCGGGTGTTTTCCGTGAATCGGTCTCGGTTCAGATTGCAGATGCTCCAGAGTGCGCCGGCCTGGCGGACCTGGTTGTCCTTCTCCTCTTCCAGGTTGGTGGTGAAATCGTATGCGTAGCGGAAGTTCCCGGCGGAATACTGCTCGTTCATCATGTACAAGGATGCCGCCTCGATGGCTTGGTCCAGGGCTTCCGGCGTGATGGCGGGACGGCGTTCCTGGGCCGCTTTCCACGTGGCGGAGCGACCATACTGTGCGAGCTGCTGGCGCCAGGCGGGCTCTTCGGCTCCGAGAAGCAGGGAAAGGCAGAGGACGAATAGGGAAACGATGGAATTGCGCATGGGGGGTCTCCAAAAAAGAGTGCTTTCCGTTAAGATACACCACGGCGGATTTTTTGCGCCGCGGTCATGGGAAAAACGCCCTGCGTGGATGTCAGTTTGCCATTTCATGCTACAGTACTTTTAAGTTTTACCGGTGGAGACAATTTTCGGGGTGCCCCGCCGGATTTTTCCCCGAGGAACAATCAAAAGGACACAATCATGTTCAAATTGAATCTAGAGGAGTATCGCGACAAGGTCTACGGATGCTGGCTGGGCAAGAACATCGGCGGCACGCTGGGCGGCCCCTTCGAGGGCGGTCGCGAGATCAACGACTGTACCTTCTATGTACAGGAGATGAACGGCGATCCGCTGCCCAACGACGACCTGGACCTTCAGCTGATCTGGTTGTGCATGGCTGAACGTCATGGCCTCTTTAATTTGACGCCCCATCTCTTCGGCGACTACTGGGCCTCCCACATCATCGGGCCGTGGAACGAGTATTCCGTGGCGCACTACAATGTCCGCAACGGCTTCTATCCGCCCATCTCCGGTGCGCTGAACAACGACGAGTGGAAGTATTCCAACGGCGCATGGATCCGTTCCGAAATCTGGGCGTGCCTCTGCCCCGGCAATCCCGACGAGGCCATCCGCTATGCCTATATGGATTCCTGCTGCGACCACTGCGGCGAGGGCATTTACGCGGAGATGTTCACCGCCGCCCTGGAGTCCGCTGCCTTCGTGGTGAAGGACCTTCGCAAGCTGATTTCCATCGGCCTTTCCAAGGTGCCTGAAGATTCTCTCGTGGCCAAGTATGTGAAGATGGCCTGCGACTGCTATGATCGCGGGGACGATTGGAAGACCGCCCGCAACGCCATCGTGGAGGAAAACATGAAGGGGCTGGGGTGGTTCCAGGCTCCTGCCAATATCGCTTTCACCACCTTGGGCCTTTTGTACGGCGAGGGCGACTTCGGCAAGAGCATCTGCCTTGCCGTCAACTGCGGCGATGACACCGACTGCACCGGCGCCACCGCCGGTTCCATCATGGGCATCATGTACGGCCGTGCCGGCATTCCCGACAAGTGGCTGAAGCCCATCGGCGAGAAGATTCTCACCTGTGCCATCAGCAAGTTCGGTCTGCTGACCTTCCCGCCCGCCACCATTGGAGAACTGACCTATCGCACGGTCCGGCTGGCGCAGGACGCCCAGCGCAACAACCCGAATTTCAACCTCTTTACCGACGAGGCCACGGAGATTCCCGAAGACGTGGTGGCGCAACTGAGCAAGGTGGAAAAGGCAAAGGCAATCTGGGATCGTCCGCTCTATCAGATGGACTACCAGCTGAGCAACGTGATGATTCGCGTGATCTACGAGAATCCCATCGTGGAGCCCGGCGTTCCCACCAAGGTCCGCATCGAAGTCCGTAATCCGCTGGTTTCCGAAGGTGAATACAAGCTGACCTGGCTGTTGCCCGAGGGCTGGAGCGTGAACAAGACGCAGGCGCGGACCAGCGCCAAGTGCTGGCTCTATGGCTATCAGGAGTTCGTCATCACTCCCGGCGAGTTCGAGGAGGCCGTCGAATACGTCACCCTGGATGTCCGCATCCAGGATCGCAACTTCCCCAACTACCTCAGCATCCCCTTCGAACGCAAGGACTCCATCGTCTATCCCAAGGGGCCGGAACAGGTTCTTTGCAAGGAGTTCGAGGACGAGGTGCTTCGCCTTCGTCCGCTGGTGAAGAAACCCGCTGAAAAGTAGCAGGTCCCGCCAAGGAGTGGTGCGGGGGCATCCTGCAATAGCCTTCCTGGTTCTTGTTTCCCCGGGCTGCAGGGAACCTGCATGGGGACCACCGACCGCGGGAGCGCGAAACACGCAAAACACTTCCGCCGGCAACGGGAACGCAAAACAGGGAATAGGCAAAGCAATTAAAAGTCCTTCGGCGAGACTGCCGAAGGACCATGTTTCGCCATGGTGCGTGTTCTGCCGTCCGTCTTACCTTTTGCGTGTTTTCCCGTTTTGTTTGTTTGTCCTCCTTTCTGTTTTTTTCTACACATGAACATTGCTCTCAATACGGACATCGTAACTTCGCAGGGGTCTCCGGAGCCTTATCTTCGCGCCATTTCCGAGGCTGGTTTTACCCATCTTCACTGGTGCCATCAGTGGTGTACGGACTTTTTTTACGGCAAGCACGAACTGAAGCAGATCGCCGCCTGGCTGAAGGAATACAACCTGAAGCTATTGGACATCCATGGTTCAAGCGGCGTGGAAAAGAATTGGTTCTCGGTCGTGGAATATGAACGCAAGGAAGGCGTGGAACTGGTTCTGAATCGTGTCCGGATGCTTTCTGAACTGGAGGGGACGGGAGCTTTGATGATGCACGCGCCTTTCTTCAGCAGCCTGACGACGCCGGAAACGGTTGCTGAAATCCGTAAATGCCATGAGGCCCTGCGTCGCAGTCTCGACGAGCTGATGCCGCATTTGGAGAAATACGGCGTTCGCATCGCCATCGAGAATCTTCCGAACGACACCTTTGAACTGCTCGGTGAGGTGATGGGCAGCTATCCTGAAAAGTACCTCGGTATCACTTACGACTCCGGTCACGGAAACATCGGCGAAGCCCAGGGGCTGCCGCGGATGGAGAAATGGAAGCATCGCCTGCAGGCACTGCATCTGCATGACAACGACACATCAGGCGATCTGCATCAGCCGCCGTTCTATGGTACGGTGGATTGGAACCGCATGGTGGAGATCATCAAGACGTCGTCCTATCAGGAAGGTCGCCCGTTGAGTTTCGAGCTTGCCATTGGGCATACGCCTTTTGCAGCGAAGCGCGAGGGCGACAAGTTGGTCAAGGAAGCGGATCTCAAAGGCTTCCTGGCGGATGCCTACCAGCGTTGCCGCAAGGTGGCGGAGATGGACGGTCGTTTCTGAAATGTCGATTGCGCTGTATATCGCCATTGGAGGCTGTTTGGCACTGCTGCTCCTGCTGGGGATTTTGTGTGTTTCCCTGCAGGGGCGGAAGGTCCTGGCCGAGAGACTTCTCGCCCGCCAGGAGGAGGAGCATCGGGAGGCTCTGGCTGTGCAACGCGAGGATTGGGAGCGGGAGAAGAATTTCATTGTCTCCCAATATGAGCGGCAGCTTCAGCAGCAGCGCGCCGATGCCGAGCGAAGCCGCGCCGAGCAGTTTGCACGCTGGCAGGCGGAACTGTCTGCGCTGCGCACGGAGTTCCAGAACAGCGCGTGCGCGGTGCTGGAGGAGCGACGGGCGGTGCTGGAGGAGCGCAATGGCGCGTGCATGAAGGAGCTCTTCGAACCCTTCCGGGAGAAGCTTTCCGAATTGCAGAACCAGCTGAGCGCTTCGCAGAAGGAACGTGCGTCGCTAGGGGCGCTGGTGCAGGAGAAACTGCAGAGCGTCCAACGGAATGCGGAGCGGATGGTGGGCGAGACGGACAAGCTTACCAGCGCCTTGAAAGGTACGAACAAGCTCCAGGGGAACTGGGGGGAAATGCAGCTGGAACAGGCGCTGGTGGATTGCGGATTGGAGCGCGAAGTGAATTTCCGGATGCAGTCCGCCATCGTGGATGGACAGGGCAGGGCTTACGCAACGGAAAATGGCGAGCGATTCATTCCAGACGCCACGGTCTTTTTTCCTGACGGACGGCGGATTTTCCTGGACAGCAAGACGAGCATGACCGCCTACATGAATTTCGTGGAGGCGCTGGACGAAACGGCCCGGGAATCCGCGCTGTCGGAGCATCTGGCCAGTGTGAGGAACCATATCCGTAGCCTGTCGGCGAAAGACTATCCTGCTCGCGGAAACCTGGCAATCCCGAATTCCAGCTTTGAATGCACCATCTTGTTCATGGGGAACGAAGGCGCGTTGATGACTGCCCTGACGGCGGATTCCGCGCTGTGGGAGGATGCTTTCCGGAAATATCGCGTCATTCTGGTCTCCCGGATGACGCTCTATCCGCTGCTGTGGCTGGTGCGGATGTCCTGGCGTATGGAGCGCCAGACGAAGAACCAGCAGAATATCATGGAGCAGACGGCGCGGCTGATCGAACGTCTGGGGAAATACATGGATGGATGCGCGGTGCTGGGAAAGAAGCTCGCCGAGGCCCAGAAGGCGTATGACGACACCATGCGCGTGCTGAACCAAGGACCGCAGAGCATGGTGCGTACTGGACAGCGCATCTCCGAACTTATGGGAAAAGAGGCTAAAAGCCTTGAGGTCTGACTCGTCCGACCAGTCCGACCAGTCCGACGGGTCCGACAGGTCCGACAGGTCCGACGGGTCCGACAGGTCCGACGGGTCCGACAGGTCCGAC
>JAKSPB010000054.1 GCA_024405215.1 Lentisphaeria bacterium | reverse complement strand
CACGCCCTTACAGCCGCCATTCGGCGGCGAAGGCGCAAGCGGCATCTGCGGAAGGCGAGCTTTGGATTGTGGAGCGTATTGAGGGACGACGCGTTTCCGCAGGGGCGGACACGCCCTTACTGCCGCCATTCGGCGGCGATTTCTTCGCTATTCCTACGGAATCAATCCGGCGATGGGTGTATCGCAGGAGAGGGAGGCGGCGTGGAGGCCTTTTCGGAAGGCGTCGGCGGGGGCGGTTCCCGCCAGGAGTTCCGCGAAGAAGACTCCGGAACAAGTATCGCCGGCGCCCAGGGGATTCAAGGCCAGGAGGTTCTTCTCCACGGGAAGCTTCATCACTTCCTCGCCAGGCATTTTCAGCCAGGCGGCCTCCGCACCATCCGTAATGCCGAGAATCATGGAGGGATATTCTTCGGAAAGCGTCCGGATCCCCTCCAGGAGGTCGTCGCATCCTGTCAATTTCCGCACTTCGCCGCGATTGATTTTCAGCACGACCTTTCCGCCGCAGTCCGCCATTTCCCGAAGGTTCTTCCAGTTGTCCACGAAAAGCGGCAACCCGGCCTGGGCAGTCAGCTGCGCCACGCGTTTCGGCAAATCGGCGGGAGCATCCTGAGGCATGCTGCCCATGAAGACCACGCCATCGACTTCCGGCAGAGCCCTGGACAATGCATCCAACAGGCGCTCCGCTTCTTCTGCGGAAATGGCGCCGGCCTCCTCCACCAGCTCGGTCATGCCTTCCGCATCGGCAGAAAAAATATTGGTGCAGATGCGAGTCTCGGCAGCGACAGGAACGCCATTCTCCACCAGACGGATGCCTTCCTCTGCACAAGCCCGGCGGAACCGCTCGCCCGTCAAACCGCCCAGGGGAACCAGGAGCCGCGCCCGGCACTCCACCGGCCAGTGCAAAAGCGCACGGCAAAGATTCGTGGGCTTGCCGGAAGCATAGTCGTAGATCTCCACGGCACGGTTCACCTCGCCGGGAAGAAATTTCTCAAAACACATCCCGCGTTCCCAGGCGGGACTGAAACCGACAACCAGAAGAGTTTTCATGACAAAAGAAATGATTAAAAACCGACGCGGGACACGGGACGCGGGACGCGCCAACCGACGCGGGACGCGGGACGGGGGACGCGCCAACCGACGCGGGACGCGGGGATAAGAAGGACCGCCTTCGCCGAGGCGAAAGCGGGCCCTGCCGTAGGAGCGCATTGCAAAGCGGGGACCGCAGTCACCCGCTTTGCTTCATACCGAATTTACTGGGGATCCTCGGCGTTCTCCGCAGCTTCCTGAGCCAGGCGCTGCTGTTCCTCCACCTTCGCATCCAGTTCCGCCTGTTCGGCGGCGCGCTTGGCGTCAAAGGCGGCGGCCAGGTCGGCGGCATTCTCGTCGGAAGCCACCTTTGCGGCGTTGGCGGCGCTGTCCTCTTCGGAGAGTTCGTCCACCAGCGAGACGTTCGCGATTTCGTCCTCGGGCTTGGTCATGCGCATGACGATGACGCCCTGGCAATTTCTGCCGGTGAGGCGCACCTGCGCCACAGGAATGCGAACCGCCTGTCCCAGCTTGGAGAGCATCAGCAGGTCCTGGGTCGTCTGAGGCTCGATCTGCAGTGCGGCAATCACGCGGTCGCCGGGACGCAGCTTGATGCTGGTAACACCCTGGGTGCCGCGCTTGGTCTGGCGGTAGTGGTCCTTGACCTCGCGTTCCACGACAGCGCCATTTTCATCGTCAACGACCTCCTCGGCCTCCTCGGGTTCCTCGACTTCGGGAGGCGCGCTGTCCACGTCGTCGGCAGCGCCGTCCAGCATAGGCTGCGGGCCGCCTTCGCCGATGGGCGTGCGCTTTCCGCGACCGCCGGCGGTAACCACCAGCAGCTCATCCGCGGGTTCGGCCACGGCCATGGCGACCACCACGGAAGGCGTGCCATCCGGCCAGGGCTTCAGAGTGATGCCGCGGACACCCGCAGCCGTGACGCCCATGGCGCGGACCTGGCTTTCGTGGAAGCGAACCGCGCGTCCGGCGTCGGTGGAGATAAGCACCTGGCTGTCGCCGGTGGTCATGACGGCGTCGATCAGATCGTCCGTATCGTCCTTGTAGGTCAGAGCGCGCTTGCCGGCCTTGGGAATGTGTCGGAAGAGCTCCAGGCTCATGCGCTTGACGATGCCGTTGCGGGTGACCATCACCACGAAGCGATCCGCCAGATCCGGCGCATTCTCGTCCACGGAGAGGATGGCGCGGATTTCCTCGCGGGCCTCGGGATTGGCCTCGTCGTGGATCAGCGGCAGGACATTATGGATGAAGCGTCCCGTATCGCCACGACCGCTCTCCGGCAACTCGTATGCGCGACGCAGACGATAGACGCGGCCATAGTTGGTGAAGAAGAGCAGCGCATTGTGGCTTCGGGTGGAGAGGACCATCTGGACGGTGTCGCCCTCCTTCTTGGCCTTCATGCCGCGCACGCCGCTGCCGCCCCGGTTCTGGCTGGCGTATTCCTCGGCGCTGCAGCGCTTGATGTATCCCTGGCGGGAAAGCGTAACCACGTAGATCTCGCGTTTGGTCAGGCCATCCATGTCCGCCTCGCCCTCGTTGGGCTCGATAAGCGTACGACGCGGGGAATTGAACTTCGCCTTGGTCTCCAGGAGCTCCTTGCGGACCACGGCCATGATGTTGGCGCGGCAGGAAAGGATCTCGCGATAATCGGCGATCTTCGCCTGCAGGTCGTTGTGCTCCGCCGTCAGTTCGTCCACGGCCAGGTTGGTCAGCTGCGCCAGACGCATATCCAGGATGGCGCTGGTCTGCGCCTCGTCCAGCCCGAAGCGGGCGATCAGGTTCTGCTGCGCGGTGGCGCGGTCCTTCGCGGCGCGGATAATGTGGATGACTTCATCGATGTTGGCCTGCGCGATGAGCAGTCCTTCTACGATGTGGTCTCGCTCCAGAGCCTTCTTCAACAGATACTGGGTCCGGCGGGTGATGACCTGTTCGCGATGGTCGATGTACGCCTCCAGGATCTGCTTCAGCGTCATGGTCTGAGGACGGTTGTGGTCCACCACCAGGAACTGGGCGGGATAGGTGATTTCCAGCGGAGTGTTCCGGAAGATCTCGTTGAGCACCACATTGGGCACCGCGTCCTGCTTCAGCGCGATTTCAATGCGCACGCCGACGCGGCTGCTGGAGTAGTCGTTGACGCTGGAGACGCCGTGGATCACGCCGTCCTGTGCCAGTTCGCCGATCTTCCCCACCATGTCCGCCTTGTTCACGCCGTAGGGGATTTCCGTGACCAGAATCTTGGTACGGCCATTGGCCTCGGTCACAACCTCCGTCTTGCCGCGGACACGGATGCCGCCCTGCCCCGTGGCGTAGAGCTGGCGCACGCCGCGCAGACCGTGGATGATGCCGCCCGTGGGGAAGTCGGGACCGGGAAGGGACTCCATCAACTCCTCCAGGGTGATCTCCGGATTGTCGATGAGCGCCACGGCGGCGTCAATGGCCTCGCCCAGATTGTGGGTGGGGACGTTGGTCGCCATGCCGACGCCAATGCCCTGGGAGCCATTCACCAGCAGATTCGGGAAGGCGGCGGGCAGCACGATGGGTTCCTGTTCCTTGCCGTCGAAGGTATCGCGCATGTCCACGGTATCCTTGTCCAGATCCGCCAGCAGCGCCTCGCCGGTCTTGTCCATCTTGCATTCGGTATAACGGTAGGCGGCCGCGCCATCGCCGTCCATGGAACCGAAGTTACCGTGTCCCACAATCAACGGTACGCGCATGGAGAAGTCCTGCGCCATGCGGACGATGGTGTCGTAGACGGCGGTATCGCCATGGGGATGGTAGTTACCGATGACCAGACCGACCACCTTGGCGCACTTGTTAAGACCGCCGGAGAAGGTGTATCCGCCGCGCAGCATGGCGTAGAGGATACGCCGGGCGCCGGGCTTCAGGCCGTCGCGGACATCCGGAATGGCACGGCCCACGTTGGCGGAGACGGAGTACTGGAGGTAGGCGCCACGCATCAGGCTGTTGACCTCGGTGGGCACATCCGTTCGCAGAATCGCGCCCCACTCCTCTGGGCTGGTGTTCTTTTGCTGTTTTTCTGCCATAATGAAGAAATCTATTAAAAAGGAAAGGGTTAGTGAGTTATTCCGATGACTTGCGCAAACAACGCACTAGATATCGGGATTCAGCACTTCGTCGGCGTGCTCCTCGATGAACTGTCGGCGCGGGGCCACGGCGGATCCCATGAGCAGGTCGAAGGTCTTGTCCGCAAATTCGGCGTCTTCCACCTTGACTTGGATCATGGTGCGCGTGGCGGGATTCATGGTGGTCTCCCACAGTTCGTCGGCGCTCATTTCGCCAAGACCCTTGTAGCGCTGGATGGAAATGCCCTTGCGCCCCTGGTTGGTGACGGCGTCGCAAAGCGCCTCCAGAGAATTGACCTGGGTGACATTCTGGGTCTGGTTGTTGACCAGCTCGGCAATGGGCTCGGCGTTCTCGTAGAGCTTCTGCAAGTCCAGTCCATGCACCTGCAGTTTCGCGGCCAGATCCTCCAGCACGGCGGATTCCGGCAGCTTCACCACCTGGATGCCCTCCATGGGCTTTTCGGGAGAAGCCGCGCCGCTGTCGATCACGTTGCCTTCTTCGTCCACCATCGCCTCGGCGGCCTTCTCTGCCTCCACGGGCGCGGGCGTCTCTTCGGCGACCGGCGCCGCGCCGGATTCCGCAAGGGCGGCCTGACGTGCGGCCTGTGCGGCCTCGCGCGCTGCGGAAATGGCGGCGCTTGCTTCGGCGACGATGGCCTCGCACTCCTGGGAATCCCAGGCGTACTTCGTGCTCTGGACGCCATTTTCCCGGATTTCAATCATATATCCGGGGAAGGCGCCCCTCTCCTGGCGGAGGACCAGGAAATCCCTGGCGTGGATGCCGTAGCGGGGAAGATTGGTATTGCAGAGACGCAGGCAGTCGCGGATCTCCTGAATAATCTGTGCAGGCGCGTCGCCGGGCAGTTCCCTTCCGCCAGGCAGGCGCATGGTGAGCTTGGTCAGCCCCAGGCTGGTCAGGGTGTTGTTCATGTCGTCTTCGGTCTCCACATAGCGTTCGTGCTTGCCCTGCGTGACCTTGAAGAGTGGCGGACGGGCCACATAGACGTATCCGGCCTCCACCAGGGGCTTCAAATGGCGGTAGAGGAAGGTGAGGACCAGCGTGCGGATGTGAGAGCCGTCCACATCAGCATCCGTCATGATGACGATTCGATGGTAGCGCGCCTTGGAGATGTCGATGTCATCGCCGGCGCCGGCGCCGATGGCGGTGAAGAGGGAACGAATCTCCATGTTGCGGAGGAGCTTCTCGGGAGTGGCCTTCTCCGCGTTGATCAGCTTTCCGCGGATGGGCAGAATCGCCTGGAAGGAACTCTCGCGGCCGCTCTTGGCGGAGCCGCCTGCGGAATCACCCTCGACGATGTAGAGCTCGCAAAGGCGGGGATCCTTGCTGGAGCAGTCGGAGAGCTTGCCCACCAGCCCCACAAGGGACTTCTGGGGATTCATGACCTCCTCGATGGCCTTGCGCGCCTTCTCTCGGGCGGTGGCGGAAACCACCGCGTGCTCCACCAGGCGGGCCGCGATATCGGGATGCTCTTCGAAGTAGTCCTTCAGGCGCTCGTATGTGGCGCTCTGGACCAGGCCCTTGATTTCAGGGTTGTTCAGCTTGGTCTTGGTCTGGCTCTCGAAAAGCGGATTCTCCACCTTCACGGAAACCACCACCGCCAGGCCCTTGCGAACGTCCTCGCTGGTCACGGAAATATCGGCCTTGCCGCCAGAGGACTTCTTTCCGGCGTCCTTTCCGGCAGTCTTCTTGCCGGTCTTCTTCGCCGCTTCCTCCGCCAGCTGCTTCTGGTGGTTGTTGATGGCCATGGTAAGGGCGGTCAGGAAGCCGGTCAGATGGGTTCCGCCGTCCTTGGTGTTGATGCCGTTGACGAAGGAGTGGATGGATTCGTCGTAGGAGTCGTTGTACTGCATGGCGATATCGTAGAAGAAGTCGCCGGTACCGTCGCTACGGAAGTTCTTGGTCTCGCCGCTGAAGGAGATGACGGAATCGCTCAAGCGGTTCTTGGTGGAGTTGAGATAGCTGACGAACTCCGTGACGCCGCCCTGGTAATGGAAGGTCTCGCTGCGGGGATTGGCGCCGCGGACATCGGTCAGGGTGATCTTGATGCCGGCGTTCAGATAGGCCAGTTCACGCAGGCGCTTAGCCAGAATCTCCCACTTGTATTCCAGGACGCTGAAGATCTCGGGGTCAGGCAGGTAGTGGACTTCGGTGCCGCGGGCATTGCTTTCGCCCAGCACCTTCAGCTGGTCCGTGGTCTTGCCGCGGGAAAAGCGCATCTGGTGCTTATAGCCGTCCCGGCAGATGGTCAGGACCAGCCACTCGGAAAGAGCGTTGACGCAGGAAACGCCCACGCCGTGCAGACCGCCGGAAAACTTGTAGACCTCCTTGTCGAATTTGCCGCCGGCGTGGAGCATGGTCAACGCCACTTCGCAGGCGGGCTTGTTTTCCGTGGGGTGCATGCCCACGGGAATGCCGCGCCCGTCGTCCGTCACGGTGATGGAGTTGTCCAGGCCAATGGTGACCTCGATGTTCTTGCAGTAGCCGGCCAGGGCTTCGTCAATGGAGTTGTCGACGACTTCATAGACCAGCTGGTGCAGACCGTTCTCGTCGGTGTCGCCAATATACATGCCAGGACGCTGGCGCACAGGCTCCAGGCCCTTCAGGACCTTGATCTGACCGCCATCGGTGCCAGTCGCCTGCTGTTCAGGAGTGTGGGATGCTTCGTCAACCATTTCTTTTCAAGGGGTTATGATGATAAAAAACAAAAATCGCTTCACAGTCGAGTATGCGCGAGCGCGTGCGTACATACGCCCGCACACGCGCGATGTGGTAATGTATTCGCGCGCGTGAAATTTGCAACCCGTTTCCCCTGGAAAAGCACTTTCTTTTCGGGGTAATTTGAGCATGCAATTCCCGTTATTTTTTCATAAACAGGAAAAATCTCCGAATTTCATAAGATTTTTCCTGACTATCGCAAGATTTCATGCTATAGATTGGAAAAATCTAATAAAAAAGACTATATTTTTCCAAACATTCAATCGGTAACATGTCTTTTCGGGAGAGAGCGATGATTGGACGAATCAAGGAACAGGAAATTCTGGAACAGTTGTACGATTCCAAAGAATCGGAATTTCTGGCCGTGTATGGTCGCCGCCGCATCGGCAAGACCTATCTCATCCGTGAGGTCTTTTCCGAGCGTTTCACTTTTTGCCACACTGGGCTTTCCACAGGCAGACTTCGTGACCAGCTCCACCAATTTCATCAATCCCTATGTGAATACGGCGCGGCCTCCTGTCCCCGCCCTGTCACCTGGTTTGAAGCCTTTGAAGCCCTGAAAAAACTGATTCAGCAATCCCCGCAGAAACGGAAAGTGGTATTCATTGACGAGATGCCCTGGATGGACACGCTGAAGTCAAATTTTCTCACGAGTCTGGAAAGTTTCTGGAATGGCTGGTGCGCTGTACGCAAGGACGTGCTCTTCATTGTCTGCGGCTCCGCCTCCTCCTGGATCCTGAAGAATCTCTTCCATAATTGCGGCGGCCTTCACAACCGGATCACCTCCCGCATACACCTGCAGCCATTCACCCTACGGGAATGCGAAAAGTATGCGGAGGACCGCAACCTGAAAATGACCCGCGCGGACATCGCCCAATGCTACATGGCCCTGGGCGGCATCCCGTACTACTGGCGCTACCTGCAGGGCAAGGCGAGCGTTGCCCAGAACCTTGACAGACTCTTCTTCGCGGAAGACGCCCCCATGCGTACAGAATTTGCGGAATTGTACTCTTCGCTTTTCAAGGATGCGTCATTCTATGAAGAGCTTGTCGCCCTGCTTGCGCAGAAGAAAAGTGGCCTCACCAGAAAGGAACTTGCTGCCTCTGTCAAGACAAGATCCTCCGCAAAGCTGTCCGCCTGTCTGGACACCCTGGAAGCCAGTGGCTTCATCCGTCGCTATAAGATGTTCGGGAACAAAGTCAAGGACTCCATATACCAGCTGATTGACAATTTCACCCTCTTTCATTTCGCCTTTCTGAAGAATCTGCCCACCGACGAACACTTCTGGGAAAACATGATGCTTTCCCCAAAACTCTCCGCCTGGCGCGGCCTGGCCTTCGAAAATCTGTGCCTCCAACACCAGTCTCAACTTCGCAAGGCATTGGGAATCTATGGAATCCACACTGAGGCAAGCACCTGGTTCCACAAAGGAGACGACATCTATCCACCAGGAGCGCAAATCGACCTGCTGCTCGACCGCGCAGACAATGTCATCAATGTCTGTGAAATGAAATTTTCCCAAGGGCTCTACGCCATAAACAAGGAAACCCATGAGGAACTGACACAAAAAGTCGAGACTTTCCGGCAAGTGACCAAGACACGAAAAGCGATTCACCTTACGCTGATCACGACCAACGGGCTTCTGGACAACGCCTATGCGCACGGTGTCCAGTCCCAGGTCAAATTGGACGACTTGTTCGACAACGACTGACCGGGGCCCCAGGCGCAGTAAGCCACCGCAGCCCCCCCCCCACGGCAGCGAATGACGCAGCGTTATTCTGCCGTTATTCGGCGATAAGCATTGCCGCGCCGTTGGAGCGAAGCTTCAGCGTATAGGTGTCCTCCCCGGCAGGGAAAAGCTCCGCGCCGATGGCCCGGACGGTGCGTTCGGGGCAGCGGAAGGAGACGGTGACTTCCTGGTTGTGCTCGTCCAGCAGATCATCTGCGGCGAAAATCCACAGTGCGCGTTCAGCGGAGCCTTCCTCCCGGGGCGCCATCTGCCCCACCAGAAGCGGCGCGGAGCCCTTGACGTCGAAGAAGACGCCCGTGGAAAGAGCGTCAACAGGCGTGGTGTCCTGGAGCTTTGACAGAGCCATGTGGTCCTTCGGGAAGCCCACGAAATGGGTGGCTGTGTTGCGAAAGCGCATATATTCTTCGGCGAAGGCGCGGATTTCCGCATTGACCTTCTTCAGCTTGTCATACTGCTCGGTCTTGTTGCCTTGCTTGTCCAGGACCTGGTTATGCCACCATCCCGCCGTCCAGCAGGCCCAGATGATGTTCTCGGCGCCGTAGGCCATGGAAGAGAAAGCCTGTGCACGCAGCTGATTCTCGGAAAGGAAGATGTCCGCCTTGTCGGAATTCACCTGCAGGACGATCCAGAGGCTTCGTCCTGTATTGCGGCAGGCATTTGCGACGATGCGCTGGTTTTCAAAGTAGCGCGGATATCCCGCCGAATAGGGGTAGTAGTCGTAGCAGATGTAGTCCAGCCCCACGTATTTGCAGTATTCGTCGATGTACTCCTGATAGGTTGCGGTTCCCAGCTGATTGACTGTCTGGACGGCGTTGTTCGCGGCAACAGAAGCGTAATTGGGATAGAGGTTCAGATAGGGAATCTGGTTGGGGAACGCCTTTTGCGCGAAACGCGCCACCTGTCCGTAGTAGGGGAAATCCAGCGCGGAGGGTTCGTCTCCCAGGTCAACGCACCAGATGGCGGGATGGTCCTGGAAGGCGGCCGCCTCCTGCTGGTAGCGTTCCATCGGATTGATTTCCGACATCTTGCCCGCCTTGCTTCCGTCGCCGCCCCACCAGCCGCTGAGGACACCGGTGACATCTGCGCCAAGGCCGTGCTTCGCGAAGGTATCCAGAACGGCGCCCTTCCCTTCGCCGATGTAAAGGCACACGATGAAATCCACCTCGCAATCCACAATGTCCTTGACGTGCTCCTCGGTGCGCGCATAGTCGTCCAGGACATACGCGCCGATGTTCAGTCTGCTGCGGTCCATGCGCGTCTGCCGCGCCTGTTCCGACAGCATGGAGGCAAACGCCCCGTTGGGGGAAGCGCATCCAGAAACAAAGACGAGAGCGGAAAGCAGACAGAAAGAGAAAATGTTGCGTAATTTCATCATTGCGGCGTTCTCCTTTGAGACAGTTCTGACTCCGAGGGTTATTACTTCAGAAGGCAACCTTTACCTTCTGAAGTCCTATCGCCGGCCACCCAGACTCACGAGATGGATTCCGGCTGGACGGATTTCGTGGCTGGAAAGGAAGACCCGCCCATTGTTCCGCTCCTTTCCGAAAAGCGCCGCCAACGGCACCTCCAATTCCACGGAGAGCCTGACGGATTTTCCTCTGCACGCCAAAGGGACCTCCCATTGGAACGGCGCCCAAAGACAAGTTCCCAGATTCCTTTCGTCAAGCGCCACAGAAGCACAGTGCGCCCCCGTGTCCAGACGCAGAAATTCAGCATCGTCAGGAATCTCCACGCTTCGCGACAACGTGACCTTGCCCACGAAATTCCGCAATCCCTGCTCCTCCAGAGGTCCGGGGTCAATGGCCTTGGGAAGAGGATGCAGCGACATCTCTCCCGGACGGGTCATTTCCACGGCAAAATCCCCCACCAGGAAAAGTGATGGCAGGAACGGATATTCCGTCTTCCGGCCCGCCAGTTCCAGGAGGTGCTCCCCAGGGGACAGGGAAATTTCCCCCGTGGAACGATAGAGAGGGGCGATTCCCTGCGGGAGGCCTTCGCCCGCAAATTGCGCCGAACTCGCCTTCCCGTCAAGAAGCACCTCGCCAGGAACACCATACGACCGAAGCTGAAGTTTCACAGCGGGCACGCCGTCGGCAACCGTCAGCCGCAGTCTGCCCTGGGCGTCGTATTCGGGGCAAAGGACATTCCGGCGATCCAAGGCGAAATGCCACGGCGACGGCGAAATCCCATGCCACTCCCAGCGAGGGACTTTACACGGCATATCCGTCTCTCGGAACACCTTGACACCGCAAGCGGGGAGATCAAATACAATATCATTCCCAACGGCGGGACCAATCCGCAGATGCAATCGCCGGGACGCCGCATCGGCTTCGCGCAGATCCAGAACCACGCAGGAACCGTCGTCATAGTTCCGCAGAACCACATCCTTCGCAAGCACCCCCTGTGGCGTAAACACCCGGAATCTATGGCAGAAATGAATATCGAGATACAGAATGAAATCCTGGACGCATATAAAATCCAGCCCGCTCTTCTGTTCGAAGATCCGTCCGTCGTCATGGATGGAAATCACAGCCAGCGCCTCAGGCGAAGGAACATCGCCCTTGCGCAGGAAATGCCACGGGCGCTGCTTCGCCGTGAGCCGACGCAGGATGTCAGGCAACGAGGGACAAAACTCCGGATAGAAGATTTCAATTTCCCCTTTCCCATGGGGTTTCCGCGCAAAGGCGGCTGCGGCCTTCGCTTCCTCGCCCAGCAGTCCGTAGTGGTCGAACCACGTCTGCGCAGGTGACATCGGATGATACCAATAGGTCTTGTGAATATTGCCCTCCGCCTGGAATTGGGAAACCGCTAGCAGATAATGGTCCACGCCGAACAGCGCGGCAAGCCAGATCATCTGCCGGAAGTAAGCAGGCGGCAAATCCGAAGGCCCCAGGGCGAAAAGTTCGGCCAAGCCGCCGTTTCCCCTTGTACGGGCGCCATATTCCACAGTGCCGAACGTCTGCCATTCTATGTCGTCCATGTTGGTGCAGGTGAAGATCTCATCCATCCCCGGCAGGGAAAACCCCGCGTTGGCCAAAAGTGGATCTCCATTGTAGCGTCGGGCCTTGCCATCGCTTTCCTGCATCAAATGGCCGGTGAAGAGGATGCCATGTTCCTCGCACCATTTCCGCACCCGATCAAAGTACATCTCACGGAACCTTTTGCCCACCAAGGCATTGTAATCATAGCGCCAGGCATCCGCACACCTCCGGCCAAGAGACTCCCGCAAATCGTTGCGCAAATCACGGCCCGTGCGCTCACGGTACTCCTGTTCCAGTTCGGGGTACCACGCAATCCGCACTTCCGAATCGTCAAGAAACTCCTCCTGCCCCTGGAAATAGCCAAAAGAAGGCTCGTCGGAAAAGATCCCCTTGATCAACTTGCCGAAATATCTGCCGAACCGCCGATAGTATTCTTCGTGGGTAAGCTGGATAAAACAGTCCACCGCATCGGGATTCAGAAGATTGGGGAAGTCCTTCCGGGTTTGCAGATGCCAAAGCACTTCGCCGTTCGCCTTGTCGCGGCGGCAGGAGAGGCACTGCAGCGCGAAATCTTCCCGCGCCGCCATGACGCGGCCGCCGCACTGTCCGCTCGGCCAATTGAATTCATCCTAAACCCAGATGGAGGAATAGCCCAGCTCCCCTCCCGCCTCCAATCCATTCTGGATAACCCGAAACCACTCCTCCGAAAGATATTCCACCTCGCAGCCCGAACGTGGATAGAAAAGGAACTGCGTGATGCCCACACGCCGGAACTCACCCATGAACCAACGGATGAACTCGCCCGTGGGACGCCCCGTCACTGCGCTCATCGGAATCAGAGGATTTTCAACGGCAACAGAATGAATGGATTGTTCTGGCATGGCAAGAATGTGTCTATCGAGCCTTTTGCAAAAGACTCTATCAAAAAAGCTCTTCAGTCAGACATGAAAAACAGCGACAACGCTACGTAGAAGGAATTGACCAGACGCGTTTCTCCTATAGCCCCGTAGGCGCATTGAGCCAGAAGCAATTCAGTTCAGGGAAGCGAAGCTCGATCTTATCCATCAGGGCCTTGAGGCCAAGGGTCTCCGTGGCGTAGTGCCCGGCCACAACAACACCAATTCCAAGTTCTTGCGCCAGAAGACCATACTGATGCCGCAGCTCGCCAGTAACCAACACATCCGCCTTGCGAGCGACCGCCTCCTGAACGGCACTGTCGCCCATGCCGGAAACAATGGCGACGCGTCCCACTCTACGTTCTGCATCAACGCCATAGAGACGACATTCCGTCTCCAGTTGTCCGTTCAGAAGAACCGCCAATTCCCCTGCGGAAGTTTCTTTCGCAAGGTTGCCGACGCACCCGATATACTGTCCCTTTTCAAAACAGAACGGTTCACGCAGACTTTCTTCCATTCCAACCAGTTCCGCAAGTTTGGCATTGTGACCGATTTCACGGTGCGCATCCAACGGCAGGTGCATCGCATAAAGCGCCATGTCATTCTTCATCAGGCATCGTATCTTCACGTAATCCACTCCCGTCAGTGATGTCATGCCAGCCCCCCAGAAGAGACCGTGGTGGCAGACATAGAGTCCCGCGCCGTTTTTCGCCGCCGCCTCAAGGCCGGCCAGCGTCACATCGACCGCGAACGCCACGGCCTTGATCCCCCCCATGCCCTGAACCTGCTCGCCGTTGCGGGAATAATCCTCCGGACAGGCATAGTCCGCAAAGAGAGAGTCCATATAACCAATGACATCACTCGCGCAAACAGACATTTCTCCTCCTAATCGTCAATTTCACCCGCCACCTCGCGTTCCACACCTGGCAGAACACCGGCGATTCGGCATTCCAGGAAAGTATTGGAATCCACGCTATCGCGTTGCGGCAAAACCACCTTCAGATAATTGTCCGACCAGCCGTGGATTGCCGGTTCGCCGGTCTCCAGAAGCACCTTCACCTTCTGGCCAACCTGGCTGGTGGCGAAGGCCCGCGCCTTGTCGGCAGCCAATTCCAGCAACCGTTCCTCACGGATATGCGACACATCCCCCGTGGGACGCCCAGGCCAGGTTGCCGCCGGAGTTCCGGGACGAGGCGAATAGCAGAAGACGTGCATCAGCGACAACGGAAGCCGCGACAGATAGTCGTAGCAACGCTGGAACGCCGCATCATCCTCGCCCGGAAAACCGACCATGATATCCGTCCCCAAACAGATTCCCGGAACCTTCTCGGCGGCCAACTCCACCGTTCGCGCATACTCCTCCAGCGTGTAGCGCCGCGCCATACGGCGCAGGATTTCCGCATCGCCATTCTGCAAAGGGAGATGCAGGAATCGGCACATCCGTTCATCCCGTGCCATCAAGTCGATGACGCGATCCAGAAGCGGCCCCGGTTCGACAGAACCAAGCCGTAGACGAAAATCCCCCGGCAGTTCCAGAATCCGTTCCAGAACGGCAGCCAGGTCCGCATCGCCTTGGCGATAAGTCGCCACGTTCACGCCAGTCAGAACCAGTTCGCGGTAGCCGCGCTCGATCAACGCGCGCGCCTCGCGCACGATGTCTTCCAGGTCTCGCGAACGCGCGGGCCCGCGCACAGAAGGAACAATACAGTAGGTGCAACGGAAACTGCAACCGTCCTGAACCTTCAGATTGGCACGGGTCCGCTCGGAATATAGCCCGACGCCTGGTATCGTAAATCCTTCGCAATGAGAAACAGGCGACTGCGGCGCCACGGCAGGATGTTCCACGTGGCGCGGTTCTTCCGGCAACAGCGCAGCCAAGGACTTCGGCTTCGGATTCGGCAGAAGCAAATCCGCCAGACATGCGCCCTTCCCCTGCAGGAGCTGCGGATCCGTCGCCGCACAGCCGCATACCACCAGATAGGCCTCGGGATGCTGCTTACGCGCCGATGTGACCGCCTGGCGGCTCTTTTGGGAAGCCACCGCCGTCACCGCGCAGGAATCAATGACCAGCACATCCGCCTCTTCCCCCCAGGGAACAATCTCGTAGCCGTGATCTGCCAGATCCGCCGCCAGCAATGCCGAATCCGCCTGGTTCAGCCTGCAACCCAATGTATGAAAACTAGCTCGCTTCATGTCGCTTAATGTAATGGTTCGCGACGGCCTCGCCCTTGAAACATCCAAAAAGACGGAGAGCAAAACACGCAAAATAGCAAAACACGCAAAATAGCAAAACATGGTCCTTCGGCGGAACCGCCGAAGGACTTTTGATTATTTTGATTATTTTGCTTCTTTTGCGCTCACGCCGAAGGCGGAAGAAACAAAAAAAGCTGTTGCCACCTCGTGTTGAGGTATGGCAACAGCTTTCTGTTCTCCTAGAATGACGCGAGAAACCTACTCGGCGACGTTCTCAAGGGGCAGGATGTTGATCTTGCGGGAGTGCTTGACGAACTCCACGGTGCCATCGATCAAGGCGTAGACAGTAAAGTCACGACCAATGCCAGCGTTCTTGCCAGGGAAGAACTTGGTGCCGCACTGACGAATGATGATGCTGCCGGCGGTGACCTTCTGACCACCGTAGGCCTTCACGCCACGATACTGGGGATTGCTATCGCGACCGTTACGGCTGGAGGATTGACCTTTTTTATGTGCCATAACTTAATCTCCTTGAGTTGTAATTGGTTGTTTATGTTACAGAAAAATTTAGATGTCGTAAAATTCGCTTAATATAATGTCCATTCCGGATTCTTCAACCCAAGACCGGACATTTCACGACCGGCACAGCCCCCTCCTAGCGCATCACGCGTCCCGAAGCGGAGCCTTTCATCAGGTTCAGGACTTCGGCGCGGCTGACGTAGTTCATGTCGCCGGGAATGGTGTGCTTCAGGCAACTGGCCGCCACGGCGAAACGGATCGCCTGATCCGGCGCGGAAAGTTCGGGGACATTCAGCGCGGTCAACAGGCCGCCCACGAAGGAATCGCCGCCGCCGAAACGGTCCACGATATCGTGAATCTGGTAGGGAACGTAGTTTCCCTCAGCGTCCAGCGGCGCAAAGAAAGCCTTGTCGGCAGCGACATCGAAGAGCATTCCGCCCCAGTTGTTATGGTCGGCGGAGATGCTCTCGCGCAGAGTGATGGCAATGAGCTTCGCCTTCGGAAAACGCGCGGAGAGCTTCTTCGCCACTTCCTGGTAACCGGCGATGTTCAGCTTCCCGGAGTCAATGGCGGTATCCGTGGCGCTGATGCCGAAGACATCCTGCGCATCCTCTTCATTTCCTACGATGATGTCGGCGAAAGAGACGATTTCCTGCATGCAGCGTCCGGCCAGAACCCGCTTTTCCGTGCCCTCCTCCCAGTTCCAGAGCTTTTTACGATAGTTCAAGTCCACGGAGACCGTCAGCCCCTTCGCCGCCGCGAAACGCGCCATCTCCAACGTAGCCTCGTAGGCCGCCTGAGAAAGCGCCGGCGTGATGCCGGTCAGATGGAGGTGGCTGCAGCCGTCCAGCATGGCGGCGAAATCATAGTCCTTGGCGGAAAGCAAGGAGACCGTGGAGCCCGCACGGTCGTAGATGACATTGGAGCCGCGGGCATTGGAGCCCATTTCCGCGAAGTAGACGCCCATGCGTCCTGTCTTGCTGTAGACCACCTTCTCCACATCCACGCCAATGCCGCGCAGCTGCGCCGTGCAGGCACGCGCGATGGCGTTCTCCGGAAGGGCAGTCAGATAGCGGCTCGGCACGCCCAGCATAGCCACGGATGCGCAGACATTCGCCTCGCCACCGCCGAAGGTCGCCTCCAGCTCTCCCGGCAAAACCTGCGCAAAACGATGCTTGCCAGAAGGGCAGAGACGAAGCATGATTTCACCAAAACCTGCAATGCACTTTTCCATGGAAAAAAACTCCTATGATATGCTACAAAAAAGTAATTTTCGCTAATATAACCTCTTCTTGTAGCACCTTGCCTGACATGACTGGTCTCCGGAGCCATCCCGAACACCGCTCCCGCGCAAAAGCCCCTGTTGCATTCCCGAGGTTCCTCCTGGAGCCTCCTTCCCATGCCGCCCGGTATGGGAAGGCTGTGAAAAGGAAAACAACTCTCCCGGGGAACATGGCGAAGGAATTGCAAAAGACGCCTTGGCCACTTTCCGCTCTTTCGGGCAATTTTATTCCAAGTTCTTCTCGTCGTATCAGGTTATGTCTTGGCACACTTGAAGCAAGCTGTCTCCGGAATTCCAGAAAAGCACCTCCCAATAATTCATCGTCATCGCCGCGAAGGCAAGGCCAGAATCGCCTCTGCCAGCAGCAACGCCAGCAGCGTCAAGGCACATTCAGAAAGCAATGACCGCCCCGTCGCCGGCAACAACTCATTTTCTGCCGTCCCCCCCTTCGCATCATTCAGTTTCCGTTGCATTTCATCCCCAGGAATATAGTGCGGGATGCTTTCAGCCAACGGCGGATTGACTTCCACCAGATGCCGTCCCAACCGGAAGAGTCCCGGCTGGGACGTATCCACTTCTCCGGCCAGTTCCTCGCCGGAGAGTTCTTTCCGTTTCGGCAGGGCCTCCCCGCAGGCAAGGCGGATGGATTCCGTTCGACCGGCAAGCGCCTGGTCGGAAAGTTCCCGAAGCAACGGCAGGAATGACTTCGTCAAAGGCAATTCGGAGTCCTGCTGATGGAATCCGAAAGTGAAAAGGAAGAGCTGTCCCTTTCCCAAACGCCGTTGCAAGAGCGCAGGCTGCCCCTCCAGCGTCTTCAGAAGCACGGCGTCCACATCGTCCACAGCCACATTCAGATGTCGCCGAATAGCGAAGAAATGCAGATCCGCCGGCGTCTTGCCGGAGAAAAGTCCCGCCAGCGGCGACCCAGACGGCACCGCGCCGATTCCCGTAGGGCGTTTTTCCAGCAACGCCGCGCCGCGCGGCGCCAGACCGGCCTCCTGCAAACTCCGCCAGCCAGCCAAGGGCGAGGCGCCTGGAACGGCGAAGAGCACGCCGCCTTGCTCCACGTATGTCTTCAAAGCCGCCAGTTCCTTCGACGAAAGACGATCCGCAGCGCCCAGCAGGTAGACGGCCGCCACATCGGACAAATCCGCGAACGCCAGCGCCATGGCATCCAGAACACTGACGTCGTATCGCGGCGGCGCACCATCAGGTTCCGCCATCAGCGCCGGAACCGTAAAATACTCCAGTTCGTCTGCCAACGCCTCGTCCTGCCCGGCAAAGACCGCCAGAACAGGATGGGGACTCTCCCCACGCGCCCAGAAGAGCCGCTCGTCATCGAAGGCAAAGCCATCCGAAGGAAGCATGGAAACCTTTCCATGGCCATCCTGGGGAACCGGCACCACCCACGTCCGGACGCCTTCCGCCTGGGGAAGACACGCCACAGCCTGACGCCATTCCCGGCCATCCAGCAACAGCACCATCTCTCGGTTCCGCGCCTCGTCGCCCCAATTGTGGTAGTGTACCTGAACCCGAAGTTCCGTTTCGGAAATCCCCTCCACGCGGACACCAGTGAAACCGCAGTTCTCGCGAACGGAATTCTCCGGAGCATGAATCACCACCTCCGTCCCCTCGGGCATGGACGGCAAGGCATCCGCCCAATTCGCCGTCTGCAAATCGCTGAACAGATGCAATACACGATGCGTTGACGGAAATCCCGCCAGCCACTGCGAAGCGGCCTGCAAGGCCATCCGCGATTCCGGCGCCGTCAGCCCCGGGCGCCAATCCTGCCAGGAAGCACACTCGCGGCCATCCGTCCTCCAGAAGCGTACATTGCGAGGCAGTTTCTGCAATTCCTCCTGAAACTCTTCTGCGTACGCCGCCATGGAGGCAGAAGAATCCAGCACTGCTGCCACCGCCTTCTCCGAGGCGTCCAGCGTCTGCGGGAGCTCCTGCCAGTGCGGCGCGGCAGCCAGCAGAACCGCAGCGGCGACCAGCAGCGTCCGCACCGCCATCAGCAGCACGTCCTGCCAGCGTCGTCGCCCCTGCAAAGGCATGGGCGACGACCGCAGGAAGCGCACGGCGGGAAACCGCAGCGCCGGCGGCGCCAGCCGGCTCAGCAGATGCAACGCCACCGGCACCGCCGCCAAAGGCAGCAGCCACAGAACTCCCGGATGCCCAAAAACAATCATCTACTTGCCGGCAGTTGACTGCCTCAGCCGAACTCGTTCCAGGGAATCTTCACCTGCGCACCCTGATTGATGATTTCATCCAGATGCCGCAGCAACGGGAACTTGTTGAAATTCGCCGTGCCCAGCTCGTGGCGCTTGCGCAAGGCACGGGCGACACGTGTGATGATGGGAATGGACTCCAGCGTCATGCCGGGGAACTTGTCCAGTGCCTCATCCATGGTGAGGCCCTGCCCCAGCGCTTCGCCCAGCTTGCGGTTACGGCCGGAATTGATGGTCACATAAAGGTCGCTGGTGGCGTAGATGACGCTGTCGGTCTGGCCGCCCAGCAGATGCACCAGCCGGAGCATCTCGCGCACGGCCTGGCCGAAGAGCGATGCCTGCGGGTTGCTCATCTCAACGCCGGCTTTCTTCGCCAGTCCGATGGCCAGGGAGACGCCAACGGCGTAGGCGTTCTTCATGGCGACCGCGCACTCGATGCCGATGACGTCCGTGGTCGGCTGGATGTGATAATATGTGGTGATCAACTGGGACTTGATCCAGTTGAGGATGTCCGCGTCCTCGCCGCAAAGCGCCACGGAGGTATGGAGGCGGTTGCAGAGTTCCATGCTGATGCAGGGACCGCCGATGGCATTGATGGAGAGCTTTCGTCCCGGCGCCAGTTTATAGCGGTTGTAGGCCATGGAGATAGGTAGCAGCGTACCGTCCGGTTCGTCCTCCAGCCCCTTGGTGATGGAAAGCACCACCAGGTCGTCGGGAATGCGGGAAAGGACATTCTGCGCAAACCAGTCTACGCCAAAGGAAGGGACGCCGGCCACCAGCAGGGCACAGCCCTTCAGGGCTTCGTCCAGCTGCTCGTATTGGTAGGCGACCACCCCAGAAGGCAGCGGCATATTCAGTTTTGGATGGAAGTGGTCCTGCTGAATTCGAGCAATGACCTCCTTGTCGTAGGGCGTTCCCACCAGTCGGACCGTATGACCGTTGTCTGCGGCAGGAAAGCACATGGCGGAGCCCATCATGCCCGCGCCGACGATGGTAATAATGCTCATGTCGTTGCTCCTTGGGTGTAGTCACCCGAAATGAAAATGCAGAAAATCAACAAAAACAGTCTTTCGGGTAAGATAATCCCCCAATGTTCCGGCGAAACACACGCTTGGCGATTTTCCCCAAAAATTCAAGGCGACAGTCAAAAATCCTTGACCTTGGCGTATGCAAGCCGTCCACTGCCGCAGACGCACTCTGCTACAAGAAAACTCCTGGCCACCGACGTGAAACGGCTGTGTGGCCGGGCACCGCCCAGGAAGGCGCCTCCCGTCCTCAAACCTCCCTCACCCCAAAATCTCCCTTTTCGCAAAATATCGTGTCACGGATTG
>JAKSPB010000053.1 GCA_024405215.1 Lentisphaeria bacterium | reverse complement strand
GCTCGGCGGGCCGTCGCGCAGCTGGGTCTTGGGGACCATCCTGGCCTCCGGATCCCCTTGCAGGAAACTCTCCGCCAGGGCGTCCATGGGCAGATAGCTGGGGGTGTCTGGCTTGGGCCAGCTGGGAATCAGGTAGGCGTGGTAGAGATGGAGGCCCGCCTTGCTGAACATGGCCGCATGCTGCTCATGGTCGGTCTTCAGACGGGCGGAGAAGATGCTCGAATAGGGCTTGCCGTCTATCGTCAGCGTCGGAACGCCGAACTCGTTGCGCTTGATGCGGGCATCCGGCGTCTCGGCCTTGCGGTCGTTGAGGATGGTGACATTGCTGATGTTGATGGACTTGCCTTCTGCATTGACTGCATCATAGTTGGGAATGACGAGCTTCAGCTGATATTCGCCGGGCTGGATGAATTGTGTCAGGGCGAAAGAGAAGGACATCGTGGATTTTGTGGCCCCCTGGGGAATGATTCCTGCCTGCCACGTTTGGAAAACCACGCCGTCCCGCTGCAGGAACACCGTGACGGGAGTCGGCAATTCGCAGGGGATTGCGGTGCTGACCGAAAGAGTGCGCGTGTATTGCCGGCCGGCCTGAATCGTCTCTGGACGCGGATCCTCCACGATGCTCATGAGGGTGCGTCTCGCGTAGGGCTGGTAGGGAACCGGTCCCCAGTCGCCCATGGGCGGGCGGTTGATTTCCACGCAAGTGCGCCAGGAGCTGTCGTCGAAACCAGGCAGCTTCCATCCTTCGGGGGGATTCACCAGCGGACCGCCCTGGGACTGGGCGCGGATTTCCGCATCGGAGGGATAGAATCGCCATGTCTTGTCGGTGATGAGCTTCCGGGAAGTGCCGTCGGCGAACTCCATGTCGATTTCCGCCAGATATCCTGCGGCGTAGCGTCCTTGCGTCACGTAGCAGGAGATCACATTTTCGCCGGCCTGGAAGAGCGATGTGACATCCGTCCCCGCCTTCTTTCCATTGATGTAGGTCTCGCCGCCGTCGTCATAACGGTATTGCATCATGGCCCGTACAGGCGCCTCGTCCAAATGGAAGCTCTTGCGCAGGAAGACCGTGATGGCTTCCACGCGGTCTCGCGTGAACCAGATCCACCATGCCTTCCAATTCTCCTCGGCCATGGCGGGACGGGAGATGACCACGTCGTCCAGCACAACCTCCTCCTTGCCGGAAAAGACCACCGCCATTTTACGCCAGGCGCCTGTCCGGGACAAATCGGCCTGATAACCGCGCGGAATCTTTGTCAGCGGGAGAGACAGGAAGGCGCCATATTCTTCGGTGCGCTCCGTCCATGTCGCAATCTGAATGCTGTCGCCGAGATCCTGTTCTGTGAGAAATTGGATCGCCTGGGCGTATGCGGGGGCCTTGCGGTAGATTTCCAGACGGCAGTCCGCGGGAGCATTCTCGTAGGGGAAGGAGTTCAAATTCTTTCCCAATAGGCTAACCCGGTTGCGCTTGAAGAGGTATTCCTTGGTGTTTTCCACGCCGGGAATCGGAAGGCGGGCCTCCAGGGGGCCGAATTGAATCTCACGGTACCAGGAGGTGCCCAGGGCGTTTGCGGGACCTTCGGCCGGCAGAAGGAGAATGCGCACGTGGTCGGCGGTGGAAGGCCACTGTTCCGGAGCGATCTCCGTGGAAATCCAGGTCCATTCCGAGTTGTCGATCAGGGACTGTGTGCCGAAATCGCCCACTGTCTTGTCCTCCTTGTCGCAGACTCTGGCGTATGCCTGGGTCCGGCCGTCCTTGATCACGCAGCGCAGATTGACGGAGAGCTTCCAGGGACGCGTGAAATCCACGGATATGGGCTGGCTGACAAGATAGAGTCCGCCTTCCGTACTGTCATCCGTCACCTTGAGAGTACCGTCTTCGATTTCGTAGGAAGCACCTGCCCATTGCATTTCCAGAGGGGAGACCGCCCAGGCTGCGGCGCAAAGCACAACCAGGCAGAGGGAAAACAGATTTTGAATTCGTTTCATGGTACTTTCAAGATGAGAGGGAAAAAAGACAGGGGCGGAGACTCATGGAAATGACGAGCCGCCGCCCGAAAAACACGAATTTTCGGAAAAGGCCAGGAGTGCTACTTCTTTCCTGCCGCGGCTTCCTTGAGGCCCTGTTCCACGTTGTCCTTGGTCAGCATGACGTAGCGGATGTCGAAGGACTTCTGGGTGTTGGAAGAGGCCTCCTGGTCCACGTCGAAATCCTCCTTCTGGAGAACGATGCCGATGATGTCGTCGGCCTGTCTGCCGCTCAGTGCGGTTCGAAGTTCGTCGGCCTTCTTCTGGTAGTAGTCGGTGTTCAGGAAGGCGACTTTGAAGCCTTTCAGGCCAGCCAGGGCATCCGCCAGAGACGCGTCCGGCGGGAACATGTAGGTGTTGATGACGCAGTCAGGCTTCTCCTTCTTGATTTTTGCGCAGAGTTTCTGATAGTCCTTGTTGGGCATGGAGGGGTAGATGATGGAGTTCATCAGCAGGTTTTCCGCCTTCTGGGGATCATCGGGCCTTTTGGTCTTGTATTCGGGAAAGACTACCACGACTTCGCAGGAGGAACTCAGGGCATCCTTCACGGCGTCCACGAAGGCGTCGCCCTGGTCGGGCTTGGGATCGCCCCAGCCGTCAAGGAAGCTCTTGGGGTTGGCGATGACGCAGACCTTTGCGGGGGAGCAGTTCGCCTTGACCTTGTCGGCGAGAACCCTGCTCTGTATGTAGCGGAAGCGGTTCTCCGTGTCATAGGCCTTGTTGCCGCTTTGGGCGAACTTGACAATGCCCAGGGCTGCGCCGGCGACGGCAATGAGCGCCCCGACGACGGCCAGCGGGGTTCCCAGTTTGCCGCCTTGCATTTTCTTGCCCGCCATGAGAATGGCAAGGCCGACGGCCATGATGATGAAGTTTTGTAAATCCATGGAGACTATTTCGTTGCTATGGTGCTGGAAACTATTCGGGCCGGACGTGGAACACGCGGAGGCCGGGGGAGCGGGGGGGGATCTGCCGTCCGTCCTGAAGAGCCTTCCGCAGGGTGGGGATGTGTGCCATGTTCATACGGTTTGCCGCAGGCTTGGACAAAGGAACTTTGCGCAAGCCTGCGGCGGAGGGGCGTTCGTCAGATGAGGAAGACGAAACTAGTAGCTGGTGCCCTGGTCGAAGAAGAGGGCGTTGTTGGCCCAGTAGTCGGCAGTGCCCTTGCTGAAGGGAAGACGGGTGGTGGTGACCCAGCCGCCCAGGTACAGGTTGTTGTAGAGGTCCTGATGGTTGGGGGTGTAGTTGCCGCCGGAGGTGCGGACGGAGTCCATGCTTCTGGGAGCCAGGATGTCGCCGGCGATGACGTTGCCGGGATCGTCGCTGCTCACGTTGGAGCGGGCGCAGCGGGTCTTTTCCTTGTGGCCGAAGCTTTGGATTTCCGTGTCGTTGTACAGACCCTTGACAAAGGTCAGGGAGATGTAACTGTTGCGGAGACGCTCGTTGAAGCCGATGCTCGTGTCAACGGGATGGCCGGCCTGGAAGTTGTGGCCGTCTGAAGGGCAGCGATAGAAGCGTCTGGCAATGCCGTTCTTGGTTGCCAAGGCAGAAGAGTTGACATCGCTGATTCCGCTCACGGGACCCTCGATGTAGCCGTTGCTGATCGCGACGTCAGGCGAGCAGACATTCCACCAGCCGTTGGAGCGCTTGTCGGAACGGTCGCCGCCGCGGTGGGAGGCTGCGCCGCAGCCGTCGATGCCGTCTTCTTCGCCGATGGGGACGCTGTCATTGTTGTCGTTGGCATAGATCAGGTAGGCCAGGCCGATGGTCTTCAGGTTGTTGACGCAGCTGATCTGGCGGGCCTTCTCGCGGGCCTTGGACAGCGCGGGCAGAAGCATGCTGGCCAGGATGGCGATGATCGCGATCACCACCAGCAGTTCGATCAGAGTGAAGGATTTCTTCATTTTTTCTCCTTGTTTTTTTGGGGGGGGATGTGGAAACGGGGAAAACCCTATCCTTGCCAAAAAGAGACTCCTTTTTGGTAACACCCTTATTTTCGGTATTTTTCCGAGGAAAAACTATAAAAAATATGCGAGTTATTATAACGAATGCGATGTAATTTGCGGAATCTTGCGCAATTTTTCCAAAAATTAGATTTTTGTTCCTAATTCCCAGAGGAAATGCCGCTTTTTCGCGGATTCCCTCTGGAATTGGCGATTCTAGACCCTCTAGAAGCCCTAGTTTTTCCTAGTCTTCCAGTTCCACGCGGAAGAGCCGGGATTCGCCGCGCTTGGTAGCGGTGAAGCGGATGGTGTCTCCGGCGGGGAGTTCTTTTTCCTCGGGGAGGATCTGTCGGATCCGGGCGGCTTTCTTGGGGAGGCGGATGGTCTTTTCTCCGGCGGAACCAGTGTGGATGCCCACGGCGCCGCGGTTGACGAAGACCGCGTCTTCCAGGGTGTCGATGTAGCAGTGGATTCCCAGACGTCGGCAGAGGTCATGCCAGACGGTATGGTCCATATAGCCGTTGGCGAGGTAGATGTCGGTGGCGTCCCCTTGCTTTTTGAGGGCGATCTGGGTGTAGGTCTCGCCGTTGATTTCGCAGGTGGCCAGGGGTTCCGCGTCGGGGTCGTCAATGACGAAGCAGGGGGAGAGGGAGGGATCGTAGGTGCCGTTTTTCTCTTCCGGGAGCAGGGTGCGGTTGGTGTTGTCGCCGATGTCCATGACGTATCCGTTCTTCATGCGGACGACGCGGCTTCTGGCGCCTTCCAGGATGCGGCAGGAGATTCCCGTCAGCTGCCGGATGCCCTGGACGTCCGCGCCCTGGGGGCGCAGATAGCCTGGGGCGAAGCTCCAGACACAGGTGGCGCCCTGGGCTTTCAGGCGCTGGATGACCGCCGCCTTCTCCGGCGTGACATAGAAGAGGTTGGGGAAGAAATAGACCTTGTATTTCGGACAGTTCTCACGGGCCAGGTCCTGGAAGATCAGGCTGTCGTAGGGGACGCCCGCCATGCTCAGCTCGTAGTTGAAGGGCATGATGGACTTCCGGGCGATTGGCGTGTTGAGATAGGTGGAATGGAAGGGGACGGAGTCGTAGTCCACCACCATCGCCACTTCGGCGAGGCTGGCGGTGTCGTAGTCCATCTGGCTGAGACGGCTCAGCTTCGCCAGGCGGTTCAGGAGTTCGGGGGAGTCGTACCAGTCCTGTCCGAAATCCATGAACCACATTCCTACGTTGAGGGAGAAGTCGGCGAGGAAGTCGCGGGTGAACAATTCCGCGTCGTCCGCGCCGTTTGCGGTGTAGGTATAGTAGGATGGGGCGGTCAGATGGGTTCTGCTGTCGGATTCCAGGATGCAGAATTTTCCACGCAGGGCGAAGGTCCCCGGATTGGTTCGCGGGGCTGCGGGGCCGCCGATGCCTCGGATTTCATCGGCGTAGGATGGCGGCGAGCATTGGAAGTCCACGTATTCGCTGCCGATGATCTCGTCGGCTTTCAGGTGCCATCCCTCCGCCGAGTATTCCATGGCCCAGAAGTAGGATGCGTAATTCCCTGCCAGCGCCCGGAAGTCGCAGGCCTCCTTGGCTGCGCTGTTCGATGCCAGAAGAAGGTCGCGCTGTTCTTCGCCCAGGCAGTCCAGGAAGTCGATGACCGGGCGCTCCTTGACGGGATCGCGCAAATCGCCGGCGGAGAAGACAAGCCGCGCGTCCTTGCCGGGGACCAGTGCAGTCGCCAGCGTGACGTCGTTGTCGTTCCATGCCTGCCGGAGTGCCTGGTCGGTGCCGTATTTGCGCTTGAGATGGCTTCGGAAGGCCGCTGTCATGGCCTTGCCGGTGTCCGGCATTCCCTCCGCCATTCCGTAGCAGTGCCATTCGTAGTAGACGCCGTGGTCCACGCGGTAGGCGAAGATCCTCCTGCCGACGGGACTTGCCTCCAGCTGGGAAATCAGCTTGGCGACGGCTTCCGGGAACTCCTTGCGCCAGACCTTCGAGGCGAAACTTGGGGCGCGCAGGCGTTCGATATGGGAGTGCGTTTTCGGATTGATGCCGCCGTTGGCGTAGTCGATGAGTTCATCGGGATGGGCATCAAGCCACCACTCGGGAAGGCTGTAGCCCGTGCCGATCATGAAGTGCGCCTCCGGATCGGCACGAAGCACGTCCAGGATCTCTCGGATGACGTGCTCCGCATCCACGGAGCCATCCGCCTTCCATGCTTCCTGCAAATTGGCGCTGACACAGTAGAGATGCACGCCGCCGGCGCTGAAGCTGGCCAGTTTGCGGCGGAAGGCGGCGCGGTCGACTTCGCCGTAGGTCACGGTGCTGCTGTAGAGGAAGGGACGGTGGAGCTTGTCGCCGATCTTGATCATGGGATGGCTGTTGTGATATACCGTGCTGACGGATTCCAGCGATTCCTTTGACAGCTTTTCAAGTACTGTCTGGCGCTCTGCCTTGATGCGTTCGCGCTGCGCTTCCAACTGTTTCGTCTCTTCCGTTGTCAGCAGTTCCGGAAAATGCGCCACGGGTTTTGTGTAGTAGCTCACGTTGTATCTGCTCAGGTAGTCCCCCATGACCGCCACGGGAAGCTGCGCGGCTTCCGGAGCATCCAGGGGCACGCCTGTCCAGTCGCCATTGGTGAAGAGGTTGCCGGTGGTGCCGTCCGCGTAGGTGACTTCCAGACGGCCGATGACGGCGCAGGGGCCGTTCCCACCGTCCAGGAAAATCTGCAGACGGTTGTGCTCCGCAAAGGATTCCGGTGCGATGTCGAAGAGGAAGGCCAGCGGCTGCCCTGGCTTCTTTCGGGGGATGGAGGCGCCGTTCCATTTCACGTCCGTGAGGGTGCAGTCGGCAAAGCAGAGAAAACGGGCTCTCTGCACGGGCTTGGCGCAGGCGAAGTCCGGGCTTTCCAGACGCCGCGGATGCTTTTTGTCGGCGGTCATGTCCTGTTCGGGATACATGATCCAGCGGGCCTGGGACTCGAAGAGTCCTTCTGGAGTCCAGGCGGCAAGGGATTCACGCTCCAGCGAGGAAACGCATCCCGTGAGGACAAGGGCGGTCATGGCAGCTGTTAGGAGAAGAACTTTCATGCGAGAGAAGAGTGGGGAAAATCTTGATCGGGGACTTTTTCATATTATATGTCTTTTCCCCTTTCAATACTATAAGGATTTTGCGGAATATTATTGAGAATGCGAAAATGATGGATGGGTTCGATGGGGTTGAAGGAAAATGCGAATAGGAGAGTCTTGGGGCGCGGGTGCGTCGTCCCCCGCCTTGGGCCATGTTTCCCGAAGCTTGCGCTCCGGGAACAGGACGAGCCTTGCGCGGGTGCGTCGTCCCCCGCTATTCCAGCACCAGTTTCCCCCTGACGAACTTGCACCTTCCTACAAATTCCGCAGGAGTGATGACGGCGATTCCAGGAAGCTTGAAATCTTCTGGATTTCGGGTGATGATGCAATCCGCATGCACTTGTGCGGCGCTGTAGAACTGGATGGTGTCTTCAAAGTCATTCTGGGCGGCATTCAGCGATTTGTCCAGAATCTCGGTGGACAGTTCAACTGGCTTGACAAGGACGCGTAGCCTTCTCAGGCTGTCAAGTGCGCAGGTCTGGCCTGAATACTTTCTGAGCACGTATGCAATGGTGCAGAAGGAAAGCGTCGAGACATAGCCGTTGAGCAGAAAATGCTCGCAGAACGATAAAATCAGCTGCGAATCATGGAAGAATGGTTCGCGCCTGCAAAGCACATCCAGAAGGATGTTGGTGTCAAGAAAGCCTTTCATAGCCAGTAGAGGTTTGAAGCAAACTGCCTCGGAAATCCCTGAAAAGTGCCTTCAAATGGACTTTTGCAATTCCCTCGTCAAAGTCCGTATTTTTCCGAAAGAACTTGTGACATGAAGTCCTTTTCGTTGAAGTCCTCTGGCAATTTGACGACACCGGAAATAGAAGCGGTGATTGATCCGGGTTCCATGTTCAGGAGATGATTGCCTTCTGGAGAAGCCTGTGAACGCACATAGTTGGCGAACATGGCGGAAATGCTGGTTTTGCGTTCCTTGGCAAGCGATTCTGCAAGTTTTACGATTTCCGATGGGGCAGAAAGCGTTAGCTTTGTCATGGACATGGTGTTTCCTCCTGAAGAATACGTATTGTAAATCAATATACAATACGTGTCTTTTGTGTTTTTTCAAGAGGAGAAGATAAATTGCAGGGAATTTCTGTACGCCGTGAAGAATATGCGTGCAGTGGCAACGAATCTGCCTTCCTGCACTATCCCTTTACCAGTTTGGTCAGGGCGTCGGGATAGCAGGCTAGGGGGGAGTCGTGTCCGCCGGGCGTCAGGGTCAGGGTGAAATTCGGCCGTCCCTTCATGATTTCCGCCAGAGCCAGCGCTTCGGAGGTGGGAATCAGCTGGTCCTGGTCGCCGTGGTAATAGAGCACGGGCATGGTGAGTCTGTCGGCATGGAGGCAGACGTTGTGCAGTTCGTATTCATCGCCCGTGTAGGCGGCTTCGATGGCTTGCCCGATTTCGGGGATTACGAAATGCTCGGGGAAGTTGCGGCACCAGGCCGCGTATCGGCGCAGGTCCGTCGCCGCGCCCAGGGCGCCGACGCCATCAATCAGTTCTGGATGGCGCATGGCGAAGATGAGCGCACCGGTTCCGCCCATGGAGCCGGAGACGATGAAGATGCGCCTGCCAGGATGGGCGTCCTTCCATTCCGCCAGGAAATCCGCCAGGTCGGCCACGGCGGGGACGGACATCCAGGAGTTGTCGCGATAGTTGGGGGAGATGACGCTGAGGCCGAAGGACTCCATCAGGGGGATGTGCATGGACATGTCCGCGCGGACCAGCAGCTGGTCCCCGTGGCTTCCGTGCCCATGGAGGCTGAGGACGGTGTCCGAGGAAGGTCCTGCGTCATGAACCATCATCCAGTCCTGCTTGCCGTCAATGCGGCTTGTGAAATCAATGCGCTTGAAATCCATAAAGGTGGTTCTTCCTGGGGGAGCGTGCAGGGTTACTGTGCGTCTTCGCCGACGGAGGTCTTGACGCTGACCACGACCTTGCGGTCATAGCAGGAGAAGATCTTCTCCACGATGGCGCTTTCAGGGGCTTGGGAGAGGAAGCTGACAACCGGGACGATGGCCAGGCCGGCCAGCATGGCGATGGCGCCGCAGGTGATGGGGCCCTGCATGAAGGCAGGAAGCATGGCCTTGGTGGCGGGGATCATGTCGGCGACCATCAGGAGGGAACCGAAGAGGAAGCACGTCCAGCAGGCCAGCTTTGTGGTGCGTTTCCAGTAGAGGGCGTAGAGGAAGGGCGCCAGGAAGGAGCCGGCCAGCGCACCCCATGAGATGCCCATGAGCTGGGCGATGAAGGTGACCTTGCTCTTGTATTGGATCAGGGCGATGATGGCGGAGATGGCGATGAAGACCACGATCAGCACACGGATGAAGAAGAGCTGCTTCTTTTCGCTCATGTTCTTCATGAAGTTTCCCTTCAGGAAGTCGATGGTCAGGGTGGAACTGGAGGCGATGACCAGGGAGGATAGGGTGGACATGGAGGCGGCCAGCACCAGGATCACCACCAGGGCGATGAGGGCGGGATGGAGATCCTCCAACATGGCGGGGATGATGGAGTCGTAGCCGTTGGCGGCGATGTCGACCTTGTTGGAGAATAGTCTTCCGAAGCCGCCCAGGAAATAGGAGCCGCCGGCCACCACGAAGGCGAAGAGCGTGGAGATGACGGTGCCTTTCTGGATGGCGCTTTCGTTGGTGATGGCGTAGAACTTCTGGACCATCTGCGGCAGCCCCCAGGTCCCCAGGGAGGTAAGGATGACCACGAAGAGGAGATTCAGGGGGTCAGGCCCCAGGAAGGAGGAGAAGATGCCGGGGGTGGCGTCGTTCAGGACGCCGGGGACGGCGGCGACGGCGGGGTCCGTGACTTCGCCAAGGCCGGCCAGGGAGGCCTGGAAGCCGCCTTTGCTGAGGAGAACGGCGGCGATGACCATGATGATGCCGACCAGCATGATGATTCCCTGGATGAAGTCATTGATGGCGGTGGCCATGTAGCCGCCCACGACGACGTAGATGGCGGTCAGGATGGCCATGAGGATGATGCACACCGAGTAGTCGATGTTGAAGCCCATGCCGAAGAGGCGGGAGAGGCCGTTGTAGAGGGACGCGGTGTAGGGAATCAGGAAGATGAAGATGATGATGGAGGCGGCGATCTTCAGGGCGGGGCTCTGGAAGCGCTCGCCGAAGAACTGTGGCATGGTGGCGGAATCCAGATGCTGCGTCATGATGCGCGTACGGCGTCCCAGAACCGCCCAGGCCAACAGGGAGCCGATGAGGGCGTTGCCGATGCCTGCCCAGGTGGCCGCCAGGCCGTAGCGCCAGCCGAACTGTCCAGCGTATCCCACGAAGACGACGGCGGAGAAGTAGCTGGTGCCGTAGGCGAAGGCGGTCAGCCAGGGGCCGACGGAACGCCCGCCCAGAACAAAGCCATTGACGTCGGTGGAGTGTTTCCTGCAATAGACGCCCACGCCGATCATGAGGGCGGCGAAGCCCAGAAGGAGGAGCAGTTTGATGACAAATGCAGACATGGTTGGGAAAATGCCGGAGGTGAGAATGGAGAGAATATCGGTGGGCCGGTCTATTTTCCTGTGCGGACCAGCCGCCGGACCATCATGTTCGCCATGATGGCGGCGGAGATGGCGGCGATACCGTCGGCGAAGGCCCTGGCGTAGAGTACGCTGGAGAGACCGTAGGACCGGAAGAAATACAGGGCCAGGAGGCTGAAGGGGACCAGCAGCAGGAGGACGCGGTAGATGTTGAGGAAGGCGGAGAACTTGGGATGTCCGCAACCCATGAAGGTGAAGCCGCTGAAGCGATGGACTTCAACGGCCCAGAAACTCCAGGGGATGATGTGCATGTAGAGAATCATGTTCGCCTTGATCTCCGGTTCGGAGGTGAAGAGGGAGACCAGCGGCTCGGCGAAAAGGAAGAAGAGGATGGCCATGAAGAGGAGGACGCAGAAGGCGAAGGTCATGGCGAAGCGCATGCATTGCTTGATGCGGAGGTATTGTCCGGCGCCGAAGTTCTGGGAGATCATGGGCGTTAGCGAGATGCCGAAGGACATGGGAAACATGAAGGCGATGGATTCCAGCTTCATGGCCGCCTGGCAGCCGCCCACGGCGGCGTCGCCGAACTCCGCCGTGATGCGGGTGAGGACGTAGGAACCGATGGGAATCATCAGCATCCCCAGGATGGCGGGAATGCCGAAGCGGACGATCAGCACCCATGCCCGACTCATGACCTTCCAGGGGATGTGGCGGAATTGGACCAGGCCGCGCCGGCGGAGGAGCTCCAGGAAATAGAGCGTTCCGCTGACCTGGCTGATGACGGTGGCGATGGCCGCGCCGCGGATGCCCAGCGGCGGAATGGGGCCGAAGCCGAAGATCCACATCGGGTCCAGGATGATGTTCAGGAACAGGGCGCCGAACATTCCCAGGGCGCTCAGCTTGGATTCGCCGATGGCGACGAGCATGTCGCCGGCTGTGGCGCAGAGGGAGGCAGTCAGATAGCCGTAGAACCAGATGTCCATGTATTCCTTGGCTGCTTCCAGCGTCTCGCCGGATGCCCCTAGGCTGTGCAGGACTGCGCGCCCAGTGGCTACGCCCACCAGGGAAAGCGTAATGGAGAAGAGCAGCATCAGCGTCAGGCCGCTGTTGACGAGGGTGGCTGCGCGGACGTTGCGCCCGGCGCCCAGGGCCTGGGCGCTGGGGGTCATCAGCCCTGTCGCCAGACCGCGGAAAACACAGCCCAGCAGGATGATGATGGGAAAGGTGAAGCCGATGGCGGCCAGCGGCGTCTGGCCGGGCAGCTTGCCGATAAAGTAGGTGTCGGCGATGTTGTACCCGCTCATGGCGACGGTGCCTGCCAGCATGGCGAAGGCAGTACGGATCATCGTCCGCCGGATGGGACCGGTCAGATAGACGTTGTTCTTGCTGCTTTTTTCCACGGGATGAACGCGAGGTTATGCCTTGCGGCCGAGGAGGCGCTTGCCGGTTTCGCGGATGCGCTGGAAGACGGCGTAGAGGGCGGGCGTCAGGATGATTCCGAAGATGGTGGCCAGGAGCATTCCGGAGAAGGTGGTGATGCCGATGGCGCGGCGGCTGCCGGCGCCGGCGCCCGTGGCGACGACCAGTGGGAAGACGCCGAAGACGAAGCTCCAGGCGGTCATCAGAACGGCGCGGTAGCGGAGGCTGGCGCCGTTTTCCGCGGCCTTGTAGACGTCCACGCCGTTCTCACGCTCGGTCTTGGAGAACTCCACCATCAGGATGGCGTTCTTGGCGGTCAGGCCGATCAGCATGACCAGACCCAGCTGCGCGTAGATGGAGAAGGATTCGCCCCAGAGCTTCATGCCGATGAAGGCGCCCAAAAGCGCCGTGAAGACAGTCAGCATGACGGGCACGGGAATGGTCCAGGACTCGTATTGCGCCACCAGGAAGAGGTAGGCGAAGATCATGGCGATGACCATGAGGGCGAGGATCTGCCCCTGGTTCTGGCGTTCCTGGAAGCTCATGTCCGTCCATTCGATGGAATAGCCTTCGGGAAGGTCCATTCCCTCGATGATCTGCATCAGCTCTCCGGAGGAGACCATCCCGGCGGATTGCGCCTGCACGGAGGCGCTCTGCATCTTGTTGAAACGCTCGATGCGGCGAGGGCCGACTTCGAATTTCAAGACGCCGATGGCGGAGAGGGGAACCATGTCGCCGCGGCTGTTCTGGATCTGCAGGTCCTGGATGTCGTTGATGGTGACGCGGAAGTCCTTGGCCGCCTGCATCTTTACATAGAAGGTCTCTCCGTCCAGGTTGAAGTCGTTGATGTAGTAGGAGGCCAGCTGGCTCTGTAGGGCGGAGAAGATCATTCCCGCGGTGAGGCCCAGGGTCTCGGCCTTTTCGCGGTCGATTTCCAGGTTCAGCTGGCTGTTGTCGGCGGAGAATGTGCACATGGCGTAGGCGGCCTCTGGCTTGGCGGAGAGTTCGCCGGCGAACTTCTTGGCCACGTCGGCCAGTTCGGCGGAGGTGGCGGAGCCGTCGTTGCAGATGTTGAAGGAGACGCCGCCGGTGGCGCCCAGCCCCTGGATGGCGGGCGGCGTGAAGACCATGCCCTGGATGGCGGGGATGGAGTCGGCGGCTGCCTGCACCTTGTCCTTCAAGGCCAGCAGCTGGAGCGCGGGGGCCTTGCGGTTGTCCCAGTCGTCCAGGTCGATGATGACCAGGGCGTTGGATTCCGCGGCACCGGAGAGGATGGAGAATCCTGCGATGGCCATGACGTTGCGGATGCCCGGGATGTCCTGGACCTTCTTGCGGAACTGCTCCAGGGCGTCGCTGGTGCGGTTGATGGTGGCGCCGCGGGCCAACTCGATGTTGCAGAGCAGGGCGCCTTTGTCTTCGACGGGCAGGAAGCTGGAGGGAATCTGCTTGGATAGGAACCAGATGCCGAAGATGATGCCGCCCAGGATGAGCAGGGTGAGGATGCCTTGGTGGACCAGGAAGTGCACGAAGGCGAGGTAGAATTTGCGGGAAAGGTCCAGGAACCAGTTGAAGGGCGCGAAGATCCAGAGGGGCTTTTCGCGGGGCGGGCGCATGATCAGGGAGCAGATGGCGGGGGAGAGGGTCATGGCCACCAGGGTGGAGAGGCAGAGGGAGATGCACATGGTGGCGGCGAACTGAAGGTAGATTCGGCCCACCATGCCGCCGTAGAAGGCCAGGGGCGCGTAGCAGGCGACAGTGACCAGCGTGGTGGCGATGATGGCCCCCGTGATCTGCTCCATGGATTTCACGGCGGCGTCATGGGCGTTCAACTTCTCGCGGGCCATGAGGCTCTGGCAGTTCTCCACCACGACGATGGCGTCGTCGACCAGGGAGCCGATGACAAGCACCAGTCCGAACATGGTCAGGGTGTTGATGGAGAGTCCCAGGGCGGCCATGAAGGGGAAGGTTCCCATGAGGGCGACGGGGATGGCCAGGGTGGGCACCAGGGTGGCTCGCCAATCCTGAAGGAAGAGGAACGTGATGAGGATCACCATCGCCAGCGCCAGGATCAGCGTCTCCGCAATTTCCCGCATGGAGATCTCGATGAAGCGGGTGGGATCGTACATCAGCTTGCTCTGGACGCCGTTGGGAAGACGCTTCTCCAGCTCCGCAACGCGAGTCCGGATGGCTTGCATCGTGGCCAGGGCGTTGGCGTCGTTGTTGCGGTAGCAGACGACGGAAACGGTCTCATGGCCGTTGTAGCGGGCCTCGGCGGCATAGCTCTTCGCTCCCAGTTCAATGGTGGCGATATCTTTCAAACGGAGGATGTTGCCGTTGTCGTCCGCACGGACGATGATCTCGCCGAATTCCTCGGCTGTCTTGAGACGGCCCTTCACGTTAAGCTTGTATTCCATGAAGCGGCTGGAGTTCTCGCTGCCGACGGTACCGGCTGCGGCCTGGACGTTCTGGCTGTTGACCGCCGCCGCCACCTCGCTGGTGGAAACGCCCAGCGCGCCCATGCGGAGCGGATCCATCCAGATGCGCATGGCATAGACCGAGGCGCCCATGGCTTCCACGGAGGATACGCCGTCCACGCGGGAGAGGTTGTCCACGATCTTTGTGGAGACGTAGTTGTTCATCTGGGGGGTGTCCCAGACGCTTCCGTCGGTGGTGTAGGAGAAGACGCAGAGCATGTCGCTGGAGCGCTTCCGGGTGGTCACGCCGATGGCGCGGACTTCGTTGGGCAGCATGGTCTCGGCCGTCTTGATGGCGTTTTGCACGTTGACCATGGCGATGTCGTCGTTGATGCCGCTTCGGAAGGTGATCATGCAGAGATAGTCGCCGCTGTTGGAGCAGTTGGAGGAAAAGTAGAGCATGTCCTCCAGGCCGTTGATCTGCGCCTCGATGGGCATGGCCACGGTCTCCTGGACTTCTTCGGCGGAGGCCCCGGGATAGCTGGTCCAGCACATGATGGTGGGCGGCGTGATTTCCGGATATTCGGCGATGGGGAGCTGTTTCAGGCAAAGATAGCCCGCCAGCACCATCACGATGCTGATGACGAAGGCCAGGCGCGGCCGTTCGATGAAGATCTTTGAAAACATGGCGAGATTTCCCCCTGTGCGTTATTGGCGGTCGACGGGATTGACGGTCTGCCCGTCCATCATCACCTTGTGCGTGCCCTCGGTGATGACCTTCTCGCCTGTGGAAAGACCGCTGGTGATCAACTGGACGTTGGCGTCGGCGGAGCCCAGGACCACGTTGCGGCGATGGGCGACGTTCTGCGCGTCAACCACCCACACGAATGCGGTGCTGGCGTCGTTCATGACGGCGGAGGGAATCACGGCGCAGTTGGTCACGCTTATCTTATGGGAGAGAAGGACGGTCACGGCGGAGCCGGGAAGCAACGTGTGGTCGGCGTTGGGGAAGCTGACGTAGAGGGCGATGGTGTCCGTGGAGCGATTGGCCTCGTTGTTCAGGAACTCGAAGGTGCCTTCCTGGGGATAGAGGGAGCCGTCCGCCAGGCGGATGCGGACCACGGCGTTCTCGCGAAGGGCCTTCTCGTTGCCGAAGAGGGTCAGGAAGTCCCGGTTGGAAACGGAGAAGCTCAGACGGATGGGATCCAGCTGCACGATGGTGGCCAGGACGCCGCTGGAAGGAGTCAGGTAGTTGCCAACCGTGTAGCTGGTCAGGCCGATCTTGCCGGAAATCGGCGCGAGAATCTTCGTGTTCTTCAGGTCGTCCTTGGCGGTGATCAGGCTGGCGCGGGCGCTGGCCAGCTGGGCCTCGTCGTTCTGGTAGTTCATCAGGGCGGATTCCATGGAGTCCAGGGTGTCCACGTTCTTTTCATAGAGATTCTTCACGCGCTCGTAGTTGGCCTTGGAATAGCGGAGGTGGGCCTCGGTGCCGGCGATTGAGGCCTCGGCCGCCTTCACCAGGGCGTCATAGCGGACGTCGTCCAGCTGGTAGAGAAGCTGGCCTGCCTTGACGTAGTCGCCTTCCGCAAAGCCCTGGGAGAGCATCTCGCCGGAAACACGGGCTACCAGGGAAACGCTGGAGGGAGAGAGGAGCTGGCCTGTGTAGCGGCGGGACTGGAAGGCCTGCTGTTCCATGACAGGAGCGACCTCCACGGTGGGAACGGGCATCTGCTGGGCAAAAAGGGAGGCGGTGATGGCCAGAAGCAAAAAGGCAAAAATACGGCGCATGGTGAAAAAGCCTGCACGGGCAGGCTGGATTATGGGTGAAATAGGGAAGATCTAATCCAAACGGATGTTTGGAAATCCACCGTAATGTAATGCAAAATGAAGGATTTGTCTGGAATTGTCCGATGTTTTTTTCGGCTAAGGCCTGGATCCCTAGGCTCCCAATGATCCCATGCGGGGGACGCCCCCGTACCCCAAGACTCTCCTATTCACATTTCCCGTCAACCCCATCGAACTTATCGAACCCATTGAAAAAAGCCCCTTGACGCATCGTGGCGCGACAAGGGGCGGGAACGGATGTGGGGTCAGTCAAGCGCTACTGCTGGTTCAGTTCCTTCAGCAGTTTGTCGGCATCCTGCCCGTAGTAGAAGAACCATGTGGAATGCAGCGGCGCCTCGAAGGAGAAGCTGTCGGCGTCGCGGGCCACGATCCGTCGGTTGACGATATCCAGCACGTCGGTCTTGGCCGGCAGGTGGATGGTCTTCTGCCCGTCGAAACGCGCGTGCAGGGTGACGAAGTGCTCGTTGGCCTCCACGGGGTCGGAGGATTCGGAGTAGACGAATGCCCCGGCGTTGCGCAGGATTTCCTGGACGACAGGCACGTCCAGCCGATAGACGCCATGGAAGATGCTGGTGGCCTTTCCGGTCTTCTTCACGGCATACGCGGTGGTGCCGTTCTCGTAGCGTCCCAGCACGGTGGCGGAGTCATTTTCATCCACGGCGAAGAAGGGTTTGATGGGGGTGATGGGCGAGGCGAAAGTGCGTCCGTCGTTCAGCGTGAAGAGCGGGTGCATGGCTTCGGACTGCTTGCGCAGGATGAAGCCGGTCAGTCTCTCCATGAATTTCTCTCCGCTGGCGTTGTTGCAGGAGTATCCGGGAGCATAGAGCCAGACCAGGGTGCATTCGCGCTGGCGGAGCTTTTCCACGGCCTGGAGGAACGCCTCGTCGTAGTTGTAGCAGTTGAGGAAGAAGTAGACCTTGTAGTCGCCGGGGTTGTCCTTCAGGTCCTCGCCCAGCAGGTAGTCGGTGGGGGCGCCGGCGCGGGCCACGCGCGTCAGGTTCTGGTTCAGGCTGTCGCCCCAGACGTTCGCGCGTCGCTGGGGATTGGTCATGACGGAGCCGTCGGGCATGTAGAGCTGCTGGAGCTGGACCACCGGGAAGTACTCCTCCTTGTCCAGGGTGGGCGCGGCCATGAAGGCCTCCTCGCTGACCACCAGCGCCACCTCCGCATTGCGCTTCACCGCGTTCCGGATGGCGTATTCGCCGACGGTCCGCAGGGTCTTTCCCTCTTCGACAGCCTCGGGAAAGTCCATGTCATAGCCGGCGCAGAGGGAATAGAAGAGGTTCGGCTGGTTTCGACAGAGGGCGATGGCCATGTTCCGGGTGGTGATGGATATCGTCTGCTCCGGGGTGATGGTCTGGCAGTAGTAGTGCGCGCCGGGCATGGCGCCATGGCCGTTGTGGGTGCGGGTGTCGTCCTCGATGATGGGAATGACATTGTGGTTCAGCATGGTGGCGAAGGGCTTCATGTCGCCGCAGGTGTCGCCGAAATCCCGGTTGCTGTAGCACTGCGGGGACATGAGGAAGTCCAGCACATCGGCATCCAGCACTTCCTTCAGCGCGCCGTGCGCGCGGAGCTGGGAACTGCAGTCTGAGGCGACGAAGAAGCTGTAGCCGTAGTAGGTTCCGATGAGCTTCCGGTTCCCGGTGAGCCGTTTCGCCTCGCGGCACATGTCCAGCATGAACTCCGCGTTGACTTTGGAGTAGAAGCGGTTGAAGGCGACGGTCTTGAGGTGCTTGTCCACCTGGCGCATCATCTCGCCGTCGTCCAGGGCCCCCCGTTCTTCCGGGGTGGGAATGGAAGTGTCCTTCAGTTCGGGGTAGTATTCCGCGGCGTATGCCTTGAATTTCCGCTTCGCAGGCTCGGAGAAGTCCACGGACGTGCCGTCGTCAAAGCGGTGCGCCAGCCATTCCGTGGTGTCGCCGGAGTTGATCTTGTAGGCGATGATGCGGTTCCCGTAGGGCGAGTTCTCCATGTGCTCGATGGCGGCGGTCATGGCGGCCATCATGTCCTTTTTCGCCTGGTCGGAGGAGGTGGAGTAGGCGATGCGCCCCAGGTGGGGGATCTGGCCGTCGCTTTGTCGGCACATTTCTTCTGGATACTTCTCCAGCCATGCGCCTGGCGGATAGATGAGCAGGTTGATGACAAAGTAGGCGTCGGGATTTTCGCGTCGGGTCAGTTCCGCCTCGATGTCGAAGGTCTCCAGGTTGTATTCGTCCAGCCCGATCCACCAGGTGTGGGCCAAAGTCTCGACCTGGATGCCCTGCAGCGGCATGTCGCTGGCGCGGTATTTCTTGTCGAGACGGCGGAAACGGTCCGCGCCACCCCACAGGGCGAAGAAGGGCGCGTCGTCCAGGAAAAATTGCGGGCCGTTCGCCGTGCGGCGGACCGCGGCTGTGCGCTTCTCGGCAAAACGCGGATCCACGGCGACGCGTTCCAGGCGGAAGTCCGCGCGGGGCGTCGTGCCGTCCAGCACGAAGAGTTCGCTGGCTTCCAGGGTGAGCGTGGCGTCTGCGTCATAGACGTACAGCGGCATGGTGTAGTCGGCGGAGAGTTGCCAGGTGGATTCGCTGGTCAAGAGAACATCCTGGGGCGTGAAATGGATCTTCTCCGACCAGATGACATGCCTGTTCTGGCGGTTGCGGATGACCAAGGTGGCCGGGAAAGCGTGACGCGGCGCCGGGCCCTCGAAGTCGAAACGCAGACGGACCGGCGTGCCTGCGGTGGCGCTGCCTCTGCCGACTGCGCCCTTGAGGAAACGCAGCTGGGCTTCTTCCAGGTTCCGGTAGGGAACATAGGCCTTCTCCACGCTTTCATTGCTCAGGGGACGCGTGATTTCCGCCGTCCTGACCGCCTGCCACTTCTCGCCGTCGGCGGAGCAGAGGAAGCCGTCGTCTGTGGAAAAGCGCGCGGTGGTGCCGTCGGCATAGCGCACGAAGAGTTCGCCGATCACTGCCGCATCGGCTTGTTCCACGGTGAAGCATACTTCATTGACGCCAGCCTTCAGGGCGTCGGTCGCCTGCCGGCATTCCGGATACATGGCGCTGCCGCAACCCGGGAAGCCAGTGCCGTTCACGGTGGCGGTGACACTTCCCTTGGTGGCGAAATACTGCAAGTAGGCTACCTCTGCCGCTTTTCCGCCCAAATCTAGCTCCTTGCGGAAAGTCACCGCGCCGCCAGGGGTGCCTTCAGGGGCAGAAAGGGCCTTTCCGCAGAAAAAGGGCCCCATGTAGTCCGGCTGGCGATAGGTGATGAGCTTTGGCGTGATGGATGGCCAAATCGGAGCGTCGTATTGAGGCTTTAGGGGATTTTGGGTGGTGTCTGGAGTGCTGGCCATGGCGGGTAGGAGGCTTGTCAGGCAGGATAAAATGCCGAATAGGCACAAGAGAACAGCCGATTTCATAAAAAAGGATGGTGAAGGAAAGGACGGAAAAAGGAAAAAGCGTTGGTACTATAATATCCTTGCAGGGCGTTGTGTTGGACAATTCCGTGACGTAAAGTAACATTCGCGGCCCGGAACGACCTTAAGAATTCTTCTTTGCCTCACTGACGACAAAATCTTGATTTTCTTGCCTTCCCTGCTTGCAATCTCCTGGAAAGACGTTATCTTAACACCGTTTTCAATATCTGGGGCTATAGCTCAGTTGGTAGAGCATTACGTTCGCAACGTAGGGGTCAGGGGTTCGAATCCCCTTAGCTCCACCAGATTTTCATACGCAAAAGGCCAGGTCAACCTGGCCTTTTGCGTATGAAAATCTGCCCCGGCGTAGTGCGAAGCACGAAGCCGGGCCATCCGCGTCGTCCCTTCAGT
>JAKSPB010000052.1 GCA_024405215.1 Lentisphaeria bacterium | reverse complement strand
TGTTCCCAGCTGGGGAGGAGCTGGTTCTTTAGTTCCAGGGTGGGGAGGCCCGTGTCGTGTCTTTCGGCGGATAGGTCGTTCTCCCAGACGACATGAAGCACGACATTCGTGTAGGCGGGATCTCGGTGATGGCCGTGGGCGAACCATTCCGAGGCCAGGCAGTGCAGTTCGATGTCACCGCGGCATAGCGTGTCTTCCAAGAGGACCATGGCATTCTGGAAATCCGGACCTTTTCCCCGGTTCCAGAGGCCGTTGGAGACAATGCGCAGGGGACGCCCGTCGGTGCAGACGGGCTTTGCGCACAAAAAACGCTCATTCCAGATGATTTGAAGAAATCGTTCACGGAAAGGACATTTTGACATGATGATTTACCTCCTTGAAAAACGGATTGGGAAACAAGCAAAATGGAAAGACAGATTGCAAAACAAGCAAAAAGCCTTCGGCTGTGCCCGCCGAAGGCCCCCGTTGGGATTTTTCTTTTCGGAATTCCCACGGTTCGAGACAATGCGGGGACTGGATGGCCCGGAGGGTAACTGTGTGTGGAGCGACTTGTTCGCCATAGCCTTGTTGAAGGCGGAAGCGGAACTTTCGGATCGGAGAGTTAAACAAGCAACAGCAAGATATCGTCTATCGGGGGCATCTTGCCGTTACATTGTTGGTATCTTACAAGGCGTCATTGTTGGAGAAAAGTCAGCTTGGAGTGACCGTTCATCGGATCCGTTTGATTTCTGCCAAGGGATAATGGCCGAAATTGACCAGCAAGCCAAGTGGTAATTCAGAGGCATTTAGGTAGTTGGAGACTTGAAGACGATGTTCAGGGAGAAGATTGGAAACTGCCTTGAGTTCAAGGATGATACAGCCGTAGCAAATGAAATCTGGCTTGTAGTGCTGAGACAGGACATGCCCTTTGTATTTGACTTCCATAGGGACTTGGGCTACAAAGGGAATGCCTCTGTTTTTCAATTCTAGTTCCAGGCTTTCTTGATAGACTGCCTCCAGAAATCCACAACCGAGAGTTCTGTAGACTTCAAAAACAGCTCCTTGGATGGCATAACATTCGTCTTTGTAGAAATTGTCGTTCGAGAATTGGTTCATTTTGCCCTCCGTTGTTTAGGATTGGGACAGGTGATTCGCGTGTGACAAGATTCGCGTCGTAGATTTTCAATTTTCGTTAGACAAAATCTCCTTTTTGTATTGTGACATGTGATCTGTGAAAACGAAAAAGCCAAGCGCCGCCAGGCGCTTTTTGCTTGTTTTGCTATTTTGCTTGTTTTGCTCTCCGCCTTTTCTTTTTGCTTGTTTTGCTATTTTGCTTGTTTTGCTCTCCGTCTTTTCTTTTCATTTCGTTTTTCTGGGAACTCTGTAGGTGGGGTCGTGTCATAGTGTGCGTTGATTCGTCACAATAGATAATATGCACCATGGAGGATGCAATCATGCGAAATTACCACAAAGTCTTAATAATCACATTGTTGTCAATATTTTTTGTGACTTTTGCGAAGGGCGCGCCGATACCTGCGCCATCCGCGGAACGCATGACTCCGACCGTGAAGGCGGTCCGGAAAGCGCTTCCCTGGGTTGTCAGCATCGGCACCACGCAGCAGATCATACAGGTCAACGACCCCTTCAGTCTCTTCTTCACGGATTTCTTCAGCCAGCCGCGTCGCGTCTTCACGCACTTTTCGCCCCTGGGGTCCGGCGTCATCGTGGATTCCCGCGGGTTGGTTCTGACCAACTACCACGTGGTTCGTCGTGCACCGTCCATTGAAGTGCAGCTTTGGGACGGCACATCCCTGAAGGCATCGGTCATTGGTTACGACGTGGCCAGCGATCTCTGTCTGCTGAAGTTGGCGGGCGACCTGCCGGAACTGACGGCGGCGGAGTTCGCCGTCACCGGCGATCTCTATCTGGGCGAGACGGTAATTGCCATCGGCAATCCCTTCGGATTGGGACAGTCTGTTTCCACGGGCGTGATTTCCGCACTGAACCGTTCCTTCCTGGAAGGCGATGTGGATTTCAAGGACCTGCTGCAGACTGACGCCGCCATCAATCCCGGCAATTCCGGCGGGCCGCTGGTGAATCTCGATGGCCGGCTGGTGGGCATCAACCAGGCCATTCGCGCCGATGCCCAGGGCATTGGCTTTGCCATTCCCCTGGCTCATATCGAGGAGTTCCTCTCCTTTTGGCTGAAACCTGAGCATTTCAGCGATGCGTTCCTGGGAATTTCCGCCGATGCCCTCGTGACATCGCCTGCGGAGGAGACGGGTGTGCTGTTGCCTGCCGTGCTTCCGGAATCGCCATTGGCGAAGGGGGGGCTGAAAGAAGGCGACCGCGTCGTTGCAGTCAATGGGCAGCCCGTGACCTGCCCGCTGGATTTCGGACGTGCGCTCTGGACGTTGCGTGCCGGAGATGCCCTGGTCTTGGAGACGTCGTCGGGTACCCATGCTGTCACGGTCGGCACACAGGATGATGTCATGCTGATCCGCACGCGCCTGGGGATTTCCCTGGAGCCGCTGACTCCCGCGCTGCGCACTGCGCTGCGCCTTCGTCCCGACCAGCAAGGGCTGGTCGTCAGCGAAGTCCAGGACGAGGTGCCGGGGAGCATTCAGGGTGCGCAATGGCGGCAGGTGTTGCGTCGTGGAGATATAGTATTGCAGTTTGCGGAACAGGAATATCCTACTTTGGCGCAACTGGGCGAGAGCCTACGGGACAGCCATGCAGGCGAGTTCCGCTATGCGGTCTTCTACGCAGGCAGTATGAACATGCCGGTAGAGGTCTCCCGGTTGCAACTGAATTAGTCATGGATTTTCTTGGATTACGTCACCTGAAGCAGTCATTCTCCTGTGCCTTCGCGGGTTTTGCGGTTGTCTGGCATGAAACCGCGTTCAGACAGGAGCTCGTCATCGGCCTTTTCGCTTTGCCATTTGCCTGGTTGGCGCCGGGGCTGACGCTTCTGTGGCGGGTATTTCTAACACTCTGCTGGCTGGGATTGCCGACGATGGAAGTGGTGAACACAGCCATCGAGGCCATCGTCAATCTGGTTTCGCCGGAATGGAATCCCCTGGCAAAGAAGGCGAAAGACCTTGGCGGCGCGGCCGTGGCCTGCGTTTGCCTGGCCAATTTGGTTGCCTGGGGAGCGGCAATTTATAAAGTATTGGATTGGCTGGTGGCAGTCGGTGCTCCATTCGGCCGTTCAGTGGCGACATAGGAAGTCATCGGGTGTCATGCTGGCAAGGGCTGTCTGGGGGTAGCCCTTGCCATTTCTCGTCAAGAGATGTGTGGCCTGGCAGCTGATGGCGGAATGGAATTGAATGGCATTTTCAAAGTCATTTTTGTGCGAAGCGATGGCTTTGGATAGAATTTCCTGGGTTAAGGGAACCGTTTTGAATGTCGCCGCCAGGATTTCCATGGCTCGTTGCGCGACAGAAGGATCGAAGTGGCGCTGCACGAGATAGTTGATGTTATTGAAATTGATGGCGGAGATGAAGCCCTCGAGTTTCCCTAGTTCAATCATGGACCACAGAGGTGAGAGGCGGAATGGAAGAAAGGATGGCGTCGCTCCAGAACATCCAGCAGAATGCTGGTATTCAGAAAGAATCTCATTTTACGTTTTTTCCCCCCCCAGGGTCTGAAGCAATTCCTGACGGTCATCAGGCAAGAGAAAAGGCGGGATGAGTTCCAGGAGTTCTGCCAGCATAGGGCTGGTGGGGATGAAGGCGTCTTGTTTTTGTTTTCCATACGGCGTGACATGATGAAAGAGGTGAACAGCTGGGTGATGCTGGTGTTTTCCTCTTTGGCTAGAAGATGGGCCGCCTGGCCAACATCCGCAGGAGGACGCAAGGTGAGTTTGGTGCTTTCCATGGAGGGATTCTTTTTTACTGACGCATGAATTCTATAATTGTATACGTCTTTTGGCTGCATTCGCCATAGGATATTCCCATTTTGCATAAAAAAAGCACCAGAAGCAGAAGCTCCTGGTGCTGTGGATCCTGTTCTGATACAGACGGGATTAGCGGTTCTTGTCGTTGCCTTCGTCAGCGGTGAGGCCGGTGGCGCCGGAGTACCAGATGTACATCTGTTCCGCGTAGCTCTTGCCGCTGGTGACGTTGAACTTGGCCTGGCCGATGGCTTCGACGTGACCGTCGGCGAAGGTCATGTTCAGGCAACGGCTGTGACGGAAGTAGTCAAGGGCGAATTCCGGCTTGGCCATGATGTAGGCGGCGTTGGTGATCCACTTGTACCAGCCGCCGGTGGTCTGGGCGAAACCATCAAAGGCGCAGACGAAGATGTTGGCGGAGCTGATGGTGCTGACGCGCTTCCAGTTGGCGCATTTGCGGCGCTCGCCGTTGGTCATGGAGCCGAGACCGGATTCCAGAGTGGCCTTGCAGTAGCTGAAGCCGATAGAGGTCTGGTAGCTGATGTTACCGGTCACGCGCTGGCTGGCGGAGGAGGAGGGGCACAGCAGGATCTTGTGACTGGCGCTGCCGTCCTTGGCATCGGCTGCGGGGCTGTATTTCGCCATGGGGTCCTTGGCAAACCAGTCGCCCATCAGCATGGGGCAGCCGTCCACGATGGGGTTCATGGTGAACCAGGTGCAGGCGTCATCGGAGAAGTCGTAGGGATCGTTTGCACGCTCGCCTGCCCAGGAGGTCATGCGGTAGACGTTCGGGGGGAAGAAGTCGTCGTAGTCGTTGGTGTAGAGAAGGAAGCCCAGCTGGATGTTCTTCAGGTTGTTGGTGCAGCTGATGGCACGGGCCTTCTCACGGGCCTTAGACAACGCGGGCAGAAGCATGGAGGCCAGGATGGCGATGATCGCGATCACAACCAGCAATTCAATCAGGGTGAATGTTTTTTTCATGATTGGTTTAGGTATGGGGGGAGAAATGGAAGAGAATTCTTCCGTGGAAAAAAAAGAATGGTAAATCAAAACTAAAGAAACAAAAAGATCTGCAATTTTTGGTAAAGTTTTTAAATCTACCTATATAGAGAGTTTTTTGCTTCTTTTGTCTTGCCTATATTTTAGTAAAATTTTTAAAAAAATCAAGTATTTTTCCCGAAAAGTGTAGAAAAAAAGGAAAAAGAGCGGACTCTGAGAGGTTATTGTTGGGCAGGTCGAATAGCGCAGGGAAATGAATAGGCATTTACCTTATTGCAATTGAATGTTTGACCAGGTTTCCCCAAAAAAGGAAATTACATGTTTACGTTGCCTGCGTATTCAGCTTCGGAATATTCCCTAGGCTTGCGCATCGGGCACAAGACAAGTCCGTGTAGACAATTCATAACGGAAACTTGGACATATAGCTCCCCAAAAAACAAGCGACTTTCGGCAAGGGCCCCGGAAGGCCATGCCGGAAGTCGCGGCAGGTGTCTAAAAGAAAAGAAGATGAACTGAAATCTTCTCTTTTCGGCACTTATGTCTATGCAGTGTTTGTCCCTATTTTCAATTCAGCAAACACCACACGGGGATTAGGGGGGATTAGCGGTTTTGTTCGCCGCCCAGGCAATTGGCATTGGGATACCAGTAGAATTCCTTGAGGAAAGGAGTCTGGAAATTGGGGCAACCAATGACCTTTCCATGATTGACGGACTCAACATGCCCATCCGTGAAGCACATATTGATCATGTTGCTGTGACGGAAGTAATAGCGGGACGCATCGTTGGCGGGACCTTCGTAGATGTTTCGGGGGTCGGTCACAATGCAGTAGTACTTGGTTCCGGAATTCCAGGACTGATAGGTACTGCCGTCGCACTGGTTCACATGAAGGGTGGGATACTTGATGGTGCTGATGCGATGCCAGTCTGCTGCAAATGAACTGCTGTTGCCTATGCCGCCATAAGTGCCCACCTTTCCGCCGGCGAAATAGCTGAAGCCAATGTTGGCAACATAGCTGATGTTGCCCATGACCCGCTCGTCAGGAGGGCAGGAAGGGCAGAGCATGGTCTTGTGCCAGGCGGAATTGTCCGCGCCGGTGCCATCCACATTCGCAGCCTTGTCCTTGTCATACCATTCGGAACCCAGCATGGGGGCACCCGGAATCATGGGGTTCACCGTGAACCAGAAGTAGGCATTCGTATTGCAGTAGTTTCCTGCATAGGGTGCCCAGTTTTCCCTTGAGGTCTCCATGCCAGTGCTCCGGATGGCTGTGGGAGGAAGGAAGTCGTCGTAGTCGTTGGAGTAGAGGATGTTTCCCAATACGATTTGCTTCAGGTTGTTGACACAGGAAATGGCGCGGGCCTTTTCGCGTGCCTTGGACAGCGCGGGCAGAAGCATGGAGGCCAGGATGGCGATGATGGCGATCACCACCAACAGCTCAATCAGAGTGAATGATTTTTTCATGGTTGATCTAGGGTATGGAGGGAGTAAATGGAAGAAATTTCTTCCGTGGAAACAAAAAATGGTAAATGGAAATGGAAGAAGCAAAAGACTCTGCTATATTTGGTAAAGTTTTTTTTATTACCTATATAGAGTGCTTTCAATTTTTCCTGTCACCTCTATATTCTAGTAAATTTTTTTTTAAAATCAAGTGCTTTTCGCGAGAGAATGGAAAAATTTTGTAAAAACCGCGATATTTTGAGGAAAATGAATCATGCGCTTTTTTTTGAAGCAAACGTTAAGAAGATTAGGTTGCAGTTTCAAGAATAGGAGTTTACAGTGATGTCATCGGACATGAACAATATTCAGAGGAGCAGTTTTGCCATTGTCTTGCAGGGGGAGTTGCGAAGAGGAATCTATTCTCCGGGCGAGACCCTGCCATCCGAGCGGGATTTGTGCGCCAAGTACCATTACAGTCGGCCCACGATTCACAAGGGCCTGCAGGAGCTGGAGCAGGATGGCTTTCTGCTACGGCAAGGTCGTGCAGTCTGCGTATCTCCTCGGGTCTTCCAGTTGTTGTCTGCGAAATCGCCTTTGGGGAAGGTAATTTTCCTGATGGATCGCCACAGTTATGCCAATGTCATTTATGTCCCTATTTTTGAGACGCTTGTGGCTCGTCTTGGGGAGTCGTTTTCGTTAGAGCTGATGGTGACGGAGGGCGAGGAGGAGAGCGTGCTGAATCAAATCGGGTCGGAGGATCTGGTGGTTTTCTTCGGACACTTCCTGTCGGACGATTTACAGAAACAGATTTGCAAGAAATGCTACAATTCATTCAGCATCAACCATATTGCGAAATGTTCAAACTGGATTGCGCCTGATAATTACAATGCGGGTCGTCTTATGGCGGAGGAACTCTATGCCCATGGGCATCGGAACATCGCCGTAGGCATGCGCGATCCAGACGAACTGGAGTTCCATGAGCGTCTGCGCGGCGTACAGGATTTCCTGAAAGAGCATGGCCTGGCGGCCAAGACGACTTGGGTGCCCAGCGAGTGCACGCTCCGGAATACTGCCGAACTCTATTTCAAACGCTTTTTGCTGACGGGCGAGGTAACGGCGGTGATTGGCCTGCGCCATTCCATGACCATGGATTTCTATGACCTGGCGCGGAAATACAACATGGAGATTCCCGCGGATTTCAGCATCATCGGCTTTGACGATACCTATGGCTGCGATTTCCTGAAGCCGGCTCTGACCACGATCCGTTATCCCGGAATCGCTCTGGCAGAACGGCTGGCGGATGAATTGGCGCAGGCATATCAGCACCCAAGGGGGAAAATCTATCTGCGCGTCGGCATTCCGCCACTGCTCATCCGACGCGCCTCGGTGAAATAGTTGCTAGTTGTTAGTGGATAGTTTTTGTATAGATTTTGGGGGACTGTCCTACACTATACACCAACTATCCGATTTTAAGAAATATTGCAGGATTTGAACATGTAAGGTCACTGTTCAGAAGGGGCTTTGAACCACGCTCGTGGTTCCTTTCTCTCCTCCTGAAAAGTGTCCATGGAAGTAAGTTTAGTTCTTGCCCTCCATGGTGATTTCCACCAGCTTGAAGTCGTGCTTTTTCAAGGGGAAGAGGATCGCATCGCCTTCAACCGGCAGTGCGGTGCCGGACTCCAGGTCCCGGGCGCCGCCTACGGTGCCGTTTACGGCCAGGCGGACTTCCGTATCCGTCCGGTTGCTGGAACAGACCACCAGCAGTTTGTCGCCGCGTCGGTAGGTGCTGGTCAGGATGCCGTCGTCATGGGCGGTGGCGGGATTGGCGTCATCCCAGTAGGGCAGGTATTCGCAGTCTTCTTTGTGGTATCCGAAATCGAAGAGGAGATCGTAGGTGTTGCGGATGATTTCCGCGTTGGAGTTGCGTGGGCAGGTAGGTTTGATGTGGTGGGGGAGCAGCGTGGCCAGCATGGTGCGGGTGCACCAGTCCTTTTCCTCCTGGGTCTTGGGACTCATGATGCCGTCCAGGACCGTTGGGAAGGCGCCGCACTGGCGTCCTGCGTCCACGACGCGGATGTAGTCAGGGGAGAAGCGGTCCTGGAAGTCCGTGACGCCGTATTTCCATTCCATGCCCATGGTGTTTGTGAAGAAGCTCATGGTTGGCACGATGCATGTGTTCGTGTGGTGGACAGTCATCCAGGGATTTGCAATGCCGCGCTCCGTCAGCAGGGTCAGCTCCCGCTTGTGCCATTCCCGGCTGAGCCAGAGGCCGAAGCCTGGATGGACGGTTCCGGTTGAGTCGATGTACGCGTAGCCACGCGCCCACTGGAAGTTGGCCACCAGGAAGGGACAGTCGTTGTAGATGCCGTTCATGCCTGCGTCGAGCATCTTGTTGAAGTGGTAGATGGCGTAGTCCTGGTAGCTTGGGACGATGTTGCCTGTCCATTCGTCGGCGAAGGCAGGGTATTCCGGAAGAGCTGTGGCGTCGTCCTTGTCACAGGTGTAGTAATACATCACGGCGTCGGGCTTGCCGTAGAGAGACCTTGCCAGATAGAAGCCTGCGTTGGTGTGCCGTGTGCAGTAGTCGCGTGGGTCCTTCTCTTTTGAGAGCAAGTGGAAACCTTCGCCCTTGGGATCCTTGACCGCCCTGTCTATCCAGGCGTTTACAAAATCATGGTCGATGACACCAGTCTCCTTGGCCTCCTCGAGTTTTCGTACATACTCGAAATCCTCCCAGGAGGGATAGCGTTGCATGTAGCAGTAGTATCCGCCCCAATACGCCGGGGAGATTAGGCACTGTGAAAAACGGGTGCCCTTGTAATTGAAACTCTCCGACCATCCGCGCCAGCCCTTCGGCAGGGCTTTGGCCGGGGTCGCCATCAGCAGGAAAGTGATGACGCGGCCCTTTTCAGGAACCACGGGGGCGTTCAGGAAGTTCAGGCGCAGGCTGACGTCGCCATTGGGATGGCGGACGAGTGCCTGCGCGGGATGTTCCGCGGAATAGCACCAGCCCTTGTCCCAGTCCGCTGCGTAGCAGATGCCCCGGTCGTCCGTGCCGAGCCACAGATAGGGAACGAAGTCGGAGATATGCGTCATGGGGACTTGGGCGGGAGTGAAGATGGTTCCTTCGCCTTCCGGCAGGAAGCCGGCGGGATTGGAGCGCACTTCGTCGCCCACGGCGTGGAAGAGCCTGGCGTATTCCTTCTTGAGGGGGACGTCCAGATAGACGCTGTCTGCCTCAAGATCGTCAGGGAAGGCGATGTCAAGCTTGAGCATGCCATCCTGTTCCAGGTGTCCCCGGATGGTGAAACCCTCCGCCTGGGCAGTGTATTCTACAGTGGTGTCGGTGCATTTGCCGAAGACCACGCCGTTGCCGGCGACGGTCCGGACCTCGCCGTCCTTGCCAAGATTCAAGGTGGCGGGCGCGGCCAGGATTTCCTGCCCCATGGATTCCACGGATTCCGGGAAGCCGTTGTCGGCGATGCGGTATTTGCGCAGGATGCAGTGGAGGTCGTTTCCGTCGCGTTTCAGCGCCGTGAAGCCGGGCAGGACGATGTCGGAGGTGCCCAGGGTGTTGTTCTCCCAGGGGTAGTGCTTGACCAGGATCTCCTTTTCCAGCAGGCCTTTGGTTTTTCCCGGCTGTTTGACGGCCAGGATGTAGCTGCCGTCGGCAAGAGGTGTCTCCAGGGTGGCCTTCTCATGGAAGAGCAGGAGCTGCTGGTTGCCGGCGTGGATGGGATAGGCGTGGGAGAGGGGGATTTCCTGGCTGTGGAAGACGTTTCCCGACATGTCGCGGATTTCCCAGAGGAACCCTCCGTCCGGGAAGTCGGCGGCATTGACGGTCAGGTCGGCCTGGGCGATGCTCCGTGTGGGGAAGAAGGCGAGCTCGCCCTTGACGGCGCTCTCGTTCTGCGCGAAGACCTTGATTTCATCGGCGGTGAGGGTGCGGGAGAAGACGGAATACTCGTCCAGCGCGAAGCCGCCGTCTCCGCTGCGGTTGAAGTCCAGTTCCGCCAGTTCTCCCAGGGTGAAGGGCAGGCTCCGCTCCACCAGTTTGAAGCCGTTCAGGTAGAACTCCACGCGATCGGCGAAGATGTTGAAGGAAAGATAGTTCCATTCCTGGGCGGTCGGAGCTGCGGAGGGCATCACATTGAGACGGGGTTCTTCCGGAAAATCATGGAGGAAAAACAAGGGCCGTTTGTCCGGCTGAATCTGAAAACCGAGGTATCCCGCGCCAGGCTGATGGATGGCGAAGAAGCGGCGATAACGGTGGATGGGGCTGTCGTCGGGTTTGACCCAGAAGGAGATGTTGCAGGGGACCTTGACATGGAAATCCGGATGGGAGATGCTTTCTCCGTCGTTGGAAAAATAGCGCGCGCGGGTGTTTTTCCTGCGGCCCTCGACGGTGGAACAAGGTGCTTTGCCTTCTTCGAAGTCATCTTCCAGAAGCAGGTAGGATTCGGGGGTGAAGTAGATGCGCTCCGGGGCGGGGCGCGTCTCAAAAGTCTTGCGGAAGAGGAGATGCCCGGCGGCGTCCTTGACATTGACGAGATATTGTCCGCTGGCGTCCGTTGCCTGGGGGATGGTCAGCGGCAGCGGCGCGTCGGCGTGTTCCGCGCCGTCTTGGGTCCAGGTGGCGGTGGCGTTGGCATCGCTGCTTGTGAAGGTCAGCGGCAGGCGGGTGCCCGGAGTGTATTCCTGTTGGACGGCGCCTGCGTTCCGGCGGAAGTGATAGGTGGCGAAGGAACGGAAGTCGGAGAAGAATTCCGCCGTTTCCGAGAAGGGATACTGGTTGCCGGGAGGAGTGCGGAAATTGCGGACCGGAAGGATCTTCCAGTCGGATTCCGGAATGGCATCCAGGCCGAAACTCTGGGCGGGAAGGCGGAGCTCGTAGCACCAGACATCATTGGTGATCTTCTGGGCGATCTCCGAAGCGCCGTGTTTCCATTCGCGGGTGGGAAGTCCGTAGCCGGGCTCGTAGTGGAGCCACAGCTCGTCGCCGAGGAAGTTCCCGATGAACTGGAAGCGCCCGAATTTCAGGGCCTCGATGGTGCGGAGCTCTTCCGGCGGCATGAACTGGAGCTCGACGGAGTCGTCCAGCACTATATGACCACTCTGATGGAGCAGCTTGCCCTTTGGCGGAGTTTCGGAAACGACGGCGCAATAGACATTCTGGTCGTCGAATTTCAGGAAGAAGGAGGCGCGGCGCTGGTCAATCGGCGTGCCGCAACCTGAAATCTCCAGTGCGTCGGCCCATTCCTCCTCCTGGAAGACGCCGTCGATTTGCGGGATCGTCTTGGCGTAGGGAACGGTGAATTCATCGGCGGATGCCCAGAAGAAGAGGCTGCAAAACAGAAGGCTGAGGAGTTTTTTCATGAAACGGCACGAGAAACGAAAAGGGAGATTGCGACAGCCGAATGGGAAATGCGTAATTTTGATTACTATATGCAAAAGGGTTTCTTTTACTGATAGAAAAAACGCAAAAAGTAAAATCCCGGTCCAAGATCCAAGAACCTTTGGCTTTGGCGTAGTTCTGGCTTGGAGACAATTTCCGTTCCGCCATGATATACAATTGTGTAAATGATTCCTTCCATTCACAATCAATTTGTACACCTGAGGGAATTGCAAAAGAACATTTGAAGGCATTTTTCAGGGATTTCGGATGCAGTTTCCCTCAAGTGCGCTACGGCGTTGTTCATTGCGACGCGACGTGTCCCGCCGTAGCCTTGCGAAGGTGGAAGCACCTGGAGAAAAATGCCAAAGCGACTTTTGCAATTCCCTTGCCTGTTTGGCTCCTTTTCAGGGCAGTCCAGAGCGTGTTTTACCTGCGGCTTCCCTATTCCGAGGCTACTCTGGGAGTAATTCCTAAAATGGAACCAGACAGACTACGTCGATAGGGAGGTGTGTTTGACTTCTCTGACTAGTGAGCTACCGTTTGCCGTTTATCAGGCGGTAGATCCGGGTGATGGGAGCGGTGTTCTTCCAGCGGACCTCCTTGACTGCCTGGGATTCCTCGACGGGCCAGAGCTGCTTCAGGAGTTTCCCTTCTGGAGCGCGGAAGGTGCACTGCTGGATCTTGCGTGCGCTATGGAAGGCGGCGAAGTCCTGGCAGGCATAGACGGCGATGTCGTCCTCGGAGTAGAGGTGCACGCCGGCCTCCCTGGCGATTTCGCGGAGGATTTCCACGGGGAGGTCGGCTACGCAGGAGACGTAGATGTTCCCTTTGCGGACCACGGCGGGGGTGCCGTCCTGGAATTCCGCCAGGAGTTCGTCATGGCCAGTGGGGATGGCAATGGGCGCGATGGTGAAGTCATGGGGGCCGAAGGCGGCGTTTTGGGGGAGTTTCCCGAATGGGCGGCAGGTGCGCAGTGCTCCCGCCCGGCCTTTCTTGTCAAAGGCGTAGGTCATTCCGGTGAGAGCTTCCGCCGTCTCTGTGGAGAAGCCGTTGTCGGCGGCGATGCCAGGTGTGAATGCGAAGAGGATTTTCACCGAAGGATCCGCGGCGATTTTCCGGATGGCCTGGATCTGTTCCTGTGTGAGGTGGTAGGGATTGAGGAAGGTGTAGAACTTGTATTTCGGGAGTTCGGGGCTGGCGATATCGAACTGGAGATATTCGTCCACGGGGCCGCCGACGCGGAAGAGCGCTTCGCGCTGCATGATGGCCAGGCCGTTGATGCCGCGTTCCTGACCGTTTGCGGCGTTCTGGTTGAGACGGCACTGCGCCTCGTCATCAAAGAAGGACGCCATTTCGCTGGCGCTGGCGCGGTTTCCGTCAATGGTCTTTTCTCCCAATTCGCGGAGGCCTTCGATGGTCTGCATGGTCTCCGGGTCGTCGAACCAGTTCAGGCCGTTGACGCCCAGGGCGTAGAGATAGTATCCGGAACGCAGGCAGAGTGCGCGTGCGAATTCGCGGGCGATGATCTGCGTGGTATCCGCTGGCGTGCGCACGGAGTAGGCGTAGTCGGCGGGGAATTGCAGATGCGTGCGCAGGTCGTTTTCGTTGATCCAGAGTTTTCCGCGCAGGGCGAGAGTGGCCGGTGAGGGCATGTCGTAGCCGCCGGGGTAGCCTACATCGCGGAAGCGATGGCTGTAGGAGATGGGGCCGGCGTAGTAGTCCACGTATGGCGTCTCGACGGCCAGGCGCTGGCGGGCGTAGCCCACCTGTTCGCCCAGGAAGGTGCTTCCCAGATCCATCAGATGTCCATAGAGTGCGCCGGTGAGGGCTTTCCCGTCGGTCTCTTCCTTGATGATTTTCGTATAGAAGTCAATGCCTTCGGAGATTACGTCGCTCAACGCCCAGCCGAAATCCGCGGCCTTGCGGTTTTCCGGGAAGACACGGAAGCATCCTTGTGCCGCAGTGCGTTCCTGGGCAGTGGGGATGGTGGCGGTGTCCAGGGTGACGGTGCTGTCGTTCCAGGCGGCCTGCAGGGCTTCGTCTGTGCCGTATTGGCGTTCCAGCCACTTGCGGAAGTACGCCAGCATGGGTTTGCTGTAGTCGGAGAGTACGCCGCCGCGTTTGGGGTCGTCGCCATTCCAGTAGTGCATCCACTGGCCTTCTTCGCCCTCGTAGGGCATGTAGCCGATGACGCGGTCGGCGTAGGGCGATGCCTTCACGTGCGCGATGAGTCCGCGGAAGTAGTCCGCCACCAGCTCTTTCCAGCGCCGGCTGGCCAAGGAGATGTGGCTGCCGCTGTGGCCGTCGTCGAAGACGATGGCGTCTTCGGGATACTGCGTGAGATACCATCCGGGTCGTCCGTCGCGCAGCTCAAGCTTGATGATGACCTTCGCGTCGGGATCGCCCTGAAGATAGTTTTCCATCAGCGCGTCCACGTTGTTGTAGTCCGGGGTATTGGGTTTGGGCCATTGAGGCGTCAGGTAGATGTGGTAGAGATGCAGGCCGCTCTTGGAGAACATGGCCGCGTGCTGGGTGATTTCTTCTGCGAAGCGTGCGGAGAAGATGCTGTGGCAAGGGGTGCCGTCGATGGTCAGCGTGGGCACGCCGTTGGCGTCACGGATCAGACGGGCGTCGGGAATTTCGGCGGTGCGGTCGTTGAGGACGGTCATGACGCGCCTGGCGCAGGAGACGCCCTCGGCGGTGACGGCGGTGAAACCGGGGATGCAGAGCTCCATCTGGTAGTCGCCGGGAACGGCGTAGGGGGTGAGGTGGAAGGTGAAGGGCAGTTCGATTTCCATCTGTCCGCTAGGGAAATAGCCCACGTTCCATTCGTAAATGCGGTGCTCGTTGCGGGTCAGGTGCAGGGTCACGGGACGGTTGCCTTCCATCGGGGCATTGGCGCGCAACCGGATCGTCTGGGTGTATTCCTGGCCGGCCTGGATGGTGGAGGGATGGGCGTCGGAGAGCAGGGTGATGGGCAGGCGCGGCGCGTGGACGCGGTAGGTGATCTTGCCCCAGTCGCCTTGGGGCGGACGGGCGATTTCCACGCAGTGACCCCAGCTGCTGTCGTCAAAGCCGCCGACACGCCAGCCTTCCGGCGGCGGGTAGCCTTCGGCGCCTTCGGATTGGCGTCGGATTTCGGCGTCGGAGGGGAAGAACTTCCAGGTATGGTCCGTAATCAGCTTGCGGGATGTGCCGTCCGCGAAATCCATGTCCAGTTCGCCCAGGAAGCCTGCCGCATAGCGGCCCTGGGTGACACTGACGGAAATCACGTTCTTGCCGGGCTGGAGCAGCGCGGAGACATCGTCATCCGGCGGTGTGAAGCGTCCATTGACGTTCCCGAATGCCTTTCCATTGAAATCCACAGTTCCGCCATCGTCAAAGGCGCACTGCCACATGGCCTTGGTGGGAACCTGTTCCAGTTCGAATTCCTTTCGCAGATAGATGGTGACGCTTTCCACACGGTCTTTGGTGAACCAGATCCAGTATGCGTTCCAGTTCTCCTCCGTCATTTCCAGGCAGGAGAGTTTGGCGGTGTCCAGGATGACGCGCTTCTGGCCTGGGAAGACGATGGCCAGCTTACGCCACGCGCCGAAGGGGGTGAGGTCCGCCTGGTAGCCGCGGGGGACCACTTGCAGGGGGAGCTCCTGCCATTCGCCGTAGCGCTCTTCCTGTTCCAGCCACTTGGCCGCGCGGAGGACGGTGCCGAGATCATTGTCAGTCAGGAATTGGACGGCCTCCGCATAGGCGGGATTCTGGCGCATGAGTTCCAGCTGGCAGCCTTCCGGGGCATTTTCGTAGGGGAACTTCTTCAAGGCGCTATCCTGGATGACGATGTCATGATATTTGAAAAGGTAGTCCTTGGTGCATTCCACGCCGGGCAGCGGGAGGGGATTCTCCACGGAGCCGAAGGAGAGCTTGCGGAACCAGGCTGTGCCGGTGCCCTCGGCGATGCCGGCCGCCGGCTGGAGCATGAGGCGGCAGTGGTGCGCCTGGGCGGGCCAGGTGTCGGCGGGAATTTCCCGGGCCAGGAGGGTCCAGTCCGTGTTGTCGATGAGAGACTGTGTGCCGTAGTCCGCCAGGCATTTGTCGTTTTTGTCATAGACCAGCAGGTAGCCCTGGGTGCGCCCCGGGGCGACTACGTTGCAGCGGGCTTCCACGGTATATTTGAAGGGGCGGGTGAAATCCACGGCGAAGGCTTCGCTGGTAAGGAAGTTCGCACCGGTTGTAGAGTCGTCAACGACCTTCACTGCCTCTTTTTCCAGGGTGTGCGGCCCAGACCAGGAGAGATTCCAGTACGTGGCGGCCTGCAGGAATGGCATGCAGGCGATTAGAAAAATAGAAAAGATGGTTTTCATGGAGGAACTGATGGCGTAAGGTAACGAGAGTTGGATGGCAAAAGAAGCAAAGGCGCCAGGGAAATTCTTTCTAGAAGTCTAGAATCCTAGAAGCCTAGTCTTCCACGGCGAAGATGAGTGTCGTGGGGGCCTGGCTGAAGAACCGGTAGCAGTCGCCGGTTTCGCCCAGCCGTTCGTTCCGGGGCCAGATTTGGCGGAGGTGCTTGCCTGCGGGTGCGCGGAGAAGCCGTTCGCCGGGGCGCTGGGTGGTGTGGATGGCCAGGTAATCCTTGCAGTGGTAGATGGCGTCGGTGCTGTCGGTGAAGAGTTCCACGCCTGCCGCCTGCGCCACATGCCGGTAGCCTTCGCGGCTCAGCGTCGGCGTGGAGACGAAGAAGTGCCGTCCGTTGCGGACAAAGGCGGGCATGCCGTCGGCAAAGCGCGCCAGCACCTCGTCGGCTTCCGTGGGAAGGAGGACCGGGGCGATGGTGCTTGCTCCGCCCCAGATGCTGCCATCGCGGTAGATCAGGTCGCAACTGCGTGGCGTGTTATCCAGGACGCATTTGCCGCCGATCATCTCGGCGACATGGGAGACATCCATCCGGTCGGCATCGTCGAAGAGGGCGGGTGCGTGGATCCACAGCGCGGTGGCGTTGTTCCGCTGGAGTATCCGGTGGACTTCCCGGCGCCGCATCGCGGACATCCGGCAGGTGTTGGCGAAGACATACAGCTTGTATTTCGGCGCATCAGGAGACACTGCGTCATCCAGCAGCACCAGATCGAAAGGCGCGCCGATTCGTCCCAGCTGTTCCCGGTTGAAGATGGTCATCTGCATGGCCATGTCGTTTGGGCAGACGTTCCATGGCGGCACGGAACGGTAGTTGATGCAGGAACGGTCGTCGAAGACCAGGGCGATTTCCGCCGCAGGCGTGCGGTCGTGCGACAGTGCCTCCCGGGCGATTTCCGCCAGTCCGCCGAAGGTCTCCATGAGTTCCGGGTCGTCGTACCAGTTTCGGCTGGCGGTGAGGTCGTAGAAGTAGTTTCCCGCGCCGCCGCAGAGTGTCATGGCGAAGTGCCGCCCCGTGTTTTCGCGGCATTGGGCCACGCTGTGCATGGTGTATTCGTATTCATGGGGATAGCGCAGGTGGGTGCGCATGTCGTCCTCGTTGATCCACAGCTTCCCGTGCATCATGAGGCTGATGGGGCCGGGGAAGTCAAAGGAGCCGATGCCGCCTTCGTTGCGGAATGGCTCGAAGTAGTAGTGCGGGCCGATGACGAAATCCACGTAGGGGGATTCCACCACCCGGCGTAGCTTCAGATAGCCCACGTTCTCGCCGATCCAGAAGGCCGCCAGGTCGATGATGTGCCCGTAGAGCACGCCGTTCAGGGAGTGGCCCTCCGTGGCTTCCTTCACGATGCGCCCGTAGTAGTTGATGCCGTCGGCCACGGTGTCCGAGATGCACTCCGCAAAATCCATGGCGGGACGGGAGAGGTCGGGATTCCGGAAGGCGCCCTTTCCTGCGATGCGCTCCTGGCGCGTGGGAATTTCCGCCGTCGCCAGCGTGGCGCCGCCGCGCCGCCAGGCCGCCTGCAATGCCGCGTCGTTGGCGTATTTCGCGGCAAGCCACTGGCGGAAGGCCGTGCGCATGGCGGGACTGTAGTCGCCCATGGAATCGGGTTTCGTGGGATCCGGTCCGCCCCAGTAGTTCATCCATTGTCCTTCCTCGCCTTCGTAGATGGAGTAGCCGATGACCTTGTCCGCGTAGGGCGAAGTCCTGATGTGGGCGATGCTCTTGCGGATGGCGTCCCCTGCGACTTCCCGCCACTTGAGGGAGGCCAGCGAGGGCAGCGGGCGTCCGTAGCCGGCGTCGTAGCGCACCAGTTCGTCGGGATTTTCGCGGATGAACCAGAGTGGCACGCTGGGACGCATCTGGATGCGGACAATCAGCTTGGCGTCGGGGTTGCCCTCCAGGGCTCGCACGGCGTAGTTGTCGATGCTGGAGAAGTCCACGTCGCCATTCTCGGCAAGCTTCATGATGGGGTAGATGGAATAGACATTGATCCCCTTGCGGCCGAAGCGCCTGCTGCATTCCACCGTGCTGACGGCGAAGTCCTGCGCCGTGGCGGTGAAGAGCTGCGGCTCGTCGTTGACGAAGATGGTCTGGGCGCCGTTGTGCATCCGCAGTTCCGTCTGGGCGGGCCGGGGATGGCGTCGGTTGGCGATGTGCACCACGGGCGCGTATGCGCTGTCGTTGTCCAGAATGCGGAAACCGGGTGTCTGGAAGAGGATGCGGTATTCTCCTGGCGGCAGGAAGTCGTTCAGATGAATTTCCGCCGTGAGGCGCTGCCGGACGGCATTGCCGTCAATGTTTCCCAGGTTCCAGCGGAAGAAGATCTCGGAGCCGCGCATGAAATTGGCGACGACTGGCGTGGAGGGGGTCTGGCCTGGTTTGTCTAGTTCAAGATTCCATTCCAGCTTGTAGAATTCTCCTGCGGCCAGTTCCTGGGGGAGGTTGTGGCTTTGGAGCTTCAAGGTGCTGAGGGGGACGAAGTTGACGTAGTCGCTGGCGCCCATGCACTGCATGACGGGCGTGTCGTCTGAGACGGTCATGCCCGGTCTGCCGTTGTCCACGGCGTTTTCCCAGGAAGAATCATCGTAGTTGGCGTTTGTCCAGCCGGCGGGCGCATCGCCTTCGTAGGCCTTCCAGGTGTCGTTGGTGAGGATCTTCTTCCAGGTGCCGTCGGCGAATTTCAGGTCGATTTCCACCAGCAGCCCTCCGAAGTAGCGCTTCTGGAGGATTTTCGCCGTCAGCCGGTTTTTTCCCAGGCGGAAGGAACTGGCGATGTCCGTTTCCGGCAGGCGCACGCCTGCCAGGGAGACGCCGTTGAGCTTCAGGTGCTCGTAGTCATGGCTGGCGCGGTGCTGGATATGCGCCTCCACGGGGAGCTTGTCCAATTTGAAGGTGTATCGGAAGCAGCCATTGACGTAGTCCTTCCGCTCACGGGAATACCAGATCCAGGAGGCGTGCCATTCCGGACAGGGAAACTCCTGGGCGCGAATTTCCGCTTTCATGATTTCCAATGCGCCGGGACAGGAGGGCCAGGTCACCAGGACCTTGCTGGTAGCGGGCAACGCGGCCAGGTCGATGACCTGGCTGGTGTCGGTCTTTTGCACGGGAACGGGGATGGCGTCGGTGAAGGACTGCGCCGGATCGTCCCAGGCGGCGATGGTGGCGTCGCCGAGTTCCGGCAGATTGGTCAGCAGTTGCAGCGAGGAGAGCCGCTTTTCTCCAAACCAGGAGACTTCCAGGGTGGGGACGGATTTCTTTTCCGCAAAGGGGCCTTTCTGGAGGAGACGGCTGGAGAGTTCCAGGCTGGAATATTTGAAATAGGAATCGGCGGTGAGATTTTCGCCTGGCAGCTTGGGCAGGGGGATGGGGGAGGCTTCCAGCGGCGCGAACTCGATGGCGCGGAAGTAGGCGATGCCCAAGGTGGCGGCGTAGTCGGTCTTGGCATAGAGGCGGATGATTGCGCCGGTTGTGCCGGCGGGCCAGGACTTCGCCGCGATTTTCACGGAGGCGTCATACCATTCAATGCCCAGAAGGTCGCCCGTGGAGAACTCCCCCAGGACTTCGCCTTTGGCGTTCACCGCGCAGACGCTGGCCTTGGCGTGGGCGTTCACCAGGTCGTGCCCGCTCCAAAGGAAGGACAGTTCGTAGCCGAGGCGGATGTCCACAGGCAGGATTTGCGCACTTTGCAGGGTGGCGAAGCTGTAGGGAAAGTCGTCGATGACTCGCAGTGCGGAACCGTAGTTGGGAAGTTCAACTACTTCGTGCTTTGCGCCGATCCAGCTGGTCTCAGTCAAGGGAAGCATAAGTCGGGAAAAAGGAAAAGACGGATGGAAAAACGGATGGGGGGAAATCTTCTGCGCCTTCGGCGCGAACCACAAAACGGGTCGGGTCGGACGGGTCGGACGGGTCGGATTTGTGTTCTCCCCGCCGGGAGGCGGCATGGAGCAGCAGAAAACAAGACAAGCCCGTCAGAAAAGGGAATACTCTGGTGGACTTGCGATTGGGCACTGGAATGCAGGGAAGGCGAAGGCTATTTTGCCGCGGCTTCCTTGAGGCCCTGTTCCACGTTGTCCTTGGTCAACATGACGTAGCGGATGTCGAAGGACTTCTGGTCGCTGGAGGACTGGTCTTCGGAATCAAAGCCGGAGGCTTTCTGCTGGACGGCGAAGAGCAGCTCGCCGCCGCTCTTTCCGCCGTCCTTGAAGGCGGCGAGCAGGTCGTTGTCGGCGCTCTTGTAGAAATCCGTGTTCAGCATTCCGACTTTATAGCCTTTCAGTTCCGCCAGAGCTTTTGCCAGCGGTGCATCGGGAGGGAACATATAGGTGTTGATGACGCAGTCGGGCTTCTCCTTCTTGATCTTGCTGGCAACCTTCTGGTAGTCCTTGAAAGGCATGGTGGAGTATGGGATGAAGTCCTGGTTTCTGCCTGGATCCGCAGGCTTCTTATGGCTGAACTCCGGATAAACCGGTACCACCTCGCAGTTGCCCAATGCGTCTTGCACGCCTTCCAGAAAACCGATTTCATTAACGGCGGGCAGGGGATCGCCCCATTTGTCCAGGAAGCAGAGAGGATTGACGATGACGCAGACCTTGCTGGGCGAACAGGACTTCTTCATGTTCTCGGCCAGGATCTTTCCCTGGACGTAGCGGAAGCGGTTTTCGGTCTTCACGGCCTTGTTGCCGCTCTTGGTAAATCCGACAAAGTTGAAGACTGCGCCTGTGATGGCGACAACTGCACCTAGAATGAGCAATGCCTGACCCCAGCCTGCATTCTGGTGTTTTTTGCCGAAGAAGCCAATGACGGCGCCGACGGCCATGACGAGAATCCATTTCAGGTCCATAAAAAAGAACTCCTATTTGGGTTGGGTGATAGAATGGTTCCAAAGGCATGACTCTTGGAAGTCGGAAGGATGGGCGAATATCGCCGGCTTGCAAGAGTGATGTCTTTGAAGAAAGGCAGAATGATGCGGAAGGAATCTACGGTAGAGTTTCCTTCCGCATCGTTGCGTTCAAATTGCCAGAGAGGCAGCAATTACATGCGGTCGGTGCCCTGGTCGAAGTACAGGGCGTTGTTGGCCCAGAAGTCGGGAGTGGCGACACTGGTGGCCAGACGGGTGGTGGTGACCCAGCCGCCCAGGTACAGGTTGTTGAAACGGTCCTGGTGGTTGGGGGTGAAGATGCTGCCGCCGCGGACGGTGTCCATGGATCTGGGGGCCAGGATGTCGCCGAAGATCACGTTGCCGGGATCATCGGTGGCTGCGTTGCCACGACCGAGGCGGTTGGCTTCCTTGTGCTCGAATCTCTTGATGTCGTCATATTGGATGCCGCTGTTGGGCCACAGCAGGGTGATGTAGCTGTTCCGGTAATCATGGTATTTGTTGGCCTCGGCATCAGCGGTGGTCAAACTGCCGTCCTCGAAGTTGGAGCCATCGGAGGGGCAGCGCAGATAGCGCTTGGCCATCTGGTTCTTTCTCACGGTGTGCTTGAACTCGTTTGTCTCATTGATGGCGGCTTCGAAGCAGCCGAAGGTCAGCATTACGTCGACGCTATACCAGGGGACGGCACCATTGAGACGATACGGGGTCATGTCACCCTGATGCCCTGACACGCCAAAAGGCATGCTGTCGTCGTAGTCGTTGGCATAGATCAGGCAGCCGAGACCGATGGTTTTCAGGTTGTTGACGCAGCTGATGGCGCGGGCCTTCTCACGGGCCTTTGAGAGTGCGGGCAGAAGCATGCTGGCCAGGATGGCGATGATCGCGATCACGACCAGCAGTTCAATCAGAGTGAAGGATTTCTTCATGTGTTTTTCTCCTTGTGGGTAGTTAGGTTTCCCCGAAAAACGGTCGGGGAAGGACAACCAAGCATTCCCTTTCTTGGTCTTCGCACTTATTATAGTCAAAATTTTTCGGAAAAAAATAAGAATAACGCGAGGAAATATTCAAATTTCGCAAAAGTGCATTTTCTTCTGCTTTTATAGACAGATACAGAGATTCCCCCCTGAAGAAAACGTGAAACTATAGGATTTTCGCAATACCGTTTCCCTAGTGTCCGACAGGTCCGACAGGTCCGACAGGTCCGACAGGTCCGACAGGTCCGACA
>JAKSPB010000051.1 GCA_024405215.1 Lentisphaeria bacterium | reverse complement strand
TGACTCGCCTTGCTCCGCAAGGCTCTTAAAAAGCCTTCCAATGCCGTCGTTATGGGACGGCTGTGAAAAACTATCCAAAAACTATTTGAAAACTATCCCCGAACCATCGAGGTAATTCCTGTTTGGTTTTGCTTTGAATTTTGCAGGCTGTGCTAGAACGAGAACAGCTTGATGGGGAAATCGCGTTCCAGGGTGTCGTATTCGGCGGTAAAGCAATTCGCGGTCATGCGCGCCACGTTTTCCACATTGCTGTAGGCAGAACCAAGCCAGGTGTATCCGGAAAGGGAGATAACGGCGACGGGGTCGCATTCCGTGGTGGCGTACATGGAGACGATTTCATCTGTCATGGCGTCCCGAAGCTTGCATTCAATGGTGATGCTTCCCTCGGCAAGGGGGGAGGTGAGGATGGAAACGCAGGGAACGAAGAATTCCACGGCAAATCCCAGGGCGTTCAATTCAGCCTTCGTCGGGGCGATGGCCACGATGGCGGTTTCCAGGACCAGGCAGTCTTTTTCCTTCGGGTCATCTGTCAGAAGGAAATAATCCGGGCTTTCGATCTTCTTGAACTCCTCGATGAGTTTTTCCTGAAAATACTTGCCAAGTTCGTCGACTGCTTTCTCCATGCCGCCGGAAGCCTTCAGGTCAAATTCTGCCCAGCCGCTGGCTTTCCGCAGATTTTTCGTGTTGACGGGGGCAATGCGGACGTATTTCGGGGGACGGATTTTGTCTGCGCTCCAGACATAATGGAAGAACTTGGTGTCCGGGCATTTCACAAGTCGTTCATGGTGGGGGAGAAAATTGGATACTTCCTGCGGTTTGGCACGAAACAGGGAATAGAATTTCACGCAGGAAGAGGTAAAGGACAGAACCAGCAGGAAGGCTAGAAAAGGCAGGATTCTTGTTTTCATGGATGCGTTTCAGGGAACTCAATAAGTCAAAGTTGCCGTTATTGATTGACGATACGGACTTGTCCTGTGCCCGAGGCGCAAGCCTCGGGAAAACACAGCATCAGAACATGCAGGCAACGAAAGAATGTAATTCCCTTTTTTTTAGACTTGGAAGTTGGATTTCAGTAAGTTTGGATAATATAAAGGGAACTTCAATAATTATCGTTTTGCAATAGCATTTTACGGTAAATTGACCTTGTCGCCGACTTTCAGATTGTCGGGATTCAAGACGGGATTCGCCTGTTTGACGCGTGCGGTGAAGGATTCCCACGATTCGCCGGATTTTGCGTTTTTTTTCCAAATTTTCCAGAGTGTGTCGCCTGACTGGACGGTGTAGGTGTTTACGTTGCGAACTGCCGGCGCAACCCCATGGGGCGCAAATGGCGCGCGTTCCCGTTCGCGTCGCGCGACGAGGCCCGGGAGGATTTTTCCGCCCATCTTGTTATAGAGGGCAAGGGCGCTGTGGATTTTCGCCATGTCGTTTGCAGCCAGCGCGGCCTCAAGGGTTTCCTTGTTGGCTGGCGATGGGCCCAGATTGTAGAAGAATGAGGCGAGGGCGCCTTGCTGCAGCGGATTCATTTCCGTAATTTTCGGATGGCGTTTGAGGACTTGCGCCATGATGGAGTCGATATGGCTGTCCAGCCCTGCCAGAATCCACTCCATGCCTACGGCGCCTTTGGCGTCAAGGTATTCCTTTTGTAGTTCAGGCGAAAGCAAATCATAGCGCATGCCGTAGCCCAGGGTCGGCTTGCCTTGAAGGCCCTTCGCCCAGGTTTCATAGGATATGCTGCCGCCAGGAAGCCAAATGCTTTTGGCATCTTTGTCATCATAGACGGGATAGCGTGCCTCGTCTGCTTCGGCAAAAGCTTCGGAAGAATACTTCCATTGCCCGCTTGCGCTGTCTTTCAGCAGGCGTACCAGGCCTTCGTTGCGGATGAGCTGTTTGCGCGCTTCCTCATGCGCGGCTTCAGAAAGGATATGAGACATCACGTCAGGAAATGATGATTGGATATGAAGAATATTTATTTTATATGGTAACCTATGACATTGGAAAACAAATAGATGTTATGACAAACAATGTCGTTTTCCAATGTCACAGAACACATGCCTGCTTATTTGGCCATGGGCTCGGCACCGTATTGGTTGTCGCCTTTGATGCCTTCCTTGGCACACAGGACGATGAGGATGATGGCGCCGACAAGAGGAATGAGAGCGATCAGCTGCAGCCATCCGCTTTTGCCGATGTCATGCAGGCGTCTTGCGCCAAGACCCAGGCAAGGCAGAAGAACTGCCAGGTCGTAAAGATAGACAAGGAATCCCAGATGAATCAAATTGGCGATGATGGAGAGGACTGCGCAAACGATGAAGTTGCAGAGAACGAACATCCAGAATTCCTTGCGGCCCGTACGGCCTTCGAAGGCCACATACTGCTTCAAAACATCCAGGTACCAATGCATTTGTAATTCCTCCTTGAAAAGAAAGTTGATGAAGGGAAACGGCGATTTTAAGACATGGGGTCTTAAAATTGCAATACTATAAACACTAAAAACAAGATTATATTCACATTCTGCCTCAGAATGTGAGAATTCTTTCGTAAAGAGAGGCAAAGACTTGCGAGGAAAGTCCGTCAAGCATGGCGAATTTCGTTTCATGCACCCTGGAAGGCAGCATGGAGCTGCCTTGGAAGGAAAGTTAGGTGACTTGTGGACGGCCCTCTTGCCGAGGCTTCGTCGCATACGATTCTAGAGTCCAGTGCAGTGTTTTGTTTCAGGAAGATGTTTTCCTTTCTTCTGTTCCTGGTGTTTTTTTCAGGCATGGGCAGTATGTCTGTTGCGGCAGGGAGTGGATTGAAGCAGGGTTTTATCCATCAAGAGAGTTGGGTCATGAAAGCGGAAGTCATTCGAAAATTCAAGGAACTGGTGGATGCCGGAACCATCCGGGAGGCGTTGCGGGCGCAGTGCATTATGTAAAGTTTCTTACGGGAAATATAGTATCAAACATGACAAAGGACCACGCAGGAGTTGGAGATATGGCGTGGTTTTCTCTCTTCCTTGACTTTAAAAAAGATGAAAAAACTGTTTCTTCTCGGCTTGGTGCTCATGGCGATGATATCTTGTAAAAGCGATAAATTGATCAGGTCCAGCGATGACTTGGCGGTGGGGCGGACCAGCCACGGCTTTGTCGTCGAATCGGTGACGGAAGTCCCGGAGGAAAGCGGCCGACTCTGGAAGTTGCGCCACCAGAAGAACGGTGCGCAGTTGCTGTGGCTGGATCGCGCCGACGAGATCAAGACCTTTTGCATCATCTTCAAGACAATCGCGCAGGACGATACGGGAGTCGCGCACATCCAGGAGCATTCTGTGCTGGCGGGTTCCGAGAAGTATCCGCTGAAGTCCCCCATGATGGATATGCTTCAAGGGACGCTTCAGGTCTTCATGAACGCCATCACGGAGGCCGATATGACCTACTATCCCTTCGCGACGCGCTATGACGAGGACTTCATGAATCTGATGGACGTCTATCTGGATTCGGTTTTTTGCCCGCTGTCCATCAAGAATCCGCTGGCCTTTTTGCGCGAGGGCTGGCACTATGAGATCGGGAAGGATGGGAAATTGCAGGTCAACGGTATCGTCTATAATGAGATGAAGGGCTCTACGGCAGGCGTTGGACGCGCCATTTATTTCTCCATGCTGAAGACGCTCTTCCCGGATACTCCATACGCCTTCGAGTCTGGCGGCGAACCCGCGGTCATTCCGACTCTGACCTACGAGGACTACTGCGCCTTCCATGCAAAATTCTACCATCCGTCAAATGCGAAGATCTTCCTGGACGGAAGCGTGAAGATTGATGCGGCGCTGGCCAAGCTGGACGGATATCTGTCCAAATTCGACCGCATGGAAAAGCTCCCGGAGATTCCTTCACAGGCGCCGGTGGAGAGAAAGGCTCGTTTCCTGTATGAATCCGCGGACACGGACAGGAAGAGTGCGGCAGTGGAGGCGTGGTGCTCTGCGGACTATACTGATGTCAAGGCCAGATACACCCAGGAGATCATCGGGAAGTATCTTTGCGGAACCAACGAGTCGCCGCTTGCCGCGGCTCTGGTCAATCGCGGGCTTTGCGAGAATGTCTCTTGCAACAGCGGCAACTTCATGTACATTCCTTTCGTGATTTCCTGCGAAAATACCTCCGACGAGGATGCGGAAGAGTGCTTCAAGATCATCCGCGAAGAACTGGAGAAAATTGCCTCGGAGGGCTTTGACCGGGCGCGCCTGGCTGCGCTCATCAACGAAAACGAGTTCAAGGAACGCGAGCACAACAGGCCTCTTCCGCGCGGAATCTTCAATCTTCTCACTGTGCAGAACCAGTGGCTCTATGATGGCGATCCCATTGCGGCGCTGGATTTGACGTCGATCTACCGGGCGCTTCGCGAAGGGCTGGACAACGGCTATTTCGTGGATTATCTCAGGGAGCGCATTCTAGAGAACCACCACCATGTCCAGGTGATGGTTTCTCCGAGCGCCACGCTGGGGCAGGAGAAGCGCGAGGCCGAAGAGGCGCGCTACGCCGCCATCCAGGCGAAGCTCACGCCGGAGGAACTGAAGCGCATTGCGGAGGATTGCGAGGCGCTTGTCCAATATCAGCGCACGCCGGATGCACCCGAGGCAGCCGCGAAGCTGCCGCGCCGGAAACTTTCTTCCGTGCCGGGCGAGGGCCGGGCGGTTGATTGCGAGGTCCGCGTGAAGGATGGCGTGACCACCGTTTTGACGACGTCTTCCTGTGAAGGCGTTTCCTTCTTGAATCTCTATTTCCCCGTAGATGCGCTTGATGAACGGGAACTGATGAAACTGCCGCTTTTCTCTGCCGCTTTCGGCAACGTTGGGACCGCGAAACGGAACGCCATGGAACTGCGGACTGCGCTTGACGCAGATGTGGGACGCCTGACCGTCAATGTCGTGCCCTGTGAAAGAGGCAATTATCTCCATGTCGGCGTCTCTGCGCTTTCCAGTAAATTCCCACAGGCATTCTCCCTGCTGAAGGAGATCCTGATGGAGACGGATTTCTCCGACGTGGAGGCCATGGAAAAATTCCGTAAGCAGTCGGTGATGGGGTTCGAGCGTGGTTATAACCGATCCGGGCATCTTTATGCCCTCATGGCTGCCGGAAGCACCTTGAAACGCAGTGGCACGACGAAGGAAATTCTCTCCGGAATCACCCAGCTGCATTTCCTGCGCGATTTTGTCGCGAACGAGAAGTTCTCAACGGAATGCGCCGAGCTCTCCCGGCGGATTTTCAGACGCGACGGGTTGGTTGTCTCCTATACCCGCGAGCTTCCCGAAGAGGTTGTTGCCCAGGGACTGGCATTCCTGCCGAAAGGCGATGATGACATGGCGAGGCAGGCGTCGTTGTTCCTGCCCGCGGAAACTCCGGATGGATATCTCGTGCCCGGCGACAGCGGTTTTGCCGGTTGGACGATGCGCCTGCCCGAAGATGTTCCCTTCCACGGCTCAATGACGGTCGCTGCCAGAATCCTTTCGCTGGATTACCTGCATCGCGAACTCCGGCAGATCGGCGGCGCATACGGCTGCGGGTTCAATGTGTCGGCGGATGGGGTCATCCAGATGTTTTCCTATAGGGATCCGTCCCTCGTTCGTTCTTATGAAATCTTTGCCCAATGCGCCCAGGCGCTCCGGGAGTTCGTCAAGGAAGGCAAATCCCTTGCGCCTTTCATTCTCGGCTCCGTCAGTTCGCTGGAACCTGTCCGGACTCCTGTCCAGGAGGCGGCGTTGGCACCGGAATCCTATCTCTCGAAACGCACGCCGGAGGATTTGGCAAGACAGCGTCGTGAAATTCTCGCAACGACGCCGGAGCAGCTTCTGGAGTTCGCCGATATCCTGGAGAAGACCATGCCTGCTGCAAGGAAGTGTGTCTTGGGCGGCAGCAAGTCTCTGGAGGCCTTTGATGGAAGGGTGGAAAAGTTCTAATACAGTTGAGGGAATGGCAAGAGTCGCTTGGGCAATTGCCTCGGGTGTCTGGGGAAGCCTATAAGGGCTTCTGGCGCTTAGGCTTTCTGGTCAGGCTTGTCTGACCAGTAGCCGTGGCAGAGGGGGGCCTGTTCGGCTGTTGGTTGCCAGGTATAGGGGAAGCCCGCGCATTGCACGGGCTTGACGGCATTGACGGCGCATAGGTTGTCTGCGGTCAGGAAGCAACAGGCGCCGTCGGGGAGGCATTTCAGGATCAGGCCTGTCCTGTCGGGGGCCAGGTCCGTATATCGGTCAATGAACTCCTCCACGGAAATTCCCAACGCCTCTGCCAAACGTTCCGGCTCAAGGGAAGTAAGCCGAACGATGCCCTTCCAGCGGCAGCAGTTTCCGCAGCATTGGCAATGGAATTTTCGCATGGAGGAACGCAGGGGCTTTTAGTGCTTGAAGATCTGGATGTATCCTATGACAAAGACCGCCAGCAGGATGACAGGCAGAAGGTATTGGTAGTAGAAAAGGAAGGAACGGGAGAATTTCCAACTCTGTCCCTCGTGGAGTTCCGCCAGGAAGTTCTTCTTCCCCCAGCCGAATTTGGCGAAGCAGAAGATGAGCATGGTCAGGCCGCCCAGGGGCAGCAGGTTCTGGGAGACGATGAAGTCCTCCAGGTCCAGGACGCCGGTTCCGGCGCCGAGGGGCTGGAAGCTGCTCCAGAGGTTGAAGCCCAGGACGCAGGGAACGGAGAGTGCGGCGACCGCGAGACCGACAACAATGCCGGCGGTGATGCGCTTCCAGTGGAAGATGTCGATGAGCAGGGCCAGGAGGTTCTCAAAGACAGCGATGACGGTGGTCAGTGCGGCCAGGGAGAGGAAGGCGAAGAAGAGGAATCCCCAGAAGCGTCCGCCGGCAACCTGCGTGAAGACATTGGGGAGGGAGATGAAAATCAGGCCGGGGCCGGCGGAGACATCCACGCTGCTGCTGGTGCATGCGGGGAAGATAATGAATCCGGCTGCCAGGGCGACGAAGGTGTCCAGGATGATGATCCAGGCGCATTCCTTGGCCAGGGACTTTTTCCAGGGAAGGTAGCTGCCGAAGATTTCCATGGAGCCAACGCCGAGGCTCAGGGTGAAGAATGCCTGTCCCATGGCGGCGGAAATCGTCTCGTAGGGATTTTCGGTGAAGCGCTGCCAGTTGGGCAGGAGGTAGAATTTCAGGCCTTCCATGGCGTTTGGCAGGAAGAGGACGCGGACGGCCAGGACGCCCATGAGGATGAGCAGCAAGGCCATCATGTATTTGACGAAACTTTCCACGCCGTTCTTCAAGCCGAGGCTGCAGACTAGGCCGCCGATGGCGCAGGCGATGAACATTCCGATTCCGGAGGCCTTCGGGTCGGAGATGAGGGCGCTGAAGAAGTCGCCATAGGTGCTTCCGTCTGCCGTGCCCTTGGCAATTGCGCCGGTGAGATAGTCGCCTGTGTAGGTGAGCAGCCATCCTGTGACGGTAGTGTAGTACATCATCAGCAGCAGGCATCCCATGGAGGTGATGCCCCCCAGGGTGCACCAGAACTTCTTGCCCTTGTTCGCCAATTTGGGAAGGCCGAGGACCAGGTTGCTGTGGGAACCGCGCCCAATGGACATTTCCGCCATCAGCAGCGGGAAGCCCATGAGAATCAGGAAGAGGAGGTAGAGCAGGACGAAGATGCATCCGCCGTACTCTCCGACGATGAAGGGGAAGCGCCAGATGTTCCCGAGGCCGATGGCACAGCCAGCGGAGACAAGGATGAAGCCAAGCCGGGAGGTTAGATTTTCACGTTCTTTGGTCATGGTGGAAAAGTGGTTATTTTATGATGATGGGAACAAAAACTGCCGGGGTGCGGTGCTTCTGGGTGCCGGTCTGCGCGAAGGCGGAATACTGCGTGTCGCCATCGGGAAGCACCCGGATGCGGAAAAGGTTGCCGTGGAGGATTTCGCCGCTGCTGCCGGGAACTACGCCCAGGTCTTTCCAGGGGATCTTGAACTGGGCGACCCAGCGGTCCTCCAGTTTGCTGGTGGCGGTGGAGAGGCCGGGCGTCCAGGACATCTCGTCGGGAGATGCGCCCTCGAGCCACCCGGCATCGAAGGAGACGTTTCCGGGGGAGAGGATGATGGTGCCGCCGTGCAGGCCGTCCGGATGGCAGAAGTGGAATTCCACGGAGTCGCCCTTCCAGACGTCCGCGCTGTCGTGCTCCTTGGCGAAGTCCGTGATTTGGTCCATGGCGGGTTCGTGGCAGACAAAACAGAATGCCAGGCCTTCCGGATCGGCGGCAATCAGGGCTTCGGTGGGGACTTCCGGGGCGTTTCCGCTGAATTTCTCCACAAGGGGGCAGCGCCTGGCCTGGGGCCAGAGGCTTTTTCCGTCAACCGGGAGGATTTCCTCCGTATAGGGGATTTCCATGGGGGCGCGGCCTTCCAGGTTGCGGAGTCTTTCACTGTAGGGACGCATCTCGCTCTCCAGCTTCGCGATGCGGCGGTAGTAGACGCTGTCTGGGGCGCAGGCGCTCATGGCGTTGTCCAGGAGCGTCTGGAAGAGCTTGAGTTCTTCCAGGGAGAACTGCTGGACGGGGGTTTCCTCGTTTCTGGCCATGGTGTTCGCCTCGACGGCTTCCCAGAACGCCTTCATCTGGATGTAGGCGGGGCCGAAATAGCGCTTGTAGTAGTCGTCCAGTTCGGCGCGGTAGTCCATGTCGGGATTCCAGAGGAGCTTTGCGTAGATGTAGTATCCCAGGTGGTATAGGGCCGGCCAGTGGAAAGTGTATCTGGGGACCACGGGGTCGTGGGGATAGCGGGATTCGGATTCAATGAATTCGCCTTTGGCATTCAGGTCCCGGTTGGCGCGGATGTCCTCCGCCAGCAGGTCGGGATAGAAGCGCGGGAAGCCTCGCCAGGGTTCCCAGTATTCCTTGTGGGGATAGGTCCAGAGGTAGACGTTCCCGGCCAGTGCGCTCCATTTCTCAATGACTTCGCGGATGTGCATCTTGAAGGCGGGGTCGCGCATCTGCTGGCGTGTGTAGCAAACCATGACGGCCAGGTTGTCGGAGAACTTCTCCAGGCAGTCTGGCAGTTCGCGGTAGCGCTCGTAGGCGAAGGTGCCGACCTTCTTGTCGGGCATCCGCTTGCCCAGTTCGGTGGCGACCTTGTTGGAGAAGGTCCAGATGTGGTTGGAGAAGATTCCGTCCCGTCCCAGCCAGGGGGAGAGCTGCGCCTGGCATTCTGGGCATTCGCAGATGCGGACCAGCCCGTCGTTGGGGCAGAGCGGATAGACGGTCTGCTCTGGGTGCTCGGTGAAATACTGGCAGATGTGGTCGACCCACTTCTGGACCAGGCCCTCGCTGTTGAGGCAGAGGTGCCCGCCCCACATGGTGCACTTGTCATCGAAGTCGCGCTCGCCATTCACTAGCGCGAAGAACTCGGGATGCTCTCCGGCGTAGTCCAGCAGATGGCCGTAGGAATGGATGATGAGGACGGGCGCGGGGCCGCCGAAGCCAACGCGGCGGCACCAGGCCGCGACATCGGGGAACTCCTCGAAGTTGCAGATCCAGGTATAGCGGTATTCTACGGATGGGGCGTTGGTCTTCGTTTCTTCAGGAACATCAATGACGGTCAGTTCGGGAACCACTGTGCCGTCTTCGCCGGGCATATACCAGCGAAATCCCAGGGACTCCAGGAAGTGCATGACGCCATACCAGGTGCCCATGTCGCCCAGTGCGCAGAGGCGGAGCTCCTCGTTCCACATCTCCACGTCGCGCCAAGGGTGGCAGAAGGTGCCCAGGGAGCCGCCGGGATAGTCGCGTCCGGCGATGCGGAGGCCGGTGGCGTCTGCGCGATGCCAATAGCCGTCATGGGGCAGGGCGGAACAATCAGGTGCGTCTGGCTGGTTCTGGAGGGCGCTGGGCCCTACGTAGAGCGCCTTCCCGTCAACGGGCGCCTGGTCGGTGATCTGCCAGGTGGCGCCGGTCCCTTTTTCCAGCCAGGTTTTCAGCTCCTGGGCGGCCAGGCGGACGGGGTCCACGGAATCCGCCGCGACCACGATGGGCGGCGTCGCGGCGTCGCCTTGGTGCCAGAGTTCCACGGCTGCGAAGGGCAGAGTTGCGAAAAGCAGTGCCAAGAGTGTGTTTTTCATGGGGAAAAAGAGGTTAGGTTAGAGCTTCGTGCCGGAAAAATCGGCGTGGAGGTCATCTCCGCCGTGAAGGAACCACAAGTGGAACTCCCGGTGGATGTTCACTGTGTCGCCTGTGAATTTCAGGCGGAATTTTGCGAAGGTGGGTTCGTTGAGGAAGACCATGTGCAGCAGCAGCGTGTCGGGCGTCTCCCAGGCTGCGGAGATGGCGGTTTCGCCTCCCAGGTCGCCATAGATGGCGGGGGCGTTGCCGTGCGCCCAGCCACCGTATGAGAAAGGCAGGGCGTATGTGGTTTCGCCACGGGAGAGACACAGCTGTCCGCCATTGGCCTGGAACTGGCATTCCAGCTTTTCGTAGCGGTAGGGATTCGCGGCCAATGCGTAGGCGCCGTTGGGCTGCCGTGAGGCGAAATTCCCGCAGGGCAAGGGGAGCGCCAACTTTGCCACCGCATCGGCCAGCGCCTGCTGTGCAACTGGATCGGCGGGAAGCGGTTCGTCTCCGGTGATGCGCGGCAGCAGTTCGTCCCAGACCATTTCCAGGATTCGTCCCATGAGGGAGAGTCCGGCCTGGGTGGTGATGGCCATGTCGTAGTCGGGAATGACGATGGCATACTGTCCGCAGGCGCCGTCGCCGCGGTATGCGCCGGGATGGCTGCACTGCCAGAACTGGTAGCCGTAGCCGTTCTCCCAGTCGCGGGTCTTGTTGGAAGAGTTGTCGGACTGGAACGCTGTGGCTTCCCGCAGATATTCCGCCGGGACGATCTGCTTGCCTTCCCATTTGCCGCCGTCCGCCAGCATCTTTGTGAAGCGGGAAAGCTCCTCCAGGGTGAGGAAGAGTCCCCAGCCGCCCAGCTTGATGCCTTCGGGGGATTCCTGCCAGAAGGGCGGCTTGATGCCCAGCGGGGCGAAGAGCCGCGGCTGGAGGTATTCCGTCAATTTCAGGCCACTGCGCTTCTGGAGGGCGGCGGAGAGCATGAAGGTGTTGCCGCTGTTATAGACGAATGTCTCGCCGCCTTTCCACTGCAGGGGTTCTTCCAGAAAGCGCTGGACGAAGGGCTTGTCGGAGGGATGGAATAGGTATGGGCCTAGATGGCAGGATGCCTGTCCGCCGCGCATGGTCAGCAGGTTGCGGATGGTGACCGCCTTGGCCTCCTCGGAGACAAGGGGGGCGTCATTGTATTCGGGGAAGAGTTCGCCCAGGGTGTCGGTCAGTTTCAGCAGCCCTTCCTGGATGGCGAAACCCACGGCGCAGGAGACGAAACTCTTGGAAAGGCTGAAGAGGTGGTGCGGCGTCGCGTTGTCGAAAGGCGCCCAGCAGCCTTGCAGGATGACCTTGCCATGGCGGAAGACCGTCAGGCCGTGGAGATATTCCAGGTTGTTCAGGCTGTCGAGGAAGTGCAGAAGGGCAGATGAGGGGACGCCTTCCGCTTCAGGAGTGGAGCAAGGTAGGATGGACATGGCTAGAGGAGATGGCATCGGCAACGATGCAATTCGGAGATGGAGTGCCATTCGGGTGCAGTGCCGGCGCAGAGGTTGGTCGCGTGGGGGCACCGGGGATGGAAGGGACAGCCGCCAGGAGGATTCAAAGGCGAGGGAACTTCGCCGCTGAGGGACTTCCCGCGTGGCGATGGCGTCAGCCCGCCGGTGGGATTTTCCTCCAGGCGTGGGGCGGCGACCAGTAGGGCCTGGGTGTAGGGGTGGCGCGGGTTGGCGAAAAGCTCCTGCGCGGGGGCTTCCTCCACGATTCGTCCAAGATACATGACTGCAACGCGGTCGGCCAGGTAGCCGACGACGCCTAGGTCGTGGGTGATGAAGAGATACGCTACCTGAAGTTCGCGTTGCAGCGATTTCAGTAAATTCAGAATCTGTGCCTGGACGGATACATCCAACGCGCTGGTGCATTCGTCGCAGACGATAAGGCGCGGCTCGGCGGCCAGTGCACGGGCCAGGCCGATGCGCTGGCGTTGTCCGCCGGAGAATTGGTGCGGATAGCGCAGGCGGTCTTCGGGGGCCAGGCCGACCTTTGTCAGCAACGCCTCTACGCGGGACTGGCGTTCGGCGGGCGTGTCATCGCTGTGTTTCAGGTCAAGAGCTTCGCCGATGGATTCGCCCACCATTTGGCGGGGATCCAGCGAGGAGAAGGGGTCTTGGAAAATCATCTGGACGGTGTTTCGCAGTTCCTTCAGTTCCTTCCCGTGCGCTTTTGCCACGGGCGTCTTGCCCTCCAGGAGGATTTCGCCGTCGGTGGGATTCAGCAGGCGGATCAGCGCCTTGCCGACGGTGCTCTTGCCGCAGCCGGATTCGCCCACCAGCGCCAGTGTCTCGCCAGTGTGGAGGACCAGGTCCACGCCGTCCACGGCCTTCAGTTCCCCGACTTTGCGATGCAGCCAGCCCTGGCGTACTGGGAACCAGACTTTCAGCCCCTCCGTCCGCAGGATGACATTGCCGGAAGCACTTTCTGTCGGTGTTGCGCTGGGGGAAGTCATGTCGCGCTGGAGGTCGGCGCAGAAGGGGCAGCGACTCTTGTGGGTTGACGAGAACTCTTGCCAGGGAGGCTGTGCCGCGCTGCATTCGGGACGCGCCAGCGGGCAGCGGGGTGCGAAGCGGCAGCCAGTCATCTTGCTCCAGTCTCGTGGGACCATTCCTTGGATGGTCTCCAGGGATTCGCCGCGGGCATCCGTCCTTGGCAGCGCCTGGAGCAACAGCCGCGTATAGGGGTGGCGGGGGGTCTGGAAAAGTTCCTCCGTGAGGGCGATTTCTACCAGTCCTCCTGCGTACATGACGGCGCAGCGCTGCGCCCCCTGGGCGGCCAGCGCCAGGTTGTGGGTGATCAAAAGAATGGCGGTGCCATGGCGCTTCTGGAGATTCGTCAGAAGCGACATGATCTGTGCCTGGACCGTCACATCCAGTGCCGTGGTAGGTTCGTCGGCGATCAGGACCTCGGGTTCGCCGGCCAAAGCCATGGCGATCATCACGCGCTGGCGAAGACCGCCGGAGAGTTCGTGGGGATAGGCGTTCAGACGGCTGGCTGCTTCCGGAATCTCCACTTCCGTCAGGAGTTCCTTCGCGCGGACGTTTGCCTGTGCCTTGGGCATCTTGAAATGGGTTTGCAAGACTTCTCGCAGTTGCTCGCCGATAGTGAGCACGGGATTCAGGGCCGTCATGGGCTCCTGGAAAATCATGGCAATGCGGCGTCCACGGAGTTTGCGCAGCGCTTCTTCGGAAAGGTGATAAAGATCCTGTCCTTCAAACCAGGCTTTTCCGTTGGTCAGACGCCCGGCGGGACGCGGCAAAAGGCCTAGCAAGGATAGCGCGGTCATGCTTTTGCCCGAGCCGGATTCGCCAAGCAATGCCAGCATCTCGCCCTTGCGCAAGGTCAGCGAGACGTCCTCCACGGCAGGAAGAATGCGCTTCCCCTGCTGGAAGCCGATGCCTAGTTCTTCTATGGATATGCGAATTTCTTCTGTCATGGAGATAACTTAATCCCTTGCGGCTTCTGCGTATGGAAAAAGCTGGGAAAAGATGGGATTTGTGCAATTCTCGGGGTGGGTGGCACTGTTCCCCGTATTCGTTTTCTTAGGGCGCGGTGGCGCCGTATCCCGTATGGGATTTTCTTGGGGACGGTGGATTTTTCAAAAAAAAGAATTTCTCAACTTGCAATCTAGGAAAGAGGGCTTATCTTAAGCTCGCTTTACATCCGGAGAGATGTCAGAGTGGTCGAATGAGCAGCATTGGAAATGCTGTGTACGGTAAACCGTACCCTGGGTTCGAATCCCAGTCTCTCCGCCATTATCTTATATCAGAGGAACTGTTGAACAACAGTTCCTTTTTTTGTTTTTCCCTAGAAGCCAAGCTTCCCGGGGCTGGCAGCCCCGGGCACAGGACGGGCTGCTTCCCCGCATGCGCAAGCTCCCTGTGCGGGGCGCGATGGCCCCGCTCTCCGAGATTGAGTTACCGTCTCGCGTTTCTTTATATGCTTTTTTGGGGGGGCAGCCGTTTTTACAAAAAAAATCCCAAGGCCAGAAATTCTTTCCTTGGGATCAATCCGCATTACGGCAGATTGGCGTCATTTGTCGGCAACCGGCCGGAAGGCTACGGCAATTCCACTAGGATGGTTTCGGGAGCGTCGAAGTCGTAGCTGAAGGTGCTGTCGCTGTCCTGCGCGAGCGCTTCCTTGCGTCCCAGCAGCAAAGATACTTTTGCCGGCTGCCTGAGGGCGATGCGCTGCCGTCCGGCTTGCGCTGTGTGGACCATAAGAAGCTTCTCGCCATACCAGACCGGGCAGGGCTGTTCCGAGAAGAGGTGCACGCCTGCTTCCTTTGCCAGCTGCCGGAGCATTTCCGGGGGAAGCGCCTCGCTAGCCGGGGCATAGACACTCTTCCAGCCTCCCATGCCGGTCTGGGAGAGTTCCTTTGTGCCCCAGGGGAATCCCGTGAGGCGAGCCATGGCGTCGAAGGTATCGTGCTCTCCGTCGGAGATGGCTGCCGCGTAGGTCCAGACGACAGTGCGGTCGTTTTTCAAGAGATGTTTCCGCAGGATGGCTTCCTTTTCAGGGGTGATCTCGAAGTATCCGGGCAGGATGACCATCTTGTACTGGTCCAGGCTCTCCATTTGGGGGATGTCATTGAAGGAGTATGTCCGGTAGGGGGCGCCCAGGCGGTTCAGGTTGTTCTTCATGACGGTGTAGAGATTCACGATGCTCTTCTCGTCGCCGTCGTGGACATAGTAGGTGCTTTCGGGGTCCACGATGAACGCGACTTCGGCCTCCGGCTGGCGGCCCGTGTTGGCGAAGCGTTCGTAGAGCTCCTTCATTCTTGCGATTTCATCCACCAGCGCCTGGGATTCGTAGAATTTCCCCCACATGTCAAACCACCAGAGGGATGCGCCATGGAAGAGGGCCAGGCAGAACTCGCGGCGCAATCCCGCGATATCGGCCTTTTCATTCGACCATTCGTGCATCCAGGGTAGGGTGACATGGCGGGTCATGCGCATGTTCGCGGAGTGTGTGCGGTGGTCGATTTCGTAGAAGAAATTCTTGTCCTTCAGGTGGATGGTGCCATTGGGAGACATGTATCCGGAAGCGCCGCCCATTTCGCGGTCATGATAGTCTCCGGGGCTGATGAAGAAATCCAGTTCCGGGCAGCTGAAGACTTTTTCGTAGCCGAGATGCCCGCCCTGGACCAGCATCTGCCACCTCAGTTCCAGGATATATCCGAAGAAGCATCCCAGCTTCGCGGTTTCAGGGATGAATTTCCGGATTTCCTTGGCGAAGAAGCAGATGCTTTCCGCGACGCAGTCGCTGATAAAATGGTAGTACTGGATGACGTCGCTGTCCTTCTCCGCAGAGCGCAGCAGATAGGGGCCATCGGCGCGGGTCCGCCGGGCGATGGTGGGGATGGAATCCGGCGCCTGGCATCCTTTTTCGGCGCACCACTTGCGGTATGCCTCCCGCTTGCATGGCGTTTCCCGTCCTTGGGAGACATCCATCCACTCGTCGGTCTGTCCACAGGCGAGGATGTATGCCGCAATGCGTCCGGGGAAGGTCTCCTCCACGTGCTTGACCAGGTCCTGCATGTACTTCAGGGTCTCGTCGCGCCAGCGCGGCATGGTGAGCGCGTCGGTGAGGCCGCCCATGCTATCGCAGGAGCCGCCGTAGATGAGGGTGCGGACTAGCCAATATGGCGCATTCAGATCCACCATGAAGAGCAGTTCCGCCTCCGGCGCCTGCTCCAGCAGGTCGTTGATCTGCTGGTCCACGTGCTCGAACTCGTAGCCGCCGAAGTAGTGCCAGTTTGGGGGGTATTCCGAGTAGTACTGCCCCATGGAGTTCACGGTGTTGGCCGGGAAGACACAGAACTGGCGGATGCCGGCATCGTAGAAGCGCTTGACTGTGGCGAGCTCCTTGTTGAAGGAACGGTAGGCGAAAAAGGGCTTTTCAATTCTCATGGGAAGATTGGTGGGGGCTATTGCAGACGACATGCAAATAAAGTCTTCTGCGACTGTCGGCGCGGATTACAAAACTCACGTATCACGCAAAAGTAGCCTTCGGCGAAAATCGCCGAAGGCTTTCCTTGTTTTGCCATCCGTATTTTCATCCAGGAGAAACAGGAAACGGGGCCATCGCAGAACGTTGCGTTTTTACAATAGCAGCTTTGGGGGAGAAGCTATTTCAACAGGAAGAGACGGGAGTCCATGGCGTCCATGTGGACGGTGAACTGACAGGCATTCTTTGCGATGGTTTCGCCGGTCCAGGCATCCACTACGGTGAATTTCCCGGGGAGGACGATGGTCTTGTCGCCGGTGTATTTCGCGTGGATGCTGACGCAGTGTGCGCCGGCATAGAGGTTGTCGCCCGTTTCCAGATAGACATGGATGCCCAGTTCCTTCGCCAGGCAGCGTAGGAAGTCCGGCGAGAGGCAGGCGGCGCCATAGAAGATTTCGTTTCCTTTGCGGGCGATGGCGGTTGCGCCGTTGTCCTTGTATTGGCCGTAGGCAACGGTGTTCTTGTCGGTCACGGCAAAGCGCGGGTCGACGGAATAGGGATTGCCGACAGTCTTGCCGTCTTTCATGGTGACTTCCAGGGTGCCGGGAGTGGTCTGCGCAATCTGGATGCCCAGCAAGCTGCTCATGACTTCGGCGGAGACGCGGCGTTCTGTCATGAAGCCGGCGCCGTATGCGGTGAGGATGGCGACATTCTTTTCCCGAAGCGCCCGGTATGCCTGGCGGAGTTCCTGGGTGTCGCCAAAGGCGCTGAGGAAGATGACCAGCTTGTACTTTCCGGCGGTCTTGGCTACGTCGTCCAGCAGGATGATGTCCACGGGTGCGCCGATGTGCGCCAGATTATAGCGCTGATAGCCGAGCAGGTCGCCTGTAAGCGGCTTGATGGAGCGTGACGGGGTGAGGCGGAGCTTGCCGGAGTAGTCGTAGCTGTAGTTGTCGCAGGAAGGCGCGCCTGCGACATCCCGTCGGGCGGCAATGAACTGGAATGACTTTTCGTCAATGACTGCGGCGATCTGGGTGACGTCCGCTTCAGGCTGTTCCATGATGAACTGTCCTGCGTCGAGGGCCTTTGCGTAGAGGTCCTTCAGGACGGGGTCGTCCATTTCATCGCCGCCGTGTTCGCCCAGTTGGTTGAGGGGCATTCTGTGGCAGAGATACATTCCGATGTTTCTGCGGAGAAGCTTGACTGTCTGGTCCAGGTTCAGGGCCTGGTCGTATCCGCATTCATCCAGCCGGTGGGTGCGGGTGTCGTCCTCCATGATGGAGAATTTCCCGTTGCCGCGGGCGGCGCCGTAGGGCTTCATGTCGGCGTTGGGAGCGCCCAGGGAGCGTACGGAGTAGCTCTGGGGGGAGAGGAGGAAGTCGATGTTTGGGGAGGCCATGAGCCTTTCGGTGTCATTGTGCCCGCCCCGGTTGAGGGTATATCCCATGTTGGAGTATTCCTGGTGGTAGCCGTAGTAGCATCCCACCAGCTTGTCGCCGTTGCTGGCCTGCTTGATGGTTGACGCGATCTTGTCGATGAACTCCGCGATGGACTCGCTGTAGAAGCGGTCGTAGAGCATGGTCATCTTGTCGGTGATGGGATTGCGGAAGATGCCGCCTTCGGCGTGCTTGTGTTCGGCCGGCGTGGGGATGTGGTCCACGGCCATGCCGCGGGCGGCGGCGTATTTCTGGAAGGCCTGGAGGCTGGAGTCGCTGTAGTCGGTGAAGGATTGGCCATGGCTGCCCCAGCCCTGCCATTCGCAGGAGATGCCGCCCATGAGGTTGTAGAGGACGATCTTGCTGCCGAAGTACTTCTCCACGTGCTTGGTAAAGGCGTCGAAGGCGCGGAGGGTGTCCTGCTGCATGGCTTCGTCGCTGAAGGAGACCATGGAGACGTAGTATCCGCTCATGGGATTGCCGTTTTCATCCTTGGCGATTCGTTCCGGATATGCCTTTGCATACCAGTTTCCGGGATGGCACCACAGGTAGAGCGCCAGCTTGGCGTCGGGGAAGTCGCGGATCATGGAATCCAGGCACCAGTCCACGCGGGTGAAGTCATACTGGCCGGGGCCGTACCACCAGTCTTCGGAGGCGCCGTTGCCGCCGAAGCGGGCGGCGATGACGTTCACGGGGGAGTCGTGTCCCTCCATGCCCGTGGGAATCGTGCGCTCGGGGATGTAGGGATGGATGGTGAAGCAGGTGAAGAAGAAGGGCTTGCCGTTCAGCATGGGCGTGGGGCCCGCCGCGCCATTCTCAATGCGGAGGACGGCGCTCTCGCCGGGGACGCTCTTGCCCCCCATGGGGATGGCGTTCTTGAACTTCACCCACGAATGGCGGTTGCAGATGCCGATGAACAGGCTGCCCATGGCGGCTTCGCCGTATTCGTAGGGACGGAAGCCGGGGATGTCAAGGGAGACGGTGCCGTCCGCGTTCACTTTGGCGCCCAGCTCCTGGAGGGTGCCGAAGCGTCCATAGAGTTCCTGGCCCTTTTCATTCTGGAGGATCACGTAGAACTTCTCGTCCATCTGCAGGGCGGGGGCGCCTTGCAGGGTGGCCTGGAAACCGCCGTCCTGGAAGCCGGCTGCCAATGTGGTGACTTCGCCGCGGTTGGAACCATCCTGGTTTTGGCCGATCAGACGGGCGACCGAAGGACGGAGCAGCTTGTTCCAGTGGCTGTCAATGACATATCCTTCGGGGACCATGCCTGTCGCCAGCTTGGCGTTCAGGTCCTTGGGCACTACGGAGGTGACTTCCAGCGGAACGCCCAGCTTCTGGAAGTTCTCCGCTTGAATCATGGCCTGCTTGCTTCCCTTGCTGTTCGCCAGCTCGCGTCGGCCGCCCATGCAAAGGACGCTGGAGCCTGAACCACTGACGAATTTCACAGCGATGATGTTCTTTCCTTTCTGCAGGGAGAGCGTAAAGCGATGGTCGTTCATCTGGGGCGGATGAAGCTCGTTGCCAGATTTCAGGGTGCTGAAGGCTTCCTGGCCGTTGAGATAGACGGCGCACCACCAGTCCGCGCCGATGCCCATGGGATATTCCTGGGCTTCAGCCGCGTTCAATTCTCCATAGAGCCACGCGGTGTTTCCTTCGGCGACACCGCCGAACAGGGGGGCGAAGTCCATTTCCGCAGTGTAGGGCTTTGTCACGGCCGCCTTGCCATCCAGTGCTTCGGGAATGACGGAAAGTTCCTCAGTCGTGGGGACGTAGTTTTGGGATACGCCGACAAAAATTTTCCACTCCTTCGGGAAAAAGGGCGCCGTATTGTTTTTTGCCGTGGAAACGGCATTGGTCTTTGCGCAGGATAGAGTAATGGACAGCAGTCCAAAGAAGGCCAGGAAGAGCCCGAAGCAATGGTGAAGGAGGTGTTTCATGGGCAGTGGTGTGATGGGATAAAGATAAAGGAAATTACTTGCTCCGGTTGCCTGCGTGGTCAAATTTGATATTTTCCGAGGTTTGCGCCTCGGGCACAAGGGCAAGTCCGTGGCGTTAATCCCTGAAGGCGGCTTTAGGACACGGATTCAAAAAAGGCTGTTGCAAAACGGCAAGGTTTTGCAACAGCCATAGTATCGGAGAAACTAGCCTTTCATGGCTTCCAGCAACGCGCGTAGATGCGTCTTGCAGCCTTCGGCGTTGGCGCGGTTCCAGGTGGCCATGTTCTCCATGGCGGTCTTCTGGCCCTGCATGTCGAAGATGGCCTTCCCGTCGGCGACGGCAATCTGACGGCGGGCGCAGACGGCTTTCAGGTTCCGCAGGACGGAGCCGTAGCGGTTGACGGTCAGGACATCGGGATCCGCGTTGCCCTTCCAGGCGGAGTTGCCGGAGTTCTGCGGGTAGATGGGGTTGGGCATCCAGCAGATGACTTTCTCCGGTGGATTCTCCAGCGCCTGGACGGCGTCCAGGAATGCCTCGGTCTCCGCCGTCAGACGGGCGATGAAGTCAGACTGTGCTTCGTCGGAACGCTTCATGGCGTCGGCGAAGGCGAAGGAGAAGATCAGGGTCTCCGGGGCGAAGGCCGCCACGTCGCGGGCCAGCCGGGCGGTTCCCAGCGCCGTGGTGCAGTCTCGCATTCCCACGTTCAGGACTGCGTAGGAGTCGCCAGTGGAGTTCAGCGAGGCTTCCAGCAACGAGGGCAGGGATGGCGTGTTTTCCTGGTCGGCCACCAGGTCGTCGCCCAGGAAGACCACGCGGTGGGCGGCATTCTCCATGGCGGTGATGCGCTCGTTGGTCAGGCCGTCGGGCCAGTCGCGGGTGACAGGGCTGTCATTCCAGGGGCCGCCGACGGGCATCTTGACCTTGAAGGCGGTCTGCGCGGCCGGGATGATGAGGGGGGCGGAGGAGGGCATGGCCGCCAGTTCCTCCGTATTGCACTTGGCGCAGAAGCGGGGCTTCTGGAAAGTGCCCAGCTTGGTGAGAAGCTGCTCGTGGACTGACCAGGTGAATTTTTCGCCGCATTTCTCGCAGGTCAGTTCCTGTGGCTGATTCTCCTGAAGGAATTTGGCGCATTCCGGGCAGTGTCGTCCCTGGGGCGGGCGCTTCAGAAGGCTGTCCTTCAGCTGGTCTTCCGGAGCGTATGTCCAGGTGCCATGGCAGTCCGCTTCTCGGCAGGGTTCCTGGATGGGCTTTAGGCCTTTCAGGGCAGTCTGGCACTTCTCGCACATCCGGTGCGGAGCCTGGTCGTGGCCATGGACATGACCGGCGAGCTGCATGGCCTTCGTCCAGACCCATTTTTCTTCGCAACCGCGGTTGGCGCAAGGCTGCTCCTGGTCCTTTGCCGCATTGAAGAAGGCAAAGCACTCCGGGCACATCCTCTTGGGAGGCGTCAGCTTGAAGGGAGAGGCAGGCATGGCTTCAACGGCGGGCGCGGCCGGAACGGCAGAAACTGCGGGCGTTGCTTCCTGCGCCGCTGCATCTGCGGCAGGCGCTGGCGCGGCATTTCCAGCTGGCGCGACAGGCACGGTGGTATCCGCTGTGGGTTCCTTTGCTTCTGGCGCTGCGGGCTTGTCTACTTTCTTGGACAGGGGCTGTCCGACGATGGCTTCCAGCTGGTCAAAGGGCGTCCAGGTCCAAGTATGGGAGCAGCCGGTGACGCGGCAGGGGACATCCACGGGTTTCAGCAGGGAGAACTTGTCAAAGCACTCATTGCACATGCGCTTGGGCGGATTCTCCAGTTTCTTGCCGGAACGGATCCATTCCAGCTGCTGGTAGCGGTTCCAGACGATATGGTTCTTGCAACCTTTGACGCGGCAGGGGAGTTCCTTGTCCTGCAAGGTAATCCAAATTTTATGGCATTCGTCGCAGAGACGGTGCGGGGCTTTGCCGTCATGGGATTCCTGCTGCATTCTTGCCGTCCAGGTCCAGGTATTCTTGCATCCATGAGTGCGGCAGGGCTGTTCAATGTCCTGCTTTTCCTTGACCTGGGAACGGCAGGCGTCGCAGAAGCCACGTGGCGGGGTGTCATGCCCTTTCACATGGGCCTCAAGTTGCTGGTAGCGATTCCAGACCCAGGTGCCTTTGCAGCCTGGCTTGGAACACGGGACTACCTTGTCCTGACAGCTGTTGTAAAATTCCCAACACGAATCGCACATTTTCCCGCCGTCGTTGCGGGCGTTGCCGTGCGTCTTGCCATACATTGCCTGTTCTTCTGAGATCCGGACAGTGTTCTTGCAGCCGCGGATGCGGCAGGGCTGTTCGGTTCCGTTCTGCTTGAAGAAATCGCCTAAACTTCCGAGATTGGTGCCCACGAAGGAGTCTCCAAGGAATGAGTGTGATGATGAGTGTGGACGGCATTTGCCGCCGATGTGGAATTTGCCGGAAATCGGCAAACAACTAAAAGTTAAATCACCTAGCGCAATTTGCCATAGATTGGCGAAAAAAAAGTCCGACAGGTCCGACAGGTCCGACCAGGTCCGACAAAAAAAAACGCCGCTGGAACAATCCAACGGCGTTTTCAGCAAGAAATGCCTTCTCAAGAACTACTTGTTCTTGTGGCGAAGAGCCTTGCGGATCTTGTCTCTCTTGTGCTTGGCAATCTTCTTGCGGCGCTGCTTTTTAACGGAGCCCATTTTGAAGTCCTCTTAAGTTGATGTGTTTGCTATTATGGAAAGAAAGTAAAATCGGCAATTGCGTAATGTAGTCCACTCCTTGAGTTTTTCAAGTCATAGATATTTACGCACAGGGTATTTCATGTAGAGGGTCTTGATGTATTCCTCTTTTTTCTGCTGGGCGGTCTGGTCTTCCAGAAGCTGCCGGATCTGCTTCTTGATTTCCTGGGTGAGTTTTGCT
>JAKSPB010000050.1 GCA_024405215.1 Lentisphaeria bacterium | reverse complement strand
ACTCCCGGAGTTGTCAGGAGTGACAGGGATTGGGCTGTTTGCAATCCAGCCAGAGGACTACAGCTTCAGGCCGCCGAAGAGGTCGCCGAGCGAACCGAAGGAGACGTTTCCGGCATCCTGGACATTGGTGACCGTGGTGGATTCGGTCTCGCTTTCCGCCTGTTCGGGAGTCGTCAGGGAAAGACGGTCGCCGTCCACGCTCTTGACGATGACGCGGATCTTGCTGTGAAGCGGATACTTCTTGAACATGATCCGCTCCTTCATAGCATTCTCGCCGCCATCCAGAGGAATCTGGCTGATGTGCAGCAACCCCGTCTGGCCATTGGGAAGCTTCACAAAGAGGCCGTAGGGCGCCTGGCGATCCACTTCGCCCTCCAGCGTCTCGCCGGCAGTGGCGGCGACAACAGCTGCCTGCTGAGCCTCCGCGGCAGTCAGCTGCGCGGCTTTCTCGCCACGGACCTTGGGCTCGCCGATGCACAGCGCAACACGCCTGGTGTCTTCCTTGACCTCCAGGATGGTCACTTCCACCTTGTCGCCTTCCTTGACGACCTCGGAGGGATGATTGACGCGCTGTTCGGCGCCAAGCTGGGAGATATGGGCCAGGCCGTCAATGCCGGGGGCGATGTTAATGAAGGCGCCGAAATCGGCCAGACGAACCACCGTGCCGGCGTGCTTGGTGCCCACAGCGAAAGCGGGATCGGCCACGAAGGCCTCCCAGGGGCTGACACCGGAAGCCTGCTTCAGGGAAAGGCCGATGCGGGCGCGCTGCTTGCCTTCGCCAGGCTCGTAGCTGACAACCTTCACCTGAATGCGCTGACCAACCTTCACGATGTCCTCGGGACGGACGCCGCGGTCCCAGGAAAGCTCCCGGTTGGGGACCAGCCCGTCCACTCCGCCCAGGTCCACGAAAGCGCCGTAGGGCTGGATGGAAGCGACAGTGCCGTAGAAGAGATCGCCGACCTGGATGTTCGCCAGGAGCTTCTGACGGGCCTCGGCCTCCTCCTCTTCCAGAACCAACCGGCGAGAGACCACCAGCTTATAGCCATCCTCTGCATATTCCGTGATGCGGAAAGCATAGCTCTGGCCGATGTAGTCGGCGGAGTCGCGATGGACGCCGCGGCCGTCGATCTGGCTGGCGGGACAGAAGGCCTCGCTGCCTGCGATCTGGACGGCGTAGCCCACCACCTTGTCGTCCTTCTTGCGTTCGGCGGTCACCTTGCCCTCGATGGGCATCTTGCTCTGGAAGGCATCTTCCACCGCCTTGTCCACCTCGTGGATGGCGCGGCCGCCCATCTGGCGGCGAAGCTTGATTCCGTCGGCGCCGCTCTCAGCCACGTAGGCTTCGATCTCGTCACCGATCTTCACCTTGAGATTGCCCTCGGGATCCGTGAAGTCCTTGGCATCCAGGACGCCATCCTGACGTCCGCCAAGATTCACAAAAATGGTGTCCTTCTGAATATCGATGACTTCGCCCTTGACTTTGTCACCTTTCTTCATGGACATATTGACCTGCAGGCTCTGTTCAAACAGATCGGCAAAACTGCGTTCTTCAGACATGGAAATTACTGGTTATTTTGTGAGTTGGAAAACAAGAGCCGCGGCAGGTGCGCCGCGCCTCCATCGTGTTTATGGAAACTAGAAATTCGTCTGCGCCCAGACCACCACGGTACCGGGCTTTGACGCCTCGACGCGTCCCTTGACGGCAGACGCCGGGCGGATCCAGGAGGTTCCGCGGGGTGCGGGCGTGCGCTTGCCGTCGGCATCCACCAGCACGGCCTCGCCCTGGACCACCAGGAAGAGCCCCAGCACATCGGGATGGTCGGCCAAGTCGCAAGTGGCGTCATGGTAGAAAGTCAGGCGGAATTTTTCCGTGGGGGCCTGGTATTCCAGCACCCTCCCTCCCTCGGAAGCCGTGCACTTCGGGGTGACCATCAGATAGCCGGTGCGGTCAAACTGCACCGTCTTCAGCAGCGTGTCCACATCCACGGCCTTGGGAGTCAGGCCGGCGCGAATCACGTTGTCCGAATTGGTCATGCACTCGATGCCTGCGCCCTGCTGGTAGGCGTGGGGAGAATTGGGCGCCAGGAAGAGCGCCTGTCCCGGCGCCAATGCCACCTGGTTGAGCAGATAGGCGAAAAGCGTCCCCCGGTCGCCGGGATAGACCTGGTTCAAGGAAAGGAAGAGCTTGTCGGCAGGAGAAGGTGCGTCCTTGCGGGCATTCAGTTCCTGCACGGCGCCGTTCAACATCGCCACCAACGGAACCGTAGAAAGCGCAAAAAGCGTCTCCACCAGGCATTTCAGCGTCAATTCGCCATGTTTCCAAAGTGCCAGCCAGGGTTCGAAGGCCTGGACGGCCTCCAGGTCGTGGAGGATGTCCGTCAAGCCCCGGAAACCCGCCAGGGCCTGGAAGGGCTCCAGGGCGATGATGATCTCCGTCTTGTCGTTGGGATCGGGATAGAGCTCCGGATGCGTGGCATGGAGTTGTACAGCGGACTGCGCATCCGGATGACTCTGGATGGAAAGCGGCGCACTGCAAGTCAAGACCTTGAAAAGGAAGGCCAGCTGGGACTTTACGGCCGCCGCCTTGGCGCCAAGCCATTCGGCAGGCGCCTCCGCCACCACCTGGTCCAGCGGGCGCGAAGTGCCGTCGGGCATCTCCACCTGGCTGGGAAGCGATGCGTGCGCACCTAGCCACAGTTCGGCCCAGGGCTCTTCGCCCGGAACTTCCTGCAGGAGATCCGCAATCAAGGGGGTGTTTTCCCGGGAGGCGCGCTGTCCCCAGGCATAATGGCGAACTCCGCCATGCAAAGGATAGAAGGAACGCAAAGACATATCGTCGGAAATCATGACTCCGCCAGCCATCTGCGGCGAAGAATTTCAAATGCGTGATGGACCCGCCAGAGGGCAGTTCCAAGGGGAATCCGCTCCTTGTCGGCAATCTCCTGGAAAGAAAGGTTCTCCACGATACGGTCGTGGAGGATGACCTGGAGGTCGTTCGGGAGTTCGCCGCAGAGATGCCGAAGCTGCTCGGCGTCGCTGCTGGCCATCAGTGCCGTGAGGGGATCGTCCTCCCCTCCCGAGACCTCGTCCAGGGACAAATCGTCATCGCCCTGGGTGACCTCGAACTTCCCGCGCCGCGCCCGGTCGATGGCCAGATTCCTGGCGACCCGGAAAAGCCATGGTCCCAGCAAACCGCCCTGCAGATAGCAAGGAGGTTCGTCAAGCAACTTCAGGAAAGTCTCCTGAACCACGTCCTGCGCCAGATCCTCGGCAGGAAGATAGCGAACGGCATGGGCGACCAGCCGGTCCTGGTAGCGCTCGTAGAGCACCTGCACAACCGCCTGGTCGCCTTCGGAAAGCATCTGGAGGAGCTCTTCATCGGAAGGCTCCTTCAAAAAAAATTGGGAGAGTTCGTCAACCAACTAGTCAAGAACCTTCAGCCAGCCGTGGGTGTCGGGAGCCTTGCCCCACTGGATGGCAGTGTAGGCGTCATAGAGCTTCTGGCAGACAGGACCGCAACCTTCGCCGTCGCGGATCTTGAAGTGTTCGCCAGTGCTCAGGCGGACGATTTCGCTGACGGGAGTGATGACCACGGCGGTACCGCAGGCGGCAACTTCCGCGAAGGTGCCGATTTCCTTCTCGAAATCAATGGGGCGGACTTCCACCTCGATGCCCAGGTCCCTGGCCACCTGCTGCAGACCATTGTTGGTGATGCTGGGCAGCACGGAACTGGACTTGGGAGTCACGTACTTACCGTCCTTGGTGATGCCGATGAAGTTGGAAGAGCCGAACTCCTCGATGTACTTGTGTTGCGCGGCATCCAGATAAAGGTCAACGGCATAGCCGTTCTTGTGGGCCATCTCGTGGGAGAGCAGGCTCGCGGCGTAGTTGCCGGCCAGCTTCACATTGCCGGTGCCGCGGGGCGCGGCGCGGTCGTACTCATCCACGATGCACGCCTTGACCGCCTGCAGACCGCCCTTGTAGTAGGCGCCCACGGGCACGACCATGACGATGAAGGTGTATTCAGCGGCAGGAGCCACGCCAATCTGGGGGCCGGAACCGAAAAGCAGCGGACGAATGTACAGGGTAGCGCCAGTGCCGTAGGGAGGAATCCACTCCTCGTTGGCCTTCACCACGCGCTCCACAGCCTTGCAGAACATGTCCACGGGCACGGGAGCCATGCAGGTGCGCATGGCGGAATTGAAGAGGCGCTGCGCGTTCATCTCCTCGCGGAAGACGCGGATCTTGCCGTCGGCGCCCCGGTAGGCCTTCAGGCCCTCGAAGGCGGCCTGTCCGTAATGCAGGCACTCGGCGGCGATGGAAAGAGTAATGAAGGGCTTGTCCTTCAGTTCACCGTCATCCCACTTGCCGTCCTTCCAATGATACTCCAGATGATAGGAGACAGGACGATAGGAAAAAGTCAGATTCGACCAGTCAAGATCCATTTTTTCTTTCCTTGCGTTTTGGTTCTGTTTGCGGAGCCGTCTGCGGTTCCCCAAATGCTACAAATGTACCGCGAAACTCATTTCACGGACAAAATACGTACTATAGCGGCTCAAAGGAAATATTCCGGCCATCTTGCGGAATGAATTCTGCCGGATGGATAGTGATTAGGGTATTTGGGGGTTGGTTTCGGATATAGCGGGGGATAGTTTTGGGAGGCGTTGTTCCCTTGGAAAATTCTAGCCAAGGGAACAACGCCAATCTATCGCCCTGCCTCGACAATACGCAAACCATCCTATTTCATCCAAAGCATCAGCGCGCCGGCGACGGCCCCCAGGAAGAATCCCAGAATCTGGATGGCCCCCAAATGTTGCGCGGCAATCTCGTTGACCATGGCATGGAAGCGCGCCATGTCCTGTTTATCCACCGCCTCCTGGATCCGTCCCTGGATATTTAGCCGTTCCAGAATCATGGGCATTCCCTGGACCGCGAGGAAATTTTCCAACTGCGGACGACTGTTCTGCAGCATGGCCGTAATCCATAGCCAGAGTTCCGGCGACTGCAAAAGCGCCTCCGCCATAGGCGCCAGGTTTGTCTGGAGCCATCCGCGCAGATAGCCCTTGAACTGTTCTCGGAGCTGGGCAGTGAATGCCTGCACCTGTGAACTGACTTCCGGAGATTTGATGTAATCCCGAGCCGCCTTCACCACCCCTACCAGCTCCTCCCGCAGCATAGGCATGGTATCCGGATGATTGAGCCAAGTCGTGATCCCCTTCTCCAGGGTCTCCGGAGAAAGCAGCTTGTCCGCCAGCCCTTCGGCCAACGGGACAAGCATTCTGCCCAGGAAACCGCCCTTTTCATAGCAGTAGTCCGCCAGCAGTTGCTTGAGGGCGGGACGAAACTTCTCCGCCATGACCGGCGCCTTCCGCCGGATCGCCGCGACAATGACGGTCGCCAGATGCTCCCGGAGTTCCTCCGAAGCCAGCCGCGGCTCGACCTGGGAATCCCAGAAGCCCTGGATGCTCTCCGGCGTCAAGAGCCTGTCGATTTCCGCCAGGAGCCCCGCCTCAAGACGCGGCGCCAGGAACCCCACGATCTCCTGATAATGCGCCAGCACCTGCGCCCGCATGGCATCCTGAAGCTTCCGGACCAGCTCCGGATTGTCCAAAGCCCCGCTTACCAGTTCGCAAAGGTCCTTCGCCAGTTCCTCGGGATGGAGGAGTTCCTCGGCGACGGTCCGTCCCACCGTGGCGGCGACCTGCTTCTTGTTTTTCGGCACAAGTCCCTGCCGCAGATAGCCCATGGAAATCCAGGCGAAAGGATGTCGCCAAGTCTTCTCGTAAGGTTTGAAAAGCATCTCGATGGCGATCCAGTTGGTCAGATAGCCGATGGCGCCCGACACCAGAATCGGCTGAAGAATTCCCTCCACCCATGGCGGTGGTTCCACGCCACAGCCGTGCAACGCGGCCAGGCCCGGAATGCCCAGCACAGCCAGGAACGACACGGGGCGCAATAGCATCTCCGCCAAAGCAAACCACCGCTGCTCCCCCGTTTTCTCCGGATTTCTCCAAATTTTCCCCAGAGTCGTAAAATCAGATAAAAAAGACATGTTTTCTCCCTAGTCTATCCTTTTTGTCATTTTCATTAAGATAATCTCGCCTCAAAAATCAACACCGCCGTCAAGGGAAGTTCACATCCTCTTTTCCGAGCCGCCTCAAAGCCTATATATTCTGCAATCAAACACCACAACAGGCTCCCCCCTGCGGAAGCCCTGCTCGACGCCATGCAATTCCTCCGCTCCCTGGATTAGCCCTCCTTGCAACTGCCCCATCCTCTTTTTCGTCACGACATTTCCTGAAAAGTTCGTCCAAAAACTCTCGCCTTTGACGTTTTTTCCGCTGGAAAAATTTCCTCGGCGAATTATCTTAAGCGCATTACCGTTCCGGTGTTGTTCAGACCCCGGCTAGTCAAGAATTTCAAAGTGGCCCCAAGGGGGTGAGTAAACATGCCAGAAGTCAAGCTCCGCAAAGGTGAACCAATCGAGCGCGCTATCCGTCATCTCCGCAAGAAGATGGACAAGGAAAATGTGATGGACGAGTACAAGTCTCGCCAGGCTTACATCCCCCCCTGCGAGGCCCGTCGCCGTGCCGCCGGTATCATCCGCTAACACGTAGAAGCGATAGCCCCTTCCCAAGCGAACAGACCTAACCATCTGTTCGCTTTTTTCTTTTGTCTGCCGTTTGCAAACACGCCTTTCCCTCTCCTACCCCCATGACGCAAACTACTGCTACTGCCTTTGACAATCAAAAATACCTGGACACCCAGAAGGCGTCCATTTTGAAACGTGTCTCCTCCGGCGAAGGCCGCGTCTATCTAGAATTCGGAGGGAAGCTGATGGGCGACTTCCATGCGGCCCGCGTCCTGCCCGGCTACGACCCGGACGTGAAGCTCCGGCTACTGCAGAGCCTTGCTCCCGAGGCCGACATCATCGTCTGCATCCATGCGGAGGACATCGAACGCAAGCGCATTCGTGCGGACTTCGGCATCACCTACGACACTGCAGCCCTGAAGCTGATCAACGACCTCCATGCAGTTGGCGTGGAAGTCACCGCAGTCGTCATCACCCGCTTCACGGGGCAGCCCACGGCGCTGGAGTTCAAGAAGCGGCTGGAGCGTCATGGCCTGGCAGTCTAGCTGCATGGTTCCCTGGAAGGCTACCCCGACGACGTGGACCGCATCGCCAGCCAGGAAGGCTTCGGCTCACTGGACTACGTCCCCGTCACCCGTCCACTGGTCGTGGTCACGGGCCCAGGCCCCAATTCCGGCAAGATGGGCACCTGCCTCAGCCAGATCTACCATGAGTTCCAAATGGGGCGCAAGGCACGCTATTCGAAGTTCGAGACCTTCCCAGTCTGGAACCTGCCTTTGAGCCATCCCGTGAACATCGCCTACGAATCCGCCACGGCGGACCTGATGGACTCCAACGCCATCGACCATTTCCACCTGGAGGCATACGGGATTCCCGCCGTCAACTACAACCGGGACCTTCAGACCTTCCCGCTGCTGCGCGCCATGCTGGCCAAGATCGCCGGCGGCGCCAGCGTCTACAACTCCCCCACGGACATGGGCGTCAACTGCATTGCCGCCGGCATTGTTGACGACGCGGCGGTCCGCAAGGCAGCCGAGATGGAGATCATCCGGCGCTACTTCAAATATGACGCCGAAAACAAGCTTGGGCGCGGCACGGAAGAAGCCGTGGTGCGTTCCTCCGAATTGATTCGCAGGGCGAATCTCTCCCTGGCAGACCGTCCGGTGGTCACTCAGGCGCGGGAAGCCGCGAAACTCTGCGAACAGGAAGGAAAAGGCGATGGCGGCATCTACTGCGGCGCAGCCATCCAGCTCCCCAATGGCGAAATCGTCATGGGCAAGAACTCCAGCCTGATGCACTCCGCCGTGGCCATGATCCTGAATGCCGCGAAGGCCCTGGCCGGCCTGGACAACGAGAAGCTGCTTCTGCGTCCCGACATCCTGGAGAAGGTCTCCACCTTCAAGCACGGCCTGGGCACCCAGGAACGCGTCGGCCTAAACCTGTCAGAGGCGCTGATTGTCCTCACCGTCTCCAGCGCCACGGATCCCGATGCCCAGAAAGCACTGGACGTCCTGACGCAGCTGCAGAACTGCGACGTGCACCTCTCCCATACCCCTGGGCACGGTGACGAACAAGGACTCCGCCACCTGGGATGCTCCTATACCTACGACCCACAGGTTCCCACAAAGAAGCTCTTCCCCTAATACATGGACGAACTTTTCACCGAGCCCCTGCGCAAGCCACGCAAGCGCCGTTTCAACGGCGACCAGTCCGTGGATGCCCAGGGGCAACTGGTGGAATACGACCATGGCTATCTCCGCCAGAAGATCAAGGCGGAACGCGGCGTCCTGCCGAAGAAAACCCCGAAGAAGCCTGCCTTTGAACCGCAAATCATACCGGATTGCGGAATTGAATTGGTTTATGTCTGTGAACTGGGAACTCTTCCGGCCGTCATCCAAGATATCCTAACGGTAGAAGTCTGGTGGCGTCCCGCCGGAAAGCCCGGCCCCTTGCAGCCCGTAGCGGTCTCCTCGGAGACCACGGTCCCCACGCCAGCCGACCAGGCGTTGCTGAAATATCTGATGCCCTTCCGGGACATCCGTCCGGGTTCCCGGGGAAACCGCTTCCTCGTGCCGCCGCCGTCGCAGGTCAAGCTCTGCGAACTCTTCGGCGATGCCGCACAGCTCCGCTGGTCCGCCCGGAACTTCGAATCAGCCTGGAAGCTCCACAAGATGGAGTTCTCGGGGAAGTGCCCCTGGAGCGTCGCCTGGGAAAGCAACGAAGACGGCCTTTCGCGTCCGATTGTCACGCTCAATACCTTCCATGGCGATTTTCCGCTGACAGAATGGCAGGCTTTTTCCCCCGCCGGATGGATCATTGCCGGCAATGCGCTGCATCTGATTTCCATCCGCAGCGCCGCCAGCCAGCTCATTCCCCTCTTCGGCGCCCCCATGCCCTGGATGAACCGCACGCAGAAGGAGGCCTTCGGAGAAGCCATTGCCCTGGATGGCAATGCGGACCTCACCGCCATCCCCCAGGAGGAACGCTGCCAGGAAGTGGATGTCCTCCCCACGGGCAATCTCTACGTCACTCCCGCGCGCTACAAGCATCTGGGACAGGAACAGCTCCAGTGCAAGCTCTCCTTTGACTACGCAGGGACTCTCTGCGACGAAAATAGCCCGGAAATGCGCCTGAACGGCGTGCACCGCATCATCCTGCGGTCGCCGGAGGCGGAAGAGCGCCTGAAAGCCGAACTCCGCCAGCTAGGCTTCCGCAATGTCACCAGGACCGGCGGTGACGAGGATCCCGGATGGAAGCTGCTCCCATCGCAGCTGGACGGCGCGGTCCGGACGCTGGTCCTGACGGGCTGGCAGATCAACGCACAGGGGAAGAACTACTGCCGCCCTGTGGACAAGTCCTTCGGCGTCGCCGCCAGCGGAATCGACTGGCTGGAACTCTCCGCCACGCTGGATTTCGGCGACGGTCGGCAAATTGAGCTGCCGGAAATCCTGAAGGCCGCCAAGAAAGGCCAGAAGACCGTCCGGCTGGACGACGGCACATACGGCATCCTCCCGCAGGAATGGCTGGAAAAATTCACGGTCCTTCTGGAAATCGGCGAATCCGACGACGACAAGGTCCGCTTCCGGCAACAGCAGGCAGCGATTCTCCAGGCGATTCTGGCGGAGCAACTGCAAGACCTGGACGGCAAATACCGCAGCCTTCTCCAACAATGGGAGACGATGGACAACGCGCAAACGGAAACCGTCACGCCGCCGGATTGGTTCACCGCCACGCTGCGTCCATACCAGTTGCAGGCGTTGCAGTGGCTGACCTCCATGGAGCGCAAGGGACTAGCTGGGATCCTGGCAGATGACATGGGTCTGGGCAAGACCGTCGAGGTCCTCTCCCTGCTGGCACGTCGCCACGAGGATAATCCGCAGGCGCCCTCGCTGGTCGTCATGCCCAGCTCCCTGCTCTTCAACTGGAGCGCGGAGGCGGCCAAGTTCGCTCCGTGTCTCCGGACGGCCTTCTACTACGGCGGCAACCGCGATGCCTCCCCGGAGTGGTTCCTTCAACATGACGTTGTCTTCACCACCTACGGAACCTTGCGGCAGGACGTCATCCGGCTGTCGCGCATCCCTTTCGATTATGTGATTCTGGACGAATCGCAGGCCATCAAGAACGCCGAAAGCGCCACCGCGCAGGCCACGCGTTCCCTGAAAGCCCAGCACCGTCTGGCCATGACAGGCACTCCCGTGGAGAACCACCTGGCGGAACTCTTCAGCCAGCTCTCCTTCCTCAATCCCGGCCTCTTCAGCCAGTGTTTCACAACCGCCATCGCCAAGGAAAATACCATTCTCCACGATGCGCAGACTGCCAGGCGCCTGCGCAAGGCCGTAGCACCCTTCCTGTTGCGGAGACGAAAAGAGCAGGTAGCCACCGACCTGCCGCCCAAGACAGAACAGATCCTCTGGTGCGAACTGGACGAAATCCAGCGCTTCCACTACAACCAGCTGCGCGACTTCTATCGGAAGGAACTCTCCGGCACAGCGGGAAACGCCCCTGGCGCCACCGCCAATATGCTCGGGGCGCTGCTGCGCCTACGACAGGCCGCCTGCCATGCGGGCCTCATCAACGAGAGCTGCCGCGCAAATGCCTCCGCCAAGCTGGAAATCCTGCATGCCCACCTTTCCGCGCTCCTGGAGTCCGGCCACAAGGCGCTGGTCTTCTCCCAATTCACCACGCTGCTGAAGCTGGTGGCCAGGGACCTGGATGCCGCAGGCTGGAAATACTGCTATCTGGACGGCGAGACCAAGGACCGTGGCGAAGTCGTCCGGCAATTTCAGGAGACGCCTGAAATCGGCGTTTTCCTTATCAGCCTGAAGGCAGGCGGCGTAGGCCTGAATCTGACGGCGGCAGACTATGTCTATCTGCTGGATCCCTGGTGGAATCCGGCAGCGGAAGCCCAGGCCATCGACCGGACATACCGCATCGGGCAGACCCGCCCCGTTTTCGCCTACCGTATGATCGCCCGGGACACCGTGGAGGAGAAGGTCCTCCAGATGCAGCGCAGGAAGCAGCAGATTGCCGCAGCCGCCCTGGGACGCGCCCCATCCGGCGCATCCCCGTTGGAACTCCCCCCGGAACTCACCGCCGACGACCTGCGCCAGCTGCTGGAATAAAAAGGACAAAACAATGTCATGTCCAGCGCCCTTCGGCGATGCGGTCCCGACCCGACCAGTCCTGCCGGATGACCACATTTTGGAACCCTGCCTGTTCAAGTGCCTGTCGCAGCGCATCGCCCTGTGTCTCGCCCATCTCCAACAACAAATATCCGCCAGACTTCAGCCAGGCAGACGCCTGCCTGACGATAGCTTTTTCCAAGGCCAGGCCATTGTCCTGCGCCTCCAGGGCCAGGCGCGGTTCGTAGTCCTTGACGACGGCAGGCAGCTCCGTGTATTCTTCCGGCGTGACGTACGGCGGGTTGGCAGTGATCAAATCAAAGCACTTTCCCGGCTGCACGGGAGCAAAGAGATCGCCCTCCAGGAAACAACAGTTGGCAAGCCCGAGATTTTGGAGATTCTGCCGGGCCCAGCGAAGAGCCTCCGGAGAGAGATCCACGCCCAGACAATCCAGCGCAGGAAACCGGCGGGCGATGACCAGCGGAATGGCGCCGGAGCCCGTGCAGAGATCCAGCATGGCGCCGGCGCCCCCCCCCCTGCTTTTCAGCACCTCCAGCGCGCGATCCACCAGCAACTCCGTTTCCGGACGCGGAATGAGGACGCCCGGGCCGACTTGAAGTTCCACGTCATAGAACTCCACGGATCCCACGATATACTGGAATGGCTCGCCGGCAATCCGCCGGTTCAGCCATTCGTCCAGCCTTGCCTCGATATTCTCCGGCCCTTCGGAACGTTCCAGGAGTCCCACCATCCAGTTGCTCTCCTGAAAGGCGTTCTCCACGCCGCCTTCCTTCAGCCGTTCCCAAGCCTGGCGTCGCAGAGACATGACCTACTCAGCCTCCCCTTCTTCACGCGTCTTCTTGTAGAAGGCCTTGAGGACATTCCAACCCTCCCAAGGAGAATCGCAGAAATGGAAGAGATTCAGGTCTTCCGGCGAAATCACGCCCGTCTCCACCAAGTATTCCCAATTGACAACCTTCTTCCAGAACTCGCTTCCGAAAAGCAGAATCGGCATCTTCGGCACCACGCCCGTCTGGATCAGTGTCAGCGATTCAAAGAGCTCGTCCAACGTACCGAAGCCTCCGGGAAAACCGGCGATGGCCACGGCGCGCTTCAGGAAATGCATCTTCCGCATCGCGAAATAGTGATACTGGAAGCTCAGTCCAGGCGTAATATACGGGTTGGGCGCCTGTTCAAAAGGCAGCTTGATGTTTAGACCAATAGAAAGAGCGCCAACCTCCGTGGCACCGCGGTTTCCGGCCTCCATGATGCCCGGACCGCCGCCGGTGATCACCACCATGGCGAACCCGTCCGTGAGATTCTGGTCGTACGTGGAAATGATCTTGGCGAACTCCTGCGCCATGGTGTAGTATTTGCTGTACTTCACCAGCTTCTCCGCCTTGGCCACCGCCTGACGCCGTGCCGAATCCTCCGGAGCCTCCGCCAAGGCCGCCTGGGCATCCTCCAGGATCTTCTGGGAATCCTCCGGGGAACGAAGACGGGCACTGCCGAAAATCACCACCGTGGAGACAATGCGTTTCTGGATGAAGGCCTGCTCCGCCTTCAGATACTCCAATTGCAGACGAATGCCGCGGCAGGCGTCTGTGCGCATGAATTCAGCATCGTCAACGGCGAGAAGATTGGAACGGGAATCAGATGTCATCTTCTACCTCCTGAAAACTCATTTGAGACTTGTGACAAAACGAAACTGGATAATACCAGGGATTGAGATTCACATCTCTTCCGAGGAAGATCCGCCGGTACGAAAAAAACGGGACGCACGAAAGCCCGCACGTCCCGTTGGAAACAACCGACAATCGGAAGTTATCGTCTATAGGGCATCTGGCCGCCGGGAGGCATCATTCCAGGACCACCCATGGGCATGCCGTCAGGCCCCATCATCATTCCATCGGGGCCCATCATGTTGTTCTGTTCGGGCTTGAACTCGCGGGCGGTCTTTTCCTCCTCGTCGACCCACTCCTTGCCCGAGCCGTCCACTTTGTCCACCAGGAAGTATCCTTGTTCCTGCATCCACTGGGGCAGTTCAGTCGCCTTGTACTGCTCAATCGCGCGGTTGATGAGGTTGGTGCGAACGCGTTCGACGAAATCCTTCATGGGCAGCCAGAACTCGGGCTTCGCAGTGCGAAGGCTGGCGGTGGGCTTGGAAATGTCCGGAACGTAGAAGTTGGCGCGGAACTGCTCGGCGGTGTTGTTGTAGATATACGCGCTGACGAGAGACTCGTATTCCACATCAACCTTGCCGCAGTTGTTGGTGACGAAAGCCTCTTTCAGTTCGGCATTCACATCAGGATAGAACTTGGCCTGGTCTTCGCGGTCCAAATCTTCGCGGATGACCTGACGGTTGCCCAGCTGGACATATTCGTCATTGGCGCCACGGAAGGGCTGGTTGTCAACGATGGCGTTGGCGCCACGCCCGCCGCGCAGCAGCAGACTGACGCGCTCGTTGATCTTCACCATCTTGAAGCGTTCCTCGGCCTGACGACGGATGGCGCGTTTCTGCTCCTCGGGATGGAGACGATCCTCGGCGTATGTCTCGGCATCCTCGCCGACCTGCTCCACGATTGCCTGCAGAGACTTTGGGGGAGTACGATTGAACTTCTTCCAGTCCAGGCTGATGCCAGGCAGACGAAGCAGCTGGAAGTCACCCAGCTGGGGGTCCTTGATGCGGCGACGAACCAGACCCTCGATCTGCAAGGCGGCGCGCTCGGCAGTGATCTGCTGCTGCAGGAGAGAACGGCGCTGGGCAATCTGAGCCTCCATTTTCGCCTCCATCTCCTTCTTGCGCTCATCCCAGGAGAGCACGACTTCCTCTTCCTCACCCTCTTCAACCTCTTCTTCCTCGTCCCAACCATCTTCGGCGATGGCAGAAGGAGCGGTGTAGCAGAAAGCCGCGAAGGTCAGACCGCACAACAGGGTACGCCACAGAAAACGCAGATTTTTCTTGTCCATAATGGGGTAGATGAACCTTAGGGTATGTGTATTTTTGTACAGAAATTCACTGGAAAGTCGCTACAATGTATTCCCATTTCCTTTATTCTCCACTAAATCGTCGTTTTTTTTTCACCACCCCTTTTTTCGCAAAAAAAACACAACTCTTTTTTTACAAATGGCTTACACAACCATTTGAGCAAAAATTTTTTTTATGAAATTCTGATTTCGCCGCCAAAGAGCCCGGATGCCCCGCAAAGAACCCGACGAAATTGTTGCCCAGTCGCGGACTTTCGGGCTATATTGAGTCACTTACCCTAATCCTATGAGCACTTACGAAGACATCTGGTATGCCGCACGATCCACTCGGATTGTGTATATGCCCCCGAAACTGCTGGAGACCTTTGGCGAATCCAGCGTCCACTACCTGGTAGTTTCGGAGAACATGGACCGTCCCGGCGCGCTGACCTTGCGCAGCGGCCTGGTCACAGCCGAGCGTCCCCGCATCGTGACGCCCACGTATTTTCGGCAGAAGGCGGTGGAGAATTTCAACGCCGACGCGCAGAAGTACTTTGACGAGGTCCTCTCCCGCGAAGTGAACGCCCGTTTTCTGGAATACGGCCTCCATTTTGGCAAGCAGGAGTTCCAGGAGGAGTCGGTCCAGGGCGACGCGCGTGAAGTCGCCGAACAGGCGGCGGCGGATGCGCAAGACGATCTGGAAAAGCGCCAGGGTGTGCTCATCGGTCCCGACGACGCCTGGGAAGTCTCCCTGATGCATTTCATCACCCAGCTTGTCCAGCGTTCCCTTCCCTTCCATGCCCGCGACATCGCCAGCCGGGGGCTCTTTGACCTGAACAACGGCGTTCCGCAGGCGGTCCTGCTGGAAATCCAGGGCGACTTCGCCCGATGCCAGTCACTGGAGGCAGCCCGCGACCTTGGCGCGAAACTCCGCGACTACGGTCTTTTCGAGCGTTTCGAAGACCAGTTCTACGACCTCTTCCGCAAACTGAAATAACATGTCCGACAAAATCCTCATCCAACTTTCCCCGGAAGACCGGGAGCTTCTGCCGGCCAAGCAACACGCCTCCGATGCCGCATACGACCTCCGCTCCGCGAGGGAATTGACGATTCTTCCCGGAGAAATCGCCGGCGTCCCCACGGGTGTGCGCCTTCAGCTCCCGGCAGATTTCGTGGCGGAAGTCCGTCCCCGTAGCGGCCTGGCCTTGAAATTTGGCATCACGGTCCTGAACACCCCAGGCACCATCGACGCCGGCTACCGCGGCGAAATCCAGGCCATTTTGATCAACCACGGCAAGGCCCCTTTCGTGATTCACCGTGGCGACCGCATTGCGCAACTGCTCTTCCAGCGTCTGCCCTCCACTGAACTCGTTCTGGTGAATTCCCTGGAGGCAAGCGACCGCGGCGAAGGCGGCTTCGGATCCACAGGGCGCTGACCTTGAAGAGACGCCACAGAACAACCCGTCGGCGAAAAGCCGTTTGGCTTCGCAGGTCTTGGTGGCTGATTCTTCTGCTCCTCGGCGCCGTCTTCGTCCTCCATTGCACCTGGACGCGCCGACAATACACCATGCAGGAGGAGGAACTCCTTCCAATGCTTCAGGAAATCGCCGCCAGCCACCAGCTTTCGCCGTCACTGGTGCGGGCGCTGATCTGGAAGGAAAGTCGCTTCCGTCCCAATGCCATCGGCGGCAAAGGCGAAATCGGTCTGATGCAAATCACGAACGGCGCGGTTGCCGACTGGGCGCGCATCCACAAATGCGCCCCACCCTCACGGTCGAAGCTCTTCCTGCCGCGCACCAACCTGGAAATCGGCTGCTGGTATCTCTCCCAGGCACAGAAACACTGGAAAGGCTATGCCTCCCAGGAGATCCTCCAGCTGGCGGAATACAACGCCGGACGCACCCAGGTCCTACGGAATTGGGCGCCCAAGGAGCCATCGCAAGCCATCAACCTGAAAGACATCACCTTCGCCAGCACCCAGGACTACATCCGTAAAATCCTCGACCGCCAGAAGCACTACGAGCAACATCCGTAAAAGCGGCCGGCCTCCTGTTCTCCCATGAGCACACCTGAAAATCCATCCGAATCCAAGCTCCGGGCAGCGCTTGAACTTCTCAGCGACCCAGACGACACCATCGCCTCCATGGCTCTGGAGACCATCGTCAACAGCGGAAAGGCAGAACCGCTCCTGGCCATCGTGCAAGACGACCCGGATGACAACACCCGGCGACGCGCCCACCAACTGGGCGCCATGCTTCAGCAAGAGCATTTCCTCCAGGAGATGGTCTCGCTACACGAGCAGGCGAAACTGGACATCCTCCAGGCCATGAACAATATCGACTTGCTCTATGACACCAGCAGCTCCCAGCCCTACTTGGAAAAGCTCCTCGCAGAGCTTCGGCAAGGGTTCAAGCCACATCGACGCCCACCGAAACTGGCGGAAATCACCCGCTACATGGAAAAAGAGGGCTTCTATGTCCCGCCCCTTCCCTGGCTCGCCATTGACGAATACCTCCTGGGCGACGTCCTCAGCGGCGACGGCGCAGGCATTCCGCTGGTCCTGGCTGCGCTCTGCCAGTTTCTGGGCAGGGCATACGGGCTGGAAATCAGCATCGTCACCTGCAATGGCTTCGTGGGCATCCTCAGCGACGACAAGCTCTGCATCCTGGAAAACGGCTGGGAATGCCATCCCGTGACCCAAGACGATGAAATATGCAAGCTGAACAACCAGCAGGCGCTGCGGATCTACCTGAGCACGCTCCTGACCAGCTCCATCGCCTCGTGGGAAATCTACGACACGCACCTTTTCCTCCACATTTTCCAAAAACTCTATGGCCTGACTGAAAATCCCCTGCCTTACCCCTTCGGCAGCACGACCTTCGATTCCAACGACATTACAGGAGACGCGAAATGAACCACATCCGCAACAACTTCCTCAATGCCCTGGCAGCCACCACCCGTCTGGATTTCCGCGAGATGTTCGAGGCTGATCCACTGCCTCTCAATCCAGCCTGGATTGTCCTGATCCACGCTCTGCTAGGCCTGGCATACGCCTTGATCGCCCTCCTGCTGGGCTGGCTGCTCTCCGCTCCTTTCCTGGCTTCTCTGGCAAGCACCGTCGCCATCAGTTTCCTGCATACGAATCTGACCAGCGGGAAGGAACTCCACCTGCCAAACATGCTTCGCAAGGCGCTCTTCCCGGCTCTCGGTGCGCCGGAAAACCCCGCTACGGACTTGCTGGCAAGCCTCCTGCCGCCTCTTCTCCTGCTCTGCCTGCTCTGCCAAGGCGGCGCCATCTGGCTGCCCGCCATTCTGGCTTTGGGCGCCACATCGGGCGCAGAGCTGACCCATCCTGACTCCCAGCCATTCTCCCTGGAGGAAGGCGCCAGCTGGCTGACAGCAGCCATCGCCACCCTTCTCTGCGTGGTCTTCCCGTTCCTGGGAAACCGTCCGGCGCTTCAACACCAATTCCTCCTGACTGCCCTGCTCTTCGGCATCATCGTCCTTCTTCTTCCCTGGATGAAGCATCTTCCCAACCGGCCGGCCTCCTTCGCTGCCAACTGCCTTCTGGCCCGCTCCGCAATCCTTATCTTAATTCTCCTTTTCCTTGCCTTCTAGTCCTATGAATTCCAACAACCTATCCGAAGAACCCATTGTCGTCTGCGTCGCCTCGCTAGGCTGTGCCAAGAACCTGGTCGACACCGAAGTCATGTGCGGAACCATGGCAGCCAACGGCATCTACCTGACCGCAGACCCGGATGAAGCAGACGTCTATCTGATCAACACCTGCGGCTTCATACAATCCGCGCGCGATGAAGCGGAAGCCACCATCAAGGAGGCCATCTCTTGGAAGAAACGCGGCCTCAAGGCCGGTCTGCCGAGGAAGATTGTCGTCGGCGGTTGCCTAGCCCAACGCAACCCCACCGAATACATGGAGAAATTCCCCCTGGTGGACACGTGGCTCGGCATTGACGCCGCACCCCATATTGAACAGGTCATCCATGAAGTCATGGAACGAGAGGACGACGGTCCGCGGCTCAACATTCCCACGGACACGCCCGTCTGGCTCTATGACGACCAGACGCCTCGCCTGCAAACCACCCCGGAGAGTTACGCCTACGTCAAGATTGCGGAAGGATGCAATCACCGATGCGCCTTCTGCGCCATTCCCGGCATCCGCGGAAACCTCCGCAGCCGAGACCCAGAATCCGTCCTGACGGAATGCAAGCAACTTCTGGCCAATGGCGTCAAGGAGCTGGACCTGATTGCCCAGGACACCACCGCCTTCGGCGTAGAACGCCAGCCCCGCACATCGCTGGCCGCCCTCATCCGCGAAATCGAGAAGCTCTCCGGCGACTTCTGGGTCCGGGTTCTCTACACGCACCCCGTCCATCTGACCCAGGAATTCCTGGAACTGCTTGGCACTTCAAAGCATCTGGTCCCCTACCTGGACGTTCCGTTGCAACACATCAACAGCGGCATCCTGAAGACCATGCGACGCGGCATGGACGGCGAAGCCACCCGCAAACTCCTTTTCGGCATCCGAGAGAGATTCCCCAAGATGACCATCCGCACCACGGTCATGACGGGTTTCCCCGGCGAGACCGACGAGGCCTTCCAGCAACTCCTCGCCTTCATCGAGGAGTTCCAGTTCGACCGCCTGGGCGCCTTCGCCTTCTCGCCGGAACCCGGCACGCCGGCATATGGGATCCAGGAAGGCCGCGTCCCCCCGAAAGTCGCGGCAGCACGCCGGGACCAGATTCTGGCGCTCCAGAAGAAGATCTCACTGAAGCGCAACCAGATGCTAGTGGGCAGCATCCTGCCGGTCCTCGTGGAAGAGAAGGCGGACAAACGACACTGGATCGGACGTTCCCAGGGAGATGCGCCGGACGTTGACCAGAGCGTAATCCTGGACCTCCCGCCCAAGTTCTCCGTCAAGGCAAACACCTTCGTCGATGTGAAGATCACCCGCGCCAGTGACTATGACCTGGGCGGCACTCCCGTTGTCGAACTATGAGAAAATCCTCACCGACCATCCCGTCGAACCTCGCAAGCGACGCCAGTCGTTTTCCCAGCCCCCTCCGGTTGCTCCTGGGACTCGTCCTATGCTGCGGATTCCTGTCCCTGCTCATCTACGCCTGGCGCGCCAGCATCCGAAATCTCTACCGCCAGAATCGTTCCTTTGAATTGCAGAAAATTGACATCGCCGTAGAGAACGAACTGCTGCGCCGTTCCGTGGAAAGCACCTTGGCCGTCTGCGGCATCCAGCCCTACGAGACGCTTCTACCGGAAATGGACCTGAAGAACCTGCGTCAGACACTCCTGGAAAATCCGCGTTTCGCCGACGCCAAGCTTCGCCGGATCTTCCCCGACACACTCCGCGTTGAAGTGGAGCCGCGTCTTCCCGTGGCGGTTCTGCGTTTTCCCAACGCCGTCGGCAAGCAGGAGCTGCTCCTTGACCAGGACGGAACCGTCATTCCCCGTGACATGCCGGGAAACACCTCGAAACTTCCTTCCATCATCGGCATCAAGAATCCAGAAGCCTTCAAGGAAGGCGAGACCTGCAACGACCGGGGCATCCAGGCATTCCTGACATTCCTGCGGGAATCCCAGCTCCGCCCCGAAGGCAGCCAATATGAAATCGTCAACGTGCGTCTGGACGAGAAGAACGAACGGATGTTCCTGACCCTGGAGGCCAGCGGCGTCTTCAAATCCGGCGCCCAGGTAGTTCTCCCCCTGGAAAACGTCCCGCAGGAGATGGATCGTCTTAACGTTGTCGTGGAACTTCGCAGCGAGGCCAACGAGACCATCAGCTATATCAATGCGACCTACCAGAACATCCCCGTCAAGCCCTGAAAATACGCCGGCCGCGCCGCTGTTGCTGCACTGCTGTTGCGGTCCCTGCGCCACCGCCTGCATTGAGCGTCTGCGCCAAGAGGATCGTCCCTGTGCCCTCTACTTCTCCAACTCGAATCTGAACAGCGAGGAAGAATTCGGGCGCAGGCTGGGAGCCCTGCGGGCCGTCGCCGCGCACTTTGGCATTTCGGAAGTCGTGGTCGATCCTTACCGCCACGACCTATGGCTGGAGTTCGTCTCGCAGGTCCCCGGCTACGCGACTCTGCCCGAACGCGGCGCCCGTTGCGCAAAATGCTTCCAATGGTCCCTCGCCCGCACGGCAGCCATGGCCCAGGCACGCGGCGAGCAATTCGCCACCAGCCTGACCGTCAGCCCCCACAAGGACTCGAGGCTCCTTCTGGGCATCGGCGGTGTCTTCGGGCATTTCGCCCCCTACGATTTCAAGAAAAAGAACGGTTTTCTGCGAAGCACAATCCTTTCCCGCGAACTCGGCATCTACCGCCAGAACTACTGCGGCTGCGAGTTCTCCCTTCAGCAAGCACAGCACCAATCATGACAAAATTCCTACCCAGTCTGCTCATGGCAATCTCCCTTTCCCTCTTTGCCCAAAGCCCAGTCGCCCCTATCGCCGACGGCGAGCGCATTGTCTTTTTCGGTGACAGCATTACGCATGGCGGCAGATTCATCTACTACCTGCAGCTCTTTCAGGAGCTGCGCCATCCCGGTTCCAACGCCCTCTTGTTGAACGCTGGCGTCAGCGGCGACTCCGCAGGCGGCGCCCTCAGCCGCTGGGCGTGGGATCCCAAGCCCATGAACGGCGACCGCTATTTCGTCATGTTCGGCATGAACGACGTGGGGCGCGATGCCTACTCCACCACGGAACCCGCGGAAAAGGATGCCAAGCGCCGAAAGGATTGCTTTGACAGCCATGTTCGAAACATGCGCAAGCTGACAGGACTGATCCAGGAGCTGGGCAAGCCCGTGGTTCTCATGACCACCACCCCATACGACCAGTACAGCGACCAGCCCGGAGAAAACCTGGTTTCCTGCAACGAGCCCGGCCTAGCCAACATCGCCCAGGCCGCCCGTGACCTGGCCGCCGAAAAAGATTTTGGCCTGGTGGAATTCCATAAGCCCTGCACCGCCATCCTCAAAGCCCACCCCGAGTTGCATCTCTGCGGAGGCGACCGCATCCATCCGAAGGAAATCGGCCACTTGGTCATGGCCTCCATCATCCTGCAGTCCATGGGCGAAAAAGGCTTCGTCGCCGCTGTCACCTTGGATGCCGCAGGAAAAAAGGTCATCCGCAACGCCAATGCCTATGTAAAGAACCTGAAGTTCCAAGACAACGGGCTCTCCTTCACCTACGAACCGAAGGCCCTGCCCTTCCCCCTGCTCCCCGAATACCTAGAAGCCGACAAGCTCCTGGACATCTCCGCCATCCTGAACCAGGAAATCCTAACCGTCAAGGGCTTGGAAGCAGGTGAATACATCCTAAAAACCGGTGGCGCCGCGCTAGGGACCTTCACCGCAGACGACTTCGCGCAAGGTGTCAATCTCGCCCTGCTGGATACGCCGTCACAGAAAATCGCCCAGGAGGCAGGGAAGATCATGTACAAGCTCCAGGGGAAAGATTCCACCCTGCGCCAGCTCCCCTTCATGGAAATGTACATCAACTGGGAAGGCGGAAACGTGAAGGACGAGCAAAACAGCTACGACACCTTGGACAAGTGGGTCGAAAAGCTAGTGAGGGAAAAGAACCGCTATCTGGACTACTTCCGAAGCTGCGCAGAAGACTACAAGAAGCTCCGCCCCCAGTTGCAGAAGCTCCAGGCGGAGGTGGAGGATGTCCGCAGGGAACTGGCCGCCTTCCGTTCCGTCCCCTTTGAAATCACGTTGGAAAAAGTCAACTGACTTTTCAACCCAAGCATCCCCCTTTCTGCGCCCCCGCACACAGAACACACGGAATACCCCAAAGGAGCGATTCCTTTCCTTGGGCCTAACTTGTTTTTCTGCAAAAAAGAAAAATCTTCTGTGTGTCTTGCGTCTATCTGAGTGTTTGGGGGTTCTCCGCCGGAAAGCGGAAAACGACATTCTGGTTTTCTATGAAATCCCTTTCGTTCCTTTCCGCGCTTTGCGGAATTTTCTTCGTTCTTTCCCTCTACGCACAAAACACCATGGATCCTATTCTTCTCTGGCCCAAGCATCCTGACCGCAAAGCCCAGCTGGGCGCCCCCAGTCTCCTGCCCTTCCTTCATGACGGCGACGAAATCCGTCCCTGCATCCTTGTGATTCCCGGCGGCGGATACGGTTGCGTCTGCCACGGCTACGAAGGCAGCGACGTGGCGGAGGCATTCCGCGCACTGGGCTTCCACGCCTTCGTGCTGGACTATCGCTGCGGCGTCAACGGACGCTACCCCGCGCCCCAGGAAGACGCAGCCCGCGCCATCAAGTTCATCCGCGCAAACGCCACGGAATTCCGCGTCAATCCCGACCAGATCGCCTCACTGGGATTCTCCGCAGGCGGGCATCTGGCCGGATGCCTGGGAACCGGCATCATCGATGACGTGGACGCCTCCTACGGCGACGAGGCCGACGCCTTCTCACCCCGCGTCAACGCCATGGTCCTCTGCTATCCTGTCACCCAGTTCGATATCGCAAACGGACACATCGGTTCCGGAGTCAACCTGCTGAACACCGAAGACAAGGCCGCCTACCAGCCATTCACCCTGATGAACCGCATTGACGACAAGACCCCGCCCACCTTCCTCATGCACACCTTCGCCGACCAAATCGTCCCCGTCCAGGGAACCCTCCTATTGGCGGAAAAACTGGCGGAGAAGAAGATCCCCACGGGAATGCACCTCTATCCCTTCGGAGGTCACGGCGCAGGCCTTGCCAAAGACACCGTCGACACCATCTCCTGGCCCCAGGAGGCCGCCCATTTTCTGCAGCGCGCCTGGGGGAAATAGTCTGACGGGGCGGACCGGGCGGACAAGTCGGACGGGTCGGACAAGTCGGACGGGTCGGACAAGTCGGACGGGTC
>JAKSPB010000005.1 GCA_024405215.1 Lentisphaeria bacterium | reverse complement strand
GGGCCCCAGAAGCATTGGCGGCCGGAACGACGGCGTCAGCACGATGTTCAACCCTGCGGGCAAGACGGGCCCCAGAAGCATTGGCGGCCGGAACGACGGCGTCAGCACGATGTTCAACCCTACGGGCAAGACGGATCCCAGAACCGTTTTCGAGACGATGAACAATCCCTTGGAAATGATGGATTCTAGACCTATTGGCACCCAAGCCAATAGGGAAATCCAGGGGAATGAAAAGGCTAATACTCATTCCCTGCAGAACATATTGTCGGACATTAAGGAAATTGCAACGGAACATAAATCTGACAACGAATTCTTTAAATCCGTTCTTGCAGAGTGCGAAAAGAAGAATGGTTTTCTGGATTGGATTGAAAACGCAGTTTCGGATATAAAAAATGGCAAGGGTGGATATATCAAGAATTATGAATGGCCGTTGGAGAGTATCGTTTCTCTTGCTGGTAAACTTCGCTCAGAGGTCCCTGAGACCATTGCTACAGATGTGAAGCTCAAGCTTGAATCTTTGGCTGACAAATTAAGCAAGGTAGTGCAAGATACCAGCGATTTCATCGAGGCTTTCAATTCCAGAAGATTTTCCACGCAATTGGAGGAGATAGCCGACAGTTGCGAAATGCGCGCCCTTGAAATTCGCACCGTATTTGAAAGCATAACCAAGGGGAATGGCGGTGTAGGCCATCATGCGGAAGGTGGTAATGACGTTGATTCCAAGACCTTTGCCGAGCTTGTTGGCGAATCCGTCCCCGACATGCCTATCTACAAGGAACTCGTGGAACGCTATGCTGAAAGACTGTCCGTGCCGCTGAGCCGTCTGGAGGAAATAGAAAACTCAGTCTCCGACAAGGTTTACAACCTTGATGAAATCAATACGATAGAAAGAGAACTGACGACGCTGCATGATGATCTGTCTGAAATCATTGCAAGCAAAAAAGTAATCTTGAAAGACGGAACAACGGCTGTGCTTGACCAGGAGATGCTTTCTCTGCTGAAGGCAAAGTTGGAAGACACCACAAATCGCTTTGAGAAGTTCCATAACTTCTTCCGGAAGGATTTTCTTGCGAAGACTCTCTCTTCGGCTGCGGAAGGAGTATTCTCCCAGATGGCGTATGAGCAGAAATTGCTGAATGACAATACATTCAAGAGAATGTTTCCCAATCTGGTGCGATATGGTGAACTCTCCAATGAATACAACAGCCTAAAGGATAAAGTGCTGGACAATTCATCAGAGGACATTGACAAGATAAAGGGAATCATTCAGGAAACTTTTGATCTGGCAAACAGTACAGCCTGTGATGACGAACGAAATAAATTCGATGAATTATGCAGGGAAATAAAGACGTACAAGGAGAGTCGCTCATTTGTAAAAGGCGGACTGCTAGAGACCAGTGGCTTGGACCTGCAGGATTATCAGAATGCAGTGGAATTCATGGATTCGGTTCTGATGTTTGAACTCACGCTACATAATTCGGGATATGATGATAGAGGATTTATCGATAATTCCCTAGTCGGAAGGAACAATAACCATGAGGCATATTTCTGCACGAAACTGCTCGGAACCATTGACAGAATCAGGAACTACCAGGCACACAGCGAACAATATCGGACTGGCGAAATATTCGCAAAGGCGATGAAGAACAATGCGCCATTGTCAACAATCATAGAAGCGCAGTTGCATGGCGCGACTTTGGATATGATCGATTCGGTCTGTGACGATTCAAATCTGGTCAACTCACCGAATAGTCTTGGAAATGGCCAGTTCAACTCTGTAAAACTTTGTTCTTTCATGGATGAAAAATCCGGCAAAATCGTCGAGAAGGTGTTCAAGGATGAAGACAGCGGATATCTTGACACCATTCACAGGGCCCAGACGGGAGTCATTGGTCTTTCAAGCCAGCAGCTTGCCCATTTGAATATCGCGACTGAAAAATGCGCGAACATGATATCGAATGAGAGTCTGTATGTGAAAACAAACGTCGGAATGTTGAATGGTGTCTATGGCATGTTTATGGACAAGGCGACTGGAAGCGCGCCTGAAAACGTTGTCTTCCCAAAAAATGCAGACAAAAAGACGCAATGCGAAGTGCGCGGAGAAGTCATGAGGCAGACCAGCACGATGCAGTTGATTGATCTGCTGACTGATCAGGTAGACCGCCACTCGCGTAATTACTTTGTGGACATCAGCAATGACTCTGCCGATAATCAATTCGGTGTGCAGAATGTCAAAATCACTGCCTTTGACAACGACTTGAGCTTTACGGCCAACAGACCGGGCCTCTATGATATTAAGATGCATAAGGTGTTGAAGGGAAATCAGTTGCCTGGCGTCCTTGCTGATATGAGAATAGGCGTCGACACAGAAACGTTCATATCCGAATTGGTGGAAAAAGGTGCTGCAAAGGAGAATGAAGATGGTTCAGTGACGTTCAACCTACCGAAATTGACGACCAAGGAACGGGCTGTTGTTGCACGTGTTTTAGGTTACCAGTCCTTCAAGATTCCGGATTACATGGATGAGGACTGCTATAACCATATCATCGCATTGAAAAACAACGATGCCGTGCGGAATGAATTGATGGCTAGCCTGCCTGTCGATATAACGGCAGAGGCCAAACAATGTTTTGTCACGCGTCTTGATGATATGATCAAGCTTGCCGAACAATACAAGAAAGAAGGAAAAGTCTTAAGCAAAGCGCAATGGTATGATGAGAATGTCCAGTTTGATATGTACAACAACTGCATATCAGTGCCAACGGATTCCATGGTGCCTGGAAGTGATGCCGATTTCGCCAGCGAAAAATTCTGCGAGCAATACTATGACAACGATCTGTTCTTCCGTGACTTGGCATATATTTGCATGGATGATGACTTCCAGAAGGCTGCGATAGAACACAAGCGGGAACAGTTTGACGTGCGGTTTGAGCCTATGGACGCATTGCAGCAGGATGTGCGCATTGCCGATCAGGCGCAAGCGTCCGAGATGGATGTTGCACAGCTCCGGAATTCTCTGCGAAGCTTCTCGTGGAATGGGTTGCAGAATGCTCTCGACAAGTCTCATATCGACCTTTCAGACAAGCAAAAAGATGCCTTGCAGAAGCTGTTCACTGAGATGGAGGACAAGATGCGGCTGCTTGCCGATGCGAATGCGTCATCGCCTGTCAGCGTATACCAGGACGCCAAAGTGGCGATGGAGAAACTGTCGGATGCCATCAGTTCAATGAGATACCAGCAGCTTTACGATGATTCCCTGAACACCTCCGAATCGATTGCTCAATTCAGGAATGCCCACCAACGCACCGTCTTGGATGACATGCGGAAAATCAAACCCTTAAATACATTGAAAAGATTCCTGTCTGACGAAAGCGGATTGAGACGCGCGCTCAGGGAGGGTAATATGAATAGAAGTGAATCTAGTCAATATTGGGGAGAATACAATGACATACGCGATTCCTGGAAAAGTTTGCGTCTGCATGCCATGAATATTGGATATGGTATGCAAAATGCCGAAACATGGACATTGCAGGCATACATAGATAATTTCAAGGATTCCATAAACAAATTCAACTATGCCTTGAGATTAGATTTCTATAACCAGGAGATGGGGGATGTGCAGAATGAAGCCCTAGAGCTTTTCCAGAATGGATTCATTCAGCAAGTTGACGATATCAGTGCCCAAAGGAAATCGCTGCGGGAGGGCATTGTTTCAATGGAAAATCATTGGAATAGTCTGAAAGATGGAATTCTTGATCTTCCACAGGCTTCGCAGAAACGCATCAATGATCGAATCAAACAGGCGCGTAGTCTTGTCGGCGATATCATGACGGCCATGGAAAAATATGACGGCAATATTGAAAATGAAAAGGGCAATTCGGGAAATCCCATTGGCATTGAGGACAAGATTCTGAAGAAAAGCAGGTGTTTGACTCGTTGATCTCGGAACTGCGAAAAGCAGGCAGGGAACAGCTGGCGACAGGACTGAAGGAGCTTGTCAAAATTGTGACCACTCGCTGCGAGAACATCAAAAACTTGTATCAGACAGGTTGGGATGACGACGAACTGCGTGAAATGGAAAATAAGAATTTTAATCCATTGGAAGGTATTGTGACAGCCTGTAATCAGTGCGCCAAAGGCATCGACGATGTATTCAAGGCAGTTGCCGACTACTCCAAAGATGCCAAAGCCAATGCAAAGGAAGCGACGTCGACATTGAATGTCATAGAGGTATTGCAATCAGCCAAGGGCTTTGAAGGGGAAGATAGTGTCGATGCAGTCAGGAAGGCTTTGGAGAAGTACACTGAGCAAGTCGAGAAACTGGAAACGAATGAAGTTGTCAGCGTTGAAGAGCCGCTGAAAACGCTCAAGGATTCCATTGGGAACCTGAAGCATGTTTTGTCTGGAAACAACATCACTGGTGATCTTGAATCACTGGTAAATGAACTTGAAAACCAGTGTGACAGAATTGTCAAACGACACGAGAAATTTGTCGATGGCAATTCTTGCATTGCGGCAATGAAAAACCAGTTGATCATCCAGCAGATAAACAACGCACGGGCGCAGATAATGGTTCCTGTTTCCGTGAAGGTTCCAGAAGGTTTTGCAGGTGAGTTCGAACTTGTGTCGAAAATCGTTTCTTCAAAAAACGATATCGGAACCAATCTTGACAAGGCAACCGATTTATTGAATAGGCTGCCGAGTCTTTTGCTAAACAGGCAACTGCCCGAGGATTTGGCCAAGCCGTATAAAGAAGCACAGGATGCTCTGAACGAATTCCAGAGCGAATACAATAAAACTATCGCTTCCGGTAATGGCTATATCATAAACGAACAGATATTGAACAATATGCTCAACAAGTTCAGTTCTCTTTCAAATGCGCTTTATGCGCCGGAGATTCAAGGACAGGAGTATCTTCTTGCCCAGGAAGCAGAAAATCTGGACAGACTGAATGTCAATCTACTGAATGGCTGTATCAGTTTCAGCGAAAACGTGGACGGCATCCGAAAGTATGTCTCATTGCACGAAGAGATAAAATCCGCAAGAACTGAAGTGGTCAATCAGGGAATTCCCGTTTTAAGGAGAAAGGTAGATGTCATGCTGGCGACATTGGGAGAAGTGACAGACGCATTCAAGCACCTCTCCAATGACCAGGAGGAACTCATTGGAGAGGTCAGAAATGCCATTGTCGAGTTCATGGGAGATGTTGCAAAGGTGGAAAGTGGCGAACGTGACATTGTCGTCGAGCCTTTGAATGTTGAAAACGTCAAAGGCAGTATTGCCAAGCTTGCGGAAATGCTGAACGCTGTGAATAAAGAGCTAGGCGACAAACTGAAGAGTCAAGCCGATGGTGTTTTGAGGGACCACGCCACTTTGATGGAGGCGGTGAAGTCTGTCCTGGATAAGATGAATACGGGAATATGGTCGGAAGTGGCAAGCGTCAGCGCCCGCATGGAAGACTTGAATAAGTTCAATGGAAAAGTATCTTTCGAGAAGCAGAAATGGGAAGGCGATGTGGCTCAAATCCTAAATGACGACAGGCCGGATACATTGTCTATGGAAATGCTGGAACAGATATTTCATGGCGCAGAAATAGTTCTTTCCCAAGATCAAAGGAATGATTTGTTCGTTTCCACAGCTGCTAGAAGGTCATTGTTCAACCAATTTATAGAAGGCAGGAAATTGGATGGGTTCTCTTGGGTCGATTTGATGTACGTGCTTACCGATAAATTGAATATGCGTCTTGATACAAATGAACTGCACAAGCTGCATAGGAGTTTCGACCGACTCACAACCAAGCGGGACCAGGAGGAACTGACTGGCGAAACTCTTGTCGATAAGTTCAGAACGCTACGCATAGAACTTCAAAAGGACGAGATGGATAAGCTGCAACAGCGTTTCAAGGACATAGCCAGCTCCATGGATGATATTTCAATGGACAACGCTATCAATGATGTTTTTGTCCATATATTAAGTTATGGGAAAGGAGTTGGTTCTTGTGCCTGGCGCGGGCTGGAGAAGGCTATAGAACTCCGCCATGAACAAGTTGGTTCCATACGTTCGATATTAACTGAGCACCAGGAGGATAATGAAACCTTTAACAGCCTCTTGGAGATGTTGGACATGTATGAAATGCGCACAAGCGAACTTGAAAACATACGTGATACCATCTCTGGCTATACTGGCAATTATTTCAATGCGTTGGAAAAAATTGACCAGCTTTCAGAGTCCATGACGGAAATCAACAAAAGATGGAAGCCAAACACTGCACAAAGACAGATAATTGCCACCGTCAATGATAAACTGAAGGTGTTGAAGGATAATATCCGGAATTCTGAAAAGAATGTCTGGGACTACAAAGATGACGTAGATGATGTTAGAATAAAATTACGCGACGAGAGATTTCCCGAAGCACTTGACTACCTTATGTGCACAGAGGAAGTGGTCAAGTTCAATAGTGAATTGATTAAGGATGTGCAAACAGAGATTTTGAGACTTGCTGGCGCGATGCGCGATTCCGGCAAGGAAAAAGTAATACAGGATGCCAAGGTTCTCACTGACGATATGAAGAATTTAATGAAAATTCACAAGAACCTTGGCGAAAACGTGAAGGGCAGGCTGAATATGAAAACGCAGTCATTTGTTGCGCAGATGGACAATGACAGGCGGCAGATGCATGGCAAGAAGGATGCTTTCACGAATTATTTCGGACAGTCCATAGGAATCCTGAATGGGGCCGCTGGAAATCCTCCCGTCCAGGAAATGAATTTTGCCAGAATGGAGACTGCACTGGAGGCTTTCCAAAAACTGGATCGTGGCTTGAAACAGTTGCAAAACACAGGAAAACTCCAACTGGAGGACGGCGCAGTTGTTGATTTCAGCAATGAGTCCGCGAATCCATCCTTCAGGCAGGCGCTGACGCAATTGGAAGCGCAAAGAATCACTTCCTATAAATGGTTGCTTCAGATTTCAGAGGCAGGGCGGAACGTCGGATTGCATGATGAACTGCCGAATAAAGGCGCACAGGAGAGCGAAATCAAGAAAGCCCTTCGAAAATCCATTCCCGTTGCCACAATAGCAACAGCCATTGCGATGGACGTCCCGCTGGCTTCGCTTGACGAAATCTGCATTGACAGCAACGAGTCCAAAGCCCCCGTGAGCATAAGCAGTTTCCAGGGCGTAAATGTAAACGCTCTGAATTGCACTTACGGGAAAGGCGACAAAACGGTCGAAAAGGTATTCATGGACGTGGATACCGCTCCAAAACACATCGCCTGGCAGAACCTTGCCCAGTCGCTTGGATGCGGTGACATTGTTCCAAAACTCAAGCCATCCTATGGTATGCACAAGGGAGACTTTGGCGTTTTCTTTGACAACGTGAAGCCCGCTGTGGTAAATAATCAGAAAATGCAACTGCTTGTTCGGTTGGCTGGACTTGACGACAGCAACGGCAATGTCCTGACAAGGAGAATTCAAATCACGAATGACGGCATGTTGCAGATCCCATACACACTTCAGGATAATGATTTCGCCTCGCAAGATGAATTCAACGACTATCTTGCGGCTTGCAAGCGTTGCAGTGACTTCAAAGATAGTTTGAACAAAATAAATATTCACTCCTCCGACAATGCGAATTATATATTCGATTTGAATAAGATGTCGCGTAATGAACTGATGAACCTGCAGAGTCTGATTGGCTGGCCGTTGGTTGCGATTGCTGAAAATATGGATGAAAAAATGGCCGCTGCCTTGATGAAGATAGCGGCGAATCCCGCGAAAATAGCAAAGTTGAAAGGAAATCTGCCGTCAGATGCTAAAGCCAACAATGAGTTCTTTGAGCAGCGTCTGAATCTCATGATTGGACAGGCGAGAATGATGTTGGAAAGGCAAAAACTAGAAGCTTACATCGCCAATAAAAGAGATGACGCGCGTCTGTACGGCACGGTATAGCTGAAATGGCTTGGCATCTTACAAGGGGGCTGTTACAAAACCTCTATCAGAGGATTTGACAGCTCCTTTGGGAGGACGCCTGTCAGACCACCTCCAAGCACTCCCGAAAAGAAAAAGGCCCCCAAAGTGGCCCATTTTAGGGCCTTTTAGTATATATCCATAAAAAGGTATGGATTTCGTCCTGGGCCATTCTAGGGCCATTCTGGAAACAATGGGAAGAATACTGGCGGAAAATCTTCGGTGACGACATGAGCGTTGTCATCATCATGAAAATCCTCAAAGGAAAATCACAAACTTTCGCACATTAACACTAATTTAAACCGTAAATCAAAAAAAGCATAACCAGAACACAGCGGCTGTTACAAACCTCCCTTTCAAGTCCAAGGTAACTGTTGTTTCACCGACGCGGACATAAATACACGCACGGAAACGAGATATGCGTCCGAAAAGCCGATGCAGCGAAAAGATACTGCGAAATATCTTGGCAGCTACGTCTGCAATATTCGGAATGACGGATTCTTTTGCGAAGAAATCCAAGCCGGGACCATGCGCTCAAAACCCTCAAGGATTCATCGAACAGGATGAACCGCTATTCTTCCCGGCGTTTCTTGAGTTCGTCGGCGGCCCGCTTCAGGGTCATCTTTTCAACGGAAGTCAGCTGGTCATACCCCTGCCGGGACATCTTGTCCAGGATCCGGTTTAGCTCTGTCTGATCGAAAACAAAGGGCGCGGAAGGATCATAGGAGGGTTCAGGTTCAGGCCGCTGCGGTTGCGGACGACGTTGCCAGAAGTTCCTTTGGAAGCCGCCGTTCCGGCGACTGGCATCCAGCAGGCGTTTCATGAAGAGCAACCCGCCCAACGCGCCGCCCAGATGGGCGAGGTGAGCCACGCCGCCCTGGACGCCGCCCAGCTGATAGGCCACTTCCAGACCACACCAGACTGCGGCCAAAACCCATAGTTTCAGACGAACCGGCGGGAAAATCAGGAAGAAATCCACCTTGGGGAAAGCCACGGCGGCGGCAACCATCAAGCCGAACTCCGCGCCGGAGGCCCCGATGCATCCCGCCGGGCTCCCCCAATTGGCCAGCAGGAAACACAAGCCGCCGATGACGCCGCTGAACAAATAGAGCACGTAGATCCGCGTCTTCCCCAGCACGCGCTCCAGCATGGAGCCGAAAAGCCACAGGCCGTACATGTTCCAAAAGATATGTCCGAAGCTGGCATGGAAGAACTGGTAGGTCACCAGTCGCCAGATCTGTCCGGGAGCCTGTCCGGTCAAGGCAGTCCAATTCAAAATACGGGGATTGATGCTGCTGAGCAGGAAACAAGCGCAGTTGATGAGAATCAACGAAGTGATGGCGGAAAAATGCCATCCACGCTGGAAAGAAGGTTGGCGACGATAATAATCTCTATCACTAAACATGGTTTCTGTCCTATGATTTTTACGGAGTGCGTTATAATATAAGGCACTTGCCATTATCTTTCCCGAATCCGTGCCCCACGGCCCGCCGGACTCTTCCAGACGCATGAAAACTTCTCTTCCCTTCTCTCTTGTTCTTGTCATCCTTTTGACACTCCTTTTTGACTGCCAGTTCCTGCCCGCACAGGAAATGCAGCAGGATGAAGCCGCGCCCGCCTTGACGGAACTGCGCATTGTAGCCGACCAAGTCAGCTACGGCGTGGAATCCACCGCCGCCGAGGCAACCGGCAACGTGGAAATCACCTACGGCGGCATCATCCTCACCTGCCAGGAAGCCAAGATCAACCAGAAAACCCGGGATTTCGCCGCACAAGGGGATGTAGTCATCACCATTCCCGGACGCGGCACCTGGAAGGCACCCGCACTCCGCGGGAACCTGGACCACCAGAACCTGGATTTCGGGCCTTTCCGACTGGACACGGATGTCTGGCACGTAGGCGGCGAAGGCGGCGAGGCCCTGGAAGACAGCACCCAGAAGGTCAATCAGGGCTGGCTGACCACCTGCGACCGCACGCATCCGCACTATCGCCTGCAAGCCAAGGAAATCATCTACCATCCGAAATCCAAGACCTTCTCCGCGAAGCATCTCACCGCCCGCGTCGGCGACGTCCCCGTCTTTTATTTCCCCTGGTTCTACGGTTCCACGGACAATACCGAAGGCACCATCATCCGCCCCGGGTATTCCGGCAAGCGCGGCGCCTATCTCCGCCTTGGACGAGTCTATCAGCACAGCGAAAAGGGCAGCAGCCAGTTCTTCGTGGACGGCATGACCAAACGCGGCATCGCCCTGGGGCAGATCACGGACTACAATTCCGGCAACCGCGAAGTCGTCACCAGCCTCTATGGCCTCCATGACCGCAAGCCCGCCGAAACCACCAAAGGATTTGACCGACGTTTCAAGTCCAAGGAAGACCGTTTCCGCCTCAAGCTCTATTGGCGTGAACAGCTGGACGAACATTGGGCGTTGCGCATCAACACCGACTACCTCTCCGACATCTCCATGCTGGACGATTGGTTCCGGCACGACTGGCGCCACTGGGGACAGCCAAAGTCCTTCGCCGCGCTCTCCTACGACGGCAAATTCCTCCATGCCGCGCTGACCGCCCGTCCCCGGATCAACACCTTCTATTCCGTCAGCGAAAAACTGCCGGAACTGACCATCGACATCCCCCGAATCTCCCTCCTCGATGAAATACCGCTGGTCTACACCTCCCATAGCTCCGCCGGATACTACGACATGAAGTGGCGGAACTACAAGCGTTCCCGCGAAGAGATGCTCGACCCATTTGTCTATGATCCGGAAATCCACCGGGATCCCGGCGACTACGGCGCCTTCCGCGCCGACACCCTCCACACTGTCCAGCTGCCCCTGGGCCTGGGGGACATCATCACTTTGACGCCGCGTGCCAGCTTTCGTATCACAAGCTACTCCCGCACCAGCCGCGCCCGCGTCTCCGAAGAGGAACTGGCCGACTGGATCGACGCCGACAACCCCGACGCCCCCCGCAATGCAGTTCCCGTCGCCCAACTCTATGACAAGCGCGGCGGTTCCCGCACCCGCATCGCCTCGGAACTGGGTCTGGAAGGGCGCTCGCTGCTGCTGAGCGACTGGACCTCCTTCAACAGCCAGCTACTGGAGACAAGGGAACTACGTCATGTCATTGAGCCGTACTTCAACTATACATACGCACCGTCTCCTTCCGTGGATCGCGAGAAGCTCTACTTCTTTGACGAAACAGACCGTCTGGAATACCAGAATTTCCTCCGTCTCGGCATCGACCAACGGCTGCTGTCCCGCAACGCCGAAGGAAAAAACAGAAGCCTTCTTTCTCTGGAGAATTACATTGACCTCCATCACCGGGAAGGCCGGGAGACCGGTCGCCACTGGGGCGATTTCGGCACTCGCCTGACCGCCTGCCCCCGCGAGGACCTGCGTTCCTGGGCGACTCTTCTCCACGATATTGGCGACGGTGAAATCCAACGCGGCGAAGTAGGCATCCGCTACGGCACCGAGGACGACTGGCAATTCGCCCTGAAATACGTCTACCGGAACAACCATCTCTCCCGTTCCGCCTATTCCATGGGATCCACCCTGGCGGACTTCACCGGCGAATCCAGCTACATCAAGCGGCATTTCCAGAGCGCCGACACCATCGAGGCGCGAATCAACATCCCCCTGAACTCCATCACCAGTCTGGAAATTGCCGCCGAATACGATTTTGAAAAGAACAATCTGGAAGAACACCACTACTACCTTACCCGACAAATCCACTGTTGGACCGTCATGGGCGGCGTGGGATGGGACGACCATGACTTCGAGGTCGTCTTCATGCTTCGATTGGTGGCCTTCCCCAATGTCAAACTGGATCTGACACTCTGATGAACAACGCCATGACTCCTTTGGAAATCCTTCTCCAGAACTATCCGCAACTGACGGTTTGCCAAGACGCCATCCAGGCTGCCGTCAAGCTGATCGGCGATTGCTTTTCCGCCAACGGGACTCTTTTCACCTGCGGAAACGGCGGCTCCAGCGCAGACGCAGACCATATCGCCGGGGAATTTCTCAAAGGTTTCTGCAAAAAACGCCCCGCCGATGACAAGACCCGCGATGTCCTCCGCCAATTCGCCGGCGAAGAGGACGGCACGCTTCTGGGCGCAAAGCTCCAGCGCGGCCTCCGATGCATCCCCCTGGGAGATTTCTCCTGCATCCTCAGCGCCGTCCGAAATGACCTGGACGGCCAGATGGACTACGCGCAGGTCCTCTATGCCCTTGGGCGTCCCGGCGACGTGCTACTGGGCATTTCCACATCCGGAAACGCACGGAATGTAAAACTGGCCACCGCAGTCGCCAGGACATTGGGCATAACGGTCATCGGCATGACAGGCGAAAAAGGCGGAGTACTGGCGCAGAACGCAGACATCGCCATCCGTGTTCCTGCCCAGGAAACCTATCGTATCCAGGAGTTCCACCTGCCTATCTACCACGCCATCTGCCTCTGCGTCGAAAATCGCTTCTTCGACCGCTAGGATAGTAAACAAACACGAGAAATGCTCTCTTTTTCTCTTTTTCTTCTAAAGACGATTTGCAAACCTGTCCGAACTGGTTATAGTAAGACCGTTTTCTAAAAGAAAATTTGTTTGCCCGGGTGGCGGAATTGGCAGACGCGCAGCGTTGAGGTCGCTGTGGAGCAATCCGTGCGGGTTCAAGTCCCGCTCCGAGCACCAATATTCATCCCGGCTACCCCTTTCGGTAGCCGGGATTTTTTTTATTTTCCCCATGAGCGCACAATTTCCCGAAATCAAAGAGGTAACCGCAAGTGTCCAGGCGCCCCATGCAATTGCCTCTGAATATGACGTCATCGTCGTGGGCGGCGGACACGCGGGCTGCGAAGCCGCGCTGGCCAGCGCGCGCGTTGGCGCAAAGACCCTGGTGGTCACCATCAACAACGACCACTTGGCGCAGATGTCTTGCAATCCCTGCATCGGCGGCGTTGCCAAAGGGCAACTCGTACGGGAAATTGACGCTTTGGGCGGCGAGATGGGACGAAACACAGATGCCACGACCATCCAGTTCCGGATGCTGAACGAATCCATGGGACCCGCTGCTTTCTCTCCGCGGGCGCAATGTGACAAGACACTCTACCAGAAGCGCATGAAGATGATTCTGGAATTGTGTCCCAATCTGGATGTGCTCCAAGCGGAAGTCACCGGAATCGTCCTGGACGACAAGAAACAGGTCTGCGGCATCCGAACCGCCTTCGGCGAAATCTGGCGGGCAAAGGCCGTTGTCCTGGCCACAGGCACCTTCCTGGCTGCGACCCTTCATTTCGGACTACAGCAAATTCCCGGTGGACGCGCAGGCGACGCGGCGGCAACGGAACTCTCCCGGTGCCTCTCCCAGGAGCTGGGCCTGGAAATGGGACGCCTCAAGACCGGCACGCCGGTGCGCGTGCTAGGCAAGACCATTGATTTCTCCGCCCTGACGATACAGCCACCGGACACCACCGGGAAACGCTTCTCCTTTGGGCCAGTCGACCAAAGCACACCCTTCTTCAAGGACCTTCAGCTGGAAAAACGAAGCTGCTACCTCACGCACTCCACCGAAACGACCCGTGAAATCGTTCTGGCGAACTTGAAACGCTCTGCCATGTATTCCGGTGTCATCAAGGGCATCGGCGCCAGATACTGCCCTTCCTTCGAGGACAAGATCGTCCGTTTCACCGACCATCCCTGCCATCATATCTTCGTGGAACCCGAAGGCGACAGCACGGACGAATACTACCTCAACGGCATGTCCACCTCCATGCCCATCGACGTACAATGGCAGATGGTTCGCTCCCTGCCAGGCTGCGACAAGGCATTCATCTCCCGTTATGCCTATGCCATTGAATACGATTTCGTCTTCCCGTCCCAGATCGACACATCTCTGGCCGTCCGACGCTATCCTTCTCTTTTCCTGGCAGGACAGATCAATGGCACATCCGGCTACGAAGAGGCAGCAGGACAAGGTCTCCTGGCAGGCCTCAATGCCGCTCGCTTCGCCGGAAAAATGGGTGAACCGCTACGCATCCGCCGTGACCAGGCCTATCTTGGCGTCATGGTGGACGACCTGGTCACCAAAGACATTGTGGAACCCTACCGACTTTTCACCTCCCGTGCGGAATACCGCCTGGCCCTGCGCCAGGACAATGCCGACCGGCGCCTGACAAGGCTCTCATACGACTACGGCCTGGCGACCCGAGAGGCCCTGGAACGCGTGGAAGCCCTGGAACGCGACATCGACAACGCGCGACGCCTGCTTGGCGGCATCCGCCAGAATGGCAAGAGCATTCTGGAAATGCTCTCCCACCCCGATTTCGATTATACGAAGCACCCGGAACTGCCGGAACTGCCGGAACAGGTCCGCCAGCAAATCACCATCGACGCACGCTACGCAGGATACCTTGTCCAACAGCAGCAACAAGCAAAGATAATGCTGGAACTGGATCAATGGAAACTCCCCGCCGACTTCAACTACGACCTCCCCGGACTCTCCGTTGAAGCCCGCCAGAAACTCCAGAAACGACAGCCCGAAAGCCTGGGGCAAGCAGCCCGAATCGACGGCGTCACCCCCGTGGAAATCGCCATCCTGCAAGTCCACGCAAAGAAAATTTGCCTCTAGAAGGTCTAGAGCTGCTAAAAATACAGCGCCGAAAGCGCTTCCCTACTTTGCCGTTTTGATTGTTTCGCAATCCTTCTTGCGCTTCTTTTCTTATGAAACTGGTCATCGCCACCTCCAACGCCCATAAAGTCCAGGAAATCCGCGAAATCCTCCAGCCCCTCGGCATTGAAGTCCTGGGCGCCGCCGAAGTCGGCGGCATGCCTGACGTGGTTGAGGATGGCGACACCTTCGAGGCCAATGCCATCAAGAAGGCCGTGGCAGGCGCCCAGGCCTTTCACTGCCCGGTAATGGCCGATGACTCCGGTCTGGAAGTCCTGGCGCTGGGCGGCGCCCCCGGCATCTACTCCGCACGCTATGCAGGCGAAGGCGGCAACGACGGCCGCAATCTGGCGAAGCTCCTGGCGAATCTGGAAGGCGTCACCGACCGCCGGGCGCAATTCGTCTGCGCCATCGCCGTGGCCAATGCGGACGGCACGATCCGGGGCACAGTCCGAGGCGAATGCAAAGGCGTCATGGACACCGCGCCCCGGGGAACCGGCGGCTTCGGCTATGACCCCGCCTTCATCCCCGATGGCTACGACAAGACCTTCGGCGAACTGCCCGCCGAAGTCAAGAACCGCCTGAGTCACCGTGGCAACGCCCTGAAGGCTGCCGTCAAGGAGCTTTTCTCCAACGCAGAATAACGCGCCATGAACTTCCGTTTCCAACCACAGAAGAGTCGTCTCCTTGGTCCACGTGTCGTCATCTACACCATCCTCATTCTCGCCATGGCATGGGTGATGATGCGCTATGACAAGAATCTGAAGGAAGACAACGCAAAACGAAATATCACGACGCGGCAAGAAGTCACGCTAAAAGACGCCCCGGCCGACAGCACCCTGCCACGACTGGTTTTGCTGGCCGACAGCGACAACAACCTAGACGACCTGGTCAACAAGGCCAACAAGGAGCTGAAGGGCAAATGCCTGGTCTCCGTCGTCACGGCGGCAGGAGACTCCGACCTCGCCATCCTGAAAAAGGCCTTCCAAGTCGATCTCTTCCCCACCGCGATTCTTTTTGACAAAGACGACCATGAAATCGGACGCGCAACCCCGCCACTCACGCTGGAACGCCTACGGGAACTATTCCCGTAACTCAGGCTTGCAACGACATCCCTGACAATCCCGGCAGATCCGAAAGAAACACAAGATGTCAAGAACGAACTTTGCCTTCACCTCTCTCCTCCTTCTATTCTGCCTTGTTTTGCAAGGCGGCGTCACAATCCTGCAGGAATGGCGCTTTGACGGCGCCAACTCCTTCCCACAAGGAGAAGACAGCACAACCGCCTGCTGGAAGGCGCATCAGATCCGGGACCTGCGTGTGGAAGACGGACTTCTGAAAGGCACTGTCACCGGAAATGACGGACAGATAGTGCTGCCCGTCTTTGCCTTCACCGCAAACCAGAACCAATTTTTCGAAGTAAAGATCCGGTCGACGCAGACAGGAAGATACGATCTCTATTTCGCCAGCGACCTGACGGCAGGATACAGCGGCTTCGTGGCAAACCAAAAGGCCAGCGTGGAAATTCTCCCGTGCAACGACTGGCAGACCATCCGCATCTGGCCTTTCTGGCACTCTCTGGGAAAAATCCTCAGATTCCGGTTTGACACACCGCTCCTCACACAGGAAAATTCCGGCGGCGCGGACTTCGAAATCGAATATTTCCGCCTCGGCGAAGTCTTTTCCCGGCCAAATCCCCGGAAATCCCCGGAATGGCATTTTCCACAGGACGCCGGCGACTGGCTGGACGGAAACTTCCAGCCAGTGGAAACCACCGAAGACGGCATTATCCTGCGAAACGGCAATGCCATGACGCTCTGCGAGCAAATCGTGAGCTCTATCAACGACGGCGCGTGGTTGACGCTGGAAATGACAGCCACCGCAGGAGAATACGCCCAGCTTACCTGGGGGAATTCCCTTTCCTTCGGCCAGAAGTCCTGGCACTTCCCCGTCCGCGGCGATGGCAAAAGACACACCTACCACCTGAATCTCGCACAGGCCAGAACCTGGAGCGCGGACATTTCCCTGCTGAGCTTGCGCGTCGGCGGCGACGACCCCGTCGACGGAATCGTCCATTCCCTGCGCATCGGGCTAGAGCCGGAAGGCAAGGCGGTAGTGGACATCGCCTACGCTAGCCAAGCAAACTGGGCGAACCGCGCCGGCACGCCCTCGGAATTTCTCCTGCAACTGGACAACAGCGGGCCCGAAACCGCTGAAGGCTGGACGCTAAACCGTCTGACGCTTCCGGAAAGCGTGCGCCTGGTCACGCCGATGCCCCAGGCATTTCCACCGATTCCTCCCTTTTCCCGCAAACACATCTCCCTCCTTCTGGAAGCGGATGCCCCCCTGGAAGGCACCTGCGAAGCGGAGCTACGGGGTCCTGGCGGTGAAATCCTAACCAAGGACGCAGCAATCGCCTTCACGGCACCGCTGGGGCTGCCGAAAGCCGACTACGTCCCCGAACCGCGCCCCGTGGAAACGGGAGACTACCGCATCGGGGCGCTGTATTTTCCCGGCTGGGACAACTCCCTCAACGGCGGCGCCAATGGCGGCTGGCAGCGCATCCTGGATTGCCAGCCCTCCCGCAAGCCCGTCCTCGGCTGGTATGACGAAGCCAATCCGGAATGCATTGACTGGCAAATCAAGTGGCTGGTGGAGAATGGCATACAGTATCTTCTAGTAGACTGGTACTGGAGTTGGCAGAACACCGCCTCCCTTGAACATTGGATCCAAGGCTTCCAGAAAGCCCGCTACAAAAGCTACCTGAAATGGGCGGTGATGTGGGCGAACCACGTTTCCGTCGGCTTCCATACGGAGGAAAACCAGCGAAAAGTCGTCCAATACTGGATTGACAATTATTTCTGCCAGCCAGAATACCTGAAGATCGATGGAAAGCCCGTAGTGATGATGTGGTCGCCGGAGAATCAGGAGCTGGATCTTCATGCGAAAGGCGGCGTGAAATTCCTCAACGACCTTTCCCAGAAAATGGCGCAGGAGGCGGGCTATCCCGGAATCCACTTCTCCGCGATGAAATTCCCCGAGGAAAGCACCTCGCCCGCCCTGATTGAGAAGTTCCGCGCCTGGGGCTACGAATCCACCTCCATCTACCACTATCTCCATCCAGGACAGCCCGTCGCCAACCCCAGGCGATACCCCTTCGAGCTGGTCGCCAGGAGCACGGGGACTTTCCTACGAAATTGGGTCACCGCCAGCAACGGCCTTCCCTGCTTCCTGAACCTTTCCACCGGGTGGGACGACCGGCCCTGGAACAACAACCGTGAAATCTCCGGAAAATCCCCTGCGCTCTTCCGGGAAATCTGCGAAGAGGGCAGGCGCGTCGCCGACGAAAGCGGCCTGCAGAAATGGCTGTTGGTCGGACCGCTGAACGAGTGGGGCGAAGGTTCCTACGCAGAACCCTGTCGCGAATACGGCTTCGGAATGTACGAAGCCGTCCGCGATACCTTCGCCCGGAAGCCACCCGAAGGCTGGCCGCTCAACTACACCCCCGCGGATGTCGGTCTCGGCCCATACGAGTTCTTCAACAAAAGCAACGCCCCGTCGGAACGCCTCCGATGGGATTTCTCGGACGGCCTCCAGGAATGGCACCAATTCAGCAATGTGAAGGAAGTGAAGACGGAAAACGGCATCCTCTCCTTGCTGACAAGCGGAAACGATCCCCAGCTGCATATCAGGCTCCTTCCCCGGAAGGCCAGCAGCATCGCCGACATCCGCATCCGCATCAAGGCCAGCCATCCCGGCGCCGCGTTCCAGGAAAACCTCCAGCTCTTCTGGACCACCAACACCACGCCCGTCTGTGCGGAAAACTCCATCGGCACGACCTTCCCCGCCGATGGCGAATTCCACGACATCCTCCTGAAAATGGCCGATGCATCCCGCTGGCGCGGCATCATCACCGGCCTCCGACTCGATCCCTCCATGCACAAGGACATCCATCTCGAAATCGACGAAATTGAGCTGATGCTGAAGGAGGAATAGCCCCCCCGATCAAGGCCGCTCCAGACGTTTCCCGCCCTTTCCGGACATTTTTGTCCAATGCCTGTCCTCCGTGGCTTTAGCGCAGAAGGACGCTATATGTGCCCTTCTGCCATTTTTTTTTGCAAGAAATCTCGCAATCGGTTGCCGATTTTCTTGCGCGGAGTATATTAAGCAATGTCATGTCGCTTGTGTCGGAACCTGTGCGGCAAGGTGTTTGTGAACCGGGTCAGATGGGGAACCAAGCAGCCCTAAGCAAGCAACTTGGGTGCCAGTCATTCCGGCATAGGCGGCATGATTTTTTTTTGCCGTCTCGTGTGGAAAGCCCTTCCGGAGCCCAAGAATATGTCCTACCAGGTATTAGCAAGAAAGTGGCGTCCCCAGACATTTGCGGAAGTCGTGGGGCAGGAACATATCGCACGTACCCTTAAGAACGCCCTGCTTTCCAACCGCATTGGCCATGCCTATCTTTTCGTTGGCTCCCGGGGAATCGGAAAAACCACCAGCGCGCGTATCTTCGCAAAGGCCCTGAACTGCGAACACCCGGTGGACGGCGAGCCCTGCTGCCAGTGCGACTCATGCAAGGAAATCGCCGCAGGAAGCTCCTTGGACGTCATTGAAATCGACGGCGCCAGCCATAACACCGTGGACGACATGCGGACCATCCGCGACCAGGTCCTCTATCCGCCCGTCAAAAGCAAATACAAGGTCTATATCATTGACGAAGTCCACATGCTCTCGGCCTCAGCCTGGAACGCCCTGCTCAAGACACTGGAGGAGCCCCCAGCCTACGTGAAGTTCCTCTTCGCCACCACGGAACCCCACAAGGTCCTGCCCACCATCATCTCCCGCTGCCAGCGCTTCGACCTGCGGCGCATCCCCGTCCCCCTCATCATGTCCCGACTGCGCCAGATTGCCGACGCGGAGAAGCTCTTCGTGGAAGACGCGGCGCTGGCCGCCATCGCACGCGCAGCCGATGGAGGAATGCGTGACGCGCAGTCCATCTTCGACCAGATGATCGCTTTCTGCGGCGGAAACTCCGAAAGCGAAACCATCCGCGAACAGGATGTCATCAACATCTTCGGCCTGGCCTCCGGCGCAGAACTCCGTGAAATGGCCGTCGGCATCATCCAGAACGACCTGCCCCGCGTATTGGACGTCATCGCCGCACTGGCCAACGCAGGCAGGGACCTGGAACGCGTATATGCGGATTTTGTGGAATACTTCCGGAACCTGATGCTGGCGGGGACCTGCCAGGATGCCAACAAATTCCTGGAAGTCAGCCACGAAGAACTGACGGAATTGTCACAGCTGGCCCGCGCCGCACAGCCCGCGCTCATCCGCAGAATCCTCACGGGACTGGTCGCCCAGGAACGGCTCTTCAACGACTGCCTGAACAAGCGCATTGCCCTGGAAGTCGTCATGGCACAGATCATGACCGATGTCCATAGCACCGATCTGGATGATATCCTCACGCATCTCAATGTAATCAGCGGCCTGATTCCCAAAGACGAAATCACCCCCAGAAAACCGGCGAATCTCCTCCCGCAGCCCGTGATCGCGACCGTTGCACAGCCGCCAGCGCCGCAACCCCAGCCGGTTGTCCAACAGCCCGCGACCGTACAGCAACCCGCGCCAGCGCCGCAACCCCAGCCGGTTGTCCAACAGCCCGCGACCGTACAGCAACCCGCGCCAGCGCCGCAACCCCAGCCGGTTGTCCAGCAGCCCGTGACCGTACAGCAAGAACCACCCGAAGAGGTTCAGCCGGCGATGCAGGCCACTGCACAACAACCCTCCTCGCAGAATTCCAAAGCAGAAGAGATTCGTCGTCTTCTCACCTTGGACGCTCCGGTTTCAGACGATGCGCCGATTCCCGAATACATCCCCGAATCTTCCTACGTCTCCGAAGTGGAAGCCGTCTGCGGAACCGTCGTCCCTGCCGTCAACGAGCTTCCTCACGGGCAGGAAATCCCTATGGGGCAGGAAGTTCCGGCCTCCAGCCAGCCTGAGCCGCCGGCCTCCGGCTATCGCCGTGCCACCAAACCCGAGATGGCAGAACTGAAGAAAGCGCCTGCCGCCCAGGTCGTCACGCAGGCGCTTGGCGTCGAACCATACGATGCCCGCATTCCCCTCTAGCGTCGTATGGAAATCAAACTTCCCATCGCCCTGGAGGCGCTCATCAACCACCTCTCCCGTCTGCCCGGCGTCGGCAAGCGGACCGCCCAGCGCATGGCGGCGGAGCTGCTACGCTGGAAAGACAACGATCTCTGCGCTTTCGCCGACTGCCTGGCGCATCTCCACGAACGTGTGCAGAGCTGCCCCATCTGCGGAAACTACACAGACGGCGGTCCCTGCGTCATCTGCGCCAATCCACTGCGGAACCCCGCACAGATCTGCGTCGTGGAAAATCCCGCGCAAATCGCCATCTTCGAACGCACGGGATGCTACAACGGGCTCTACCACGTCCTGGGCGGGAAGTTCGCGCCACTCTCCGGCGTCGGTCCGGAACAGTTGCGATGCACGCAGCTCCAGGAACGCCTGAAGGACGGCCAGGTCAAGGAACTCATCCTGGCAACCAGCGCCGACGTAGAGGGTGAAGCCACCGCGCACTTCCTGGCCGATATGTTCCAGGACTGCGACGTCGCCATCACGCGGCTGGCCATCGGCATCCCCGCAGGCGCCGACCTCTCCTACACCGACTCACCCTCGCTGGCGCAGGCCTTCTCCGGGCGTCGGAAACTCTGATTTTCTTTCTTCTGCAACCCAACAAACGGTTCTGACTATGTCCATCACCAAACTTCTCCTAGGCGACGAAGCCTACGCACAGGGCGCAATTGACGCCGGCATCACCGGCTGCTACGCCTATCCCGGTACCCCCTCCACGGAAATCATGGAGTACTTCCAGAGTTCCAAGCAGGCCGCCGAACTCGGCATCCATCGTCAGTGGTCCTGCAACGAAAAAGCCGCCATGGAAGAAGCCATCGGCGCCAGTTACATGGGCCGCCGCGCCATCGCCTGCATGAAGCACGTGGGCCTCAACGCCTGCGCCGACGGCTTCATGAACTCCGCCATCACCGGCGCCAACGGCGGCCTGCTGGTCACTGTCGCCGACGATCCCTCCATGCACTCTTCCCAGAACGAGCAGGACTCCCGCTTCTACGGCAAGTTCGCCATGATCCCCGTCCTGGAGCCCTCTTCCCAGCAGGAAGCCTACGAAATTCCCGCCTACGCCTTCGAACTCTCCGAAAAGTTCGCCACTCCCGTCCTCGTCCGCTTCACTACCCGTCTTTCCCACTCCCGGGCAGACGTGGTCATCGCCGACGAAGCGCGCCCCCAGAATCCCCGGAAATTCTCCGACACACCCAGGAAGTTCATCCTACTGCCCGCCATCGCCAAGAAGAACTACGATGAACTCTGCCAGAAGCAGGAGCTTTTCCGCCAGTCCAGCGAGGATTCCCCCTACAACAAGCTGATTGACGGTGCCGACAAGTCCCTGGGCATCATCGCCTGCGGCATCGGCTACAACTATCTCCAGGAGGCATTCGGCGGGAAGTGCCCATACCCCGTCCTCAAGCTCTCCCAGTATCCCATCCCACGGAAGCTGACCCGCACTCTGCTGGACGAATGCAAGGAAATCCTCGTCATCGAGGAAGGCATGCCTGTCGTCGAAGAAATGCTCCGCGGACCTTTCGGAGATGCCCGGATCCATGGACGCCTGGACGGCACCCTGCCCCGCACAGGAGAACTCAACACCCGCGCCGTGCAGCTGGCCTGCAAGCTTGACGCCCCTGACCTGCCGGCGCCCTCCGAAATGCTCCGCGCACGCCCGCCGCGCCTCTGCGACGGCTGCCCCCACGCCGACACCTACCGCGCACTTACCGAGGCCTGCAACGCCCTCGGCGACGCCAAGATCTTCGGTGACATTGGCTGCTACACACTAGGCGCCCTGCCGCCCTACAACGCCATCACCTCCTGCGTGGACATGGGTGCCTCCATCACCGTGGCGAAGGGCGCTTCAGATTCCGGCCTGACCAACGCCGTGGCCGTCATCGGCGACTCCACCTTCACGCACTCCGGCATGACCGGGCTCCTGGACGCCATCTGGGAGAACGCGCCCCTTACCGTGGTCATCCTGGACAACCTGACCGTCGGCATGACTGGCGGACAAGACTCCGCAGCCCTGGGCCGCCTGGAAGACATCGTCAAAGGCCTGGGCATCCCCGCCGAACACGTGCGCATCATCACCCCGCTGCCTGCGAAGCACGAAGAGAACGTGGCCGTCTTCAAGGAAGAAATCGCCCACCGCGGTGTCTCCGTGGTCATCGCCCGCCGCGAATGCATCCAGACTCTGCGCCGCAAGGTGAAGAAATAACCCGCCGCCTTCGCAATCCGAATCCGGACACCCCTTTTCAACATCCAAGGAATCTTCCACTATGAAATGTGACATCGTTCTGGCAGGCGTCGGCGGACAGGGCATCCTGACCATCGCCGCCATCCTCGGCAAAGTCGCCGTCGCGGAGAAAATCCACGTCAAGCAGTCTGAAATCCATGGCATGAGCCAACGCGGTGGCTCCGTCTTCGCCCACCTGCGCCTCTCCTCCGAGCCCATCTTCGCCGACCAGATCACCGCAGGCGCGGCAGACCTGATCGTCGCCATGGAGCCCATGGAAGCCATGCGCCACCTGGCAAGCCTCTCCACCGACGGCACCCTCATCACCGACAAGGCCCCCCTTGTCAACATCCCGGACTATCCGGAACTGGAAAAACTGCTGGGCGAAGTCCGCGCACTGCCCCACGCGCTGTTGCTGGACACTGCAGCCCTGGCCCAGGAATCCGGGAACCTCCGCAACACCAACATCGTCCTGCTGGGCGCCATCTCCAACTACCTGGAACTGGATCCCGCCATCATTGAGAAAGCCATCGCAGAGCATTTCGCCTCCAAGGGCGAAAAAGTCGTCAGCGCTGCCGTCAAGGCTTTCCAGCTAGGCAAGAACGCAAAATAGCCGCCTTATGCCACGACTGCTTTTCGTCTGTAGCTCCAACCGCACCCGCGGGCCCATCGCCGCCGCCCTCTTCCAAAATGCCGCAAAACTCGGCGGACTGGACGACTGGGAGGTCGATTCCGCGGGTATCCGCGCACAACATGGCCAGCATATCCCCGACGAGGTCGTCACTGTCCTGGCCGAAAAGGGCCTTCAGCCCCTCCGCATCGGGGTGCAGTTCCTTACCCCAAAACTCATCAAGATGGCGGACCTGATTCTCTGCATGACCGGCAATCAGGAAAAAGAACTCCTGACCACCTTTGTCTCCGCCAGAAACAAGACCAAGACACTCATGTCCATCCTACGGGAAGACACCGACATTTTCGACCCAAACCACCTCTCCGTGGAAAAATACCGCGCATGCCGCGACATGATGCTCCCCGCCATCAACGAACTTGTGGAACGATTGAAATAGCCGTTGGTTGTTAGATAGAAGATAGTGATGGTTGTAAAAAAACACTAGCCTCCATAGAACTCTAAAAACTTATAACTCTAACAACTAACAATTAATGTACGACCTCTCGCCCATCGCCATCGTCCACAGTTGCTACCGCACGAAATTCGGGATACCGCGTCAAAGCGGCCTGATAGCGGAAGCCCATGGCACGCTGGAGTTGCTGCCGCCCTACAACCAGCCCAACGCGGTTCGCGGCCTGGAGGAATTCTCCCACATCTGGGTGATTTTCATCTTCAGCGAGAATATCCGGGAAGGCTGGAAGGCAACGGTCCGCCCGCCTAGGCTAGGTGGAGACAAGCGTATTGGCGTCTTCGCCTCCCGTTCCCCCTTCCGCCCCATGCCCATCGGCCTCTCCGCCATGAAGCTGGAGAAAATCGAGATCCGTCCCCGCGGGAAAATCCTCCTGCATGTGGCGGGCCTGGACCTGCTGGACGGCACACCAGTGCTGGACATCAAGCCCTATCTTCCCTACACGGATAGCATCCCCGATGCCATCGGCGGCTTTGCGCCTGACGCACCTCCTGAAGCACCCCTGACCATCGCCTTCTCGCCTGAAGCCCAGCAAACACTGGAAAAATTCCCGGCGGAGTTCGCGGCGCTCTGCCGGAAAGTCGTATCTGCGGATCCCCGGCCTGCCTACCAGCGGATTCCCGACCGGGAATACCAGTGTTTCCTGGAAAATCAGGAAATCATCTGGACCATCGGTGATGACACTTCCCAAGCCACCATCGTCCGCATTGTCCCATCCGCCCATTCTCCCCACCTTCCTCCCGAGGGAGCAAAATCCCCCCCGCCCTGCCTATGAGCCGTGCCGACTACTTTCTGCGCAGACTGCTGCTGGTAATTCCCACCTTCCTAGGCATCACCCTGCTTTGCTTTGCCATCACGCAGTTCGTTCCCGGCGGTCCGGTGGACCAGTTGATGCTCCGGATGCACGGCATGGGCGCAGCCGGCGGCGAGTCCTCCGGCGCAGGAGTCCAGGGGGCAGTGGCCTCCCAAGAAGCAGCCGAGCAGGAACGCCAGGCCTTCCGGGAGCACTTCGGCTTCAACCAGCCCCTGTTGAAGCGCTACTGGAAATGGCTCTGGGCGGAACGCTGCGGAATGCTCACGCGCTCCTACAAGTTCTCCAACAAGACCGCCTGGGAGATGATCTCCCAGCGATTTCCCGTCTCCCTGATCTTCGGTCTCACCAGTTTCCTGCTCGCCTATCTGGTCTGCATCCCCCTGGGAGTCGCCAAGGCGCTCAGGCATGGCAATCCCTTTGACATGGCCTCCAGCGTCATTGTCTTCATCGGATACGCCATACCTGTCTTCGCCCTGGGAATGCTCCTGAAGATGCTCTTCTGCGGAACAGTGGAGAACCTCTGGGACATCTTCCCCGCCACAGGATTCCACTCCCAGACTTTCGAGGGAATGACCTTCCTGCAAAAATGCCGGGACATCCTCTGGCACATGCTCCTGCCCGTAATCTGCTATATGTCTGGCTCCTTCGCCATGCTGACGCTCCTGATGAAGAACTCCCTTCTGGAACAGATCAACGCCGACTACATCCGCACCGTCTATGCGAAAGGCGGCTCCTCCGCACGCGCCCTCTGGTGCCACGCCCTCCGCAATGCGCTAGTCCCCATCGCCACGGGCTTCGGCGGCGTCCTCACGGTCATGTTCGCCGGCAGCGTCATCATCGAACGCGTCTTCGAAATTCCCGGCATGGGGAACCTGAGCATGGAAGCCATTGTCGGCAGAGACTATCCGGTCTTCATGGGCGTCCTGGCTTTGACAAGTATTTTAGGTCTGTTAGGCAACATTTTCTCCGACTTCTGCTACGTTATCATTGATCCCCGAATTCATTTCTCCTGAACCAGCCCTAACCTTCTCTTCCCCCTACAACAACGGAGGCACAACCATGCTGAAACGCGCACTCTTCACATTCGCAGCCACCCTCGCCGTCCTGCCGCTCTTCGCCGACCTGACGTTCAAGAACGCAGAACTCGCCGATGCCACCATCGTCATCCGTCATGACAATCTGCCTTTCCAGGGCTCTTTCCTTGACAAGAAATTCAAGGAGTTCCAGGAGCAGCAGATTGCCGCCAACCCCGACTTGAAGGACATGAAGGCAATCGAAGCCATGCTTCCTCCCGGCAGCAAGGAAAAGATGAAGATCATGATCGTTTCCAATGAAAACCTGGAAACCCGCCCGGAGAACCTCCAGGGAAAGATCCTCATCGCCATGGAATACCCGGAGTCCGTGAAGCCCATCTTCGACGCCCTTCCCGCCTTGGCTGCCCTCAAGCCCGAAGTCGCTGAAAAAGTCACCGTCACTCCCACCAAGATCGGCGAATACGCCGCCATGGAACTGACCTCCAAGAAGCATGACGCGAAGATCCTGGCTGTCGCCTCCAACAGCGGCACCGTCTTCCTTATGGGAACTCCCGAGCTGGTCAAGCAGGCCGTCAACGCCCCCCAGGCCTTCGGCCCCGTCCAGGCCAAGGCGCTAAACGCCGTGGCAGATGCTCCCGGCGCACTCGTCGTCCTCCTTCCCCAGTCTTTGAAATTCGCCATCAAGGATGGTCTCCATGGAGACGAATCCCTTCCCCCGGAAGCCAAGACCGCCCTGGCCGGCATCGACTCCATCGCCCTGACCTGGACTTCCTCCCCCGCCGACATCACCCTCGCTTTCCAGGGCATCTTCCAGAATGACACCGAGGCCGCCGCTCTCAAGACCGGCCTGCTGGATACCATGGTGGTGCCCGCTGGAAAGCAGATGCTCCCCAGCCTGCTTGGCCCGGAGTTCGAGTTCCCCCAGACCATCGCCTCCCTCCAGAAGGGAGCCCTGGCCGGACTCTCCGTCAAGTTGACCGAGAAGGACTGCAACGCCTTCAAGCCCATGTTTGACGATGCGGCAACGAAATTGCTCAAGGCCAATGTCCTGAACGTTCCCGAGGAAGCAGACGAAACCCAAGACGAAGAATAGCCCTTCGACAAGAAGGCAAAACACGGGAAATAAGCAAATGAGGTAATAGCAAGAGTCCTTTTGAAGGCACTTTTCAAGGATTTTCAAGGCAGCTTGTTTCTAGTGCGCCAAGGCGTAGTTCCCTACGACGCGACGCGCCCCGCCGTATCCTTTGCGAAGGCGGAAGCACATGAAGCAAAACGGCCGGGAAACGCGAAAATGGCCAAAGCGGTTTTTTCTATTGCCTTCAATCGTCGCCTTCGACGACCTCGTCGAAGGCTTTTGCTTGTTTTGCCATCCGTATTCCGCTTTGCTTGTTTTTCTATTTTGTTTGTTTTGCCATCCGTATTTCCTTTATTCCTGGTTTGCTCTCCGTATTTCGGCTTTCATGTCTGACCTAGCGGTACAACTCTTTGCCAAGCATGATCCCCGGACCGTCTGGACGGTCACCGAGGTCGCAAACTACCTTACCCAGGTCGTCCATGCCGATTTCCCAAACTATTTCTGGCTCTGCGGAGAATTGGTATTAAACGAAAAGCAGAGCAACAATCCGCATTTCTACGCCACGCTACGGGACGAAACTGGCTCCACCATCCCCGTCGTCTGGTTCAATGGCACTGCCAGAATCCGCCAGATGGACCTGAAAAGCGGCGACCGCGTCTTCGCCTACGGCCATCTGGACATCTATTCGCCGCGCTGCACTCTGCAATTCATGGCCCAGAAAATCCAGCGTGCGGACGGCGAGGAGACCCTCACCGAACTTATGCGACGGTCGCTGGCAAAACTTGCCGCCGAAGGCCTCACGGATCCCTCCCGCAAAAAACCGATTCCCCCCTTTCCTCAGCGGATCGGCATCGTCACCAGTCCCGATGCCGCAGGCTATCGGGATTTCCTGCATACCTGCCTCTCCCGTTTTCCCCGCCTGACCTTCGTCCTGGCCCCATCGAAAGTCCAGGGAAACGCCGCCGTCCCGGAACTCATCCAGGCCGTGAAGATGCTGGATGAGTACGGGAAATGCGACCTCATCGTCGTCACCCGCGGAGGCGGCAGCATCACAGACCTGTGGTGCTTCAACGACGAGAGTCTGGCGCGGACCATCGCCGCAGCGAAAACGCCCATCATCACCGCCATCGGCCACGAACGGGACACCACCCTGGTGGACTACGTCTCCGCCCTCAATGCCATCACCCCTACCATAGCAGCCGAAATCGTCACGCATAATCTCTTCCTGGCGACGCAGGCCCTGGAATCCTACGCATGTCGCATTGCCAACGCCATGCAGTGGCTAAGGCAGAATCGGCGCCTCCGTCTGGAGAAAGCCCTCTCCGCCCAACACCTCACCCATCCCCTCCAGCTGGTCGCCGACCGCAAGACACGCCTGGCAAACGACGAGCTGCGACTCTACAGCGCCCTCCCCCATCGGGCGGAAATACTCCGTTCCACCCTGGACATCCTCTGGCAACGACTGCTCGACCGCCAGACCAGCGACCTGGAACATGCCTCCGCACAGCTCAAGACACTCCAAACCGCCCTGCGTACGCTGGACCCCAAGGGCGTCCTTAAACGCGGATATAGCATCCTGCTGGACGAACAGCAACACGCCATCCGCCAGCCAGCCGAAGCTCCTGCCGGAACAAAACTTACCGCGCTCCTTGGCAGAGGAAAACTGAAAGTCACAGTGGATGAATGAAAAAGAGTAAAAGTCGCTTTGGGCACTTTTCGCGCTTTCGGGGCATTTTCCTCCAGGCATGACCTCCGTTGCCATGGCGAAGGAAAATGCTTCGCGTCGTAGCGAACTACGCCTTGGGGCACTTGAAACAAACTGCCTCCGAAATCCCTGAAAAGTGCCTTCAAATGTTTTTTCTGCAATTCCCTTGAATCATTTTCCATACTTTTCTTTTTTTTCACACAATGAATCCGAAAGCATTTCGTTTTTAGGGAGACAACCGAATGCCAGAAAATACCTCGAACCTCACTTTCGACGACGCCCTTCAACAACTGGAAGGCATTGTCCAGCAATTGGAAAGCGGGAAACTCCCGCTTGAGGAAAGCATGAAGGCCTTTGAACGCGGCGTTCAACTCGGAAAACTCTGCAACGAAAAGTTGACCAACGCTGAAAAGAAAATTGAATTGCTCACCCGACAATCCGACGAAGAAGTTTCCACACAGGAAATTCCCTTCCCCGTCAACAATCCCAATTAACTCAACCAAGGAAAAACATGAAGAACTTCGCTTTGTTCTGCGCTCTCTTTGCATTCGCGGCCCTCTCCTTCGCCCAGGAAGAAGCCCCCAAGGCTCCCAAGACACCCGCCGACCTCAAGGTATCCCGCGCGCCCTTCCAACAGCGCATGCTGGAGAACATCAACAAGGACGCCAAGAAAATCCTGGACCTCTACGACGCCAACAAGAACGGCGTTCTGGATCCTGAAGAAGCCGATGCCTTCAAAAAGGACCTGGCTGCCTACGAAAAACTCCAGCCCTTCGCGCGCAGCCTGAAAGTCCTCAAGGCCGTTGACACCGACAAGAACCTGCAGATCAGCCTGGACGAAGCAGCAAAAATGCAGGATGTCCTCAAGGAACTGCGTCCCCAAGGTGATCGTCCCCAGGGAAAGCGTCCCGGAATGGGCAACCGTCCTCGCCCCAACAAGCCCGCTCCCCAAAAGGCAGAATAACCTTCTGGACTGACGGGTATATAAAAGGCTGTTGCCAAACCTCGACATGAGATGGCAACAGCCTTTTTTTTGGGAATTACATGCTTAAGTTGCCTGCGTGTTGCAGAACACCCAGTTTTTGCAACAGCCCCTTTAGCTATTCAGGCTAACTTAAAAAGCCGTGATGTCCAGATTTTCATAAGGCTTGTAACCGCCATCTTCAATGATGGCGCACTGCTTGACTGCGGCATTGCCGCCCAGGCACCAGATTTCCGCAGCCTTGGCACCCTTGACAGCCTCGGCATGACCATCCCAGAAGGCGATATTGCACATCCCGCTATGGTGGGCGTCAATCGTGAATAAATTGGCATTGTAAGTATAGTCACGAGGACCGATCTGGGACGCGCCCTTGCCATTGGAGACATGGTTTTCCGTCTGCGTAGAGCAGCAAAGCATCCAACGCGAAGCAGCAGGAACGCGACCGGCTTCCGGACGCATCGCACGACCGCCGTTTCCGGGATCACCAAAAGTGCTGGGCTCCATGCCGCCCCAAGTGCAATGGTTGGGCTGATTCATCTCAAATCCAGCGCCTTGGCGACGTCCAGGCATACCGTAAGCCTGCTTCACATGTTCCACCATGGCGTCGTCGGTGGCGAAATTCTTCGCCGCGGACTGCACCGGGCAGTGCTCCACGCCGGCCGGCCAGTAGGCGAGTCCCAAGGCGCCGTTGGCAGCATTGCCATTGTCACGCACCTGCTTATAGGACCTGCCGTCAGAATAGGTGGCAGGATAGAACCAATATGCGCCCCACTCGGAACCGGGAACCGTGATAATCCATCCATCATAGTCGTCGCCGTACATGATCAGCCCCAGAATGCACTGCTTCTGGTTACTGATAGAGACAATGGCACGGGCCTTGGCGCGAGCCTTGGAGAGCGCGGGCAGAAGCATGCTGGCCAGGATTGCAATGATGGCGATGACGACAAGCAATTCGATCAGAGTGAAGTTTTTTTTCATGATGAACTTTTAATGAAGTGTTGCAAAATTACGGGAAAACTCCAAGGAGACGATACTTTGACAAAGCATCGTATATAAATTATCGGAACTTTTTGCAAAAAAGTCAAGCGGTAATCTCTCTTTTTGAAGCCCCCGCATTGCCCCCCGGAACCAATGCAGGAAACAGCGCCCCCCGCACACCAAGACTCTCCGATTCGCATTTCCCTTCATCCCGCCATTCCCTCTACAACAAAAAGTCTCAAATCAAAAGGCGAAAAACTCTCTTTTCATAGCAAAGAGCCTACTTTGCAATATAATGGGGCAGTTGCAAGAATCGTTTCGGTCACTTTTCCCGCTTTCCGACAATTTTTCTCCAAGTCTGTCCTCCGTTACCATGGCGAAGAAGGATGCTTCCGCCTTCGCAAGGGCACGGCGAGACACATCGCGCCGCTGTAGGCTACATCTTGTCGCACTTGAAGCAGACAGCCTCGGAAATCCCGGAAGAGTGCCTTCAATGGACTTCGGCCTTTAACTCAACATTGATAGATTTTCTTCACTCATTATTTTTCCAGAACCTCCCATGAAACACCTCATTACCCTATTGCTTCTGCCGTTGCTGGCCTTTGGGCAAAACCTCATCGTCAACGGAAGTTTTGAAAATGGCCTGGAAAGCTGGAAAACGATTTCCGGCATTCCCATGCCGGACATCCAGAATTGCGCAGTCGGCATGAAGAGCCTGAAACTGGCAAGCGCCGACCGGACAGCCGTGCAGCAGATCGTCACCCTGCAAGATGATGTCATCTATGAAATCATTTGCAAAGTCAAGGGAGAAGCGATTCAGGGCGGTGAAAACAATGGCGCGCGCATTATGCTGGAAGGCGACAAATCCTGGAAACGAGTCTCCAGCAACACCGATAACAGCTGCGAAACCGGAACATTTGATTGGCGCACCGCGAAACTGCGCTTCAGCACCAAGGACCTGAAAAGCACAACTGTCAAAGTGATGCCCATCTTGATCGGAACCGGAACCGTCTGGTACGATGACATCCGGATCACTGCCGTGGAAGTCGCCACGCCTGACTCGAAAAAGAATTTCCGGGACAACTTTGGCGAGGCAGTCTCCGACGGCTGCCTCTATCCGGAAGGCGGCATCCTGGGCTTTTTCGAACCTGGCGACGATGTCCGGATGACCCTGGAACTAGAGGGCACAAGCCCGGTGGACATCGATTTCGTGGTAAAGGATTATGAAGGCAAGGTCTTCTATGAGGAAAAACGCACTGGCGTTCAGCTCCCCTGCAAGGAGGCGCTTCTTCTCGGACAGGACCTCCCCAGGAACTACTACATTGCCACTGCAACCGTCTTCGCAAAGAAACAGAAGTCCTTCGCCGTCCAAGGCGGTTTTGCCGTAAACGAAGCGCCCGCCAAACGTGATCCCTACTATTCCTTCGGCTATGGCGTGGACCCGCAATTCCTGGAGGCCTTCAAGCGCATCGGCTGCGGGAATATCAGCCACAAGCTCTTCTACGGCACATACTACAAACGTAACGCGGAGTTCCTCTTGGACTACAACCTCCGCCAAATCCAGCCCTTCCTCAACGGGGACTTCACCGTGGATGTGCACGTCCATACCGCCCCTCCCAAGGCCATGCACAACAACGATGAACAAGTCGCCGACGGCTGGATGGTCGTCAATGACGACATGCAGGCGAAGATAAGCAAGCTGGTGACGCTCTTCGCCGAAGCCACCAAGGGCAAGGTCGACACTTGGAGCACGGGCCAGGAGATTCCCAGCACCGCCATCATGAAACACAAGTACTGCGGCACCTGGTCCGAGGCCATGGCCCAGCACGTCTGCCTTACGCGGTTGGTCAAGCGCGCCTTGGACAAGGTGGATCCCGACATGCCCTTCTGGACCGGCGGATGCAACCAGCAGAGCAACCTGGAACCCTACGAACGCCTCGTTCTGGAAGACCTTAAAGACGATTTCGACGGCTACCTGCTGGATGGCTACACGGGCAACTGGAACCTGATGCTGAACAACGCCATGCGCCCGGAAGACTCCCTGAAATCTTTCCTGATGCAGGCCTCGGAAATGGCCGTGAAGCTGGGCAAGAACCCGCTGGTCCGCAACAACGAGACGGGCTACGCCATCAACTACGGTGCACCTTTCGACGAAGGCATGGCCGTGGAGCAGGCCTTCCTCACCCTGCGAACAATCGCCATCAATCGCGCCTGCCCCACTCTCTCCTTCGAACTGCACGTACCAACCAAGACTTATAATGTCAACAACTTAAAAAACAGCGACATGTGCATGACCACCGTCTGGAAGCCCGTGGAGCACAACGGAAGCATTTATCAGATTCCCCTCCCCGGCGGCGCCATGTACGCCACCGCGGCCCGGGAACTGGCCTTCGTGAAATGCACCGACGAAATCATCCGAGAGAACTTCTACGGCTATGTCTTCCGCCGGGAAGACGGCAAGACCGTGGCCATTGTCTGGAATCGCGCAAAGGACGCAGAAGTCTCCTTTGGCCTGGAACAGCCCGCGACGCGAATCACCATGCTGGGCCGCGAGGAACCCTACCAGCCAGGCGCTCTATCCATCATCTCCCAGCAGCCATTCTATCTGGTTTCCGGAGAATCCACCGACGCTGTCGCCCAGGCCATTCGCGACGCCTTCCGCAAGGCCATTCCCGACTGCCAAGTCGCCGCCTTACGGGAACGAGGAAATCAACTGGCCATCTACGCCACCTCCAATGATTCCCAAATCCGTCAGGCGGAAATCCAGGTGGAAGGCAGGGACCCCATCGCCATCACCCTGGAACCTGACAAAGTGAACACTTTGCTCATCCCCTACACGGAAAAGGCGAGTCTCGTCATCGGGCAGAAATCCTACGACATCGAGGACGAAGCCCCCAAGGCGGCACAGGTTCCACGCATTGCCGCCACACCCATCTTCAATGGTTCAGGCGAATGGCTCAAGAATATCCCTGCCGTAATGCTGGAATATCCCGATGCCATCTTCCCCAAATCCGCCCTCCAGCCGGAAAAAGCCTACTTCAAGACCTCCTACAGCCCCGATGCCCACAGCATCTCCGCACAGTGCTTCCTCGCCTACGACGACGACAACCTCTACCTGGCTGCCAAAGTAGACGACCCGAAGCACTGCCAGCACTTTGACGACGCGGAAATCTGGCGCGGCGACTGCCTGCAGTTCGTTCTGACAGACCGGTGCATCCCTCCCGCCGGACTCGCCGGCACCACCTTGAACGCTTCCGACCGCACCGGCACCTTGAACTTTGCCGTGGCTCTGAAAGGCGACCGTGTCGTCTATCGCCGCCTGCTTGGCATGAACGCCGCCTGCAACTATCCCGCGAACGTCACCCGCCAAGGAGATTGCACCTTCTATGAAATCGCCATCCCCTGGAAGGAACTGGGCTTCCGCCCCGTCGAAGACACCTCCATCCGACTGGGATTCGTCATCATGGACAACAATGACATGACCGCCCAGCTCGCCCCCTACTGGCTGGCCTTCTCCGAAGGCGTGGCAGGCGGACAAGACATCGCGAAATTCCGCCTCCTGGAGTTCAAATAGAACGGCAATATCTCGCGCCAGGGCCGCTTTCCGGTATGTTCAATAGGCAAAATGGATTTCCAGAAGTCATGAAGCTTCATGATCTTTTAGAAATCCAATGGAATCGAACGCCCGACATCCAGCGTCGACCGGGCGCTATTCCACTCCCATGGCGCCCATGATCGCGGCATTCACGTGTTCCGAAGCAAAGATCGTCTCCGCGAACTTGCGGCTAGCCGCGCCCATGCTCTGGCAAAGCGACGGGTCTTTCAGAAACCGTTCCATGGCCGCCACCAGCGACTCTACGTTCTTCACAGGCACCAGATAGCCATTCTCGCCTTCGCGGACAGTCTCGCGGCACCCCGAAGCGTCCGTAGTCACGACAGGCCGCCCGCAGGCCATGGCCTCCAGCACGCACATGGGCGTGCCTTCATGGTAGCTGGGAAAGACAAAGACCGTGGAATCCGCCAGCGCAGGACGGACATCCTCCAATTCTCCCAAGTAGTCCACCGTATGGTCGTCCAGATAGGGCTGAAGATCCTTCGGGCTCAACGCAGAAGGATTGGTATCGTATGGCCCCGCCAGGACAAAACGACATTCGGGATGACGGGACTTCAGGATGCGCGCGGCTTCCAGGAATTCGCAGACTCCCTTGTCCCGCAGCACCCGCGTCACGATGGTGAAAGTCGTTTTTTCGGGGAACGGCGTGGGAATGAACTTCGCCACATCCACGCCGCTGCCATGAATCATGACCGTCTTGGCGGGATCCACCAGCTTCTTCCGGAAGAAGGTCCCCCGGTCATCCTCATTCTGGAAGAAAACCGTATCCGCCTTCTTCAAGGCGCATTGATATTCCCACTCCAACACCGTGCGCACCAGAGCATTCTTCAGGCCGCTGCCATGAAAGACGCTCCCCAGCCCGGAAATCAGCGCGTGGATTCCCGGCACGCCGACTGCCCTGGCAGCCGGAACGCCATAGACCACCGCCTTCGCCTGGCTGCAGAAAAGCTGGTCCGGTTGCTCTTTCCGGAAAAATCCCTTCAGGAAAAAATAGGTCTTTCCATCCGCCAGCGGATTCAGACCATTGCGGCTCAGCGGTATGGACTGAAAGCGCACACCATGCTTCGCAAAACGCGGCCCCCATTCCGATTCCTCGCCAGGACCAGCCGCAACCACCTCCCAGCCGCGTTCAAGAAATGCCCGCATCAGCGGAACACGGAAATTCAGCAGAGACTTCGTATAGGCTGCCAGGACAATCAGTTTCATAGGACGTTGAAATTATACAGCTGTTCCCTTGGCTTCTTTCTCAACCGTATCCGAGCGGTTCATAAAGTAGATGGCTATCATGATCAAGGCAAAGGCCGCCAGGAACTGCCAAGTGAACCGTTCACGGGCCAGAACACGCGCCAGAACCAGCGCAATCAATGCCGAGAGATAGCCGTAGGCGCCAAGGGCGGCAGGATCGGTCATGCCCATGGCGATATACCAGAAGGCGATGCTGATTCCCGTGGCGATGACTCCGAGGAAAAGAATCCCTCCCCAGGCCTGCCAGGAGAGATGAAGAGAAAAATCCGACCGTATGATTAGACAGACAACGCCCATCATCGCAGCAGCCAAAAGAAGCATCACAAAAGTACAGGGGACACCGCCGTATTTTCGGGAAGTCTCGCCGCCAAAGACCGTATATGCCGCCCAGCAAAGGCCAGACGCCAACGCCATGACGTCTCCAGGAAGAGTACTGCCAGAACAGTCGTAGATATCTGACGACTGAGTGCCCAAGACCATCGCCAACCCCGCCCCTCCCAAGACCATTCCCAGCCATTTTCCCCAGCCAGGCATCTTCCGCGTCCACAATGCCGCCAGAATCACGGTGAAGACGGGGGACATATTGGCCAGAAGGCTGCTTCTCGCCGCCGTAATGAACTTTCCCGCATAGAAGATCAGCAGCCCCTCCCCCGCAATCCCGACCAACGCCAGGAAAGCCATCATGGGAAAATCATGACGAAGAGAACGCATGGCCTTCCGCCAGCCGCCATCCCAGAACAAAAAAGGAATCAAGGAAAGAGCACCGGTCAGAATCTTCACCAGGTCCATCAAGTAGGGATCCAATTCCTCCACCGCAGTTCCGAAAATGAAGCGGTTGGTGGAATACTGGCATCCCCACACAATGGTGGCAAAGAGGCCAAGCAACATTCCTTTGGCCGAACGGGAAGGCATGGCGCAGGCAATCCCTAGTCGCCCCAGTGTGCGCCGCGCTTCAGATAGGAGACGTAATCCTTTGCTGCGTCTTCCAGAGAAGTCAGGGGCGCAGTGTAGCCTGCCTGACGAATCTTGGAAATATCCAGGCAGGTGTAGTACTGATAACGGGCCTTGAGTTCCTCGGGCATGTCGATGTACTTGATGTTCACGGGCTTGCCCATGGCGAAGAACATGGCCTTCGCCAAGTCGTTCCAGCTGCGTGTGGCACCAAAGCCGATGTTGTAGAGGCCCGTGCACTTGGCACCCTCGTTCATGAAGAAGATGGTCATCCGGGCGGCATCGCGAACGTAAAGGAAATCGCGAACCTGCTCGCCATCGCCGTATTCGGGACGATAGCTCTTGAAGAGACCGACCTGGCCGCCTGCCGTAATCTGCTCGTAGCAACGCAGGAACATGCTGCGCATCTTTCCCTTGTGATACTCGTTTGGACCGAAGACGTTGGAATATTTCACACCAACAAATGAGGCATTGCTGCCGTCAATCTTTCCCAGGAAGCCGTTCCGCCAGAGATACTGGTCGAAGATCTGCTTGGAATAGCCGTATTTGTTCAGTGGGCGAAGCTTCGGGATCAACGTCTCGTCATCCAGGAATCCGACATCGCCGTCACCGTACGTGGCCGCACTGGAGGCGTAGATCATGCGAATATCGTTGACGAGGCAGTAATCCGTCAACTCCTTTCCTCCATCGTAGTTGTTGCCCATGAGGTAGGTAGCGTCAACTTCCGTGGTGTCGGAGCAGTTTCCCAGGTGGAAGACCACCTTGACGGGATAGCGCGACAACTTGCCTGCCACATCCTGATAGAAATTCGCCTTCTCGAAATAATCCACGAACTTCAAGGCACGGAGGTTCTGCCATTTCTCGCCAGTCCCCAGGTGGTCCACGATGACAATATTCTCGTAGCCCATCTGGTTCAGTTCATAGACGATGGTGCTGCCGATGAGGCCGGCGCCGCCAGTCACGAGAATCCAACTGTCCTTGGAAAGCATTTTTGTTTCTCCGTTATGTATCGTCGTTATGTATCGTCGTTTTAGAAAATCAGGGAAGCGCATCATAGAGCGCCAGGGCAGTCGCCGCCATGACCACGGGCACCGCCCGCAGCACGACACAGGGATCGTGGCGTCCTCGAATGACCAGTTCCACCCCTTCCCGGCGGGAAAGACTGACCGTCTGTTGTGGTTTGCCAATGGAAGGCGTGGGCTTGAATGCAGCTCGGAAAACCAGCGGCATTCCCGTGGAAATTCCGCCTAGGATTCCGCCGCAGCGATTGGTCGCCGTGCGTATCGTGTCCCCTTCCATGACAAAGGAATCGTTGTTTTCGCTGCCGTAGAGTTCCGCAACCTGGAAGCCGGCGCCGAACTCCACGCCCTTTACCGCAGGAATGGCGAAAAGCACCTGGGCGAGGCGATTTTCCAGCCCATCGAACATGGGATCGCCCACGCCGGCAGGAAAGCCCGTCACCGCGCATTCCACCACGCCGCCTACGGAATCGCCTTGCGCCGATGCGGACAGGATTTCCTCCCGCATGGCCGCGCCCCGCGATTCCTCCAAGGTCGGGAACTCCATCCCGTTAAGACGCCGCAAAAGCCCGGCGGAAACCGCTACGGGATCAAAAGCGGCACCCACGCTCTTGTGAATGCGCTGAATCTGTGCGCCGATGACAATGCCGCGACGCTCCAGAAGCTGCAGCAAAATTCCGCCAGCCACGCAGAGCGGCGCCGTCAAACGGCCGGAAAATATGCCGCCGCCGCGGACATCGTTGAAGCCGTGAAATTTGACTGCAGACGGATAGTCCGCGTGTCCAGGACGCGGAAGATCCTTCAGTTGCGCATAGTCCCCAGAATGATGGTCTGCATTCCGGATCACGGCACAGACCGGCGCACCAGTCAGGACGCCATCCAGCACTCCGGAAAGAAATTCCGGCGCATCCGACTCCTTTCGGGAAGTGCCCAGGGCATTCCGCCCAGGCGCACGTCGTTCCAGAAAAGCCTTCAGTGCCTCGAAGTCAATCGACTCCCCGGCAGGAAGTCCCTCCAAAACACAGCCAATGGCCGGTCCATGGGATTCCCCGAAAATCGTGACACGGATTTTTGAACCAAAGGAATTCATACGAAAATAAAACGCGAAAATGGAAAAAGAAAGTAGAACCCGAGGAGACTAGGAAGCAAGGCAATCCTTGAAGAACCCTGGCCAGGATTTGGCGCAGGCGTCTGCCCCAAGAATCGTAATGGGTTCCCGGACGGCCACGGACGCCACGGCGGACGCCATCACGATTCGGTGGTCGTTGCAACCGTCCACCACGCCGCCGCGATAGCCTCCGCAGCCATGGACTACCAGACTATCCGCCGTAACCTCGGCGCGACAACCCAAGGCCTCCAGCATTGACTGCGTGGAAGCCAACCTGTCGGACTCCTTCAGGCGCAACCGCGCGGCATTGACAAAATGCGTCGTCCCCTCCGCACAGCCAGCCAGAACCGCCAACACCGGCACCAAGTCAGGAATGCCGCTGACATCGATTTCAGGAAGCGCAATCAGCCTTCCCGGTTGCACGCAACAGCGTCCACCATCAAAAGAGACCTGAGCGCCAAACCTTGCCAGAAGTTCTAAAATCCGCCGGTCGCCCTGCCGGGAATCGGGACGCAAGCCACAGACTTCCACGCCTTTTCTGCCAATTGCTCCCGCCACCAACGGGAAGGCGGCATTGGACCAGTCGCCTTCCACGGAAATCGGAAGCGAAGAAGCGTCCAAAGGACGATAGGAGGCACCGGCCTCCACTCGGAATCCGTTCTCGGATTCCTGCACCTGGACACCGAAGCGCTCCATGGCGTCAATGGTCAGATTCACGTAGTCACGTGACTGCAATGGCGTCGTCAATTGAATGCTACCGCCCTCGCGCAGCAACGGCAGAGCAAAGAGCAATCCCGTGACAAACTGCGAAGAGAGATCTCCGGGAAATGAAAATTCACCACCGGAGAACCGTCCGGAAAGCGTCAGCGGGAGGCTTTCCGAAGAACTCTGCACGCCATGCGCCGACAGCTGTTCCAGCAACGTCCCGACAGGGCGTTGCGGAAGGCGTCCCCGTCCTGTAAAACAAGCCTTTTTTCCCAAAGCGGCGGCCACAGGAAGAAGGAACCGCAACGTGCTGCCCGATTCCCGGCAATCCAACTCCGGTGCATCCGAAGCCATCAGGGCAGCCAGACATTCCGCCGTGGCGACAAGGTCCTCCGAGCACTGTTCCGGCAAATGAATGCTCTTCGGGGGCATCCCCGACAGCGCAGCGCAAATCATCAGCCGATGCGCAACGGATTTGGAAGGTGGAACAGCAATCGCGTCCCGCCAGGAGCTAGGTTGAACGACACGATTGTTCATAGCCGCCCCCATTCGGAAAGCGCGATAGTCCGTCGTACGCAATGTCCGATTCGTTCGGGCGTAACGATGGTCAGCGTATCCCCGCTGCGCTTCTTGTCGTGCGCCATCGTCGCCAGAAGCGCTTGCCAATCGCCCGGCACCTCCGTCGGCAACTCATAGTGCCGCAGGACAGCGCACAGCCTTTCGGCGCACCCCGGTGCACACCATCCCTGCGCTTCGGCAATCTGCGTCATCCGCACCATGCCGATCGCCACGGCCTGGCCATGCGAAATGGTAAAATCCGTGCACTTCTCCACGGCGTGACCGATGGTATGACCGAAATTCAGCAACGCGCGATCGCCGCGATCGAACTCGTCTCCCGCCACCACATCCGCCTTGAGGGCTACGCATCGGGCAATGACCTCCTCCAGGGAAGTCTCCAAGGCATCTGGCTTTTCCAGCAACTCAAAGAGCGCCTCATCGCGGATCATGCCGCACTTGACAGCTTCCGCCACGCCATCCAGAAGAATCCTCCGCGGAAGCGTCTGGAGGAAATCGACATCGCAAAGCACTGCGGAAGGCTGCCAGAAGGCGCCGCACAGATTCTTCCCTTGGGGAAGATTGACGCCGGTCTTGCCGCCCACCGAAGAATCAATGGCGGAAAGAAAGGTCGTCGGCATCTGAATCACGCGGATTCCGCGCAAATAGGTCGCCGCCGTAAAACCCGCCACATCTCCCGTAATGCCGCCGCCCAGGGCGACAACCAGGTCGCTGCGGGTAAAATTCCTCTCCGCCAGGAACTCCAGCAGCCGGGCCACGGATGCCAGGTTCTTGTGTCCCTCGCCACCCGGGAAAGTCACCGTATGCACTTCGCCTGGCACCAGCGAAGCCACAGTCGGCAGATGCGACTCCGCCAAGGCCTGGTCCGCCACCACCGCCACGCGTTGTGGCGACAGCGCCCCTACGATTTCCGGGAGCTTCTTCCGCACACCGGCACCGATGGTGACAGCGTAGCGTCCGGAAGAGGCATGAACGATGATTTCAAGACTTGCCATCAGAAGAGGGAATAGGGGGTTCTCGGCAAGGCGTTGACCTTTGCCTTGGTTTCGCGTCCCGCCTTCAGCAACGCCTGCAACGCAGGAGCGTCCTTGTCAGCCAAGGCATCCCGGAAGGCATGGAGATTCTTCAAGACGTTGTCCAATTCCGCAAGGAGCTCCTCGCGGTTGTCCAAAAAAAGCTCCGTCCACATCTCCTCCTTCAAGGTGGCGACGCGAGTCATGTCCCGGAAGGATCCTGCGGAAAATCCGCTATGCTTCAGCGCGGTAGGCGATTGCACGTATGCGCTGGCCAGCACATGCGCCAGCTGACTGGTATAGGCGATGACACGGTCGTGCTCCTGGGCAGTAGTGAATTTCACCATGCCAAAGCCCAGGGACAGAAAGAAGGACTTGACCTTCTCCAGCGTCTCAATGGCGACATCCTGCTGCGGCACCAGAAGCATGGAGGCCTGGTTGAAAAGATTTCCCATGGACGCCTCGAAACCGGAACGCTCAATGCCCGCCATGGGATGCCCGCCCAGGAAAATCAGATGATTCTCCTGGCAGGCCGCCTGGACGGCCTCGCAGACCACCCGCTTGATGCCGCAGGTATCCACCACGATGGCGCCGGCTTTCAGCATCGGCGCGACCTTCTTCAGATAGTCGATGGTCGCCTGCGGATAGAGCGCAATGATGAGCATGTCCAGAGTAGGCAGAAGTTCTTCCGTCAGTTCGCCATCCACGGCATTTACCAGCTTCGCCCGGAAACGGACGCTCTCCTGGATATCATAGCCATAGACGCGATGCTCCGACAGCCCCTTGATGGCGCGGGCCATGGACCCGCCGATCAGTCCCAATCCGACAACACCAACGTTCATTTGGTCTCCTTGGCAAAACCCATCAGCTCGCGCATCTGGCTGATTTTCGGAGTCATTTCGGCAAAGACGGCCGGCGTGATGGACTGGGGACCGTCGCACCAGGCGTGTTCGGGATCGTGATGGACCTCGACAATCAGGCCGTCCGCCCCTGTAGCCACGGCGGAAAGAGCCATGGGAGGAACAAGCCAGGATTTTCCGGAGGCATGGCTGGGATCCACAATGACGGGCAAATGGGAAAGACGGTGCAGAACCGGAATCGCGGTCAAATCCAGCGTATTGCGAGTGTAGGTCTCAAAGGTCCGGATGCCGCGTTCGCAGAGAATGACCTGCTCATTGCCGCCGGCCATGATGTATTCCGCGCTCATCAGCAACTCCTGGTAGGTGCTGGAAAGGCCGCGCTTCAACAGGATCGGCTTGCCGCAATGGCCCAGTTCCTTCAGCAGCTCGAAGTTCTGCATATTCCTGGCGCCCAGCTGGATGACATCCACTTCATCAAAGAACGGCAACTGGGAAATGTCCATCACCTCGGTGACCACCGGCAGGCCCGTCTCCTTCTTCGCCTGCAACAGCATCCGCAAGCCCGCTTCCCGCAATCCCTGGAAGGAATAAGGTGAGGTGCGGGGCTTGAAGGCTCCGCCGCGCAGAAGATTCGCGCCAGCCGCCTTGACGGCCTTCGCCACAAAGCAAATCTGCTCCTCGCTCTCAATGGAGCAGGGCCCCGCGATCAGAGCGAAGTTGCCACCGCCGATCTTGACATCGCCGACCTGGATCACCGTGTCTTGGGGATGGAACTTCCGGTTCGCCGCCTTGTAGGGATCCTGGACGCGTTTGACCTCTTCGACGATGTCCAGCGCACTGATAAGATCAATGTCCACCCTGGAGGTATCGCCCACCAGGCCCAGAATGGTCTGGCTCTGCCCCTGCGACCGATGAATCTGCACCCCCTGGCTCTTCAGCCAAGACTCGAGATTCTCCAGTTGGGCCTGATTCGGATTTTCTTTCAAGATGACAATCATAATTCTGCAAATTTCCTCGAACTTGCGTCCTTTCCCGATGGTAATTGCTCTTAATTTAATCCCTATATCCACTACGGGGACGACTTTGAGAGTTACATTCACTAAAACTCCATTTGACGTTTCATTCCTTTCGGAATAAATTTTCCTTACCTCCTTTGTTTTTCTCTTCCCATGAGACTCGCCCCCCCCTGGATCAACCATGCCGTTATTCAACGCAACAAGCCCATCGTCGTCTGGGGCTGGACCGACACGCCTCGCACAAAGGTGAAAATCACTCTGGGCCCCATCTCCGCCTATGGCGCCTCCAGCTGGGACGGGCGTTTTGAGCTGCATCTCCCCGCGTTGCCGGAAGGCGGCCCCTACGACCTGCGCGCCACCTCCGCCACAGGCGAGGAGTGCCTCCTGGAAGACCTGATGGTTGGCGATGTCTGGCTGGTGTCGGGACAGTCCAACGCCTCCTTCCCGCTGATGACCTTCAACAGCGACGACCCGCTGGACCAGACGCAACAATACCTCGACGAAGGCGGAGACACGCCGCTGATCCGCTGCTATACGGTCCCCCAGGACTGTCTCGCCGCCGTGGGCAATGAATTGCCTCCCGGCGGCGAATGGCAGTACTCCACCCCGGAGAACGCTCCCTACTTCACCGCAATCGGCGCCTGGTTCGCCTGCTTCCTCCACAAGAAATTCCCCACGCTGCCCATCGGAATCCTCCATTCTTCCTGGGGCGGCACCCCAATACGGGCGTGGATGAGCCGGGCGGCGCTGATGACCACCGAAGACGGCGAAAAGGAAATGCTCCAGACCGACCAGGAAGTAATCAAAGAAAAAGCCTGGGAAGGGCTTCAGGGCGATTTCCAGAAGGTCTGTCCTTCCTCCAATAGCTTCACGCCGAACGGCTATGACAATATCACGGAACGCGACCGAGGAAACCAGGGCTTTGCCAAAGGCTATGCCAACCAAGATTTTGACGACGGCGAATGGCAGGATTTCCGCGTGCCCGGCTCATGGATTGTCCAAAACATCTCCAAGCAAGGCGCTCTCTGGGCACGGCAGAGCGTGGAGATTCCCGCCAGCTGGGCAGGACAGCCCCTTCTCCTGCATCTAGGCGGCGTGGACAAGCATGACACCACCTACTTCAACGGCGTACAGGTCGGCGCCACAGGCAAGGACTTCGAGGAGCGATACTGGAACACTCCACGCGAATATCCGGTTCCGGCAGAGCTGGTGAAAGCCGGCAAGGCGGTTGTCGCCGTCCGCGCCTTCACCTTCTTCTTCGACGGTGCCTTCACAGGCCCGGCCAAGAACTTCTTCCTGAAAAACACCGTCACGGGGGAAAAAATCCAACTCTGCGAAACCCTCTGGAAGGCCTGCCCCGAATACACCATCAAGGTCACCGGCGCTCCCAGCACGCAACCAGCCACCGTATGCGACATTTTCGCGCCGCATCGCCTTTTCGACAACATGATCCAGCCTCTCATCCCCTACGGCATCAGCGGTGTTCTGTGGTATCAAGGAGAAACCGACACCAATCCCGCATTGCCACAGCCTGCCCCGCACTACCTTCAGCGCTTCGCCGCCATGATCCGCGACTGGCGCTACCGCTGGGCACAGGGGGACTTCCCCTTCTACTTCGTCCAGCTGGCCAACTACGAGACCATCCAGCAGGAAGACTGGATCATCATCCAGGATGCCCAGCGCCGCATCAGCCTGGAAGTTCCCAACACAGGCTGCATCACGGGAAACGACCTGGCGCTCTTCGAGCCACACGACATCCATCCACACGACAAGCGATCCTTCGGCTACCGCCTCTTCCTGGAGGCGGCAGCAAATACCTACGGCGAGACAGAGACCATCCCGCAGGGCCCCACGCTGGAGAAAATTTCAGCGGAGGGCGCCGCACTGCGTCTGCATTTCCGCTACGCAAAGGGACTCCACGCAAAAGACGGCGCCGAACTCAAAGGCTTTGAAATCGCAGGGGCAGACGGCGTCTTCCAAACGGCTGTCGCCAGAATTGACGGCGACGAGGTACTTCTCACCGCAGAGGCTGTCTCGGCTCCGAAGGCCTGCCGCTACAATGCCGATCCGCGCCTGGTGGACCTTCCCGTCGGCAATCTGGTCAACGCGGCGGAACTCCCGGCGCTTGCCGCCATCGAAAAACTTCCGTAAGAATTTCACCATGAAACTCGCCTCCATCTGGACCGACAATGCCATCATCCAGCGGGACAAGCCCATCGTCCTCTGGGGATGGTGCGATGCGCCGCGCGCACGCGTGGACGCCGAGCTGGGACCTGTCCATGCCACAGGCGCGGCGGGATGGGACGGACGCTTCGAAGTGCGTCTGCCGGCATTGCCCGCGGGCGGCCCATACGAACTGCATGTCAAGGCGACCGGCGGCGAGGAATGCGTCCTGAAAAATCTCCTGGCAGGGGAGGTCTGGCTGATTTCCGGGCAATCCAATGCGGAGTATCCCCTCAAAACCTTCACTCCGGACGATCCGCGCGCACAGACCAGGCTCTACCTCCAGGAGGGCGGTGTGGACGACAGACTTCGGATGTTCACCGTCCCCCGGGACAGCCTGACCACCATCTGCAACACTGTCGCACCCGGCGCCTGCTGGAAAACCTCCGACGCGGAAAACGCGCCGGACTTCTCCGCCGTGGGCGCCTGGTTCGCCCTCTACTTGCGCAAACGCCTGCTGGAAATCCCCGTAGGCGTCATCCATTGTTCCTGGGGAGCCACCAACATCTGGCCCTGGCTCAGCCGTGAAGCGCTGGCCGCCATCCCCTCCGGACGACCGATACTAGAGGAATACGACCGCCTGATGAACCAGCCGGAGACCTGGGCGTCCTATCCGCCGCCCTTCTCCTACACGGAACAGCCGCCGGCGCTCCTGGAACAGGCGAGGGCCACGGGAAAATACAGTTTTCGCGGCTATCCCGCCTACGACTGGAATCTGCCTCACAAGCTCTTCGACACCATGCTCGCCCCCCTCATCCCATACGGACTCCGGGGCATCCTCTGGTATCAAGGCGAAGAGGATGCCGATTTTGAAAAGGACTTCCAGCCATACCATGAGCGCCTGCTGGCATTGGTCAAGGACTGGCGCTATCGATGGGCAGACCCCGAACTGCCCTTCCACTGCGTCCAGCTGGAATCCTGGTGCGCACCCTCCACGGAAGGCTGGGCGGGAATCCAGGACACGCAACGGCGCCTTTGCCTGGAAACGCCCAATGCAGGCGCCGTAGCCACAAACGACCTCTCCCATGACGAACCGGACAACAACCACCAGCACGACAAACGCCCCATTGGATATCGGCTGGCGCAGCTGGCCTTGGGAAAGACCTACGGCTTCAATGATGTGACGCCCGCAGGACCGACATTGACCAAAATCACCGCAGAAGGAAGTTCTCTGCGATTGCGTTTCCTCTACGCCAAGGGGCTACACTCCTCCGACGGGCAGTCCCTCCGGGCCTTTGAAATCGCAGGCGAGGACGGCAGCTACCACCCGGCAGCCGCACAGATCGACGGCGAGGAAATCCTTCTCTCCGCACCTGAAGTGCCCGTCCCGAAAGCCGCCCGATACAACTGGCAGCCGCGTCTTCCCGACGGCAATCTGGTGAACGGCGCGGAACAGCCCGCGCTGGTCTTCCGCCAGGAATCCTCCCTTTGACATTGTCCTTTCCTTCACTCACCCATCCATCCCCCCATCATTACCATGTTTGACATTGGCGACGAAGAAATTGCGGCAATTGCCGACACCATCCATCGCAAGATTCTGACACGCTTCCAGGGCGGCAAGGAAGGCTATCTCGCCCGCAGCGAACGCGCCCTGGCCGAGAAATTCGGCGCAAAGCACTGCCTGATGATGAACTCCGGCACCAGCGCCTTGAACTCCGCCCTGGTCGCCCTGGGCATCGGCCCCGGCGACGAAGTACTGGTCTCCGCCTATACCTGGATCGCCACGCCTCTGGCCGCCATGCTGCTGGGCGCCCTGCCCAAGCTGGTGGAAATCAACGAGACACTCACCATGGACCCCGTGGACCTGGAGAAGAAAATCTCCTCTCGCACCAAGGCCATCCTGTGCGTCCACATGGCCAACCTCCCCTGCGACATGGACGCCATCATGCGCGTTGCGGACGCCCATGGCATCCCCGTGGTGGAAGACTGCTGCCAGGCTGTCGGCGGCCTCTACAAGGGCAAGCGCCTGGGGACCTTCGGCAAGATCGGCTGCCTCTCCTTCAACAACGCCAAGAACATCACCAGCGCAGAAGGCGGCGCCATCCTCACCGACGACTTCGAACTCTACGACCGCTGCCGTCTCTGGCACGACTGCGGGACATTCGTCCAGGAATACGACGCACCCGTCAAGGTCCCGCACTTCGCCGGCCATGACTTCCGTGCCAGCGAAATCCAAGGCGCCATCATCTGGGCGCAACTTCCCCGCCTGGATCCGGGGCTGGAGGGCTTGCGCCAAAAGTGCCACGCACTGCGCGATTTCTTCGAGGCCAACCGCACCGATGTGAAGGTGATGCCCCATAACGACATCCCCTCCCAGGCCACTTTCGGCATCCAGTTTCCCACCGTGGAGGCCTACCAGGAAATGAACAAGCGACATCCCGAAATCAAGTCCGTCCTGGAGACCGCAGACAGGCATGTCTTCACCAACTGGGTGCCGCTGGTGGAAAAACGCACCTATCGCGATGACATCAACCCCTTCCGCAATTCCCCCTACGGAAACGAATACCACTACGATGCCTCCGCCGCACCGCGCACTCTGGACATCCTGGCCCGCACCTGCACCTTCTACATCCCCTGGGCACAGGATCCCCGCGAAACGGTTTTCTTCTACGACAAACATACACGATAACCCAGAAAACATCCTTCACACCCATGAAAAAACTGCTCTTCTTTCTTGCTGCGCTAATCGTCTCCGCATTTGCCTTCGCCAAGGTCGCCCCTGGCGACAACTTGCTTTCCAACGGCATTCTCTACACGGACCGCACCGACACTCCGCCCATGTATTGGTCCGCCCAGAACGACGTAAAGTTCTTCGAATACAGCCCATCCGGCGGCCCGGAGGACAAGTCCTACGTCAAACTGGTCAATCTCTCCGACACCCCCGCCCAGGAGAGTTCTCTGCGCCAATATGACCTGAAGCTGGTCACCGGCGGAAAATACAAGCTCTCCGCCAAAGTCCGCACGATAGATTTCCACAGCCCGCACTGCGGTTTCCTTGTCTGCAACAATGGCTGGACGAAATCCGCCGGTTTCCAGACCCTCCCGGCCAATCAGGACTGGACCATCATGGAAACGGAAATCATCATTCCGGAAACCACGAAAGATGCCTATTTCTTCGCCATCTTCGCCTCCAACTTCACAGGCGAGGCAGATTTCGCCGACGTGAAGCTGGAAGCCCTTTCCGCAGATGCCCTGGAAGGCTCCACTGCCAGCGGTCTCGCCAATGCCTGCGGCAAGACGATGCTCGTCCCCTGGGAGCCCCTGCTGACGAAAATCGCGGCAGCCGACCGGAAGGCCACCTTCAAGCTCTTCGGCTCTGACACCGCCAATGCCGGGAAGTATGACCTCCTCGTCTCCTTCTCCGATACCGCTGACACCGTCAAACAGCCCTTGGTCAAACACATCAACCCCGTCACCCTGCCGGAAACCGCCAAAAGCGGCACAATGACTCTCACCATACTGGATCGTGAAGACGGCGAAAAGGTCTTCGAACTGCCCAACGACTATGAAGTCGTAAATGTCCCCCAGGTCGCCCCCGGCGCCCAAAAGCGCCTGAACAACCTCTGCACCGAAATCCTGAACCAGCCCATCCTGGCCCAGAAAGCCGCGCAGGACTTCCGCTTCAGCACCATCAAAACCGGATGGATCTTCCTTGCCGCCCAGAACGCCATGGCTGATGAGCTGGAAATCGTCCTGGACGGCCAGCTGACCGTCATCAAAGCCGACACGCCCCGCCTGGAGAACTTCCGTGAAGTCGGCATCGGCGAACACACGCTGACCGTCACCGGCGCCGTCAATGGCGGCAACATGGTGGTCCGCTCCATCGCCGAAACCCTTAACTACTGCCCCGGAACCAATGGCGTCGTTTCCGAAAATCCCCCGTACGACTGGGATTTCCAGGTGAAGTACGGCCTCCCCGCCATCACCACCCAGAACGGCGGCAGCATTCCCGACGACAAGACCGCTTGGTTCCACGAACAGGGCTACAAGTGGCTGGCCAACCTGAACACCAGCGGACTGAAGAGCAACGACGAACTCACCGGGCTACTCAATGGCTCGAAAGGAATGTCCGAAGACCAGTTCGACGGCGTCACCTGCGACGAGCAGTTCTTCAATCAGCCCATGGTCCTGGCACGCTATACCAAGGGCCTGCGCGCCTACAAAAACGACAAGAACCACCTGATCTACTCCTGGATCGTCGGAAAGCCCTCCACCCCCGGCATTGACGAAGACTACGTCTCCGCCACCCTGAACGCCTCCCACGGCCGCGGCAAGCTCCTCATCGAGAACTACTGCCGCACCCAGCCCGACGAGGCCGACGTCAAGGACTATCTGGACGACTACATCACCGAGACTGTCCGCCGCTACCGCAGGCTCTTCCCCCATGCCGTGGAATCCCTGGGCGTCATCCTGGGCAACTTCAACCAAGTGCCCGTCCTCTCCCTGCACCATCATCCCGAAGTGGACATGAAATACTACCTGGACCTGCAGTTCAACCTGCTGGCCAACGATCCCGCCTTCGACGGCCTGGCCACCGTGGGCTACTGGGGAAGCTACTACGCCGACCACGAATTCCACCGCTGGTCCTATATGCTCCTGCGACACTACGTCATTGAGGGGCACACAGAAATGCTCTCCGAGAAATACGGCTTCTCCTACATCCCCGGACACATAATCAACGGCGACTTCGTCGGCTCCTTCGATGGCTGGACCACCAACGGCAACGTCACCCTGGACAAGATCAATGACTTCGCCAACACCTCCCAGAACCGCTGGGGCGGAAATCATGGTGTCGGCGACACCTTCGCCGTCTTCACCAAGAAGGCCGACGAAATCAGCACCGCCGCCCAAATTGCGAAGAACCTGGTCCCCGGCAAGGCGTACCTGCTGGAGTTCTGCACCTTCGATATTGACTACGTGAAGAACCACATCTCCGACTGGCGCGACTTCGGCATCCGGGCCGAACTGGGCGAAGGCGCCGAAATCCGCCAGGACCTCTCCTGGCAGCACATCGACAAGCGCGGCAACAAGGGCCGCTATGCGCACAACAACGGCGTGGCCCGCCCCAACCTGCACCACATCGTCTTCATCGCCACCCGGCCCGAAGTGGAGATCACCCTGACCAACGCCCTGGCCGCCCCCGGCGAGAGGCTGGGCGTCAACTACTTCAGCGTCACGCCCTTCCTCCTGGAAGAGTAATCGCAAGAAGAGGACACGAGGGGGGGAGCTTTGGGGCGGCGGGCTTGCGGACGGGGGTGAGCAACCCGCGCAAATGCGCGGGCGCGGGCCGGGGGAAAGGCGACCGGGGCGAAGAAGCTGCGCAAGCCGCAATCCTATTTTCCGCAACTGCCCCCCCCCGCCGAAAAATGCAAATAGGAGAGCCTTGGGGCGCGGGAGCGTCATCCCTCGCATTGGTGGAATCGAAGAAGCGGAGAGACGTCGTCCTCCGCACACGTCTATCGTCACTCTCTACAGTATACGCCCCAAACCTTCTCCCGGCCGAAAATACCGGAAAGTCATGAAAGTACCAAAAGTCATGGTAATTTTCTGTCAGCATATCACAGTACGTCACCATGAACCTCTGTACTCCCTTCATACTACCGCGCCACGGTGAATTTCTGCCAACGCGCCTCCTCCCCGGCCCCATGGAAGGCGTCACGACAGGTGAATTCCTGAAAGTCATGACCCGCCATCAATGGATTCAAGCCTGGTGGACGCCATTCCTGCGCATCTCCCAGGCAGTCCCTCGTCCTGGCCGCTTGAAACACTGGCTGGCCCCCTATCAAGACGGCAATCTCCCCGTGCTGGTTCAATTGATGGGAACCCACAGTGAACGTCTGGCCCGGGCGGCCAAGGAAATGCTGTTGCAAGGTGCCCGTGGCATTGATCTGAACTGCGCCTGCCCCAGCCCGGTTGTGCTGGGCAATGGCGCCGGCGGCGCACGGCTGAAGACCCCCGAATGGCTTGCGGAAGCCATTTGCGCCATCAAATCCGCCGTAGAGTGTCCCATAGGCATTAAAGTACGCATGGGGTTCACTTCGCCGTCCGAGTTCCGGGAACGCATCGCCCCCGCCATCCGGGAGGGCGCACCGGATTTCGTCACCGTGCATTTCCGCACCGTTCGGGAAAGCTACAATGCCATTCCCGATGGTCTGGAACGACTGAAGGAAGCCCGCAAAGCGCTCCCCGACATTCCTCTCGTCGGCAGCGGAGACCTCTTCACCCCGCAGGACGTCATTCGAATGCGCGATCAATGCGGCGTGGATGCCGTGGCACCCGCCAGGGGACTCCTCCGCAATCCACGCCTCCTCGTGGATATCCGGCAGACTCTCCAAAACGCCCCCCCGCCTCCTTGGACTCCGAATGAAAAATACGCACTCCTCCGTGAGTTCCAAGAATGCGGGGCAACGCTGGGATTTGTCCTCCGCATGGCTGCGAACCTCTTTGGACGGACCAGCCAGGAATTTCTGGAAATCGTGAGGAAACTCGTCCCGCAAAAGAAAATTTGACGGGGTGGTTGCAAAAGTCCATTTGAAGGCACTTTCCAGGGATTCCGGAGGCAGTTTGCTTCAAGTGAAGCCAAGGCGTAGTTCAAACATCCTCCTTCGCCAAGGCCGGAGGACAGGCTTGGACGGAAACGCCACCAAAAACGCGAAAGCGCCCCAAACGACTTCTGCAATTCCCTCTAACACCGCATTCTTTCCTAATCATGGTCAAGAAGCCTTTCCACATTGTACTCTACGCACCGGAAATCCCGCAGAACACCGGCACCATCGGACGCCTCTGCGTCTGCACTGGCGCCGTCCTGCATCTCATTGAACCGCTCGGATTTACCATTGACGATGCGCATTTGCGGCGCGCCGGGCTGGACTACTGGCCCTATCTTGACTGGCATCGATGGAAGGACTGGGAGAGCTTCTTGGAAGGCATGAAGCCGCCACGACTGGTCTTCCTCTCCTCCAAGACAAAGCGAAATTTCTTTGACTTGCAGACACAGGAAGGAGAGTTCCTGGTCTTCGGAAACGAACAGCACGGACTCCCCCCGGAGTTCTATACCAAATACAGCGACAGCCTCTATACGCTCCCCATGCCCGGCGAACACGCCCGTTGCCATAACCTGGCCAACGCAGCCGCCATCACCCTATACGAAGCTTTGCGACAACACGGATTCTAGACCTGCTCTGCACCTGGAACGCAAAACGGAAAGACGAATAGAAAAACAAGCAAAAATTGAAAGACGGATAGAAAAACAAGCAAAATAGAAAAACAAGGTCCTTCGGCGGTGCCCGCCGAAGGACTTTTTGATTATTTTGCTGTTTTGCCTGTTTTGCACTCCCGCCGAAGGCGGAAATGTTTTACCTATTTTGCGTGTTTTGCGCTCCCGCCGAAGGCGGTATTCCGGACAGCCTCTACTTCTTCCCTACCTTCCAGAGACTGGCCAAAATCCGTTCCGGAGTCAGGCAGCGCATGCATTGATATTGGCGAGAACCCGCCCAGGGGCAGATTCTCTGAAGACAGGGCCGGCAATCCACATCCGCAACCTCCAGTTCCCAAGGCGCCCCCAGCGGTCCCGTGGCAATAGGATCCGTAGAAGCGAAAATTCCCACGCCTGGCGTCCCCACAGCCGCCGCCAAGTGCATGGAACCGGAGTCATTGGCCACCACGGCATCCACATTCGCCAATACGCTCATCAGCGCAGGAAGCTTGGTCTTTCCTGCCAAATCCAGCGCCCCCGGCGCCTCTTGGGCAATCATGCTTGTCAGCGAGCCCTCCTTCTCCGTGCCGACCAGCACGACTTTCCCGCCGCGTTTCAGCACCTCCCGCGCAACCACCGCATAATTCATCTCAGGCCACTGCTTGGCAGGACCATACGCAGCACCAGGCGCCAGGGCAACCCACCCGGCGCCCTTAACAATTCCATGTTCGGCTGCCAATGCATCGTCCACGTCCAATTTCGGGCATTCAGCAGAACACTCCACGGCTCCAACAGGACGCATCAGCTCCAGATACCAGGAAAGCTGATGCCAGGCACCTTCGCCTTCATGGGCGCGCCACTGGGGAATCCGGTCCGTCAGCAGCAACCCACGCAAATTACCGCAACGTCCCAGCCTACGGGGAATGCCGCAGCGCCAGAAATCCATGGCGGAACCAAAGGAATTCGGGAGGACGATTCCCAACCCAAAATCCTGTCGGCGAACCTCCACCCGCGCTGCCTCGTCCAGCCGTTTTCCCGTAAAGGGGATGACGCCATCCACCCAGGATGCCGCCTGCCAAAGCGGCGCCAATCCTGCCGGAGACGCCACCCACAACGGGACATCCACGGGAAGCGCCTTCTTCAGCTGCCAAGTCGCAGGCAGCGTCATCAGCAAATCCCCCAGCCAATTCGTGGAACGCAAAATCACACCGCCACGCCAGTCCACTTTTCCCAAGGACTTCACGGGACGTTCAAACGAAATGACATTCGGCTGGTAAGACATAACCTCTAATGTTCAAAATCACGCAGGAGGCGAGAAAGGACATTCCGCAATTCCTTCCGTTCCACAATGGAATCAATAAAGCCGTGCTCCAGGAGATACTCCGACCGCTGGAAATTCTCAGGAAGTTTCTGCCGAACCGTCTGTTCCACGACACGCGGTCCTGCAAACCCCACCAGCGCGTGCGGTTCTGCAAGAATCACATCACCCAAGGAGGCGAACGACGCCGTCACACCGCCGGTAGTCGGATGGGTCAGGATGATGAACAGCGGCAACCCGGCCTCGTCATGACGCATCAGCGCACCTGCCGTCTTAGCCATCTGCATCAAGGAAAGCGCGCCCTCCTGCATCCGGGCACCGCCGGATGCGGTCACAATCACCAGCGGCAGTTCCCGCTTGGTCGCCCACTCCGTCAGGCGGGTGATCTTCTCGCCCACCACGGACCCCATGCTGGCGCCCATGAAACGGAAATCCATGACAGCCAAGGCGAAACGCCGCCCATCCAACCGTGCCTTCCCCGTCACCACAGCCTCCTTCAACCCCGTAGCCTTCTGGGCCTCCTCCAACTTGACAGGATAGGCGCTGCTGGCAGCAAACTTCAGGGGATCCAGGCTCTGCAACGAAGACTCCGTCTCCGTGAAACCCTTGGGGCCCGTGTCGGTCAGCTGCGCAATGCGGTCCCAGGCCGTCATGGGCGAATAATGTCCGCAGGAAGGACAGACCCCAAGATGCGCCTGTAGCGCACGTTTGTAAATCACCTCGCCGCAAGACTCGCACTTGGACCACAAGCCAGCGGGAAACTCCTTGCGCTCGCCGGGAGCCGGCAATTGAAAAGATGTAACTGTATCATGAATGGACATGATGGTACTTTAATCCCGTTTCCCATCTTCGAGCAATCCTCGACCGGAATCAATCTGCAAAGAAATTGCAAGAAGTCCATTGGGAGACACCTATCAGGGATTTCGGAGGCAGTTTGCGTCAAGTGCGTCAAGGCGTAGTTCAAACATCCCCCTTCGTCAAGGATACGGAGAACAGGCTTGGTTGGGAATGCCCCGAAAGCGCGAAAAGCACCCCAAACGACTTTTGCGATTCCCTCCTGTATTCGCCAATGTATCCCGAAATGTCCTTAATCATCGCTGGATTTATCCTGTTCCGGCGGTTTCACCACACGATTTCCCACAAGCAGAAGAGGAATCACGCAGCATAATGTAAATGTCGAGCAGCAGAAAAAGACCAGATGGTAGTGGGTAAGCGTAGCGCCGAGAAATTCCATGCTCCATTGCAGTTTTTCAAGAGCATGAGAAAACTCGCCCACAAAACACGTGAGCAAAACGCAGACGATTCCCAGAGCCAAATGCACGACGCCAAAATAGGCGGCCCGGCCTTTGCCGGGGAAAATCTCAATGCCGTAGTTGTTGGAGAGCATGGAGTGATTATGGCCCGCCAGTCCTTCAATAAGGTAGGAGGCGATGATGATCTTCCAGCCAGTCCAGGCTGTCAATGTCCAAATATACATGGAACACGCCACAACCCCGGAGACGATCATCAGCAATTTGCGATTGCCCCAGCGGTCGCTGACCTTGCCCATGACGAAGAGAGACACCGCCTGCGTAAGCGTACCGATGGCAGCCAGAATGGCGACGCCAGTGATCTTCATGTCATAGATGCGCATCAGAAAGATGGAGGTCAGCGCATAATGCGCGGTACGTCCGCCCGTCCAGAAGATAAAGAAAATGGTATATGTCCAAAGAGGCAAGGCACGATAGTTTATGCGCTCGGAGCGTTTCTTCGAGATGAATTTCGCCTCAACCGGCGTTTGGTCAGGGACTTGTGAGATAAGAACAATCGCCGCCACATGGCTGGCAGCCACAAACAGGAACAGAAGACTGCAGGCCAGCAAAGCCCAGAAGTTCCGTTCGGAATGCGGGAATAGGTTTTCCAGCCATGAGAGACATCGAATGACACTTGGCGCGTTGTCTGGATCGATTTTATCAAAATAGTCGTAAACCAGGCTGAAAACCAGACTCAGCAACGCCATGCCCACAACGCTGATGATGTATTTGACGCTGGTAAACCATCCGAGAAGCTTGCGTGGCACCATGTCGCCAATCCAGGCGAGTTCCACATTGATTTGCACTCCCGTGGCAATGGACATCACAATCGACCAGATCAAGAAACTCCAGATGCCGATGATGCCCCAGTTCGGAATATTGCCGAGAAGTACTGCGCCCGCCAGAACTGACGCCGAAAGGACGCCCACCCACAGCGCGCTCCGCATGGAGCGGTAGTAGCTGCGGTAATGATTGAGCAACGGCATGGCGAGAAATTCAAAGAGCCGTATGAACCCAGAACACGCTCCGAGAATTCCAAAATGACGGTCGTTGGCCCCAAGTGCCTTCAGAACCGCAGCCTTTACGGCGCCCAGGGAAGATTCCTCGCATTGGAAAAATAGATTGGCGATGCCAAAACGAAAACGGTGGAAACGAAATTCGCGCTTGAATTTCTCCAGTGTTTCGGGAGTGTCAATGTACTCTTGAGGTTGATTTGACATGGCTTCGCGTGAAAAATGAAAATTACATACTTATCGTTGCCTGCGTTTTCTGATGCTGCATTTTCCTGAGCCTTGCACCTCGAGCACAGGACAAGTTCGTATCAACAATCAATTACGGCAACTTGTAGGTACTATAGTTCCCCCAAAATCTATGCGGCGCAGTCCCCGCCCCCTCTGCGCTTGACGGGAATGCACCGCACAATCAGGATCCTACTCGAAATTGCAGATGATCTGCTCTTTCGGGCGGATCTTGAGCAGTTCGTCCCGCCTGGCGCGGGCGACTTCCAGGTCGTCGCTGATATACTCCGTGCAGGCCGGCTCGTCCAGTCCCTTCAGGTCATAGACGTCGTAGAGCCCCACGCGGGTGTATAGCGGATGGACCCATCCGGGGCAGTGCATGCAGTATTTCGGGCAGGCGCCGGCGTCGTTGTCGATGGCCTTGGAGAGGCTGGGGCAGCGGTTCATCCGCAGGAGCAGCTCGTGGCCGTCCAGTTCGATGTCCATGTCGCAATTCTCCTCGACGCGGATCTTCCGGTAGTATTCCTCCACGCCCTCCAGCCCCTTCTCCTTGAAGAGCTTCTGGCAATGGAAGTCCTGGTGCCGGCTGATCTCGTCGTAGTAGTCCCGCAGGCCGTCCCGTTCGTCCAGGAACTTGAAGACCTCGTTGTAGAATCGCACAAAGTGGTCGCTGGGAATCATTCCGCCTTCCTCCTCCTGAAAATCTGCACGCAGTGGTCGTCGCCGACCTTTTCCAGGGACGCCTCCCACCGGGTGCCCTCGCACATCCCCGCGTTGACCTCGCCGGTCTGCAGGCAGCTGTGCCGCGAGACCGGCAGGCCCAGGGCCTTGAGATGGCGATGGGCGGGGCACTCGAAGACCTCGAAGCGGATCTCGTCCTCCGTCACGGTCAATTGATAGGGCGCGCCCTCCCGGTGGTAGAACCAGTTCAGGTGCTCGACGAGCTCGGACGCGTCGCCCTTCTCCAGCTTTTCGCGGATGGACTTGTACACGTCGTGGCCCGTGCGGTGAAGAATCTCCTTCAGGGCCTCCACGCCGTAACGCTCCACGATGTAGTCCAGCGTGGTGTTCGTCGTACCGTGGAAATCCCGATGGAGTTCGTTGTTCTCTTGATAGCGAAGCATGGGAATTTCCTCCTTGCGCTAGGGCAGAAGCCACTTCGCCTCGTCGCGAAGGACCTCGTCGATGGCCTTCGAGCACTCGTCGGTAAGCCTGTAGTTCAGGAGGGTCTTGGCGGTGTTGAAGACGCCCAGGCGGACCATCAGCTCCTTCTGGCCGGCCAGCCAGCAGGTCAGCTCCTTCCCGCCGAAGACCTTGTAGAGGACCTCGTCAAGATGCTCCTGCAGCTTCTGCGCCTCGTCCGCCTTGCCTGCGCGGACCAGGCGGTGCATCTCGGCCGCGTACGCGCCGTTGAAGCAGCCGCCGCCGAAAAGCACGCCGTCATAGCCTTTTCGCATGTAATGGACGCTGTTGAACTCGTCGCCGCAGAGGGCCGCAAGCGTGCCGCCGCGGCGGGCCTTCGCGGCCAGGATCACCTGCTCGTAGGCGTCTTCGCTGGAGCTGTCCTTGACCAGCACGACCTTGGGGTTCTCCAGGAGCCTGGCGAGGGTTTCCGGGGTCACGAGCGTCCTGGTGTTCTTCCCGAGATTGTAGAGGCCGACCGGGATCTGGCAGGCGTCCATCACCTTGCAGTAGATGCCGTAGAGGAAATCCTGCGTCGCGTCAAGCTGGAAGAAGGGCGGCGCGACGACGGCGATGTCGATGCCCTCGTCCTGGTAGCGGCCCAGGTTCTCGATCATTCGCTCCGCGGAGTTGTCCGTGACCTGCATGGCGACGGGCATGCGCCCCGCCGCGAACCGCACGGTAAGCTTCGCCAGGCGGGCCCGTTCCGCGTCGGCCAGGAAGGGACCCTCGCCGGCGGTGCCGCCGATGAAAAGGCCCTTGATGCCCAGCTTCAGCTGGTGCTCCACCAGCTTCTCCAGCGCATCCGCGTCCACCCGCCCGTCCGGCGTCAAAGGCGTGGACATGGCGGACCAGGCGCCGTCGAAGACATTCATTCCGAATTTCATCTGTTGATTCTCCTTTTCTATTTAAGACTGACTCGTTTCAGGACGACATCGTTATAGCGCTCGACGATGTCATCGTTTTCAACTTTGTAGAACCCGTAGGCGTCTCCGACAAGCGCCGTTCCGTCCGCCAGATTCGCCACGTGGAAATTCCCCAGCAGTCCATCCACGCCGTTGCGCTGGCGTCTTGGACACAGCTCCTGCTCCGTATTTCGTTTCAGCACAGGAGTTTCCTGCGCATCATCCACTTCCGCGACAAACAGGATGGACCGGTAGCGCATGGCATTGGCGCTCTCCGCGCATTTTCGCGTATAGACGAGATGTAAGCGTCCGCCAACCATCATCCAGTGCTGTTGAGTGGAGTCGGTCTCCAGCAGAGCGCCGTCGTCAAAGCGCCAGGGGACGGGCTGCGGCCACTGGAGACCATCCATGCTGCGGGCCACATAGGCGCAGCCGTCCTCCGCACGGATGGTCAAGAGATAGTCACGCGTTCCCCGAATCAGCGACGGTTCCAGGAAGCCGCGCATATTCTCGTAGACCAGCTGCGTCCCCCAGGCCACGGGAATGAGCGTATCGCCTTCCAGATGGACCTTCACGGTCTCCACGGCAAAACGCGGCGAGAAGTAGCCCGCCTCGTATTCCACATTGGCTCGATACTCGAAATAGGCCGGCAGAATCCAGTCGCCGTCTGGAGCATACGTCGCCTGCGCACAGGCGACACGCCAGAGCTTCTCCGGCGGCAACGCGGGATTGCGCAGCATCCGGCGAGGGCCGAAGACACGTCTCTTCACATCAAAGACCGTATAGTAGCTGCCATATCTGAGAGGCGGCGGCTCCGGCGCATCCTTGTCCCAGCTGGCATTGCCCAGGAGAGTGTAGATGGTGTCGCAACCGATGAGAAGCGCCTTTTCGCCATCTTGAGAAGAGAACGGGCGCACGTCCGCAATTCCCAGCATCAGATTTTTTCTCACCGCCAAGGTCCGCAGCGCCTCCACCTTCCGGGGAGCGCTCCAAGTCCTCCCCTCGTCAACGCTGAAGACCGCCTCGCAACCGCCATAGCAGTCGGCATTCTGAATCCGATGGAAGGTCATCATCCAGAGACCGCCAGTCAAGACGCACGGAGACGGATGGAAGAAGTCGTGCTTCTCCCGCGATGCCAACGGCGCAGGAAGTTCTTGTATATTCAACATCATTATGCCCTACTCGGTCAATTCATCCAACAGGCCATAGAGGTCCAGACGGTTCTGTCGCACGGACTCTGCGTCATGGTTGAAGACGCTCATGCCAGTGGAGAAGTTTTCGCGGATTGCCGCAAGACGCGTTGTCAGCGCGGCGGGATTGCCAAGCGCAGCGATCTTTTCCTTCGCCAGTTTGAAGGCCGCGTAGTCCTCAATGCCGTCGCAAATGGTATGTGCCCGGCGGGAGGGATAGATCGTGGCATTCGGCCCCGGATAGAAAAGTGCGCCCATTCCATTCGTCTCGCCATGTGTGGTGCACCATTTGCTCCAATCGACCTTGTCAATTCCAATCAAATGGTTGTTGCTGCGCCACATGTGGATATCCCAGAAGAGGAAGCCCTTGATATGATCAAAGGCGATGGGTTCCCATAGGAAGGCGCGGGAGTTCACCAGCGGCTGATCCACGCGCTCGAAATTGCCAAAGGGGTAGTAACCACCGCCGCCAATATAAGTCCAATACTCCGTCCCCACCCGATCATGGGTCCGTTTGTTGAAGCGCGGCGTGGCATAGACATTTGTCGGGCAGTGAATGTCCAGCAGCCCGAAGATCTCCGGATTGGCCTCAGCATGGGCAAGAGTCGAAATCGTGCGGATCTTCGGGAAGGCCAGCTTGGTGTTCTTCAGGGCAGAGATCACCTGGCCGTTGAGATACGAAGCAACTTCGTCAAAGCCGTAGAGATAGATTTCGGCCTTTCCATCCGTCTTCTCCAGGAAAGCATTGTAGAACTTGGACATGCTTTCCCAATTCGCCTGCTTCAGACGGTTGAAAAGCCGCACTTCCGTCACTTCGCCTTCGCCTTTCTCCAGTAGCACAGAGCCGCAGTTGCTGGCGTCGCGGAGATTGTCAAACGCAATGCCGCTTATCGCCTTGAACTGTTCCACGCCGGATACGGACGGATTCTTGTCCGGCTGCAGGAAGCGGACATCACTGATTCCCTTCTTGACGCCATCCGCATCCGTCAACGAAACAGCAGGGCCAAAAGGCGAGTTCGCATAGACGTAGAAGAAGTGGTAGTTGCTGCGGTTGTACCAGCCACGCACTTCGCTGTCATGAATCTTCAGATAGCGGTATTTGGCGACGGAAGCCTTCGGAACGATCACAAGATCCACATCGCTCAACGGCTCGGCCTCCACGCGGCGCTCCAACGAGAACTCCGCAGGAATCACCGTGAATGTCTTTCCGTCCGTGCTGCCCAGAAGCTTCACGAACTCCAGCATAGTGGAATCCGGGTCGGCCAGGGCGTTGAGATTGCCGCCGAAATTCCATGCACGGACACCGTGTTCCACCGCCCAGTCCTGGTCTTCCACAACCGGCGTCTGGCTGTAGAGATCCAGCGGCTCCAGATGGCAATCCATCAGCTCCAGAGCAAAATTCCTGCGCGCTTTCTGCGCGTCGTCCTTATACCATTCGCGGAAGGTACTTGGACGAAGGCCCGCGATATTGGGCAGAGGTCGGTCCGAAATGTCGAAACCATGCACCACAACCGTCAGAGGAAGAACAATTTGCACATCACCTTTCTTGACACTCACGTGATAGGTGTATTTGCCTGGTTTCGCGTCATGCGCCACGCGAATACGTGCCTGAATCGCCAGATTGGATTCCTTCTCCAAAGCGACCGCCTCGCCTTCCGCCAGGGGAATCAGAATGTCCGGCATCTTGCTGTCGCCAGGATGGCACAGCGGAAGCATTGGCATGGGACTTGGCGTAATGGTAACGCACTCCGTGCGGTAGAGAGAGAAGACTGGCGCGTTCTTCTGCTCCGCCTGGATGGAGACAACCAGACCTTCCACTGCATTGTCTCCGCTTGTCAGTACCAGCTGCGCATCCTCCGCTTCACCGCGCGCCACATCCAATGTCCACTCCCGGCTGAGCCGTCTGTTGTTGCCTGCGGAGGGATAGACATGCTCCAGGCCATTGATCCAGCCTGCGGCGAACTGCTCTCCCGCAGCTATGCCTTCCTTGAAATTCGCTTTTTCGAGACGGCGCGCACGGGCCGCCAGTTCGTCGCATTTGCGGGCGAACTCAAGAGTCTGTCCCACTTGTCCAGCTCCACCGAGATGCGTAAACCACGTTTTGCGAAATACGCCGCCGAAATAGCCGGACTCTTCGATGTATTCACGCGCCGCCATCCAGATCAGCTGGCCATAGCGGTCGTGCAACAGAGGATTCGCGACAAGCGCCGCTCCCCAACCTTCCGTTCGCGCCATGACATTCCGCTTCATCTCCTCCAGCGCCTGCCTATAGAGGTCAAACGCATTTTCCCATTTGCGGGCGACATTGTAAGCGCCCCAGATTGGGGGAATGTACTCCAGGTTCGATTCATAGACCTTCTTGGCGCGACGCAATTCCCGCTGCGCCTCGTCAATCCAGAAGAGAGAGCATGCGTCGTCCGCAACATAGAGACCGCGCACGTCGATTTCCGGTGTGCCTTTGGCGCGAAGCAACGTGTGTCCAGTGGATTCCATGCCGCCTTCCACTAGATGGACCACGCCATCCGCACCTCTGAAGAGCACGCCAGAACCATATTCGGCGGCGGAAAGATTCTCGCCAATAATAACCAATGCTTCATGTTGCGCCTCAGGCGTTTCGCCCACGGAAATGCACCATTTTCCTCCCGCATAGACAGTGCTCACCGTGTCGCCTTCCAGCCATTGCCAGGCAACCGCCTTGTTCTTCGGCGTCAAATCAACGATATTCAACCCAAGCGCCGCATAGTTCAGCAGACGCTCGAACTTGTCATCCGCCACGGCACCCGCCCACTTGAACTGCGTCAGGGCATCCTCCTGAATGACATATCCATCCAGGCCAGGAACCTGCGTTTTTTCCGACGCCGTATAAACACTCTTTTTGGCCGAGACCTTGATGGGCAAAACAGCCACATAACCCGCAGTCAAATTGTTCACTTCGACGATCGGGCAAACAAAACCCAGTTCCCTTGCCTCAAACTGCTTGAAATCCGCTTCCAGCGTAATCGTCTGCTCAATGCCGGGAATGACATCCAGCGCTTTCTGCAAAGGCGTCTTGAATACCTTATACCACTCCTGCGACTCGTTCTTGGTGTCAAGACTGAAAATCATCGTTGCCGCAGGAGATACGTCCGCGCTGGCAAGAATCCGGAAAGTAACGGAAACCACTTCGTCAGACTTGGCGGGCACATCGCCATACGCCTGCAAAGAATAACTCTTCTGGATATCCTGGTCGGGAACGAACTTCAACGCCCCTTCTGCAAATTCGGCGTTGGGCTCCACCCGCTCGAAGGCCCCGCCGTTTTCCGCGTGCTTCCAGGTATTCCAGCCGTATGTCGGATATTCCATCGCCGATCCTAAAACCACAAACGCAACGCAAAACGCAAAAAGAAATAGCCTCTTTTCCATCAACATCATACTCCTAACGGACATGCGCAACCTCAAAAGCCTCCAGGCGACGCATGTCTCTTTTCCCTTCGCAACAGCCGCCGGCGGCTCTCCGCCAGCGGCTGGTTGTCACATTACTGCTGCTGCTTGATCAGAGCAACGCTGCAGACGGCAGTGCCGCTGTAGACATCAACAGGCAGCTGTCCCTTGCGGATGGTCTCCACATGGGTATCGCAGAAGAGCATGTTGGCGCAGAACTTGCCATGACGGGACATGGAGATGCAGTACGGTGTATCGCAGGAGAACGCGGCGCCGGTGCCACTGAAATTTGATGCACGTCCGAAAAAGAGGGGCTGCTGCGCTTCGCCGCTGCCTGCTTCGTCCGAGGAGGATTTTGCGGTATCGGTGATCATTGCCATCTTGGAGGGAGCCGTCAGGGCATCGATATTGTAGCAGCAGTAGGAATCCCAGGTGGCGTTATTTTGGTGACGAGTCAGATTGAGGTTGATGCCATAGTCGCACAGATATTTTTCTCTGGTCGTGGAGGAAGAGGGGCAGAAGAGAATGTGCTTGGTGACGTTACCGCCGCCAAAGTAGCCGACATCCTGGCCGCCCGGATAGGGCAGATAGCCGTTGTCGGTCAGGAGGAACGACCAGGGAGCGCGGTCCACGGGAATGTCACTGTTCGTCCTCTGGCTATGATAGACCTTGGTGTTGTAGTCGTCCATAAAATTGCCATTGTGGTCATCCAAGTAAAGGACCATGGCAATACCGATCTGCTTCAGGTTGTTGACGCAGGCGATGGAACGGGCCTTCTCACGGGCCTTGGACAAGGCAGGCAACAGCATGGAGGCCAGGATGGCGATGATGGCAATGACCACCAGCAGTTCGATCAGAGTGAAGGAATTACGCTTCATTTCTTTGCTCCTTGGGTTGTTTTGGGGAATGACTTGTGAACAGATAGCGCTCACGTGGGACTTGAGTTGTCGGCAAAAAAGCCGACCCGGAAAAAAATCCTTCCGATTTTCGAGGAAACACCATTTTCGGGCGTCAATCATATTTTAGGAAAAAAAGAACTGTTCCCAATAGTGAGAAAAAACGAAAAATAGCACTATTGTAAACCAAACATCTTTTTTCAACAAAAAAATAGAACTTTTGTTACATCATGAGCGTCTTTCAAATTTCGTTGGAAAAACTTTTGAAACACTGCGAACTGCCATCCATTCCGCCCGTGGCAGGCGTCTTTTCGGAGGCCCATGAAGGCGACTGGATACATTCCGTTCCTCGGTTGCTTATCCAGTTGGACGGTGAATTGTGCAGCAATTTTTTTGAAAACGGGAAGGCTACACAAAAGATTTTCAGGGGGATGAACACCTTCTTTTGCACACGCAATGGATACTTCCATTCCAACGAGAAGAGAGAATATCCCAGCCGGGCCCTTTCCTTCAGCTTCTTTCCCGGACACATCCGGGCCATGTTCATTGACTCGGACGGCATTACCCCACCACCCACGGAACGGGACATATTCTGGCATACCTATATGCCGCTTTCGCCTGGCGGCATGGCGCTGATCCAGGCCATGGAAGCCCTGGCCCACGAACACCAGCTCCCCTTGTTCAACGAGTTATGCCAAGCTCTGTATTCGTTGACCATCAAGGCGTTGCAGGAAAGCACCGCAGCCCCCATCACCCGACAGTTCCATCTTACGGAGCGCCTGAACAACTTTCTGCGGGAACACCGGGAAGAACCCCTCTCCCGGGAGGACGTGGCCCGCTTCTTCTCCATCAGCCCAGGGTATGTCTCGACGCTGTGCCTGAAATACCTGGGAGCCTCCTTCAGCGAACTCACCCTGAAATACCGCCTGGAACACGCCTGCAACCTGCTCCTGAAAAGCCACATGAGCGTGGACGAAATCGCCTTCCGTTCCGGATTCTCCAGCGCGAACTACTTCATCCGCCGCTTCAAGAAGGCATACGGCGTCACCCCACACGTCTACCGGAACAAATAACCAGACGACACAACGCCCGGACTTCCCGTCACCACAGCATTGACAAGATCCTCCTCCCCGTTGAAATCCGGTTCTATACAAAAGTATACTCAAGTATACACACTTTTTTAAAAAGTGTCGAAAAGTGTTTCAATGTGTTCTATTTTTATCAAGGTCCCCTGCCAAGGAAATTCGATCAAAACAGAATTCTTCGAGTCTTTTGCAAAAGTCCATTCGAAGGCACTTTTCAGGGATTTCGGAGGCAGTCTGCTTCAAGTGCGACAAGGCGTAGTCCACTACGATGCGACATGTCCCGCCGTAGCTTCGCGAAGGCGGAAGCACTTGGAGCAAAATGCCCCGAAAGAGCGAAAAGTGGCCGAAGCGACTTTTGCAAAAGGCTCCTTCATATTCGATTAGACCGCAACAAGTACTCACCGAACAAAGGCACAGAGAACGCAATAGTGCCATGTGCCGGACTATAAATCATTCCTTTTCTAATCAAGGAACTACGACGTGGGCCCATGCTTCCCACTGTTACCCCCAACTGCTTGGCAACATCCCCGATCTTTATCTCAGAGGACTCAATCTTCGCCATGGCATAAAGAAAATCCTTTTCTCCCTTCGTCATTCGTTCGATTCGCACACGAAAGAAACTATCATCCAAACGCTTTAGCACACTTGGATAAACAGCCTCGACGTCTGACAACCAAATAGGCTCCTGCTCCACATAATTCCACAAACGGTATCCCCATTCTTGCAGAAAGTAGGGATAGCCATGAGTCATCTCGAAGACGCGATGTGCAGCAGCATCGTCAATGTGCACGGCTCCTGCCTCTAAAGGAAGTCGTATTGCCTTGATAGCATCCTCTTCCAATAGCGCACCTATTTCAAGAAAGTGAAAAAGACGCTCCGCATAGGATTTGGCATTGCCTGCCAGCCCCGGCAAAATCGGCAATCCTGCACCAACAAGTGCCAAAGGCAACGCCTCCTGCTGCATCCGGTGCATAGCCATGATCAAGGCACCAAGCTCTCGTTCACAAAGATATTGCATCTCGTCTATCAGCACTACAACACCTTTGCCGCGATCCGCCGCCGCTTCTGCGACGCAAACAAACAATTCCCCAAGATCATATTCCAAATCACCACTGTCAGCAAAACCATGCTGCGGCTCTATGCCGAGACCAAAATCTCCTACCTCTATTTTTATCGTCCCGATAAAATTGCGCAACGCAACAAGTCCACGCTTGACCTTATCCTTCGCCCCCTGCATACGATCAAGGTCAAAAAGCACCTTTTTCAAGGGAGCAACCAATAATTCCCCAACCGATTTCTCTTCTGTTGCCTCCACCATTACAGGAAGGACCCCAGAATGTTCAGCCATGTGTCTTATTTCGCCAAGCAAAACTGTTTTGCCAACACCACGCAAACCGGTCATTACCATACTCTGAACCGTGCGACCGCCTAGAACACGCCCCAGCAAAATCCGAGCTTCTTCAAAAATAGCCTCGCGACCTACCAGTTCTGGCGGCGGAGCGCCTGCTCCAGGTGAAAACGGATTGATGACAGGATCCATGAAATTGTTGTTTCCCTATTGAAATCTGGTTCTATATAAAAGTATACTCAAATATACACCATTTTCGCAAAAGTGTCGAAAAGTGTTCCAATGTGTTCTATATTTTTATCATATAGACAGTCATTCAACTCAGGATATTGCGATCTGACGGAGCGTCTGCATACCTTCCTTCGGGAGCACTGGGAAGAGCCGCTTTCCCGGGAAGACGTGGCCCGCTTCTTCTCCATCAGCCCGGGGTATGTCTCAACCCTTTGCTTGAAATACCTGGGAGCCTCCTTCAGCGAACTCACCCTGAAATACCGCCTGGAACACGCCTGCAACCTGCTCCTGAAAAGCCACATGAGCGTGGACGAAATCGCCTTCCGTTCCGGATTCTCCAGCGCGAACTACTTCATCCGCCGCTTCAAGAAGGCATACGGCGTCACCCCACACGTCTACCGGAACAAATAACCAGACGACACAACGCCCGGACTTCCCGTCACCACAGCATTGACAAGATCCTCCTCCCCGTTGAAATCCGGTTCTATACAAAAGTACACTCAAGTATACACACTTTTTTAAAAAGTGTCGAAAAGTGTTCCAATGTGTTCTATACTTCAGGGATAATTGACAAGAACCTCTATCCCAGCATCTGCTTGACCTCGCGGCGGATCCTCTCCTTCATCGGCTGGAGGACCTTGCAGGAAAGGCGGTTCTTGACCACGGCGAAGACCGTGCCGTTCTCCTGGTCGATGGTAATTTCGCTGCCACCGTGGCCATGGTGTCCGAAGATTCGTCCGTAATTCGGGCGTCCCCCCAGCAGCGTATAGCCGTGTCCGAAGATCGTCCAATATTCATCCGGATTTTCGGAAGGAATCGGATCGTTTGGAGGACGCTGCAAGGCAGTGGCCTCCGCCAGCATTTTCCGGGAAAGAATATTTCCCTGCCATAGCTCTGCACCGAACTTCGCCATTCCCCGCACATCGCTCATGCAGTTGAAGGCCGGCAGACACGCCGCCCGAATGCACCGGCAGCGCAGGGCATTCGGCAGGGGATCAAGATAGGTCTGCTTCTTGGGAAACGACGGCAGCAGATCCGGTCCGTGCACCACGCGTCCCAGACGATGCTCTTCCGACAGCGGAATGCCAAAGAAGGTGTCGCGATCAACGCCGATGGGCTCCAGGAGTTCCCGCCGCAGGAGTTCCCCCAGCGGCTTCCCGGTGGCGTGGACCAGCGCACCGCCCAGGAGCCAGGAATAGGTCAGCGCCTGATATTGCGTCTTTGTGCCCGGCGTCCAGGCCGGACGGCGCTTCGCCATGCGTGCGCACATCAAATCCCAGTCGGCGAGTTCTTCCGGCGTGGAAGCCTGCGGCATGATGAAAAGTCCCGTGGTGTGGTTCAGCACATGACGCAATCGCACAGTGCGCAACTCCGCCGTACCGAACTCCGGCCAGACCTCCGCCAGCGGCATGTCCATCCCCACCACTCCGGCTTCCACCAACTTCAACGCCAGCGTGGAAAAGAAGGCCTTGCCCACGGAAAAAACAGGAAAAAGCGAGTCCGCCGTTACGAGACGCGTGCGCGCCTCATCGCAATATCCTGCGTAGTATTCCGCCTGGATTGCGCCATTCTGCCAGATGGCACATTGCACGCCCAGCTCCTCGCCGCGCATAATGGCGTCATCGACGATATCCTGAATTTTCTGTTGCAAAGAGAGATTCATCTTCGACCAGAGGTAATTGCAAAAGTCCATTCGAAGGCACTTTTCAGGGATTTCGGAGGCACTTTGTTTCAAGTGCACCAAGGCGTAGTCCATTACGACGCGAAGCACTTGAAGCAAACTGTCCCGGAAGCGCGAAAAGTGCCCAAAGCGACGATTGCAATTACTTCGCTAGAACCCGATGTCGCGCGCCGCCCAGCGGATGATATAGAACATGAAAAGAAAGAAGATGGCTCCGAAGACGGCATACCAAAAGGACTTGCTCCGCAAAATCCGTCCCATGGCGGAATCCCGGGACTCTTCTTCCAGCCTGGCCAACGCCTCGCGCTTCCGGAGCTCGCGTTCCAAATCGGCCTTCTGTTCTTCCGGAGTCTTCTGAGTCTCCTCCGGCTTCTGCTCGGCCTGCGTCTTCTGGGGCTCTTGTTCCAGAGTATTTTCCTGAGGGTTCACTTCATCAACATCCTGTGGCATCATGACCTCCTTGGGCTGATTCCTAAGATTCCGAGCCTTTTGCAAAAGGCTCTCCCATGAAAACGCAACCTGCGCTTCCTGTCAATACTATAAGCGACATTGCCAATCTGTCGTGCAATCACATGCCTCATACCGTCCGCCCCTTGCTGCCGTTTCTTGAAAATGGCTTCATCACAGCGTGCTGGATTTGTGCTATTTTTCATGATTCCCACCTAGGAAAAGAAAACGATTCTTTTTCGGCAAAAACCAACAAAACGGTTCTTTTTCACAAAAGAACAGAAAGCTCCAAATATCTTAAAACAAAGAAAATATAAAGTGGTGGTCCCGGCAGGATTCGGACCTGCGACCAAGAGATTATGAGTCACCTGCTCTAACCGCTGAGCTACGGGACCACGACATTTGCCTTAATGTAGCATCATTCGGAGCAATTCAGGCAAAGAATGAAGAAAAAAACGGATTTTCCCGCCGTTACAGGGAAAAACGGATAAAGTACATGAAAACCATCGGAGTGAAGTCAATTGTCTGTTGCCGTCTCCCAATCTAGCAAGCTGGAGGAGCTATTCCAGCGAAAATCCACTTTGGGGATTATTGTGGCCATGGCCTTGCCCACGGTGGCCAGCCAGTTGATTGGCGTCATCTACAACTATGCGGATTCCATCTACGTCGGCACCTTGAACAAGCCGGAACAGATCGCAGCCATCGCCCTGGCGCTTCCGACCTCGCTGATCATGCTGGGACTGGCGAACTTCTGGGGAGTTGGCGCCGGGAGCATGCTCTCACGCGCCTTGGGAAAGAAGGACTTCCGCACTGCCGGACGCATTTCCGCCTTCTCCACCTATTGCGCAACCGGAAGCAGCCTGCTTCTCGGACGTGCTGGGGGACGCTGGGGAGGCGGATTGATCCGCTTCCTGGGGGCTTCCGAAACGGTCCTTCCCTACGCCAGAGAGTATTTCCTGTGGTTCTTCACGCTGGGAGTGGTGCCGTCCGTCCTCAGCATGCACCTCTCCAACCTTCTCCGGGCGGAAGGCTATGCCCGGCTCGCCAGCCGCGGCCTGATCCTCGGCGGCATCCTGAACGTCATCCTCGACCCGTTCTTCATCTTCCCCTTCGGATTGGGCCTGGGCGTAGGCGGCGCGGCCTTCGCCACCTTCCTCTCCAATGTGATTTCCACCCTATTCCTGGCAGGAGCCATCTACCGCATTCGTTCCCAAAGCTGCCTCTCCTTCCGACCCTCTCTGGTCCGCATGAGCTCTGCGGAAATCAGGGAAATCCTCTCTGTCGGCCTTCCCTCGGCGCTGATCATGTTCCTGTCGGCCATATCCAACAACGTGCTGAACGTCCTGCTGGCCCGGCACGGCGACCATGTAGTCGCCGCCATCGGCATCGCCAAAAAGGCGGATTTCCTTCCCAGCCACATCGCGGTAGGCATCACCCAGGGCGCGCTGCCGCTGATCGCATACGCATACGCTTCGGGAAAGCATGAGAAGATGAAGGACATTCTCTTCACCACACTGAAAATGGCCTTCTACAGCCTGACCACGCTGGTGATCTTCCTGGAAATCTTCGCCCGCCCCATGTCGCTGCTCTTCATTCGGGACGAAGAGACCGTACGCTTCGCCGCGACCTTCATCCAGATGCTCTGCATCTCCTTCCCCCTCTATGCGGTCAGCACCACCATCAACGCTTTCTACCAGGCCATCAACCGCCCCCAAACCGCGTTGATTCTCTCTATCATCCGCAAAGGGCCGCTGGACATCCCGCTGATGATTCTCCTGGGAAGGTTTTCCCATTTCACCAATATCGCCTGGTCTCAGTTTATTCTGGATTTGATTACCGTGATTATCTGCCTGATTGTGGTGAAGAGGTTCTTTGCCAGCAACGTATTCAGAAAGGATATTGCTTTGAACCACGAATGAACACCGATGGCGCGCATTGACAATTCTGCCATCTCTTTCTGAATCGCAACCAAACTGAAAAGAAAAGGCCTTCGACGAGTGGTTCGACGAAGGCCTTTTTAGGGAACAACATACCTAAGTTGCCGCTATTGATTGATGATACGGACTTGTCCTGTGCCCGAGGCGCAAGCCTCGGGAAAATGCAGTGTCAAGGCACGCAGGCAACTTAAGTATGTAATTCTTTTTTTACGTGTTCTGCGCGTCCCGCCAGAGAGACGGTTACACGCATTTCACGCAGAATGCGAATGGAGGCTGACCGACAAGGTTCTTGCAGCCAGCCCCGAGAGCCACTACAGGCGCTCGCTCTTATAGACGTCCAGGAAGTACTTGTAGGTATCCACGCGCAGTTCGCCGCAGGCCATTTCGTCGCAGGCGATGTAAGCGTTGTTGTGGAGGTTCAGAGCGGAGATGGTCCACATCTGGTTCACGCCGCCTTCCACGCATTCCTTCAGAGCACGGGCCTTGTTGTGGCCGCTGATCAGCAGCAGGACTTCCTTGGAATCCGTGACCGTGGCAACGCCGACGGAGAGGGCGCGGGAGGGCACCTGCTCGGGATCATTGTCGAAGAAGCGGGAGTTGACGATCTTGGTGTCCTCGGTCAGGTCGCGGACGCCAGTGCGAGAATTCAGGGAGGTGAAGGGCTCGTTGAAGGCGATGTGGCCGTCAACGCCGGAGCCGCCCAGGAACAGGTCGATGCCACCGTAGGAGGCGATCTTCTGCTCATAGCGGATGCACTCGGCTTCCAGATCGGCGGCCATGCCGTTCAGGATGTTCACATTCTCGGCAGGGATGTCGATGTGGTCGAAGAAGTTGTCATGCATGAAGAACCAGTAGCTCTCGTGATGCTCGCGGGGCAGACCGACGTACTCATCCATGTTGAAGGTAACAACGTTCTTGAAGCTGACCTTTCCGGCCTTGTTGGCGGCGATCAGGCGCTTGTAGACGCCGAGGGGAGAGGAACCGGTGGGCAGACCCAGAACGAAGGGCTTGTCGCCTTTGTGGGCATTGATGGCTGCTGCGATGTGGTTGGCAGCCCATTCGCACATCTTGTCGTAATTCTGCTGGATGATGACTTTCATGATGAATTGTCTCCTTGTGACACATAACGACGGCCCGTTGACGGGCCGTCACCCTTAATCTAATGCCTGTATCAAAATCTTACTTCAAGAGGATGGGCTTCAGAGCCTCGCGGGTATGATATACACCGCCGGTCGGACCCAAGTTCCGCTGAATGCCGCTGGGGACATTGGTGGTGCAGACGTTCAGCTCGATGACGTTGGTCAGCTGGAGCTGTTCCATGGGAAGGGCAACCTCCAGCACCCAGCCGCCTTCCACCTCGCCGGTCTTGGCCACAACATCGTTCAGCGAAAAGTGGACATCCTGCCCCTTGCCATCCAGCCAGGAGCCTACGCGGTTGAAAACGAGCTGATAGTAGGCGACATCGCCGACGCCGCTAATGAAGAACTCGACTTCGTCGTCGGCCCAGCATTCGCCGTCACGCGGACGCTCCTGTGCATTGAAGGAATCATCCTCGACCTTCACCGCCATGTAGAGCATGGTATGTCGGGGATCGGTTCCCAGATAGAGCATGGCATGGTTGTCTTTGACGGGGGTGCCGTCGATGGCGCAGAGCGAGAACGGCGCACGGTCCATCCACATCTCGTCATCCAGCACACCGTCGATAACGGGAGCGGGTTTCGCGGAAGAGGCCATCAGGAACTTGTCGTCCTGGACTTCCAGAACCTTCTTCGCATAGCCTTCTGGCAATGCCTCGCCGGCGGGCTGGAGCACCAGAAGCATCTGAGTAGCGGCAGGCAACGGAATCGGCTCGTCCAGAAGTTCTTCCGTCTTCCAGGCGATATTTCCGTTGGCAGTAAGGAAAGCCTCCTTCGTCAGGGCATTCAGCAGGAAATAGCGCTCCGCCGTCAAGTCTTCGCCCTGGAAGCGTCCGTAGCAGACATCCTGCGTAGTGTTGTCAATTTCACAGAGGAAGTCGCCCTTGCCGTCGGCGCCGACGAAAACCACGGGATTCCGGAACCATGCGGGAGGCGCGAAGGCGTATTCCTTGCCGCACTGGAGCATCGTTCCCTTCACCGGCGAGGCTTCCACCAGCTCCAGGGAGGACTTCCCGGGGAACTGCGCCTTCAAGGCGTTGATCTTCAGCGCAGCCTCCACCGTGGGAGACGGAACCAGGTCTTCGCCCAGGATGATCTTCTGGAAAGCCAGGATGTCCTCGGGCGCCACGCCGCTGCGGATCAGATAGCGTTCCGCTTTGTTCTGGAGCGTATCCTCTGCGGCAGTGCTATAGGCGTCCATTCCCGCGATCAGAACGTCAATGGCACTGAAGTAGCGCGCACTGTAGAAACTGGAGAAGATATAGTCGCGGCGGATGTCATCCGCGGAGCACCCCAGCACGGCCTCCAGCAGGAACGCCAGGCACCCTGTGCGGTCCGCGCCGGCGATGCAATGGAAAGCGATAGGATAATTTTCCGCCTTGGCGAAGAGCTGGAAGAGCTTCGCGTAGTTCTCCTGCCCGGAAGAGGTGAACATGGCGCCGTAGAGCTTGGCAGGAATGTTGATATAATTGACATCCGCGCCCAGCAGGGAGCCGACCTCCTTGCCGGCCTCGCGTTCCCACCGCAGATCCAGTTCCGTCTTGATCTGCAGTTCGTTGGCCATGACATCCTGGCCTTCTTCCGTCAGATATGCCTCGCCTGCCGCCTTCCCATCCTCGGAATTGGCGTTCAGGCTACCGGAACGGTAGAGTTTTCCGAAGGGAATGGCGCGACCGCCCATAGCCTTCATGCCGCCCAGGTCGCGGAAATTCTTGACCTCTGGAGCGTAGATGACGCGGGGAAGGAGATTCTCCACGGTAAAAGACGAAACCTTGCTTTCCGCGTCGACCTCGCCGTCTTCCTTCACGGCGACCACCTTCCAGAAATAGGTCTTGCCAGGAATCAAGTTGTGCAATGTGAACCCAGTGTCCTCCTCATCGTAGGTCCAGGCGTCGGAGAGTTCCGCATTGTCGGCCAGAAGGACCTTGAACGCAAGAGGGCATTTGCTGGAATACTCCCACTTGAACTCCACGCCTTGAGGCAGGGAAGCATTGGGACAGGCATTCACGCGATGCATGAAAATTTTGTCCTTCCAGAGAATTTCCAGCTGCTCCATAGAGAGGGTGTTCACCATACGCTGCATCGTTGTCAGCGGTGCAACGACAGAGCGGTTTTCCGGCTTCAGGGCCTTTACGGACGCACCGAAAAGCGTGGTCGTTCCCAAAGCCGCCAGGACCAATGAGGTAAGAAACTTTTTCATAGGAATTGATTCAGTTTTTTTTGAGAAAAGAAATTATTTCAGGAGCACGGGGCGCATGGCTTCCCGGTTATGGAAGGCGCCGCCCGTGACGCCCAGGTTGCGCAGGAGGCCAGCGGGCTGGTTGCAGGAGCAGATGTTCAACGCCAGCGGTCCAGTCAGCTTGAACTCCTCCAGCGGAAGCGCCACCTCCACCGTCCAGCCTTTGTCGTCGCTGGCGATGGCGTATTGCACAGCCTCGGTATTCCAGGAGACATCCTGGCCCTTTCCGTCCAGATAGCATCCGCCGCGGCCCAAAACCAGCTGGTAGTACTCTTCGGAGCCAACGCAGCTGATGAAGAACTCCACATCGTCGCCAGACCAGGAAGCATCGGAATCCCGTTTGCCGGAATTTCCGTTGAAGGTATCGTCCTCCGCATGCACCAGCGCATAGAGCGTGTCATGGGAGGCGTTTGTAGCCAGCCAAGCCGTGACCTGGTGGTCCAGGACCGGCCGACCTTCGATATCACGCAATTCAACGGGCTGGACAGCCGCCCAGAACTCCATGTCCTTCTTGCCATCAATGACGGGTTCCTCGATGGTGACAGCGGTCAGGTAATCCTCGGTAATGGGCGGCATGGTCTCGACTGCCGTGCATTCCGGGGCCTCCTGGCCGGCAGGAGTCAGCAGGAAACAATACTCCGTCTTGGGCTGGAGGAGAATCGTCTCGTTAAACCAGGCGCAGACACTACGGTTCTTCCAGAAGGCAAGGCCAGACAGACCGGAAGGAGCAGGCCGCATATAGCGAACGCCGCCCAGGACATCCGTCAGATTGTACTTTTCATTCTCCAGATCAGGGCAGACCAACTTTACCTGACGCGGAATCTGGGATTTGTTCTGCAGGACAACCATGAAGCGGCCATTGCCGTCGGAGCCAACGAACTTCACGGGGGAAGCCGTCCAGCCCATGGGACGGAACTCGTATTCCTTCCCGCACTGTTTCACAATGGTCTTCACGGCACTGCCATCCACGACGCTCAGGAGGTCGGTAGGCTGGAACTGGCTCTTCATTTCGCGAACGCGGATGCTGGCAGTCAGCACAGGAGAAAGCGGCAGTTCGTCGCCCAGAACGATGGTCTGGAAGGCGTGGATTTCCTCCGGGGTGATGCCGGCCTGCAGCAGGAAGCGCTCCGCCTTGTACTGCAGCGGTTCATCCACGGCGCCAAAAACGTCCATGCCGCGGATCAGGGCATCCGCATTGGCGAAGTAGCGCATGGAATAGATGGAAGTATAGACGTAGTCGCGGCGGATGTCATCCTCGGAGCAGCCCAGGACGGCATGCAGCAGGAACGACAGGGTCCCGGTGCGGTCGGCGCCGGCGATGCAGTGGAAGTCGATGGGATAGTTCTCGGGATGCGTGAAGAGCCGGAAAAGCTCGGCATAGTTGTCCATGCCGGCCTTGGTGAAAAGGGAACCGTACATCACGGTGGAGATATGGATATATTGGACGGATGGCCCCAGGGGGGACTGGGTCATGCCGGCCACTTCGCCATCCCAGCGCAGATCCAGCTCGGTGCGAATCTTCAGGACCTCCAGGGCTTCCCGGATGGAAGCCGCGGTGACAAGACTTTTGCCCGGAGTCTTGCCGCCGTCAGCGGAATTGTTGTTCAGACCGCCGGAACGGTAGATCTTTCCGTAGGGGATTTTGCGTCCGGCCATGGCGGGCTTGCCGCCCAGGTCGCGGACATTCCAGGCATCCGGCAGAGCCAGCACGCGGGGATAGAGATCCTCCACCGTGAAAGAACGCACATCGCTTTCCGCCGTGACCGTGCCGCTTTCCGTCACAGACTGGACTTTCCAGAAGTAGGTCTTGCCGGGAAGCAGGTTGTTCAGCGCATAAGTGCTGTGCGCCGGCAGGATCTTCCGGGCATCCGCAAAATTCTTGTCCTCGGAGAGCAGCAGCTCATAGTGGATCTTGCTGCGATCGCCGGCAAAACTCCAGCGCATCGTGATGCCTGGAGGAATGGAATGTCCCGGCGTGGAATCCAGCTGTTTCACGAAAAGCGAATCCGTGAACAGTTCCTCCAGTTGGGCGATGGGCATCTTCGCCACCATGCGCTGGTTCATCGACAAGGGAGAAACCACCTCGCGATCAGCAGGTTCCTTCAACTTGATCTCATCGGCGACCAGCATCGACACCAGCCCCGTCAAAAGACTGAACAACAAGAAATTCCGGTTCATCAGCTCTCCTTTCAGTTCATGAGGCAATTGCAAAAGTCGCTTGGAGTGCTTTTCGCGCTTTCGGGGCATTTTCCTCCAAGTGTTTCGCATCGTAGTGAACTACGCCTTGACGCACATGAAGCAAACTGCCTCCGAAATCCCGGAAAACGCCTTCAACTGGACCTTGCATTTACCTTTTGTAAAATATATCACAAAAAAAACGGTGAAATAATATACCCCTTCCCTAAAAAATAGGTGTTTCCCAAGATGAATTTCGTCCATTAAAACCCGCGATTCGGGATCGTTCTTCCTAGAAGGTCTAGAGGCTCTTAGAAACCTAGTAGTCTGTAGCATCCTATAAGTTATTCAGACAACAGCTATTTTTGAAGGATTTTTTCCGATCTGCGACCGCGCATAGTCACTATGCAAGGAAACAGACCGGGAAAAAGGCTCAAAAAGAGCGGAGTATGACAACGTTTTGGGAACTATATACATAAATTGCCGTTATTGATTGACGATACGGACTTGTCCTGTGCCCGAGGCGCAAGCCTCGGGGAAACGCAGCATCAGACCACGTAGGCAACTTAAATATATAATTCCCAAAGTATTAGATAATACAGACCACCAGAGACCCTAGAATCTTGGGAAACGCTCACCAGCCATGCCCCCCCCCTATTCCCGGTTATCGGGAGAGCGCCAGCACGGTGACATCACCCAATGGCGGCAACCGGAAGCATCCGGGGGTCTGGCAGACCAGTTCCTGGGCGCCCATCAGCACCTGTCCGGAAGTCCATTCCGCCGGTGTCTTCAAGGTGACGCCGGAAATTGCCGGCACACCGTCCAGCGGACGGGTCGCGCCCACATGGTTCGTGAGATGGACCAGGACTCTCCCGTCCTCCATCTGGCGGACGGTCATGGAAATCCCGGGCAGAGCGCCTTCCAGACGGAACTGGAAGGGCACTCGGGCAAAGATCGCCTGGAACCAGCGCCGGATGGCGGTAATCTGGAAGCCGTAGTAGAACTCGTAGAGACCGCCGGCCACGTAGCAGATTTGCCCGTCGCCAACCTTCGCGCGAATACCCACGGGAATTTCCGGCTTCCCGGGACGGGCGGCATAGCATCCTTCCATGGGAACGGGAATCCGCGCAATCACCTGTGCGCCCTCCTGGGGGGTCAGTGCACACATCCAGTAGGGAGACGGCTGGTAGCCAAAAGCATTGTCGGCCTCGAAGCCTTCCCACTGCAAGGAAATGTAATTAAATGTCTTCTGATTGACGATCTTCCTGTCGGAAAGTGCGCCGATCCATTCAGGAAGGACCTTGCGCGGCGCACCATTCTCGTCGAAAAATCCGAACTGTCCATCTGCCAGCAGCAACCCGCCCTTCTGCACAAAACGATGAAGGGCCTCCAGCGTCCGGTCATTCACACAGGAAGCATTGGGCACCAGCAGTACGCGATACTTCTCGGCGTCTTCCGGATGCAGGTCGTTGACCACATCGTAGGGAATGTTCTGGTGCTCCAGAATGGCGAAGGCGCCGTTGACTGCGTCGTTGTAGTTGCCGGGACGCGTGGCATCCTGGTTCCCTTGGCCATAGAAGTCGCTCTCCTCTATGACGTTGTTGGTATGGCTGGCGGTGTCGTAGCTGTAGAAGACCGCGACTTCCGCCAGGCTACGGGTATTCTGGTAGCAGGCGTCATTTCTAGCATCGTACTTCACCATGTCCAGCACCGCACGGCCGCCGTTGGTGTTGTAGTTGTCGGGATTGCTGTGGATTCCCAGCCAGACGCTGGCGCCGTTGGCGATGGCGTCCGCATAGCAGAGCCGCAATTCCGTCGGCGTATGGAGATACCATCCCCAGGACTTGTGGTCGGCTGCGAAGAAAATCACAGTCGGCTTGCCTTGCGCGGCAGCCTCCGCCATCTTCGCAAAGACGGAGCAACGCCAATAGGGCAGTTTGCGCGGCTCGCAGTAGAAGAAGAAGCCGCCCTCGATGCCGACCAGGTCGTCAGTCGCCAGATGGGCAGACATCTCCGCGGAGGTGTGCAGACCGGAGAAGAGCCCTTCGTTGAAATACATGTTCCAGGCGGGATTGACGGACTTCACCTTCTTGCGGAGCTCCTGCTTGAACGCCAGCACGGAACGCAGGGTGAAAGCATGGATCTCTTCGTCCGTAGACTCGGCCATGGTCTTCCCCGTCTCCGCCAGGTATTTCTTCTGGCAGTCGGGGCAACGGCAGTCGTTGTAGGCAGGGCCGTCAAAGAAAAGGCCCTCCAGATCGAACTCGGCCAGGGACTCGATGCAGGAGAAGAAGTAATCACGCCAGCCGGAATTAAGGCAGCAGGCAGGATAGGTGCTGTAGAGAAGCTTCTGGCTGTTGTCCTTCTGGCGGATGCACCAATCCCCGAAGTGCTCCTTCAGGGAGGGCCCCAGGATATGGCAGTTCATATAGACGATGGTGCGGATGCCATTCGCCTTGGAGCGCAATAGATACTGCTCCATCAGCGCCTTGTGCCGTTTCGGATCGTAGATGGCGCTGTAGAGGTCCGCGTGGGTGTGGAGAAGCTGCTCGGTGTTGAAGCCGTTCTCCGCCCAGAAGTCCGGCATGGACAGGGTCTGTTCCGGTGTCTGGAAGTTGCACTGCAAGGCAGCGATTCTGACGTGCTTTTTCATGGTAGCTAAAGTTGCTAGAACTTACGGATCATGACGGGCTTGCCGCCCTCGCGGGCGGATTCGGAGGCGGCAGTGGCGGCGGCCACCGTGCGGGCGCCCTCGTAGACGTTGGTCAGCACCGGCTTCTCGTTGATGATGGCATCCATGAAGTCCGCCAACTCCGCCGTCACATTGTGGTTGTTGATGTCCACGGGGATGTCCACGAAGTCATTGCCGTGGTCCGGCTGGAACTTGGGAGAGGCCAGGCGAATATGGTCGCTGGTGTTGTCGCAGATGATGGTCCCTTCCGTGCCGTAGAAGACGCTGCGCATGGTATAGGTGCGCACGCAGCCGATGGAAGCCATCACCTTGCCGATGATGCCGTTCTCGAACTGGAAGATGGAGACGGTGCAGTCATTGACGGGCCAATCGGTCAGGCAGTAGTGATTGCTCAAGGCGGAGACGCTCTTCATCTCGCCGGCAACCCAGCGCAGCAGGTCGACCGCGTGGCAACCGCCGCCCACCATGGGATCGCGCAGGGGATTCACGCGCCAGTCGGCCACGCCGCGGGCATGGCCGTAGTTGTGGGCGTATTCGCTCTCCACAAAGAAGAGCTTGCCGATCTTTCCCTCGTCCACCAGTTCCTTCGCCTTGCGGAAACCAGGTGCGTAGCGGCAGACCTGACCGATCATGAACTTGGCGGAAGACTTCTCCACGGCGGCGACAATCTTCTCCACATCGGCCATTCCCATGGCGAGGGGCTTTTCGCAGAGGACGTGCTTGCCGGCCTCCAAAGCAGCCACAGACTGCTCCGCATGAACAAAATCCGGCGTGCCGACAATCACCACGTCCACATTGGGATCCGCCAGGAAGGTACGGTAGTCCGTGGAGGTCACCACGCCGGGATGTTCAGCGGCGACCGTGTCCAGCGTCTCCTGGCAGACATCGCAGATACCATAGAGCTTGCAGGTGGCATTGCCAAGGACACCCTTGATGTGGGCCTTGCCGATGCCGCCCAGACCGAAAACCACGACGTTGTAAATCTTGGACATGATGATTTCTCCGAAAATGAGTTTGAATCAATGGGAATGGATGCTTTGAGATACTATAAGCGAAATAAGAACACCGGAAAAGAAAACCGCAGGAATTTCCGTAAAACGCCTCCTTGCAGGAGTAGTTTTTGCAAGACAGTGCAACAATCATCAAAACGCCTCCTTGCAGGAGTAGTTTTTGCAAGACAGTGCAACAATCATCGAAGCGCCGAACGTTGTTCGAAGCGCCAATCCCCGGAGCTTGCATTCGGGCGCACTCCCCGCTTGCCAAGGCGTAACCGCCCCATTCATTAGCGCCATTGTCTAACAGTACTCCATTAGGACGTCCGCCAGGGGCCGTGGCAGCTGGCTTCGAATTTTGCGGAGGCGGACAGAAGAAGGCACCTTGAAATTGCAACAGAAGGAAAAACTAACGGAAATGCATGTTTTTTCCTAACGGTTGGAGGAAGAGGGCAGGAGGCGGTATAAAATAGAATATCATTTGTTTTGAGTAGTTCACAACATAATTTTCATGCAAAAAATATTGTTTTTAGAAATTTTGCACTTATATTTGATGCCATTCCATGGCCTCAATTTCTTGCCTTTCATCTTAATTGGTTATCCCATCGCAGTTTCATTCTTGCGCTATATTCTGTAAAAGTCTTTCTCCGCGTTTTCCCCCGAAAGCCAAACCCAGGAGGACACCATGAACAACATCAAACTCGGATTCTACGGTGCAACCGGCAACGTCACGGGTTCCTGCTATCTTCTGCAAGCCAATGGGATGAACATCCTAGTGGACTGCGGTCTCTACCAGGAGCATGACCTGAAGGACCGCAACTGGGGGAAATTCCCGATTCCGCCTGAGACGTTGGATGCCGTGGTGCTCACCCACGCGCACCTGGATCACTGCGGACGCATTCCGCGACTGGTCCTCCAAGGCTATGACGGCCCCGTCTACTGCACGGCCGCCACGGCGGACATCGCGCAGATCGTGATGGAGGATTGCGGAAAAATCAACGAGGAAGACGCAGCGTTCAAGCGCGTCCGCCACGCGCGCGAAGGCAGAAAGGGCCCGCACACGGACGAACCGCTCTACACAATGGACGATGCCCAGGAGGCAGGAAAGAACTTCGTGGCCGTGGATTTTGACCGTCCCCTGGAACTCGGCGAAGGCGTGTCCGTGGAATTCGTGACCGTCGGGCACATTCTGGGCGCGGCAGCCTGCCGCTTTGTCATCACCCAGGGCAAGGAATCCCGCACCATTGTCTTTTCCGGCGATGTAGGACGCTGGGACATGCCGATTCTCCAGGATCCCGCCATCATCGGTCCCGTGGACTACCTGGTGGTGGAATCCACCTACGGCGACCGTATCCATGGCGAAACGGCAAGCATTCCCGACGAACTGGCGAAGATTGTCAACGAGACCGCCGATGCCGGCGGAAACCTGCTCATTCCCTCTTTCGCCGTAGAACGCACCCAGGAGCTTCTCTACTTCCTGGCACTGCTTTCCGCCGACGACCGCATCCCCAAACTGCGCATCTACGTGGACAGCCCCATGGCCACCAAGGTCAACACGGTCTTCGCACATCATCCGTACCTCTTCGACTCGGAAACCACCCGCATGGCCCGGACGGTGAAAGTCTCCAACGTCTCCGTCGTCCGTAGCGCGGCGGACTCCAAGTCCCTCAACCACATCCGCGGCTCCGTCATCATCATCTCCGGTTCCGGAATGTGCACCGGCGGCCGCATCAAGCACCACCTCTGCCACAACATCGGCAATCCCGCCGCCACCGTGCTCTTTGTCGGCTACCAGGCCAGCAACACCCTGGGACGCCAGATTCTGGATGGCAACAAAACCGTCCGCATCCTCGGCGAGGAATACGATGTGAAGGCCCGCATCGAGCGCATCACGGGTTTCTCCGCCCACGCGGACCAGAAGGAGCTCCTGCGCTGGATGGACTCCATCCCCAATACGCCAAGACAGGTCTTCGTCACCCACGGCGAACCCCGCGCGGCCGAGGCGCTCAAACAAAAAATTTTGTCCATAAAAGGCTGGAACGCAACAGTTCCAAGATACCAGCAAATCGTAACCCTAAATTAAAAACATGAAATTCAATCACGTCGGAAAAGCATATCAGCTTGTCATCAAGAATGGCCAGGACCTTCAGGACGCCTTGACGTTGGACGAGGCCCTGTGGGTCGCCATGAGCGCCCCTCTGAAGGCCTACACCTGCGACCAGAAGGTCCTGGAATACATCGACACCCCGAAGCTTGGCTCCATCACCACCGAAAGCCTGAAACGCGCCATCAAGTGGCTCCTGGATGTCTATCCCAACAAGGAGGCCATCACCGACCACTTCAACGGCAAGCTGACTCTCTCCGACCTGAACGCCGAGAACGCCGATGCCAAGGCCATCTCCCACTCCGCCAGCTACATCCTGAAGGACCTGAACGCCGAGGACCAGACCGCCATCACCCTGGCGCAAGTCCATGAGTTCCAGAAAATCCTCACCAGCCGCCCCCTGAATGGCGATGGCGTTATCTCCATCAAGGCCACGGCGGAAGCCGCAGCCCCCGAGATTCGCAAGGACCTGTCGGATTTCGTAGCCGATGCAGCCAAGGCCACCGGCGGAACCACAGACCTGGACGGAACCCAGGGTGTCACCCTGGACCAGTTCAAGACGTTCCTGAATGCCATCCCCGGCTATCTTGCCTGGCACAAGGCTGGCCTGCTCCCCGAAGGACAGGCCTCCTCCGAACTCTACCCCTTCGGAGGAGACACAGCAGCGAACCTGGCCTTGCTGAAGGAAAATGCCGACCTGGTCGACAAATTCTTCGCCCTGCGAGACCTGCAGGACTTCGATGCCCGTCTGGCCGGCCAGGTCCTGGAAAACGACGGCAAGCCCGGCACCCTGGATCCCACTGCCTGGCCCGGCGTGGAATCCCACCTGAAGACCATGCCCATCGTCCAGCCCGCCGGCAAAGCCGCCATCCGACTGGACAATCTGGAGTTCATCAACCCGCTCTATCGTGCCTGGTGGAATGCCCTGACCGACAAGGTCCTGCTGCCGATCCTGGGAGCCGACACCAAGGAACTGACCCCCGCCGCCTGGGCGAAGGTGAAGGGAGTCTTCGGTGCCTACGAAGCCTACATGGCCAGCGAACAGGGCGGCATCTGCGCGGCCATCGACCTCGCCCATCTGGAACACTACGTCACGCTGAAAGGCCTGATGGAAGCCGCCCAGGATCTGGCTGACAAGGACCTGGCCGTAGCGGACATCCTGCGCGAGGCAGGCACCGTGGAAAAGGCCCTCCTCTACCTGAAATGGATCGTCAAGCTCGCCAACAATTTCATCAGCTTCCCCGACCTCTACACTCCTGAGACCGCCACCCTCTTCGAACGTGGACGGCTCGTCATCGACGGACGTTGGTTCAACCTCACCTTCCCCGTGGACGACATGGGTGCGCATTCCGCGCAGGCGGCCAACAGCGGCCTCTTCCTCATCTACGTGGAAGTGAACACCGCCCCCGCCCAGATCCTCTGCGCCCCCGTGACCATCGGTGACAAGGGCAATCTGGTCGTCGGCAAGCGCGGAATCTTCTTCGCACCCGATGGCCTGACCTACAACGCCAAGATCCTCAAGGTGATGGAGAATCCCGTCTGCCTGAAGGAGGCCGTCCTGGCCCCCTTCTCCAAGTTCGGCAAGATGGCGGAAGACAAGGTCGCCAGCATGTCCAACGCCTCCGAGACGGTCATCAACGGCAAGATGGCCACCGTCATCAACGATCCGAAGGCCGTGGCTGCGGGGGCCGCAGCCGTGAAGCCCGTCGAACCCAAGAGCGACAAGAGCAACATGCTCATGGGCCTCGGCATCGCCTTCGCCGCCTTGTCCTCTGCCTTCGCCTTCATTTGCAAGACCATCGCGGGCCTGAGCGGCCTCGCCATCCTCATCTCCCTCCTCTGCATCCTCTTCGTCGTGATTGGCCCCATCGTCCTGCTGGCCATCCTTCGCCTGCGCCGCCAGGATCTCTCCAGCCTGCTGGAAGGCAACGGCTGGGCCATCAACTCCAGGATGCGCCTAAGCCGCAAGCAACGCGCCACCTTCTCGCGCAACGGAAGATTCCCCGAGGGTGCCCAGGGCACGCCTTTCCGTCGCGCGATGTGTATCATGGGCGGGTGCATCCTGGCCGTCGTGCTCATTGCCGCAGGAATTGTCGGCTACTTCTGGCTGACCTGCGACTGCGACAAGAAGTGCGATACTCCTGCCGAAGTGGTTGTCGAGCAGGTTGCGGAAACCGCCGAAACCACTGTTGCAGCCGTCGAGACTACCGAAGCCCCGGCCGCAAACTAACTCCCAATCACCATCTGGCCCTGGACTTCTCTCATGCCCAGGGCCTTTTTCCTCTGCCCATGAAACGATTCCTGGCCATCCTCGCCATTCTTTCCTTCACAGCCGTCTCTTTTGCCCAGGAACTCCCGCCGAAGGAATTTCTGGAATCCCTGCGCCAGCCCCTGACCCAGGACGCCTGGGGGGAAGCCACGGGACGCATCATCTCCAGCAAAAAAGGCCAGCGCAAGCAGGAAGGCACCTTGCGTCTGCGCGTCTCCTTCACGGCGGAAGCCATGTACGCACAGTTGGAACTGAACGAGAAAAATATCTATGGCCTGGAATTACTTCGCGCGACAGCCGGGAAATCCGCCCAGCATCTGGATCTCCCGGAAAACGAGATCAAGCCCGGACTCTTCGAGTTCGGCGTCCGGCCATCCGACCTCTCCTTCTCCTTCATCTTCTGGGATTTCGTCCAGGAACTTCCCCGGTCCACCAGCCGCTGGCAGGATTGCCGCGTACTGAAGCTGGTTTCTCCTGACGGCGACGAAACCGTGGATGTCTGGTTCGAGGCCGAACACGGCTTCCCCATGGAAGCCAAATGGTATAAGAAAGGCGAGACCAAGCCCTGGCGCTCCCTGATCATGAAAGGCGCCAAGCGCTTTGAAAACGGCTTGTGGTTCGTCAAGGAAATGCAGCTCTCCGGCGATGGCTGGAAGACTGCCGTTAAGTTCGATTTCGCAGAAAAGAACGCCCTGCCGTAGATGCTCTCCGTTCCGCACTCCATTATCCTGGGTGGCGGCATTGGCGGTTTGTCGGCAGCCGTGCTTCTTGCCAAGGCAGGCAGACGCGTCACGTTAATTGAATGCCAGAACCGGCTTGGAGGACGCCTGCGCAGATTTTGGCGAAACGGCATCCCCTTCGACACAGGACTTCATTTCACCAGCAGTCTGGACGGAGTGCTCGGCCAGGCGCTCGTCTGCCTGGGCATCCAGAAAGATATCCGCCATGAATCCTTCCCCTGGAGCCTGCAATTCCCCAACGGGCGAAAGTTATCTTTTCCCAACACCGGACGCGGTGCCTTTTACGACTATCTGGCGCAGGAGTTTCCCAAAGACACGCAAGCGCTTCGAAACTATCAGCGCAGGGAAACGGAAGTCCTGCGCAACACACCCATGTTCGACTTGAGGGACGCACCGGGCGCCCCTGCGAAACTTGACGATGCGGCCGACCAGACCACGCTGGCGGATTTCTTCCAGCAATGCGGCATCCATGGCGACTTGGCCACCGCACTGGCCGCCCCCGCTCTCTATCATGGCGCTCTGCCTGGCGAAGTTCCCGCCGCGCGTCATTTCCGCATCAGCTACGGTTTTGAGGAACAGATGCAGCGTCTGGAACGCGGCGGCGATCCCCTCTGCGAAAATTTCGAGCGCGTCCTGGCGCAACTTGGCGTGGAAGTCCGTCTGAACACCCGCGTCGTCGCCCTGCGGGATTTTACGGCAGGCCCCGTCGCCCGCGAAGCGCTCCTCTCCGATGGCACGATCCTCCCCTTTGACGACCTCTTCACCTCGCTGCATCCAGCAGAAATGCCGTCCTTGCTCCCGGAAGAGCGCCGTCCGCGCTTCCAGCGTATCCTCAAGGCAGTGGAAGACACCTGCGGATTCTTCACTGTCTTTGCCACCGTGGATAATGGACTTCCTCTTCCCTCCGGCCTTTGCTCCATTCTCCGAGACAATGACCTGGACAGGATCCTTTCACCGGTAGAAAATCTCCCCGGCCTCAGCACGGGCTTTTCCCTCACCCACGAAAGAGATGCCGATGGCGTTCTCCGGCAATGCATCATCCTGCTTGTCCCCGCAGTAGCGCCGCCTGCTTGCGCCGCGCCATCGCCAGAAGCCAAACAGGCCATGCTGGACGCTGTCATGCAACAAGCATACCGCGCCATGCCATGCCTGGAGGGGCACATCCGCGTTCACGCAGCCGCCACACCGCATACCTATGCACGATACATCCCCCCAGGCAGAGGCGCATACGGCGTCCGCATGAAAGTGGACAATCCCCGCCTAATGGGGCGCCTCCCCATCCGAAACCTCTACGCCATCGGCGAATCCGCCTTCGCTCCAGGCATCCTGGGAACCCTCCTGACCTCTTTCCTGACCGTGCGCCGCGTCATCGGCGAAGAGCGCTACCAGGCCATCCTGCCACCCGACGCCTTCCTGCCGCGATATCAGAACATTCTAGACTAACGCAGATGCTGAAATCCGTCGTCATCACAGGATGCGGAATCGTCTCCGCACTGGGGCTTCGCCGCGAGGAGCTCTTCAACCGCCTTTTAGCCGGAGAAAGCGCCGTCCGGGAAATGCCCGGGTGGACACTTCCCGGCGCCGCCGGTCCTCTGCTGACCGCCCCCTGCGCCCTCTCCCAAGAGACGATTCGCTCCATCGACAGAAAACTCCGCCGCTCCATGGCGCCCGTCGCCCTCTTCGCCGCACTGGCCGCAAAGAATGCTGCCGCCGAAAGCGGCCTGGACGAATCCTTCCTCGCCAGCGGCTACGTGGGCTGCGCCATCGGTTCCACTCTGGGAAGTCCCCACGCCATCGCACAGGCTTTCCAAATCTTGACCCAACAAGGCCTGGAGGCGCTGCCGGCGCAGCAGTTCTTCCAAAGCGTCGCCCACACCGCAGCCTTCAATGTAGCCAACTGTCTGGGACTGCGCGGGCAAACGCTCGCGCCCTGCTCCGCCTGCGCGTCGGGTCTCCAGGCCATCGGAGTGGCATACGACCAGATCCGGCTGGGACGGCAGACCGCCATGCTGGCCGGCGGTGCCGATGAAGCCACCCCCGCCGTCGCCGGAACATTCGAGCAACTTTTCGCTTTGGCCCATCCTGCCGACGACACTCCCGCAGCACAGGCACAGCGTCCCTTTGACGAACACCGAACGGGACTGACCGTAGGGGAAGGCGCCGGAATCTTCATGCTGGAGGAAAAGGAACACGCTCTAGCGCGCGGGGCGAAAATCCTGATGGAAATCCGCGGCTATGCCACCAACGCCAGTGGCAGCCAGACCAGCCAGTCCGATGCAACCGCCATTCGTTCCTGCCTGGAAAGCGCTCTGGCAGACGCAGCCTTAAAGCCAAGCGAAATTGACTATATTAACGCCCATGCCACTGGCACACGCCAAGGTGACACAGCCGAGGCAACCGCACTGCGCCAGATATTCGGCGCTAATACACCGGTTTCCAGCCTGAAAGGCCAGCTGGGACATTCACTAGGCGCATCGGGCGCCATTGAACTAGCAGCCACCTTGGAAATGGCCCGCCGGCATACGCTCCTGCCGACCGCCAACCTTACCCAGGTCGCCGAGGATTGCGCCGGACTAGACCATCTGCTGGAAGCCAGAACAGCAACGCCACATTTCATTGTCAAGGACTGCTTCGCCTTCGGAGGCATCAACGCTGTCCTCGTGGGAGAAATCAAGTCATGACGCGGCAGGACATCATCAAACTTGTCAACGACGTTTTTACCGAACAATTCGAACTGGAGCCAGAAAAACTGACTCAGGAAAAGAATCTCTTCGAAGATCTGGGCCTGGACAGCCTGGACATCGTGGATCTGATGGTGGAATTGCACAAGACTTTCGGCGTTGCCTTGCGGCAGAACGAGAAAATCCGCAGGGTCCACACCCTGGGAGACGTCTATGATTTTCTAGAACACTATGCCGCCGAGCACCCAGAACAAATCCACGAACCAGAAAAGTAGCGTCCAGCCCCGCAATTCTCTGGCCATCAGCATCCCGATATATCTCTGGATGGGGCTGTGGACAGCGCTGATGTTCCTGCTGGAGGCACTGCCGTTTCTTGTCGGGCTTTGCCTGCCCCCAAAGCCCCGCGGCGCCATCATGCGCCGTCTGGCACTGTTCTGGGGAATGGCGACCATCCATCTGGCAGTCTGGCCGTGGATCCGCATCCATAGGATCGGCGCCGCCATTGTTCCCGGCCCCGCCATTTATGTCTTTAATCATCGTTCCGCCTTTGATGCCTTCCTGGCCGCCACCCTGGCAAAAGATCTAGTCCAAGGCGTAAACGGCTGGCCCATGCGCCTCCCCCTGCTGGGCTTCGCCGCTCGGCAGGCCGGTTATCTGGACATCACCTGCATGACACACGAGGAAATCCAGATGCGCGCCAAAGAGTGTCTCTCCCAAGGTATCTCCATGGTCTTCTTTCCAGAAGGCCATCGTTCCGGCGATGCGCCTCTGCAACCTTTCCGCAGCGGCGCCTTCCGATTGGCACGCGACTTGGGCGTGCCGCTGCAACCCATCGTCATCACCGGCAACGAGCGAATTCCCGACCTGCATTTCCGCATGGCCACAGGCCGCATCCGGATTGATGTCCTCCCGGCAATCCCTCCAGAAGAACAGGCAAATTTCACCAACGCCTTCACCTTGAAGCAGCATGTCCGGAAACTCATGCTGGAACACAACGCGTAATTCCCCTTCATGCCCGATTTCAACTGCCATCTTGACCAAGGTTTCGCCTCACGCGAGCAGATTGTCGCCCGACAGGAAACCCTCCTGAACGAACATCTGCGTTACCTGCGCACGTATTCTCCCTACTATCGGGAGATCCTCGCCAACCACCCCGACAAGGAATACACCCTGGAAAGCCTGCAGGAGCTACCCATTACCGCAAAAGTCGATTACGCAGAACGAGGCCAGGAGTTCATTGCCGTCCCGCAAGAGGAAATCGCCGATCTGGGGCTGACCAGCGGCACAACGGGACAGCCTTGCCTTATCGCCTACACGAGGCGCGACCTGGCCAGGCTAGGCTATTCCGACGCCACGGGTTTTCTGGCGGCAGGTATCCGTCCAGGCGACCGTTGCCTATTGACCTGCACTCTGGATCGATGCTTCATCGCAGGAATGGCCTACTACAACGGCATCGTCGCCCTGGGCGCCAGCGCCATCCGCAATGGCCTTAACACCGTGGAAAGCCATGCCGAGATCCTGACTCGCCTCAAACCACAGGCCATCATCGGCGTTCCCAGTTTCCTGGCCCGACTGATTCAATATCTGGAGGAAAACAAGCTGGACGGCCATTCCATACGCACTGCGGTCTGCATCGGCGAACCACTCCGCAAATCCGACCTTCGCTTTACGGAGCTGGGCGAACGTCTCAACGACTACTGGCCAGGCGCCGTCCACTCCACCTACGCTGCCAGTGAAACGCAAAGCAGCTTTACGGAATGCGCCGAATGCGCCGGCTGCCATCCGGCCGCCGACCTGGTCATCCCCGAAATCCTGGACCAGAACGGCAACCGCCTTCCCGACGGTGAAATCGGCGAAATCGTCCTCACGCCCCTGCAAGTCCAGGGACTGCCGCTTCTGCGCTTCCGCACGGGCGACATGGGCTTCATTCTCCCCGGGGCCTGCCCCTGCGGCAGAAACACTCCGCGTCTGGGCCCCATCGTCGGACGCAAGGCGCAGATGCTGAAAGTCCGCGGCACGACCCTCTATCCAGCCAGCATCTACAACGCCGTCGATGCCATCCGGGGCATCGACGAATACTACCTGGAAATCACTGGCAACGCACTATCCGACGAAATCACCATCGCTGTCGCCGCAAATCCCGCCCATCCGGAACTCACGGCGGAAGAAATCAGCAAACGCGTCGCCATCCGGACCCGCGTCCGCCCCGCCGTCCGCCTTGTCTCCTTGGAGGACGCCCGGCGCCATGTCTATGGCCGTTCACGCAAGCCCGTCCGCTTCTTCGACTTACGAAAATGAAACGCATTCTGGCCCTCCTGATGCTTGCCTTCCTTCCGGTCTTCGCCGACACTTCCTTGGAAGAATTTATCCAGACATTGAAAGAGAAGCTCCCCGCCATCCAGACCTACCGTGGCGATTTCACCCAGATCCGCCATCTCGCCATGCTGGATTTGGACTTGACTTTTCAAGGGACTCTCCTCTACGAAACCGCCACCGGAAATCTCCTTTGGCGCGTAAAATCCCCCTTGGCCGGAGCTTTCCGCATCTACCAAGGCAAACTGGCGCAATGGGATGCCGTCTCCCAGAAGAGCGTCCAGATCGCCACGGAGAAACTCCCCTGGCTGAAACTGCTCCAGGGACAGCTCGGAGACTGGCTGGCAGGAAACCTGGAAAATCTTCAGAAATTCGCCGATCTGGAGAAAATCGGCGACCGACAGGTACGACTTACCCCCAAAGAAGGCATACTCCCCAAAGTCGCCACCACCATGGAGCTGCATTTCAGCGAGAATCTTACCCGTGTGGAAAAAGCCGTCCTTCATGAAAAAAACGGAGACACCCTGACCATCCACTTTCTCCCCCCAGCCCTGAATAACACCATCCCTCCGGGAGACTGGGAATTTTAGGAAACTATATACCTATGTTTCCATTATGAATTGCCCACGCGGTCTCGCCCTGTGCCCGAGGCGCAAGCCTCGGGAGAAGGCAACGCCGGAACACGCAGGAAACCCAAGTATGCAATTCCCGAATTTCAACTCTTTCCCCGGAAACGGAGAATGACGCCCACGCGCCCCGAAACCGTCCCATTCCTGCCTTTCATACCATCCCATGTTTTCCCACCTGCTTTCATTCTTCTGCGCCCACAGGTTCCTCGTCTGGAGCCTGACCCTGGTGCTGCTTTGCATGGCGGGGATTCTGGTTCTGCGCGGTCCCTACGACACCCGCCTGGATGGCATTTTCTCCAAAGGCTCCGTCTCGGAACGCGCCATGTCCCTTCTGACGCAAAGCGGCCTGTCAGACCAGTTGATATTGGATATCGATGCCACTGAACGCATCGCCGGTCTGGATGACGAGGCAATTCTTTGGATGGAAACTATCGCCGGCAACTTGAAAATCCTTCCTGGCATTCAGGAAGTCACCTTTCATATCCTGCCCGACGACCTCGGAAATTCCCTGCCGGAAATCGTCCGCACTCTTCCCCAGCTTCTTCCGCCACCGGAGCCCCGCAATCCCGAGGAAATCTGCACCTATGCCCTGCGACAGCTGATGACGCCAACGCCCTCCGTCACCGATTTCCTGCGCTACGATCCCTACGGATTGCTACCGCCTATCCTGCAACGCCTGGACGCCCTCCGCAACGCCTCCGGCCTCCGTTTTGACGTCACGAAGTCGTTTCTCTGCTCACCAAACCAACGCCACGCCCTCATTCGCCTTACCCTGTCCGTCCCCTACTCCGACACAGGCAGAACCGCCAAGCTCCTGCAGGAAATCCGCCGGCAGACTTCTTGCGCTCCAGAAGGCATTCGCGCACATCTTCTGGGCGCCGCCGTCCACACTCTAGGCAACGAACAAGTCATTCGCCATGACCTGAAATTCATCGGCTACCTCTCGCCGCTTTTCCTGGTTCTGCTCTTCCTGATTGTCTTCCGAGGCGATTGGCGCTGCCTCTGGATTCCCCTCATCCCCGCAGGCGCACTGATTCTGGCCACAGGCCTTCTGGCCGCCCTATCTTCTGTCATCCAGCTCTTCGTTCTTGGACTAGGCGGAAGCATCCTGGGACTGGCCGTGGACCAAGGCATCCATATCTACCTGGCCTGCCAGACCCCAAGACGCTTTGAAACGCTATCCCGCCTGGCCCCCCCCCTGGCTCTCTCTGCGGGAACATCCATTGCCGTATTCGCCTTGCTCATGGCTTTGCACAGCCCCGCCCTGCGCCAACTGGGCTTCCTGGCGGCATGCGGACTGCTCCTTAGCCTGGCAACCAGCTTCTTCCTGCTACCAACATTGCTCACACCGCGCAAAAACACGGCTCCCCTGCATCAGCAAAACCTACTTCAATTACCCCGTCATGCAGCCTGGCTCCTGTTACTTCTGGGCACTACCGCCGCCCTGACCCTCATCGCCACACGCCTCCGGTGCGATTTCGATGTCCGCAGCATGGATGGCTCGCCCAAAGAAGTCTGGGCGGACGAAACGCTCTACGCCGAGATCTGGATGCCGCACCCCCCTCCCATGCTTCTGCTCCGTTCGCCGGAATCTCCTGCCGCCCAAGACCTCCTGACAGCCTTGACCGCACATCCCCTCGTCCAGCCAGCGGATTTCTGGCCAGACGCCCGCGCACGCCAGGCAAATCTCGCCTCCTGGCGTTCCTGCAATCTAACCGCCTGGGAGGAACACCTCCGTGCCGCAGCCCAGAATTTCCATCTCCAGCCCCCCGGCAAAGCGGATTTCTTCGGCCCCTTCTTTGAAAACATCCGCCAAGGCCTGGCCAATCCACCCGAAACGCCTCCCGCCTGGCTAGGCACCGCCTACAAGCAGCTCCGCTCCAACGACATCGCCATTCTCTTCCCATCCTCAGCAGAAGGAATCCAGGAAATCCTGGACAGCACCTGTGCCGACGCCGCACTCATCACACCCGATGCCTTCCGTCACGCGCTCCTCCAGGACTTCGGTCATCAACTGACCTGGCTGGCCTGCGCCGCCTGCGTTGTCGTCGGTCTCCTCGCGTCGCTCATTCTGCACTCTCTCCGCGATACCATCCTCGCCACTTTGCCTGTATTGGCCACGCTTCTCTGGACCGCAGGCATCCTATCCTTGTGCGGCAGACCCGTCACCCTCATGGTCGCCATCGCCGGAATGCTCCTGCTAGGGCTGGCCATCGACTACGGTGTATTCCTGGCACACTGGAAACGGGAAAACTTCCCCCCCACCTCCACCATCCCCAAAGCCATGACTCTTTCCGCCTCAACCACTGTCTTCACCGCATTTCTCCTGCTCTTTTCCCAGCACCCCGTCCTCTTTGACATCGGGCTGGTCCTCTCCTGCGGAATCGGCACCGCATACATTTTCGCGCGCTTTCTGCTCCCCGCCATCCTCCAGCGGAAAAACCATGCAAACGTCCTTGTCATGCTTCTAGGGATCACGGTATTCCTTTCCTCCTGCACCACCTACCCCCGACGAGCAGAAATCTCCCTTGATACGGCTCGGCGGGAAATCGCTGTTCCCCACCAGAACGTCACGCATTTCCAGGCCAAGGTCACCGTGCGTTTTCTCTGGATCGACCTGCCCATGCTAGTCGCAGGCACCGCCGACAACCAAACGCGCCTTCTAAAAATGGTCTGCCTCTCCCCTAGCGGCGCAACACTCCTGCAATTCCAGGCCACACCAGAAGAAATTCATTCTCTCGACCGTGCGCCGTTGTTACCGGAACGCACCCAATGGCTATTGGAAAAAACCGCCCTGGGACTGGCGCGGACTTTCCTGGACAATACACCAGATATCCCGGATTCTGCGAAATGGTCTCATGGCGGTTTGCGGTTTGCCAAAGGCGAACGACATTATCTATATGCCGGGAATCCGCTCGTTCTCTGGCAGAAAAGCCAGCGGCGCCGTTCTCACCGCAGCTGGCTCTGCAAACGCCTCTCCCCAGAGGGAAACGCCTGGCTCTACCAGGATTTCTTTGCACGCATCTCCCTGGAAATCCAGGCTCTCTGATCTTGTCCATGCGCAGGAAAAAAAAATACTTCAATACGGCGCCAGATGCCCCAAAACCGCTGGAACTCACCGTCACACGGTGTCTGCATTTCAGTGAAGTGGACGCACTTGCCATCGCCTGGCACGGGCATTATCTGCGCTTCTTTGAAGACGCCCATACGGAACTCATGCGCCGCATCGGCCTCTCCTATCAGAAGTATCGCGAGCAACAAATCGGCGCACCCGTGGCCCAGGCACATGTCGATTATCATCGGCCGCTTCTCCTTGACCAGCAATTCTCCGTCACCGCCAGACTCTGCTGGAACGACGGCGCAAGACTGGATACGGAATACGAAATCCGATGCCAGGACGGCTCCCTCGCCGCCACCGGCTACACCGTCCAGATGCTCATGGACCTGAGAACCCAAGAACCATTCCTGGTTCCCCCGAAACTCCTGGCAGACATCCAGCAACGCTGGAAAGACAATGAGCTTTTCTCCCTGCTGTAACTCATGGCATACATTGTCTGTCCACAACTCATTTCCGCACTAGGAGACTCTCCCGAAGAACTCTACCAGGCACTGCTGCAAAAGCGAAGCGGTCTCTCCGGGCCATTGCATTTCCAAGGGAAAGGCCGTCGTCTTGGCGTCTGCCATCAAATTGACGAACACGAGGAATTTGACGAACGATACGGAGACGCCCGACGCCCGACGCGCAAACCACGGGCATTCCGTCTGCTGGACCGCCTGCGCCACAAATTTCCCTCTGCCCTTCCCAAACGCCTCTACCTGGCCACCACCGTCGGGGCCGTGGACCTATTGGAAAATCCGGCGCATCCTCCCTGCGAGACCTCACTTGCTCTGCTAGACTACGCTAAGATGCTCTTCGACGCACAGGAAGCACTGCTTGTAGCCTCCGCCTGCTCTTCTGGGCAACGCGCCGTCTGCCTGGCTGCGGACGCGGTGGACCGGGGCGAAATCCCCGATGCCTTGGTCATAGGCTGCGATCAACTTTCCGAATTCGTCGCATCGGGCTTTGCCTCCCTGGGTGCTTTGACACACAAATTGCCGCAACCATACGACGCAAGCCGGGATGGCATGACCCTGGGAGAAGCTGCTGCGGCCGTCATTGTCTCGTCAAAGCCTGCAACTGGCTTCTGTGCACGGATCGCAGCCTGGAGCGAAACCACGGACGCAGCCCACATCACTGCGCCCGACCTGGAAGGGACCTGGCTGGCACAGGCCATCCGAAACGCCCTTCCCGGCGGGATTCTTCCCAACGCCATCATCGGACATGGCACGGGAACCATCTACAACGATCAGGCTGAACTCGCCGCCTTGCACCGCGCGTTGCCCGGTCCCGTGCCGCTCTTTTCCCTGAAAGGCAACTTGGGACATACCATTGGAGCCACTGGCGTCCTACAAGCGATCATTGGTACGAAAATTCTTCAGGAAAAGCATTTCCCGCCGCAAATCGGCTTGGAGACACCCGCGCCCGGCGCCGAAGGCTATGTTTCGCTAGACCGCCGCGAACTTCCCGCAGACGCGCATTGGCTCCTCAGCCTAAACGCAGGCTTCGGCGGACTCAACAACGCCTTGCTTCTTACAGATCTGCCTGACAGCGCTCCTCGGCAACACCGCTCTTGCCAATGGCAGGAAATCGCCTGCGCAGTTGATGACACCCTGGAAAATGCCCTTTCCACAGAACGGGATAGACTTGTTGGACAAGGGCTCTTCACCCTGGAGGACAGTGCGGATTTCCGACGCGCGGGCCTGGCCGTCAAACACGCCATCCTGGCCGCGGCAAAATGCGCACAGGTTGCTGGAACCGCCTGGAATCCCAACGAAGTCACCATCCTTGGACACGACGGCGATGCCTGCCTCTTCAGCAACCCCGCCTACTGGCAGGACTACACGGCCCATGGCAGAAACCGCGGAAGAGGGACCCTCTTCGTTGACACACTCTCTTCCATTCCCATCTGCGAGGCAGCCATCGCCCTGCGACTTCACGGCCCAGCGGGATACCTTCACGGACTCCCCCCGGAACTCCTGCGACACACCTGCCACACGCCGTTGCTTCTGGAAATCTCCGCAACCCAGGCACACGCCGAAGCCAAACTACTGAAGATGATGATGGCATGGTAGCGATGGCACTGGTGAATGGGAAATAGATAGTTCCCGTCCACCGTCCACCGTCCACCGTCCACCGTCCACCGTCCACCGTCCACCGTCC
>JAKSPB010000049.1 GCA_024405215.1 Lentisphaeria bacterium | reverse complement strand
CCCGCCGGAAGGAGGCGAGCACCCGTCCCTCGCCGTCGGTGACCTTGCGGAGCATTCCCAGGGAGGCGGAGGCCGGGTTCATGGCGTAGTAGCCTATGCGCGTGGCGCCGGAGAAGGAGACTGTCTTCAGCCGCCCCAGGGCGCGGTCAAGCGCAAAGACCGCGGCGGCACCGTCGTCCTTGCGCAGCAGGGTCACGGTGCGCCCCTCCTCGGAGGGATAGGAGGAGCGGTGGTCGCCGGCCTCCAGAAGACGGCCGGCAGCGGGGCCGAGGTATTCCGTCCCGTCCCGCCTGGCCTCGAGCTGTGCGCGGTACTCCTCCGGGGACTGCCGTTCCGCCACGAAGGTCTCGACGGCCTCTCCACGGCGCGTCTCCGCCAGAACTCCGCCGTCGTCGTAGCGGAAAGTCTCGGGAAGCAGCTCCGCCGTCCGGACGGACTGGAGAAGCCGCACCTGCACCTTGCCGGCTGGCTCTTCCTGAACCTGCGGGGCCTTCGTCGCGGTTCCCGTCACGTAGGCTATGCTGTATTCCACACCGTTGATCTTGATGAGCGAGACGGTCCCGTCCTGTGCATGGAGGACGATGAAGGCGCGCCCGTTCTGCGAGACGCTGAGGCCGCCGTCGCCGGAGTAGCCGAACTCCAGCGCGGTCCCCGCGTCGGAGCGGACTGAGGCAAGCCGCCCATTGCGGTATTCGAAGCGCCATCCGCTGTAGCGTTCAAGGCCGCGGATGCTCCAGTTGCCATGTTTGAGGCCGTCCTCCCAGGAGCTGCCGGGCGCCAGACGCCAGTCGGAATGCGGGGCCTGGATGTCCAGCTCCTTCCCGTCGGCGCCGCGCGTCCGCGGGATGGCGACGCGCTCCCCCCATGGAGTGGTCCAGACGAGGACCGTCTCCGTGGCCTCGACGGCGCTTTCCAGCTGCGGGCAGCGCCAGGCATGGCCGAACAAGCCGCTCCCATCCACCGTGGAGTCGTAGACCAGCTGCACGGGCAGACGCAGCTCGGGCGAGAAGTTCGCCGTCCCCAGGGGCCGGGACACGGTGAAGCCGTCGTTCAATAGATTCGCCTTTCCCGCAAGCATCTGTTTGGCGGCGAAGTCCGGTGATTCGCCCGCCTCCGCCAGGGAGATCGACAGAAACACGGTCAGGAAAGCCAGAAGACGTGAATGGACGCTTTTCATCATGGCGACGTTACTTCCTTGAAACACCGGTAAAACGATTCCGGCGTTTGGAACAAGAAAAATCATCCATGCTTATTCTAGTGTTTCTTTCCCGAAAGTCAAGCCGTTTTTTGGGGCATTGACGATTTGCGAGAAAAGAAATTCTAAACCGGCGATTAGTAAAAACTGTCAGCATATGTTATGGGGGGACATGCATTGACAAGAACACCAATCCCGGCACCCCGAACCCCAGCTGGCACAAGATTCTTGACTGCCCCTCCTGCCCGCCCGACGACCACGTAATGGGCAACATCGCCTACCAGGCGAACATCGGCATGGGATTCATCAACGCCATCAGCGTCAAGAATCTCACTGGCTATGACACGGTCGGCTGGCGACGCATCAGCGGAATCAAAGTATCCCAGCATCTTCGTCAACCTGGTAGACGGCGCCTGGAACACCTGGAAGGACATCTGCATCACCAACACCGACGGCATCCGCCGAGGCGCTCCGGCTTCCCGCTGCGGCGAGGCGAACATGATCTACTTCCGCCACAGCAACAACATGAACATGGCTCTGGGCGATGGTCATGTGGAAAACGTCTATTTCCAGAAGATCAAGGTGAAGGCGACCATTGATGGCGTCAACGACTGCGTCCTGGCCCACGACTACTACTGGTATCCCGGAAACACCGCGAAGGCCGGCGACGAAATCGGACGTTAGTCTTCAACCATAGGGGCTGTTGCAAAAAACTGACGTTTTGCGGCAGTTTCTATTTGTATCATTTTCGGCATTTTGCGTCTTTTTGATTACACAGAAAGAAAGTCCACTTCTCGGCAAGCTCCGCATGGGCGTCCATCTCTCCTGAATCGCCACTCGGCATGGTCGACCTGAAAAACATGTTTTTTTTATTGAGGCTTAGAAAACCACGGCAAGCCGTGGTCAGAGACGATTGGCTACGCCTGAAACGCATGGAGAGCAGAAAAAAAGGTTCATACTCTATGTGAAGTGGCAGGAGCAGGAGGCAGAGGCTTCCGCCTGCGGAAAGATGACGCAAGTTATGCTGAATTTGCAGGAGAAAGGGAAAAGTTGAGGGGTGAGGTCCGTGCTATTTGGTGGCACTGCATTTTGCCCCCCAGTGGGGGGCATTCCAAATCCGCCCCTGGGGGCGGATTTTTTACTTGCAGAACTTGACAAACACAATCTGCTCATGAGCATATTCCCTTCCCTACTGCCTTTCTAGGCAAAGTCCAGGCAAGACAACAGCCATAGTTCTGTGGACGTATTTAGATTAATAGGCCATGATGAGCTCTTTTGCAAAAGTCGCTTCGGCCACTTTTCGCTCTTTTGGTGCATTTTGCTCCAAGTGCTTCGCATCGTGGTGGACTACGCCTTGTCGCACTTGAAGCAAACTGCCTCCCAAATCCCTGAAAAATGCCTTTGAATGGACTTTTGCAAAAGGCTTGAATATTATTTCTGGACAAGCAGCATGGCGTCGTGAGGCGCGATGGTGAACTTGTCTTTCATGATTCCCAGGGGCTGCAGGAGTTCTTCGACCGGGCGGTCGGAAGCGAGTTCCAGTTGTTCGAAGGTGTATTCCAGCGGCGCGTCCGTGTGGTTGATGAGGGCGACGGCGGGTTGCCCGTCCAAGGTTCCCTTGAAGGCCATGGGCCATTGCTTGATTTTCCAATCAATGGGCATGGCATCTTTCACGCGGTATTTTGCCGCGCGTTCCAGCAGCTGGAATCTCTCCGGCGCGATGGTGGAGAGGTTGTCGCTTGTCAGGCACACGCCTGTGAGAATTCCGGTGATGACGGAGACGCGGGCCTCCTGGATGGTGTGCTCCGCGCGGTCCTGCCGGGCCATGAGGGTATCGGGATCGGCCCGGAAGAACTTGTCGAACATCCACCAGCGGGAGAGGGTGGTGAACATGGCGTTCTTGATGTCGGGCCAGGCGGCCTTGGTGTCCGGGCTGACGCGCGCGCCGTCCACATATCCCAGGCAAGGCAGCATGGGCGGGCAGCATCCCAGCAGGTAGGCATTGGGAACCGCTTCCCGGATGGCCTTCAGGCCTTCGCGGAAGGCGCTGACAGGGGTGGCGTTTTTGTCGTAGCGGATTCCGTCGGTGAGGGCGAAGCCCAGTCCGTCCATCTTGAAGTAGTCGAAGCCCCATTCGTGGAAAGTCCGGAAGATTTTCCGGAGATGCTCCTGGGCTTCGGGATTTGTGGTGTCAAGGGTGACCCAGAGGTGGTTGGGCGGGGCAGACCATCCAAGTGCGGTCTTGGGCTCGCCGTTTTCGTCTTTGACGAACCAGTCGGGATGTTCCCGGAAGACGCGGCTGACGGTGGAGGCCGTGAAGGGCATGGTCCAGATGCCGCCCGTCATTCCGCTTTCCTTGAGGCGCCGCCCGATTTCGTGAAGCGGCGTGGGCCAGGAGGGATCCTGGTCATTCCAGTCGCCTTGGAAGGTCTGGTAGCCGTCGTCGATCTGGACGACTTGAGGGGAGTAGCCGGTGTTGCGATGGGCGGCGCAGGCCTCCAGGTTTTCCAGGAAGTCCGCTTCTGTGACATCTGCATAATAGTAGTACCAGGTGCAATATCCGGTCAAGTTGCTTGACGGATTCACGGAACGGGCGCCCATTTTCTTCACCACGATGTCCGCATATTGTTTCAACAGCTGCCGCCAGTCGTCCCCTTCCAGAATGGCAATTTCTTCTGGAGTTTCGCCTTCCAGAATATCCGGCTGCTCAACTTTGATGGAGTGTTGGTTCACGCCTTTGGTGACGAGGGTCAGATGGGTTAAGGAGCGGTTGGCGGTCACTGCGCCGACCAGGACATACTTTTTCTGTTTTATGTCGCCGACGATGATGACGTCGTCGCTGGTGAACTCCGTGTCAAAAACTCTCGCAACGGTGATGCACGGCGCATCCAAGGGATACGACATGTTGTTGCCGGTGTGGAAGAAAAAATAACTTTCCGGAGGAAGATCTAGGAGAATCTGGCGTCGATAGCAGTTTCTCTGAGGCTGAAGGGAATAAGCCATGTTGGTAGAAAGAAGGAAAAGTGAACTAGCGTCTGATGCATCGTGCGGCAGACGACTAAATATATATCCTCTTCTTCATGTCCATTCTTTTCGTATTTCCGTTTCCAGGAAAGAAAAAAGCCTGACTTGTTTTCGCAAGTCAGGCTTGAAAATATGGCGCCGATGACAGGGCTCGAACCTGTAACCTAGTGGTTAACAGCCACCCACTCTGCCATTGAGCTACATCGGCGTCAAATCGTTTGATTTTCGTAACGGGCCTTAAGATAAGCCGCCTTTTCAGGATTGCAAGTGCGCAAGGCCACGAAATGTCTTTTTTTCTGGAAAAAAGCAAAAAATAGGCTGGATGGGGGGGGCAATAGGAGATTTCCGGGGGACGTGGGCGACGTGCATTGCTTGGGAAAATGAGTTAGTTGTCAAGGAGGATTTTTTTGAAGCCGGCCTTGTTGCAATGAGGGAGGTTGGCAAGAGTGGCTTTTTGCTCGCCAGCATGGCGTTCCAAGATGAACTCCCCGGTAACCAGATTTTCAAAGCGGTAGGAAATATCGTTTCCTTCTTGCTGCAAGACGCCGGTGATTTCACTGTCTGGCCGTTTCTGGTAGGTGAACGTCCATTGCCCGGGGAGAGAGGCGATCCAGATGCGTCCATTGGCGGGAAGGAGCTTCTCCAGGGACGAGCCTTGTTCCTGCATGGCGTCCACGATGCTCTGCCAGTCGGTCCTGCTTCGGGAATCCTCCGCCACGATGAGCCGCCGGGATGAGAGGCCCTTGAGCAAGGCGTTGGCGCCTTTGGGGAAGGGCGCTCCCGTGGGCAGGAATAACGCGGTCAGGGTGTTGATGCCCGAATTTTGCAGGGCGACACGAAGAGAGGCGCCCGCCGAACCGCTCCCAGGCAGGAGTATGGTTGCTTCGCGCGGCGCTTCGGGAAGGTGTCCGCCTAGTGCCAGTGCGGGAAGGCCGCCGTCGCCGCCCCAGGCGATCAGGAAGTATGGCTTGTCGTCCGCCTGGATGTCTGTGGCGCCGATCAGGGCGGAGACAGGCAGCAGGAGCAGCAAGCCCAGAGCCGCGCCCACTAAAAAGCGCCGGGCAAAGGGATACCAGGTTCGTTGGAGAAAACGCAGGGCGGAGGACATGGGTAGAATGGATATTCCGTATAGGCACGGGACGCGGCGATGGTTCGCCGAACTCCTTCCTTCGCCCTGACGGGCTACTGCGGGGCGGAGGAAGGACGGAAGGTGATGCGCTGGCGCAGTGAGAAGATAGTCGCGGTTCCGGAAATTTTGCGCAATCGGCGCAAGGATGCGCGGGCGCGGGCGGGCGCGGTTCAGGACGGACGCGAGCGAATCTTGGATTTTCGCCTAGTACTGCCGCATCAGCCCCACGACGGTTCCCTGGATCTGCAGGTGGTCCAGATCCACGAAACGGGATTTGAACTCGGGGTTGGCGGGCCGCAGCTCCCATTTCCCATCCGTGAGGTAGATGTATTTCACGGTGACGGCGTCATCCACGCAGGCGATGACCACATCGCCAAGCTTGACCTTGTCGGTCTTCTGGGCGATGAGCATGTCGCCGTCCAGGATTCCGGCGTCTCTCATGCTTTCGCCCTGGACCTTGACGGCGAAAAGTGGCTGTCCGGTCAGATTGCGGCGGGAAAGCATGGAGGGATCCAGGGTGATGTAGCGTTCGATATGCTCCTCGGTTTCGCCGGGGATTCCTGCGGAGATCCGTCCCAGCACGGGGATGGAGAGGCTCATGGAGAAGTGGTGCAGGTGCTGGGCGCCGGGGAGAGAGATGCTGCGGGCCTTGGAGGTGCGGTTGAGCATTCCTTTTTTCTGGAGGGCCTTCACGTGGGCGAATGCCGTTGCCGCCGTCACGTCGAAGTGTTCGCTGATTTCATTGATGGTGGGGGCCATGCCCTGTTCCTGCCCATACTGCCCGATGAAGTCCAGAATCTGTTTCTGCTTGTCCGTGAGTCCTTTCATGGGATTTTCGTTCTCCTGTTTCTTCTTCGGCGGAAATGCTTCTTCTTGCCGAAGGATGGGGTTTGCGCGAAAGAAAATTTGTTGAAATGATACTACTTTATAGGCGGAATTTGATTTGTCAAATCAATATTAGGCAAAATTTTGATTTTTCTTGCGTGTTTGCGCGATTTTTGCCTGGCATGAGATATATTGAGGAAAAGCCGGAAAATAAAATCCTTGCACAACCGTTTTAGGAGGCATAGATGAGTTCGTACGTGGAACTTCCCATTGGCATAGGCCTGATCCCCTGTGACACCCTGATTGAAGACAGGCTCACCGGCAAGAAGACGCTGGTTGGCATCATTGGCTCGATTCGCGTGGCGAAGTTCCCCTGCATCTATCCGTCTTTCCATCTGCTGGTTTCCCTGACGAGCGGAAATGGAAACTATCCTTGTACGCTGGAAGTTGTCAGCGAAAGCCGCAATACGGTGATTTTCTCCGGCAAGGGCAATCTGAAATTCACGGATCCCACCCAGGTGATTGACTTGGTTTTCGTGCTGAAGCGCATCCATTTCAATTATCCGGACACCTACTGGATCAAGTTCTCGGTGGACGGCGAGCCGCTGATGACCCGTCCTCTGCGGGTTTCGTTGATGGAGCCGCCCGAGGATTCCATCTCGCCGCCTTCCGCTTCCGCCGAAGAGTGAGGTATTTGTAAAAGTCGCCTTGGGTGCTTTTCATGCTTTCGGGACATTTTCTCCAAGCCTGTCCTCCGTAGCCATGGCGAAGGAGGATGCTTCGCGTCGTGGTGAACTACGACTTGGGGCACTTGATGCAGACCGCCTCCGAAATCCCCGAAAATGCCTTCCAATGGACTTTTGCAATTTCCTTGAGTAATTCGATTTTCTTTCCATGCCTCTATTCAAATACAAAGTCAGTGATCCGGCCGGCAAGGTCAGCGAAGTGCTGATCGAGGGCGATTCCCAGTCTGATGCCGCGCGCCGTGTCCAGCGCCGTGGGTTGATTCCCCTGGCGTTCCTGGGCGAGGGCGCGGCCGCCCAGGAGCGGAAGGGCCTTTCCCGGAAGGCCGTGGGCGTGGTGGCCTACCCGGACCGTCTCGTTCCGCTTCTGGAGGCGAACATCCCGCTGGAGCGCTCTCTGGCGATTCTGGGCGACGAGCCGGACAATCCCCCTCTGCAGCGCCTGGTGGGCGACCTTCGCCGCGGCCTTCACGAAGGCCGGAAGCTTTCCGACCTGATCCGCGACCAGGGCTCTCTCTTTCCGCCGGTCTATTCCGGCGTGGTGGCGGCCGGCGAGGAGGCGGGCGCGTTGCCGCAGGTGATGGCACAGCTGCGGAACTTCCTGACCACGGCTGCGGAATTGAAGAGCTTCATCATCTCCAGCTCCATCTATCCCGGATTCATCGCGGTGGCGGGCATCGCCATGCTGAGCTTCGTGCTGGGCGTCATCGTCCCCAAGTTCGCCACTTCCCTGGCCGGCGCGGGCATCAAGTCCCAGGCCACGGATTTCCTGATGGCGGTCTCCGGCGCCGTCCGTTCCTACTGGTGGATGATTCTGGTGCTGGCGGCGGGCATCGTCTGGATGGTCCATGAAATCCGCAAGGCGGATTCGCCCCTGCGCCGCTGGTGGGACCGTACGACGGTGAAGCTGCCGATCTTCGGCAAGCTGGTGCTTTTCAGCAATCTCTCCCGCTTCGCGCGGACCATGTCCATCCTGATGCGCAGCGGCGTGCCGCTGCTGAACACGGTCTCCATCGCCAACCGCGTCATCCAGAACCTGACCATGCGTGGGTCCCTGGACGAAGTGGCCGGCGAACTGCGGCAGGGACAGAAGATCTCCGGTGCCCTCTCCAAGAGCAAATACATCCCGTCCATGATGCTCCGCATGATTTCCGTCGGCGAAGAGACGGGCAATGTGGAGGAGATGCTGGACCGTGTGGCGGATCGCTATGAGGCGGATCTCCGCAAGTCCATCAAGCGTCTCCTTTCCCTCTTCGAACCGTTGATCATCGTGCTGCTTGGCATTGGCATCGGCCTGGTGGTCCTGCTGATGTTCACCGCCATCATGGATATGCAGCATGCCGTGTAGGCGCCTTGGAAAACGAATCTCTTTTTGTCATAAACTCTCTCATCAAAGGTAATCTCTCATGAAAAACACCCAGAAACAGCAGGCTCGCCGGATGGTGCGCCGCTCCTTCACCCTGATTGAAATCATGATCGTCGTGGTCATCATCGGCATGCTTGCCGCACTGGTGGGACCGCAGATCATCGGCTCCCTGGACAAGTCCCGCGTGCAGACGACCCAGGCGCAGCTGGTCAACCTGAAGGACGCCGTCCAGCGCTTCTACATGGATTGCAGCGAATATCCTACCTCCCTGGACGACTTGATGACCAAGACCAGCAATTCCAAGTGGGAAGGCCCCTACCTGGATGCCAAGAACCTGCCCAAGGACGGCTGGGGCAACGATTTCATCTACAACTGCCCCGGCGCTGACGGACAGCCCTTCGACATCCTCAGCTATGGCGCTGACAAGACTTCCGGCGGCGAAGGCTACAACACGGATCTTTCCTGCTGGCTGTAATGTCGGTTCGGGACGGACGAAGCAAAATGCGGACGCAGGCTTACACGCTGATTGAGATGGTGGTGGTCTGCGTCATCGTCATGCTGGCCGTGGCGCTGGTTGTGCCCCGCATCGGCGGCGGTTCCAAGCGCATGGGGGCTGAGCGCGCCCTGTCGGCTTTTCGCGAAGCGTATGGCGAGACCGCCATGCGCGCCCGTGCCACGGGTAAGCCTTTGGCGCTGGTTCTGCAGCCGGAAGAGAAGCTCTTCCAAGTGGTGGATGACGTGGTCGTCTTGGACAAGGACTGGCATCCGACGTTGCTCCAGGCAGAAACCGGCGCCGAGGGAAAGGCCGCCATCTTGCCCGGCGCGTCATCCTATCCAGTGCCGGAGGGCGTGGAATGGACGGAGCTGCCGGATTTTACCGATGGATATGACGGCATAGCCTACGTCTTCTATCCGGACGGCGAGGCCATGGGGCCGGAAATCGCCTGGACGATGTTTGACCGTTCCTATCGGCTGATCATGGACAGCGTGCTGGGGAAGGCCACGATTCTGGAAGAGGAAAAATGATAGCGCAACTGAAGGGGATTTTGCTGGACCATACGCTGGATACGGCGGTGGTGGATGTTCACGGGGTGGGCTTTGAAGTCCTTATCCCCGTTTCCACGGCGGAAAAACTGCCGCCATTGGACCGGGAGGTCACTCTATTTACCTCGATGGCGGTTCGCGAGGACGCCATCACGCTGTATGGCTTCGCCACGCGCCAGGAGAAACGGCTTTTCGAAACCATTGTCAATTCCGTGAAGGGCTTCGGTCCCCGGATGGCGCTGGGAGTGCTGTCAGCCATGCCGATTTCTTCTTTGTGCCAGGCAATTGCCTCGGAAGACCTGAAGACGCTTTCCAAAATCGGCGGCGTGGGCAAGAAGAGCGCGGCGCAGCTTGTGCTGGATCTGAAAGGGCATCTGACGGAGTTCGGCGATGCCGCTGGTGTCGTCGCGCCTGTTGCGTCCGCCAATGGCGCCGGCGAGTTGAGTTCCTCCGCGCTGGATGCGGTCAAGGCCTTGGAGACGCTGGGCTATAAGCATGACGACGCGGACAAGGCGATTCGCGAGGTCCTGGCCGCGACAGAGGGGGCGGAACCTTCTACTTCCGCGCTGATTACACGGGCCTTGAGCAAATTCCGAGGGTAGTTGCCGGATATGTCTATGCAGGATACACGTTTCATTACCTCGGAGATGAACTCCAAGGAAGAGGAGTTCGACAAATCGCTGCGGCCGCAGCAGTTCGCGGATTTTCCCGGCCAGGGGCGCGTAAAGGAGCAGCTCCAGATCATGGTGGCGGCCGCCAACGACCGCAAGGAGCCTCTGAACCATATTCTTCTTTCCGGACCGCCTGGGTTGGGAAAGACCACGCTGGCGAATATCATCGCCAATGCCTGCGGCCGCCAGTTGAAGGCCACGAGCGGCCCGGTTATTGAAAAGCCCGGAGACCTGGCGGGATTGCTGTCCAGCCTGGACGAAGGCGATGTGCTTTTCATCGACGAAATCCACCGCCTGCCGCGCCAGGTGGAGGAATATCTCTATAGCGCCATGGAAGATTTCCGCATCGACATCATGGTGGATTCCGGCGTTGCCGCCCGTTCCGTGCAGGTCAATCTGCCGAAATTCTGCCTGATTGGCGCGACGACCCGCCAGGGAAAGCTCTCCGCTCCTCTGCGAGACCGCTTTACCATGAAGTGCCGTATGGACTACTATACCGCCCAGGAATTGCAGACGATTCTGACGAGAAGCGCCAAAGTGCTGAAGATCGCGGCTGAGGAGGAAGGGCTGCTGGAAATCGCGCGTCGTGCCAGAGGAACACCCCGTATTGCCAATAACCTCCTTCGCTGGGTGAGGGATTTTGCGCACGTCAAGCGCTCCTCCGCCATTGTCAAGGACATTGCCGCCGATGCGTTGAAGATGCTCAGCATTGACGATGACGGACTGGACGAGATGGACAACCGAATTCTGGAAACCCTCATCGTCAAATTCAAGGAGCGTCCCGTGGGGCTGAAGTCACTGGCCGTTGCCGTTGGCGAGGAGGAGGAGACCATTGAGGATGTCTACGAACCCTATCTGATCCAGGAGGGATACCTGATGCGCACTCCCAGCGGGCGTGTGGTCACCGACCGGGCGCTTCGGCGCTTCGGGAAAGTGCGCGAAAATGCCCCTTCTCAGCCGGAATTGTTCTGAATATCATTGGGGAAGAGTTGGAAAAAGGAGCCGGCAAATGCTATCCCTTGGCATTTGCCACCGCCTGGATTCTCGCGGCAATGCGTTTCTGGAAGAGCATGATGACGATGGCCAGCAGGAAGAAGGGCAGGGGAATTGTCCAGTAGAGTGCGTTTATGCCCAGGAGCGGCGCGATGACGCCGGCGGAGAGGTGCCCCATTCCCGAGCAGCTGGAACGAACCGCCTGGGCATAGCCGAACATCACGCCCCGGTGCTGCGGTTCCGTGACCTTGGAGATCCAGGAAGTGCAGATCGGCTCCATGCCTCCCGCGCAGAAGACCATCAGGAAGCGCAGGGGTAGCAGAAAGACGACCGCCCAGGTGGTTTCCATGCCAAGATGCAACGGATGGATTCGTGTCACGGGTGGGGCGATAAAGGGCAAGGATGCCATTAACAGCACGCTGATGCCGGCGAAGATGGCAAGTCGCGTGGCGATTCGCGCGGGGCTGTTGTCAATATGCTTGGAGAGCAGGAAGCCCGCCGTGACGGCGCCCAGCGATCCCGCGCCCATGATCCAGCTGGTGTACATCTCGCGTCCTGCAAATCCAGGACCGCCGTTCAGCTGTTCCACATAGAGGGCAATCTGTGACTGGTCCATCAGGCGTGCCAGAGAGGCGATTCCGTAGATGCAGAGCACGGGAAGGGCCGGCAGGATCACCACTGACCATGTGCCGCCTGCGTTGGTGTTGCCCGATGAATTGACGGCTTTTCTGACCACAGGCGTGAATTTCTCCTTGACCAGGAAAAGCACCATTGAGGTGGTGACGACCAGCAGCAGGGCGGAGATATGGAAGGATGTCCGGAAACCGAAATGGCTGGCCAGGACGCCGCCGATGAGCAATCCTGTCATGTCGCCGGAGAAGATGGAGCTGGAGAGGATTCCCAGCGCGTAGCCCTGCTTCTCCTGGGGCGTGTTGCAGGCGATGAGCGTTGTGGAGGCGGCGATGGTTCCCGTGAAGATTCCCTGCAAGAGGCGAAGAGCCAGAAACTGATAGACGTTCTGGCAGAAGCCCATGAGCGCCAGGACCACGATGCCCATGGAGGCGGCGCGGAGGACCATCTTCTTGCGCCCATAGCGGTCGGCGATCCAGCCCCAAAGGGGAGAGGTCAGGGCGAAGGCGATCTGGACAAACAGGGACGACATCGCCGCATAGAAGCGGATCTGGGGTTCCGTGGCCGTGGGGGCCAGTTCGCGCATGAAATAGGGCGCGAAGGGCACGGACATGGAGAAGCCGCAGAGGGAGAAGAACTGCGAAAGCCACAGGACAACCAGATTCCGCTTCCAAAAGGGATATTCGCTGGAAGGCGTATCAGACATTTTCGCTAGAAGTGGCAGGAGAGGCGCAGTCCGGCCAGGAAGTTTACGGTGGAGTTGAAATCATCGGCTTTGGCCGCCTTGCGGGCACGGCCGTCGGGGTGAATGTCCACTTCCAGGAAAGGCGTCAAGGTCCAGTTCTCCTTGAAGTGCCAGGGAAGGCTGCACTGGTAGGCGGCGGTGTAGAAGGCATTTCCATCGCACTGGGAATCCGTAAGGCGGTGGAGTTTTCGTGTGTCACCCCAGTAGAGCATGGCGGAGTTCTCCAGTTGCAGAGAACCGTCCTCGCGGAGGACGAAGTAGAGAGTTGTGCCCAGGACGGCGTAGGTCTCGTTCTTGTCGTAGTTGTGGCTGAAGGTCAAGTCGCCAGATTGCGCCCAGCGTCCTTTCTGCCAGATCTCGTTTAGCTGAAAGGCGAGGGATAGTTCGCCGGAGTTCTCCTTTGCATGGTCCGGATAGAGATTATATGTCCAGCAGATGTCCACGACCACAGGGCCCATGCATCCGGTTTGGGTGAAGGGCATCCCGAAGCCCATGTAGAATCGTGCATCTTGGAAACGGTTCCGTCGGCGGGCCTTGTTGGTGAAATCAAAGGAGGAGCGTGTGCCGAGATAGAGGCCGCTTTCCGTGAGTTCTGCCTGCCCCAGGGCGACGGGATCGGAGTTCCGGCACCAGCCATCCCGCATATAACGGGAAGAGAGGGTCAGCGCGGCGTTGAATTCCGGCTCGAAGGGGCGCACGGGACGCACGACGGGAACCTGTTCGGGATGATAGAATTGCTGGCGTGTTTCGGCGGATTGTCCCCAGGCCTGGGAGACGGCTGCAAGAATCACGGAGAGAAAGAATTTTTTGAACAGATTCATGAGTCAGTGAAAAAGTGGAGAGGCGCAAAGAACGTTCAATGCGCCTAATGTAATCTGTATGCGGCAGAGGGAAGGGCGGAATGCTATCGAGGGAATTGCAAAAGCCCATGGGAAGGCACTTCTCAAGGATTTCGGAGGCAGTTTGCTTCGTGCGCCGAGGCGTGTCCGCAACGATGCGAAGCATCCTCCTTCGCCATGGCTACGGAGGACAGGATCGGGGAAAATGCTCCGAAAGGGCGAAAAGCGCCCAAGGCGACTTTCGCAATTGCCTCTATAATTCCTTGCCAGTCCACATCTTGTGGTGCTGCCTGATGTATTCGTCTTCCCAGTCGATGTTGAAATGGAGCCAGCGGGTGCCGTTTTTCAGGGCATCGCGGAGGGCAGGGAGGTATGATGCCAGGCGAGGAAGGACGACGATGCGCCTGCCGTCCAGGGTGCCGCACCATTTCTCAAAGGCGTCTACGCCTTCTAAGGTCAGCTTTCCTTCCTGGTAGTCGTCGAAGAGCTGCTTGAAGCGTGCCACGTATTCCATCCAGGCGACGATATTCTGGCGGAAGGGGTCTTTGGGGGCCAAGGCCAGCAACGCCTTCGCTTTTTTTATCAGGTCCTGGTATTGCGGCGCGGTTGTGCGGGAGAAGAGAGAGTGCGGGTAGGGGATATGGCATTCGCCTGCGCTCAGCAGGAAGCTCTTGAGTGCGGCATAGAAGGCATCGGCGGCTGTCGCGTCGTTGCCGAAGAGATCGCAGAACATCTTGCCGACGGCGGCCTCCTGGTTCTCGCCGCGCGCGGCCTTGGCGAACATATAGTAGTTGGCGCCGTATGCCGTCCAATGCGGCAGGTGGAATTGGGTGAGTACGCCGTCCACGCCGTTGTCGGAATACCACTTGACTTCCTCGAAGATATCGCGATGGTGGACCATGGGCAGGGAAAGATAGAAGTTGATGCCCATGTAGTATTCGTAGATGTTCGCCTTTCCTCCGTGCTTGACGCCGACCCATTTGCGGATGTCGTCGGCATAGTGTGAGTTGATGGGGCAGTCCTCGAAAATCTTGTGGTTGATGCAGCGCCAGTAGGTTGCCAGGAAGACGCTGATTCCTTTTTCCAGAGTGAAGCCAGGGGAGGGGGCGCAGTAATTCACGTAGGCGTAGAAGGTCAGGGTGACGTCGGGACGCTTCTCGTGGAGTTTCGCTGCCAGGTATTTGACCAGGTCATGGTAGATGCGCCCCGCGCGATAGACATGGGCGGAAACGCTGTAGAAGTCTCCCATGTCATTTTTGTCGTAGAATTTGGAACACTCCTTGCATTCGCACCAGCCGAAGCCGTCGTTGGGATTGATGGCGATGGTTTTGACCTCCGGATTCGCATCCAGATAGGCTAGCATGTTCTTGACGATTTCATCCCGCAGCGCCTTGTTGGTGGTGCAGAGCTGCTCGCTGAGAAGGAGTTCCGCCTTGCCGTCGCTGGAGACGATGCGCTGGCCGTTGATTTCCGCGAAGAACTCCGGGTTTGTCTTGTTGTATTTGCGGCCGGGAATCCAATAGTTGAAGTTGTGGTGACCGCTTTCGATGACGATGCCGCGCACCTGGGCCATGGTCTTCAGTTCCGGCGAAAGTTCGTCATAGTATTTCATCCAGACCTGCAGATAATTCAGTTTGTTCTTCGCCATCCAGTCGAAGAGCTGCGGTGTCTCGTCGTTGAAGGGGAATTCCTGAATGAAGCCGCGAGTTTCCAATAATGGCCTACGGGCAGGAACCACGAGGCCGTCCGCCAATTCCGTGACTTTGCGGGCGGGATCAAAACGGTCATTGCCGGGTTCGAAGAAGCAGTATCCGCCCAGTCGCTCCGCCAGTTCATAGACGCCATACAGGAGCTCCACCTCGTCGGGGGCGGCGATGGTGATGGCGTTGTCCTTTGCGCTGATTTCAAAGGAGGGCAAATCCTTCCTGATGACCAGTTCGGCGGAGAGGTTGTATTTCTTCAGTTCGCTTTGGGCAAGGCGCAGAGTTTCGTTCATGGAAGGCAGGAGTTTGGGGTGAGAGGTTCTGTGGTAAAGGGTGTCAGGATGGCGCCCGGTTGCATGGTCATGGAAATGACATTTCGGGGGAGGCGTCAATCACAGGAAGGGAGTCATGTACAACGGCAGGCAAAGATAGCCATCCTTTTCCATGACATCGCCGGAGTGAAGGATTAATGGTTTGTCAAGTTGCTGTGCGAATTTCTGACAGAATTTCCGCAAAGAGGTAAAGGTGTAATTTTTGCCGGATTTTACTTCGAGCGGGGAAATGTTATGCCGACTCGTCAGTTGTTTCTTTTCGATGAGGAAATCAATTTCCATGCGATCCGCGATGTTCTCCCGGCTGGAATTGGAATAGAAGAACAATTTATGTCCGGCTGCGGTCAACATTTGGGCAACGACGTTTTCCATGATCATTCCTTCGTTGAATTCCAGTTTCCCGCTGAGGATTTTCTTATAGATCTCCTCGTTGACCATCAACTTCTCGTCAAAGGCATGGCTGATCAGAAGGCCCGTGTCTCCCATGTAGCACTTGAGAGTCGTCTGAACTTTGTTCATGCTCAAGCCAATGCTCGGTTCGGTCGTTTGGTGGCAGTTGTTGATGATCATTGCGTCGTCCAGCCAAAACAGCGCATCTTCATATTCGCGGAATCGTGCGGCTTTGCTGATGGAAGAGAGGCGGAATGCTTTCTCGTGGCGCTGAAGCTGGGACGGAATTTCATCAAAAATCGCTTCTACTTTCCTTTCATAGCCTTTGGCATGTTTGATGATGTCTGCCCGGTAAAGAGTCAGAATGTCTCGCTTGATCATGTCTGTTTTTGCAAAGTCCCGCGAATCCAGATATTCCTGAACCGCCTGGGGCATCCCGCCCACAAGCAGATACTGGCGGAAATAATCCATGGTCTTTTGATGAAGGGCGGAGCCGAGCGGACGAGTGGCGGAAAAACACTCGCACAGAAACGGCATCATCGTGGTGTTGCCAATTGCCCAGAGAAATTCTTCAAAATCAAGGGGAAACATGCGAACGTGACGTTCCTCGGAGGGAATGACAATGTCGCTTGCATTCATTTTTATCGTCATCAAGGAGCCTGTTTCCAGATAATGATATCTGCCGTCTGCAATCAAATATTTGATGGCGGAACGCGCTTTGGGAAACAACTGGACTTCGTCAAAGATGATCAGGGATCGCCCTGGGAAAAGCGGCACATTGAAAAATGCGCTCAAATAGGAGAAAAAAGTATCCAGGTCGTTCAAGTATCGGACAAACAACTCCTTGACCTCTTCACCTACGCGGTTGAAGTCAAGGAGAATGTAGCTTTCGTATTCGTGCTTGGCAAACTCTTCCGCAATGTAGCTTTTCCCGACGCGCCGTGCACCGTCGATCAGCATGGCTGTTTTCTGCGCGTCGTTGCGCTTCCACTGTAAAAGCTGATCGTAAATTTTCCTTTTCATGCCATCATCCCCCTGAAAAATCACGGATTCAAAGATTTTATAGACCTAATTTATCACGGATTCAAAGATTTTCAACTCATGAATTGTCACGGATTCAAGGATTTTGGATCTATGAATGATCACGGATTCAAGGATTTTGAGACCGGGAGAACATCGGCGGCTTGCAGCTTCCCGGAAGAACGCGATGGATGAATTTCCCGGATCATGCCTGGGCGCTGTGTGCCAGGTCGGTTGAGCAGGGAAGTTCGGCAGATATTTTTGGGGAAATGATATCCGTTGGTTTTCTGCGTATGCAGATTGGGTATTTTCCCGAGGCTTGCGCCTCGGGCGCAGGACAGGTTCATAGTGCTGTTCCCCGATGGGAACAGCCGGCTTCCGGTTGTCACTGGAGCTCGATGATGGCGAAGGAGTGGAAGTCCAGGGACATCCGGAGGGTGTCTCCCTGGAAGGAAAGCACCTTGCTTCCGAAGTCGCCCAGCTCAATCGGCGCCCGCTCCGGCGGCACGCCGAATTTCTTCTGCCGTTCGAAGAGTTCGGCGTATTCCGGATCATCGGCGGTCATGGTATCCAGGGCGTGGGTGGGCGGATTCTGGACGCCGAGGGTCTTCCAGTCAAACGTAATGTCGAAAGTCTGGTTCACATGGGGTTTTCCCACATGTCCTACCACCGCCAGGACTTTGTCGCCATTCACGTGGCAGCTGACGTAGATGTCCGAGGCGCCAGTGACTTTCGCAGGATTGCGCCAGTAGCCGACAAAGCGTGTCTGGGGTTCTCCGACGCCGAAGCGGTCGAAGACGCGGATGAATTTGTCGAAAATGCCGTAGTGGTTTCTCCACAGGCAGATGATGGTGTTGTGGATGAGAGTGGCGGCATGCTCTGCCTTGCCCAGGCGGAACTGGTAGGCGTCGGTCTTTTCATCGCCGCCGTATTCCGGCCGGAGGGTGTCCAGCGGCATATAGACGCTGTTGGTGATGCCGAAGGGCAGCGAACTGAGTTCCGAGGCGAACATCTCGATGCCGTAGGTGTCCAGGATGTCCTTCTTGTTGTGGAGGATGGGACTGGACTGCTGGCGGATGTGCTCGCCGTTGAGCAGGTGGGTGGCGAAGGTGTAGATGGGAAGCATGTTGCAGTCGGTGTTGTGCAGGACGATCACCGGCGACTCGATGCCCGCCTGAAGCTGCACCAGCGCCATCCGGCGATAGAACTCGCGCTGCGCCAGCAGGGGGAGTCCGCCATGGCAGCCGTGCTCTTCGTTGGAGCATTCGGGGGCGTTTCCGAAATCGAAGTAGAGGCCCTTCATCTGGGGGTAGCGCTCCAGAAGCTTCTTGCATTTCCAAGCGAAGAAGGCGCTGGCGCTGGAGGCGGGACAGCAGTCGTAGATCATGTGTCCGGTGCCGTCGTAGTCCTGGGCCAGTTCCGGGCGGAAGGACCATTCCGCCTTGTAGGCCATCATCTCCGGATACTTGCTGGAGAGATAACGTCCGCACAAGTACGGGAAGGGACGGATCCGATGGCCTTCGCTGTGGTGTTTGAAGGACTGGAGGTAGGCGTTGGCACGGGCGTTTCCATCGGCGTCGTTGGTGTCCGCAAAGTAGCTTCCCAGGTCGCCGAGGGGGACGCCGTAGGGGGCCTCGATGTAGTTCACGTCGCTGACTGGGCGTCCGTAGTCCCGGTTCATGGGGCCTGCGTACGACCATCCGAGAGTATCGTAGGGGTAGTTGGAGGCGAAGGGGCGGATGGGCGTCCCCAGGAAGCCGAAGGCGTATTCCGCGCTCTTTCCGGCGGACAGCCGGTCGGCGATGAAGATGGTGACTGTGGTGTTTTCCTCTCCCTTTTCAATGCGGAAGCTTTCCTTGGTGGGATGGTTCCAGCCAGCCTTGGTCTCCGAGAAGAAGCAGAAGCCCTTCTCTTCGTTGCCGATCCACAGGACCGGATAGTAATGCAGCGTGGTGACGCCCGGCGGAAGCGCCATGGTGGTCTTGGCGCCCCATACGGCGCCGACCGCGGCGCAATGGAGATATTTGGCGAAGCGGTTCGGCACGGTGAAGCGCAGCGCCAGGGAAGTCTCCTTTTGTGGAGTCACGGTCACCTGGTTCCATTGGATTCCATCGTATTCCAGCCAGGATGCACAGGTGAAGAGGTCGCCCTTGGCGGAGAAGTCCACCCGGTGCGGCTTGACCTGGCCAGTCTGGAAGCCGGTGCATTGGGCGGGCGTTCCGCCGATAAGCAGGTCGATTGGCGCGGCCAGGAGCTCTTCGTCCAGACTGGTCACCTGGGTCGGCAGGGCGTTCTTCTTCCAGGTGTATTTTCGCAGCGCCAGGGAGGAGGAGAAGCCATCGTCCATGGTGACTGTCTCCATGGGGGTGAAGGGCGGAATGATGATGTCCGTGGGGAACTCCAGCTCTTCCCATTCGCCATGTCCGGGATAGAAGACCTTGCTTTCGGAGAGTTCCTCGCCTTGTGCGTTTACCAGGACGATGCGGTATTCTCCCGCAGTCCAGTCTCTGTCGAAGGGCAGTTCCAGGGGGGACGCATCGCTGGCGACGGTGCCCCGGCAGCCGCCTTCCGGATCCAGCAGCTGGAAGGTCCCCGCGAAGTCTGCGCCAAGTTTGCTCTTCATGACCGCCTCTTTCAGCTGGATGCGGATTTTTCCCTGGAAGAAAAGCGGAACCAGGGTGAGGAAGGAATCGTTCAGCTTGTAGGGGACAATCTGCCGGAAGGCGGTCTGTCCGTTTTCGGAGAGCGTGTAGATGAGGCAATCATAGTCCGTGTAGCCGATGGTGCAGGTCTGCTTGTCGGCGTATGGCTCATTGGCCTTCAAGGTCCAGGTGCGGTTGTAGAGGGAGATGGGGACGGCGGAACCATCCAGCTTGCCGACGGAGAGGTCGTAGGTCACTTTTCCGCCTTTGGCGGAGCAGATGCTGAACTCCTGCTGGTATTCGCCGTCGTTGGGATTGGAGTGCTTCGTCACCTGCAGGGTGGCGCAAGGGCCGAAATGGGCGTCGATCAATGCCTCGGAGGTATATCCTTCGCCGTCCACTGCGAAGGAGGAATGCTGTCCGAAGTCTGGCAGTTTCCAGGAACGGCAGCAATTGATGCGGAGCTTCTTCTGCGGCGGACCGTCCAGGCCGATGGTAGCCCAAGGAATGACCATCTCGCCCTCCCAGACGATGGAGTCGTCGATTTTCATCGCCCGGGAAGTGTGGAAGGTCCAGGCGCCGTTCCAGGTGGCGTCGCTGCCGCGCATTTCGCAGAAGCCGTCGGCCATGTTGCCGGCGAAGCGGTACAGGGCATCGTTTTCGATATAGATTTCCGTGGATTCGCTGCCCCAGACCTCGGGCTCCTTTTCCGGGGTGCGCTGGTCGCCTTCCACGAAGGGCATGTGGGGTGGAAAATGGGTCATGAAGCCCACATAGAGGTTCTTTTCATCGTAGGTGAGCTTGAAATTATGGTGGGGAAGTGCGCCGGATTCCAGCGGGAAAGTCCCTTGGACCAGCCGGGGGAAGGAGGCTGCGTATTGCCAGGCAGCCTCCGTCAGGCGTCCATCGCCGTCAGGCGGCTGGACGCCCTGGGGGACCGGCGGAATGGAAATCATCATGGGATGCGTCTCCGCCAGGGGCTTGAATTCCACGCCGGAGAAGTCCGCCACCTGCTGGGGCGTCAAGGCCTGGTCGAAAGTACGAAGCTCAAGCAGATGGGTGTCGTCGCACCAGGGGCTGGTGGCAATCCAGGCGTCGGTGTAGGGACCGATGTTCAGGTTGCCCAGTTTTTCCATGGGCAGGGGTTGTTCGCCTTCTCCGACGACCCGGCCATCCAGGAAGACGCGCACCTTGGCGCCGTCCCAGGAAAAGCCTAGGCTGTAGTCCCGCCCGGGCTCCAGGGAATCCGGGAAATCCATCCCGTAGGATTTGTCGCGGTCGGTGAAGCTGAAGACCAGCTTGCCATGGGAGAAGTAGTGGAATCCGACTGTCAGGCGACTGTTGGTGCGGATGTTCACCAGATTCCGAAGGGTGTTCAGCGGTTCCCCGGGCTTGTCAAAGCGACACCGGAACAGAAGCGTTCCGCAGTTGTCGCCGAAGAGGGGAACCGCCGGCAGGGAGAAGCCTTTCGCTCCTACTGCCAGGCTGCCGTCGGTGATGGTTCCTTCCGGGGCGTAGGCCACGCTGGCGACGACGGCGCTTCTGTCCCGTCCGAAATCCACTTCCAGGGTTTCACGGGAGAAGCCGCAAAAGGACAGAACGGCGAAAAGGAAGGCGAAAAGGTTTCTCATGGAGGATATGCTGGAAAAAGAAGACTATCGGTCGAAGTAGAAGGTGTACTTGTCCAGGCCAAGTTTGTAGGGGTTGCGCAACGCCGTGTAGCTGGCGTAGGTGGAGCCGCACTGCGTGTTGACGGATTCCGCATGGCCGTCGGGGAAGAGGCAGTTGATGGTGCCGTCGTGGAAGGCGGTCCAGCCGGCAAAGTAGTAGCTTCCTTCCAGGTAGTTCTCGAAGCCAATGAAGTAGCCGCGCGCGGGAACCGCCAGGCAGGTGCCTTCTCCGATGAGAAGCGCGCTGCTGGGCTGCTTGATGTTGTCGAAGTGGAAGCCGAAGCCGTATTGGCCGTTGCCTGCGGGGTTGTCAACGAAGCGGTTGATGCAGTATCGGGTGAACTGGAGCGGATTCCAGCGGCCGCTGGCGGTGCCGCTGCTCAGCCATTCCGCAGTCTGGTAGTTCTGCAAGGTGTTGTCGGTGTCGGTGGTGCACTTGAAGGAAAGACCGTTCAGACCGCCGCCGGCATATTTGATCAGCACGCCGCCCCACCAGGGATTGTAGGTGCCGCCGTTTTCCCAGTCTGCCGTGTAGGTGTATTTGGCGCCGCTGCCAATCCACTTGCCGTCAGAGTCATTCACATACATCAGCAGGAAAAGGCCAAGGGTCTTCTGATTGTTGACGCACGAAATGCAACGGGCTTTGCCACGAGCCTTGCTCAGGGCGGGCAACAGCATGGAGGCCAGGATCGCGATGATCGCGATCACGACTAGCAATTCAATCAGGGTGAACAGAGAACGTTTCATCTCTTCTTCTCCTTTTCGTCGAATGGGTTGAATGAAAACAAACAAAAGAAACAAAGGAAGGGTTTTCCTTATTTGCTAAACAAGTTTAGCAAATGGGGAAATTTTAAAGGCCGCAATTGGCCATTCTGAAAACGAGTATATTATACATACGTTTTAGGGAAATGCAAGAAATACCTCGTTTTTTTTATGACAATCCGTGAAATCGCGAAAGAACTGAAGTTGTCGACAGCCACGGTGTCGTTGGCCTTGTCCGGGGAGGGGGCCAAGTACAATCTATCTGCGAAGACGGTGGAGCGCGTCCGGGAATTTGCGAAGAAATCCGGCTATGTCCCGAATCGTCTGGCGATCAAGCTGTTTGGCAAGAAGGCGGACCAGACTGTCGGGCTTCTCTTCATGCAGGGGTCCGCGGACGACCGTACCACGCCTTTGTTGAACCACGCCATGCGCTATCTGACGGACAACCACCGTGAGTTCCAGGTTTACAGCTGCCATGACTTCTATTCGAATCCCGCTGCATACGTGAATACGCTCCAGTATATGCGGGGCATGGGGCTGCGGATCATTGTAGTCATAGGTCCGCTCAACCAGAATTACTCCATGGATCCCAAGCTCTACGAAGGGCTGGAGATCTATGCCATGGATTTTGACGAAGCGGAGATCGGCATTCCGCCTTTCTTCAAGAGCGTTGGCCTGTGCAACCGCCGGGAGTTCCACACGCGTCTGGTCCAGGCGCTGATCGCCCAGGGACAGGGGCCGATCCTGACCCAGAATGCGGTGCGCTTCCTGGTGGACGACTGGAAGGATGAATATGGCGTCTCCCTGCCGGATCCCACCGACATGAGCAAAGACTTCTTTTCCATTGGACGGAAACTCTCCCGGACTGCGCTGGAGCTCTTTCAGCAAGGGCGGTGTCGGACCTTCCTGAGCCACAACGACCGCATTGCCACGGGAATGATGTCTGCCCTTCTCGCAAAGGGCATCCGGATTCCCGAGGATATCCAGATCATCGGCTACAACGATTCCGAGTATGCCGACTATACCGCCATTCCTCTCAGTTCCGTCCGCTCCCCAGCCGAAAAACATACCATGCAGGCATTGGAACATCTGGTCAAGGGGACGCCGCTGCCCAGAACGCTTTTCTCTCCCCTGGAACTGGTCCAGCGTAAAAGTAGCCGCCTGCTGGAGGAGCTGTCCTGATTCCGGCGGAAGCTTTCTTGCCAGGCGGGGAATAGAAGATTGGTAACGTGCAACTTGTCTAGAATTCCGTTCCCCAGGGGAGAACGACTGCGTTGAAATCGTCATTGCCTGGAGCATTCTTGTTCTGGAGTGGATTCCATGCGTTCGGGGGAAGGCCGTTCCGTTTTGGGTTGTCCGTATTCGCGCTGCATGGCAGCCGTGGTGACAACCCATTGTTTGCCGTATTTGCAGGCGTCTACGCCGTTGACAAGTTTTGGCCTGCTCCGTAGGCAAAACGGAATTTCCGGCTCAGGCAGGAGCGGGGCAAAGTCGGCCCCGGCAGGAGCCAGCGCCGCAGGCGCGTCTCCGCCCGAGCGCAGCGAGTGGCGGAGGGTAACCG
>JAKSPB010000048.1 GCA_024405215.1 Lentisphaeria bacterium | reverse complement strand
GACACGCCGGACACGCCGGACACGCCGGACACGCCGGACACGCCGGACACGCCGGACACGCCGGGCCTGTCGGGAAAATTCTAGAAAACAGAATACATTTTCCCCATGGCGCGTTTATTAAAATTCGTTCTTTTGTCTACACTTTTCATGACCACGCTCTTCGCCTCTCTGCCGGAAGCACTTCCGGCCCCGGTTTCCACAGAAGATTACCACGGCTTCCCCTGCTATGATTTCCAACTGGACGGCATTCCCGCCAAAATCGTGCCACCAAAGGAAACGGCCCCAGGCGTTCCCTGGCTCTGGCGTGCGCGCTTCTGGGGCCACGAACCCCAGACCGATATCGCCATGCTGAAGGCGGGATTCCACCTGGTCTATATTGACGTAGCGGACCTCTATGGCGCTCCCGTGGCCATGCAGCGCTTTGACAAGTTCTACGCCTTCCTCGTCGGCACCCTGCACTTCAATGCAAAGTGCTGTCTGGAAGGCATGAGCCGCGGCGGTCTCTTCATTTTCAACTGGAGCGCCGCCAATCCTGAAAAAATCGCCGCCATCTACGCAGACGCACCGGTCTGCGACACCTGCGCCTGGCCGGTCGTGGCAAATGCCGCCGATGAAACGAGAAACAATCCGCAGAGCGATTTCAACAAGTGCCTCAAGGCATACGGCATGACCGAAGAACAGATGCGAAAGTATCCCTTCCAGCCCTGGCAGTTCGCGGCAAAGATCCTGGGCGAGAAAGGCATCCCCGTCCTCTCGGTCTGCGGCGGCGCAGACGACGTTGTTCCCATGGAAACGGACATCCTGCGTTTTCGCCAAGTCTATGACGCAGCTGGCGGCACGCTTCGGCTGATCACCAAGCCCACCTGCTGGCATCACCCGCACAGCCTGAAGGATCCCTCGGTCATCGTGAACTTCCTCCTGGCGCACACCGTCGGCCAGAACGCCTTCATCCGTCCCCGCCACGGCCTTCGCAATGCCCTGGAAACCTTCCGCCAGGAAAAACACGGCACGGTGGCCTTCCTGGGTGGCTCCATTGTGGAAATGAATGGCTTCAGCCGCATGACGGAAGAAAATCTCCGCAGGCTCTTCCCCGAATGCGCCTTCACCTTCATCAATGCGGGAATCTCCTCCACCTGCTCCGACACCGGGGCCTTCCGCCTGGAACGGGATGTCCTCTCCGCTGGCAAAGTGGATCTGCTTTTCGTGGAGTTCGCCACCAACGACACCGTCGACGGCCGTGATCCCCTGAAACACTCCGCCAAAAGCATGGAAGGAATCATCCGCCATGCCCGTCTGGCGAATCCCAAGATGGACATCATCCTCGTCCACACCGCCAACGAGACCAACATCCACACGATTGGCGGCCTGGACCTGAACTACACGCCGGAGACCGGCATCATCGAATCCACTGCCGCCGTGCACAGCGGCAAAGCCGCCCTGGCGCAATCGGCAAATGCCAATGGCCTGAACCACGTGGTGGAATACGAGAACGCACGCACGGCGCCCCTGGTGGAGCCACCAGTCAAGACCATCTTCGAAAAGATTGCGGAACACTACGGCCTCCCCTCCATCGACTTCAACGGCGACGTGGAGGAACGCATCTACCACGGCGAATTCGGCTGGCAGAAATTCGGCGGCGTCCACCCTGCGCCTTTCGGAAACCAGATCTACGCGGACGACATCCTCTGCCTGCTGAAAGGCGAACTGGCAAAGCCGCGCCCTGCGCAGATCAGCGACTACCCGCTGCCCACGCCACTGGATCCGCTTTGCTTCGCAACAGGCGTCCTGCTCTCTCCTGAGACCGTGCAATGCGGCGACGGCTGGCAGGTCTCCGTGCCGGAATGGCAGAAGATCCCCGGTGAAAAGCGCGACCGCTACACCTCCTGCCTCACGCTCCACAGCACTACCCCGAATGCGGAATGCACCCTGGATTTCACGGGTTCCGCCATCGGCATCTTCCTGACCGCAGGAGCAGACGCCGGCATCCTGGAATACTCCATCGACGGCGGCGACTGGCAGAAGACGGACCTCTTCGACGAGCGCTACAGCGCCTTGCTGCACTACCCCTACAGCATCATCTTCGCCGACGACCTGGATTCCTCCCGGGCGCACACTCTGCGGATGCGCAACTCGGCGGCACACAATCCCCGCAGCCAAGGCAACGCCGTCCGCATCATGGCGTTCACTGTCAATCCGTAATTGCTTCCACCCCATGAAACAGGAATTTATTGAACTGCTGAAGCAACTCATCGCCTGCGCACCGGTAAGCGCAGACATCCCTGCCGTGAACCGCGCCTCCGCCATCATGGAGGATTTCCTCCGGTCGCATGGCGTCCGCGTAGTCCGGGAGGTCATTGACGGCCGCAACACACTCTACGCATCCCTGCTACCGGAAGGCAAGGAAACCGCGGTGCTCTTCAACGCCCACCTGGACGTGGTCCCCCTGAGCACGCCCGACCAGAACCAGGCGGTCATCCAGAATGGAAGGCTCTATGGCCGCGGTGCAGGCGACTGCCTGGGCCAGGCGGTGGTCATCGCGCAGATCCTCTGCGCCAATCCCGGAAAGTCCGCGGCAGCCATCTTCACCACCAATGAAGAAATCGGCGGAAGCACCACGGCGGAAATGCTGAAAAGAGGCTACCGCGGGACCCGTGGCGCCATCATCCTGGACGCCTGGTTCGAGAACGCCGTGGCCTGCGCGGAAAAGGGAATGATGGATGTGCAAATCACCGCCCATGGCAAAGGCGGACACGCCGCCCACCCCTGGGAAGCTATCAATGCCATCGACCTGCTGATGGAAGGCTACCGTAAACTGCATTTGGCCTGGCAAAATCCCACTTCGGAAGCGAACTGGGAGGACACCGTCGCCGCCACGGGAATCACCTGCTCCTCCACGGCGCACAACGTGATCCCCGAAACTGCCTCACTCTGCTGCAACATCCGCTTCGTCCAGCCCGGCACCGAGGCGGAAATCATCAAGAAAATCCAGACCCTCACGGGATTGGACGATGTGAAACTCCTCAACTCCTGCGTCCCCGTCTTCTGCAACGAAGAGAATGAATTCCTGCAAAGTTATCGTCGTATCGCCAAAAAGATCACGGGGCAGGAATGCGGCATCCAAAGAATGCACGGTGCCACCGATGCACGGCATATCGCGGCACTTTATCCGGAACTCCCCATCGTCGTGACCGGTGCACATCACGGAAACATCCACAACACCGACGAATGGCTTGACCTGGACGACACCGACACGATAATCCGCATCTGCTCCGAGGTGCTGGAATAAGCCGCTTTCCGGCAAACCGCCATCGCCACGTCTTTCATGATGAAAAGGCGGAAAGCAAAACAAGCAAAAGCCTTCGACGATTCGCCGAAGGCTTTTTTTGTGTTACCAATTTTGTGTGTTCTACGCTCACGCCGAAAGCGAATATGTTTTGCCTGCCACCTGTTTTGCGCTCGCGCAGAAGGCGGAAATGTGTTGTCTTCCGGAAAGTTACACTATTAGCTTCCGCAGACGTTTCAGTTCAAAGAGCACCAATACGGCGCAAAGGCACCCGGTGAAGGCATCGGAGAAAGGCCCGGCCCACCAAATGCCATTGACACCCCAGAAATAGGGAAAGAGCAACAGCGTGGGAATCAGCACCACTCCCTGCCGAAGGAGGCTGATGACAATGGAAGTCGTCGCGTGTCCGATGGACTGATAGTATGTTCCCACGATGATGCCGATGCCGATGAAGCCCAGGCCGGCGGTGGCGGCACGCAGACCGTATGCCGTGACCTTGAGCAGTCCCTCATCGCCCGTGAACATGAATGACAACGGACGGGCAAAGAGGCATACCAGGGCAGCGAGACTGAAGCAGATCACGCTTGCCACCTTGATGGAAAGCTTCAACGCCTGGGTGACACGGTTGTATTTCTTTGCCCCGGCATTGAAGCCAATGATGGGCTGGACGCCCATGTTGATGCCAAAGGTAGGCATCAGGGTCATCATGAGAATAGCGTTGATGATGCCGAAGGCCGCGATATCCAGATTGGCGCCTTCGGCACTGCCCGCATAACGGAGGAACCCCCGGTTGTAGGCGATGAAAACCACACTGTTGATGCACTGCATCAGACAGGGCGCCAGGCCAATGGCCAGCACTCGCCGACAAAGTTTCGGAAAAATGCGGATATTCCGGAGCTGGAGTCTCAAAATGCTACCGCGCAGGAAGTGCCCGATTACCCAGGTGGAAGAGACGGCCATGGAAATCACGGTCGCCCAGGCCGCGCCCCGGATGCCCATGTGGAAGACGAAAATGAAGATGGGATCCAGGATAATGTTCAGCGTCGCCCCCAGAATCACCACGCCCATGGCGGTCACCGCACTGCCCTCGGAGCGCACCAGGTTGCTCATGCCGAAGCTGATATGCTGGAAGATATTCCCCCAGAGAATAATCTGGAGATAGTCGTGGGCATACGGCATGGTCTGTTCCGTCCCCCCGAAGAAACGCAGCAGATCATCCAGGAAGACGAGTCCCAGGGCCTGAAAGGTAACGATGAAGAGCAGAAACAGAGCCAGGGCCTGTCCAAGGACCTTGTTGGCTTCTTCGGGTTTCTTCTCTCCAAGCATCAGGGAGATCATGGCGCCAGACCCTTGTCCGATCATCATGCCGAAGGCCACCAGGATGATCATGTAGGGGAAAGTCAAGGCCAGGCCAGCCATGGCGTCGGGTCCCGCGCCGCGCCCGATGTACAACCGGTCAACAATATTGTACAGGCAGTTCACAAAAGACGACGCCATCGCCGGAAGTGCGAAGCGCATCAGCAGACGGGGGACGGATTCGGTCCCCATGAATTCAGAGGATTGGGTAGCCATAAAATGTTGAATTATCTCATGCGTTCACGGATTTTCGCCAGACGCTCCAAAGCCGCCTGGAGGGTTTCCTCCCGCTTGGCAAAGTGCAGGCGCATATAGGAATTGACATTTTCTCGGAAGAAGCTAGAGCCTGGCACGGCGCCAACGCCCACCTTCTCCGCCAGCGCCTCGCAGAACTCCAAATCGCTGGCATAGCCGAACTCGGAGATATCCACAAGAATGTAATATGCCCCATCGGGAATGGTATGCGGCAGGCCAATGGCGTCCAGCCCCGCCAGGAACATGTCCCGTTTGCGGGTATAGAGGCCCTGCAGGTCGCGATAGTAGTCATCGCCGAAGCGCAACCCGGTGACGGCGGCCTCCTGCAACGGCGCGGGCGCGCCGACGGTCAGGAAGTCATGGACCTTCTTCACCGTCTCGATAATGCGCGGAGAAGAGATGACGTACCCCAGGCGCCAGCCGGTGATGGAGTATGTCTTGGAAAGGGAACTGCAGGACAGCGTCCGGTCCCACATCCCCGGCAGCGAGGCGAAGTAGGTGTGCTCGTACGGCGCATAGACGATATGCTCATAGACTTCGTCAGTGATGACAAAGGCGTCATACTTCTCCACCAGTGCGGCAATGCACTCCAGTTCTTTTCGGGTAAAGACCTTTCCGCAAGGATTGGAGGGATTGCAGAGGATCAGCGCCTTGGCACCTTGCCGGAAGGCATTCTCCAGCTCCCGGGGATCAAAGAGGAATTCGGGTGGACGCAACGGGACATAGATGGGCTCTGCGCCGGAGAGGATGGCGTCCGCACCGTAGTTCTCATAGAACGGCGAGAAGACCGCCACCTTGTCCCCCGGATTGACCACGCTCATCATAGCGGCCATCATCGCCTCCGTGCTGCCGCAAGTCACCACAATCTCCCCCTCGGGATCCACGGGATGCCCCATGAAATGCGTCTGCTTGGCGGCCAGGGCCTCGCGGAAATTCTTCGCGCCCCAGGTAATGGAATACTGATGCACATTCTCCGAGGCCGTCTCCGCCAGACGCGTCAGCAGTGGCGCGGGCGGTGCAAAATCGGGAAAGCCCTGCGAGAGGTTGACGGCGTTGCACCGCAAGGAGACACGCGTCATTCGACGAATGACGGAATCGGTGAAATTCTCGGTTCTATGGGAAAGTGCAGGCATGATCAGAAAACGATTGGAGAAATCCATGCAGCGCATAACGGAAGACATTTTCAGAATGTAATTGTTGCCCGACAATTCGCCTAGCAAGACATAAATTATATATCATTACAGACAAGAAAATGAGAATCAATGGCAAAATCATCTTTCGTCGGGACGGCGAATGCGCTGTGCTCTTTGATCCCGACCATAGCACTGTCACTCAATTGAACTCCACAGGGGTGATACTATGGAAGGAATTGACGCAGGGGAAAGATCTTCCACAGCTGGTTAATACGCTTTTTCACGCATACGGAGGAAAAATCTCGAAGGAGCGCCTGGAAAAAGATGTGCGAAGCTTCCTGGGGATGCTCTCCTCCAAACAGTTTCTCCTGGAATATGAAGGTCCGGCAGTAGAACTGGCACACGCCGAAACAGCGCAGCATGACGCCTTCAACAACTTTTCGCTATACGAGCGCTATAGCATGAAGCGCGTCTTTGTCCCCGGAGATCTCCTGGAGACGACGCCGCGTGCCCTGGAAGAGTTCGTCCCCGGCGACATCGCAGTCTTCTACCCTCACGGAAAAGATGTTCCGGGTGTCGTGCATCGGGTATTGAAATGCACTTCTGAAGGGCTGATTACCATGGGGGACAACAATCCCCGCCCCGATGACTGGGTGGTTACGGCAGACTATACGCCTGCGCTGGTGATTGCGCGAATCACCCCAGCCGGCAAACGACATACGGTAACCTGTGGGCCCGCCGGCATGCGGCAATTCCGCTGGAACCAGTTCCGACGACGCATCCGAAGCGGGTTGGCGCATTGTCTCAGCCCATTCTGGGGACTGATGTTCTGGCGAAAGTCACTGAAGAATCCGGTGCGGCTGACAGACCAGGAGCAATACTACGTGGGCAAAAATCTAGTGGCCAGAAGAACTGCACACGGTGTAGAATATTTCCCCTTCTGGAATAAATTGCGGTATAAGATAGATCATAGATAGTTCGTGTACAGTTGTGGGATAGTTTATGTATCGTGATAGAACAGGATGATTTTCCCATCCCACCCTAAAACCATACAAAAACCATCCCACCCAGTTAATCTTCCAAAACGCCGATTTTCTTCAGCTGTTCCAGCAGGACCTCCACATCCTGCGATGCCTGTGGCGGCAGGTTCCGGACGCGCTTTCCCAGCCCTTCCAAAATCTGCGCCTTGTCGCAGCCTTGTTGCAGCAACTCGAAGATGATGACAGAAATGGCGTTAAGATAGAACACCTTGTTATCTACCGTATTCAACAGGACGCCGGTATTGTCAAACTCTTTTCGGAAGATGAAGTCAGGATTAATCGTCATAGCAATCAAAATTATGGCTCGCGGAAGGATTCGTCCAATCCCTTGAGCAGAGGATGGATCAAATATTCAATGACCCGGCGTTTGCCAGTCTTGAACTCGACTTCGGTCTCCATGCCGGGAACGATTTCGAAATCATCGGAGACATTATGGAGGTTCCCCGAAACAATGATCCGTCCCCGGTAGAAGCTGTTCTGCATCTTTCCATTGGCGGCAGGCAGATTCTTGGAGAAGGTATTGGCGGAAATCATGCGCAATTCGCCATCAAGAGTTCCATGCTTCTGGAAGGGGAAGGCGGAGAGCTTGATGCGTGCCAGACTTCCCGTATGGACCCGCCCGATATCCTGTGGCTGGATTTCAGCCTCGACCTCCAGGGGGCCTTCCAAAGAAACCAGAGTGATGATGGCCTCGGCCTCCCCCACGGCGGAGCCCACGGGGAAGGAAGCCATGTCCTGCACGACAGCCCGGCAGGGCGCAGTCAGAGTGACATACGACGCCAAGGTCTCGGCCTTGACCAGCTGGCGCTTGTTGCCATCCAGTTCCCGATTGACCCGGACCAGTTCCTCCGCGACGCTGTTGTGCCACTCCTCGATGAAGGAATTGCGCTCGGACATGAGCGAGAGCTTCTGCTGGTCGTAGCTGAGGAGCTGGTTGCGGAACTGATCCACCTGCGCCTCCACCTGCATACGGCTCATGGCAGCCTCCAGAAGTTCCTTGTAGGTGACAACATCCTTAGCGCGAAGATTGGCGTACATCTTCTCGATTTCCGCCGTGCTGTTCAGGATTTCCTGATACTTCTCCTGGCTCTCGCGGGTAGCCTTGCAAGCTGTCTCGATGCGGGCCATGTTGCTCTCGTAGTAGTTCATCCGCTCCGCATAGTAACCCATGCGCTGCCGATAGATGGAAAGCTGCCAGCGGACATTCTCCTCCTTCGAATCCGAAGGGACAAACTCCTGCTCCGTGGCCTCGGCCCGCAGACGCTCCTCCTGCGCCTGCAGGACGGCGATCTCGTGCTTCAGCCGGAGGACTTCCGCCTGGTTGGCCGAAGGATCGAAACGCAACAAAGGCTGTCCCTTCTCCACAACGTCGCCAACCTTGACCTCGATGCTCTCAATGACAGCGGATTCCCGTGGCTTCATTACAATGTCGCCACGGTCTGCCACGATACGCCCTGAAGCCCGGACAATGACATCCACCTCGGCGAACGTCGCCCAGAGAAGGATAGCCGCGACCACCAGGGCAATCCAGTAGATGCCGATGTGCTCATACCAGCAGAGCCGCTCCTCGCGGATCTCCTGCGGATCGGGAAGGAAGGCAATGGCTTCCTGCGGAATGCGTGTCTTTTTCATTTGCTTAGCCATTATAGCCTCCCATCTGCTGCTGCCAGAACTGCTGGTAGATGCCCGGACGGGAAACCAGCTCCCGGTGGGTGCCGCAATCCATCATACGCCCCTTGTCCAGCACGACGATCTTCTGCGCGCCGGCCACCATGCTCAAACGGTGGGAAACGATGATGACCGTGCGTCCACGGGCGATGGCGCCCAGGTTCCGCTGGATGATGGTCTCGCTTTCGGGATCCAATGCGCTGGTGGCCTCGTCGAAGATGAGGATGGCAGGATTGGTCAAGAGCGCACGCGCGATGGCCAGCCGCTGCCGCTGTCCGCCGGAGAGGTTGGAGGCATTTTCCTCCAGCACCGTGTCATATCCCTGCGGAAGGGTCTGGATGAATTCGTGGGCGCCGGCCAGGCTAGCCGCATAGACGACTTCATCACCGGTGGCGCTGGGCTTGGTCAGGCTGATATTCTCGCGAACCGAGCCACTGAAGAAGTAGTTGTCCTGAAGCACCACGCCGATGCTGGAACGGAGATGCGATTTCTCCAATTCGCGGATGTCAATGCCATCAATCTTGACCAATCCGGCGAAAGGCGGATAGAGTCCCTGGAGGAGCTTCGTGAGGGTGGTCTTTCCTGAACCGGAACGTCCCACGATACCCAGGGTCTCTCCGACCTGGAGATTGAGAGAGAAGTCCTGGACTGCCATGGGCAGGTCAGGACGATATCGGAAGGAGACTTTCTCAAAAGAAACGGCACCGCGCAACGGATGGCGCACATGGCCCTGGTTGGGTTCCACCGGCGTGCGCATCACGACGCCCAGCATCTTCACGGAAAGCGCAATCTGCTGGTATTCGTGAATCAGGCCGACCATCTTCACCAACGGCCCGGTGACGCGACCGGCCAGCATCTGGAAGGCGATCAGCGCCCCGATGGAGAGTTCACCCTTGAAGACCATGATGGCCCCCAGCCAGATGATGGCGATGGTCATCAGCATTTCCAGCCCCTGGCTGATACTGCGGGCGATCAGGGAAATTCTGCCAACAGAAAAATACGCCTTGATGGCGGCCGCGCTGCGCATGCCCCAGTTCTTCTCCTCCACGGGCTCCAAAGCCAGGGACTTCACCGTGCGGACACCGTGGATGGCCTCTACCAAACGGCTTTGGCGCTGTCCCTCAGCTTGATAAAGATTGTCCAACCGGCGCTGGAACGGTTTGATAAGCAAGGCGATAACCAATGCCATGAGCAGGGTGAATCCAACGACCACGCCAGTCAATTCCATGCTATAGAGCATAAGGAAAGGCACAAAGATCACCAGCGAGAGGATATCCAGCAGAGTAAAGAAGAGGTTCCCGGAAAGGAATCCCCGGATGCGGTCCGTCTGCTGCATGTGCTTCAGGATGACACCGGAAGGAACCTGTTCGAAAAAATCGATGGGCAGATGGATAAGGTGCGCAAAAGTCTTGACCGCCGTGGAGATGTCAATCTTGTTGGTGGCATAGAGCAACAGGTTTCCGCGGAGATATTCCAGCAGGGCGTTGAAGAGAATGGCCACGACGATGGCCACGCCCATGACGTTCAACGTGGAGAAGCTCTCGTGCACCAGCACCTTGTCCACCACATTCTGGAAGAAAAGCGGCGTCCCCAGGGCAACCAACGTCAGCAGGAAAACACCCAGGGCAATCTGAGCGAACTCGCCCTTCAGCTTGAGGAACTCGGGAATGAACCAGGACAGGCCGAAGGGCTGGTTCTCGTCCGAGAGCTTATAGACCCGCTTCAGCAAGACGCCCTTCCCCGTAAAGAGCCCCTCAAAACCCGCCTGGTCCACGAAATTGAACTGCTCGCCCGGATGCGCCAGTTGCCAGGCAGGATCCACCATGGCCAAATCCACAGTCGGCTCCGGCTGTTTCTCCGGCTGCGCAAGAGCCGTCGTTTGGGCCTCGTCCTTCTTTGCCGCCTCCTGGGACTGAGGGGCAGTTTTCGTCAATTGCCGGAAACCGCACAGGATGGCATAATGTCCGTCCTTCTTCTCCAGGAGCATGGGCACGACACGCTGATAATTAGGAAGCTTCTTCCAATTTACCGTGACGATTTTCGCCTTGAGTTCATGTTCCGAAGCCAGTTCGCAGATTTTCCGTAGCTTCAACTCCTGGTCGTTGACGGCATGGTCATGCAGCAATTGCTGGAGGTTCAAATCCAGTTGATGATGCCTGCCGATGGCACACAGGCCGAAAAGGCCACTATGCCGGCACCGCAATTCGGCTAGCGAAATCTGATTGGGATTGACAGAATCAGGCATGTTGCAAATATGATTATGGAATTTTTGTTGACAGAACAAGTTGTGAATATAATACCTTATGCAGAAACGGAAGGAGAAATTGAATTACATTAAGAGTCAATTGCAAGACGCAATCGATCCTTAAGTTGCCTGCGTGTTCAGACTTGTCCTGTTCCCGAGGCTTGCCCACCGGAAACAGGACAAGTCCGCGCCGTCAATTCATAACGGCAACTTAGGTATATAGTTCCCCCGATCTTCCGAGTCCTTTTCTTGCGCTCACCGTTACTTTCCGCGCTCCATATAAAGTCGTCATTTCTCCACGCGTCTCCATGCAATCAACGCAGTTCACCTTGTTCCGAATGCCCTTCTCCGCCCCCTATCGGCGGACATCCGTGGCATTGCTTCTGGCGGAAGTGGCAATCATCATTCTGCGTTGCCTCACGCCGCTTTGCCAGCGTTCCTTAGTAGACGCAGCAAACGCCGGCGTCATCCGACGCTGCGTGGAATACGCCTGCCTCCTGGGCGCCATGATGCTATGCTCCTATAGCGCCAGCATTCTCGCCCATTGGAAATACGGCAACCTGTCCATCGCCTTGCGGCAGCATCTGAAGGCGGAAGTCTTCCGCCATCTGCTGCAGCTTCCCGAGGATTTTCTGCGTAGCCGCGGTGCAGGATATTTCTTCAACCGCGTCCAGAACGACATCGGGCACATGGTGACCTTCTGGGCTTCCCGAGGGATATCCCTTTATGTCAATTTCCTGGAACTGCTTTTAGGAATGGCGACGCTCTATTTCATTGACTGGCGCCATGTCCTGCTGGGCATCCCCTTCCTATGCATTCAGTTCCTGCTCTGCCTCGCTTTCCGCAAACGACAATACACCTACGCAGGACAGATGCAGGAGAGCGTAGCAACCCAGCGGCACTTGATGCAAGAATACCTTGACCGGCACGTGGCAGTCAAGACCCACACAGCCGTCCAATCCGCCGGCGAAAAAATCGAGAAAGGCCTGGCAGACTGGGGACAGCTGGCCCGCAAGCGCCTGCGTCTGGACATGCTTTTCCGAATCTGCCTGCAACTGCCGTCATGGATCTGCCTGGCCATTGTCCTGTTCCTGGGAATTTACGACATCCACAACGGCCAGGGAACCCTAGGTGACGTCTGGGCGAAGCTGGCGCTGTTGCGGCTGCTCTTCACGCCGGCGCAAGCCTTGGGCGGCAGCCTCAGCCAACTGGAAGAGGCGCGTTCCGCTTCGGAACGCCTACGCGAATTGCTTGATGTACCGGTTGAGACGGCAGAGACCGCCACGGAAATACCACAGGATCTTTCCCTGAAAGGCGATATCCTTATCCAAGGATTGCATTTCCAGCACAACGCGGCAGAACGGGAGCTCTTCCATGGACTGGATCTGCGCATCCCTGCTGGCGAACGGCTCTTCATCACGGGACCAAACGGCAGTGGAAAAAGCACATTGCTCTCCCTCTTCCTGCGGCTCTATCTTCCCCAGCAGGGGACCATTGCCATTGGAGGAACCAATATCCAGGAATTCCCCCTGGGCGCCTATCGCCGGCGCATCGGCTACCTAGGACAGCATCCGGAATTCATTCCCGGAACCTTGCGGGACAACCTTCTTTTCGGAAACCGGACTTGCGACGACGCCACCATCTTGAAGACCATGCAACGCCTTGGCTGCCAGAAATTGGTGGAGAACCGCTCTGCCGGCCTGAATGCCATGGTCACGGAAAATGCGGAAAACTTCTCCGGCGGCGAACGCCTTCGCATGGCGCTGGTGCGAGAGATGCTCCGGGACACCGATATCCTCCTCTTTGACGAAGCCGCTGCGCATTTGGACTCGGAAGGCCGTCGGGAATTCTATCAGCTGATCCAGCGACTGCCAGCAGACCGCACGGTCATCGCCGTCGTCCATGGCACGCCCGACCTTCCGGACGCAAAGATCTTCACTCTGCAAGACGCTCGTTTGGGGGAATAGACAAGCGGCAGGCTGCGGAAACGCGGCGATGGATCGCCGCGCACAGGACCGCGCAAGGATACGCGGACGCAGGCAAAATATAGGCAGGCGGCGGAAACGAGGCGATGTCGACGCGCGCAGAACCGGCGCTAGGATGCGCGGGCGCAGGCACGGGCACAAGAACTCGTCCTGTGCCCGAAGGATTTATTGAATGCTCACGACCGCCTTGCCGACGATCGGCAGATCCTTGAAATGGCGGGTGACTTTCGTGATGTCCAGCGCCGAGACCAAAGGGATTTCCACCAGCACAGGCGCCTGCGACGCCTCCACAAAATCGGCGGCATTCAAATCCACGGCGCCCGTGGCATAAAGTTCGGGCTCCTTCTTCGCCAGGAACTCCTTGGAAGCCACCTTCAGCGGTGCTTCGGCAAGTTCGCCGACAAAGCCGATATCGTCCGCCATCTCCCCTGCCGACTTGGTCACATACCCCATGAGCTGCCGTCGCCAAGTGCGCAACTGGATCCGTGTCAGAGAGACCGTCAAATCCAGTTGAAGCGCAAAATGTCCCTCGGTGGTCTCCCGAAAGAGAATCTTCTCGTGCCAAGGGGCGGAACTCTTGTCGCAGAGGCCCTTCCTCAGCCGGACCTCGCACTCCCAAGAACGCTTGGCAATGCCCATCCGGGGCCAGATGAGCGTGGCGCTCAGGACGTGTGCGCTCTCCCGCAACACCGCCCGTCCTGGAAATTCCAACTTCTCCAGGCAAATCTCCAAATCCAACTTCGACTGCGATCTAGTAGCCATGTCATCCTCCTCAAAACTATGCAGAACACGAATCCACACAAATGAACACAAATGCAGGAACCAAATCTTTTTTCGAGCCATGAATTCGAGTTTCTGGCAACGACAACACCCCTGGGATTCTTGGAAACATTGCCGGAACCTCTTTTGAGCCGAGAGCGGATATTGCCCTTTAGCCTACTACACCTGAATAGCAAAAGGGTTCGCCCCCTCAAAAAGCGATGAAGCCTCTACACGCGGAAATTCCCAATGTCGTCCCCGAAGCGGAAGCCCCCCTGCTCCTTCCGGGGACTCTCTTCCTGAGCCGGCGTGACGCGCACAAATTCATCTAGGATGTTCTTCCAAGTCTCCAGGGTATTGGCAAACCCCTCAAGCAGCTTTTCGAAGGCCTCGTCATCCAGGATGTCCAGGGCTTCCAGCTGCTGAAGATAGAGAACCTTGTTCTCCACATCCAGTCCGAGGGAAGCGCCATTGGTTCCCTGGAAGAGGAAGTTTCCGCCCAGAATCTGAAGCAGCAGGAGATCCAGGCGTTCTTCCGGCAGGGCCGCGACCTTTCCGAAAAGCATCAGATGCCGTTCGTCGCCGGTGACCTTCAGATCCACCACCATGCCGTCAAAGCCCAGGGAGCAAGTTCCTTGCTCATCCACCATCAGCTCATTCAAGCCGACCTTCTTCCCAAAATGATCAATTAAAATCTCAAATTCCACGAGTCGGTTTCCTGTTGAAAAGCAAACCAAACAAATTTCTTTCCTTCCAGGGGCAATGCGAGGAACACACTAGTAGAGTCTGTAACAGCTAAAAACTTATCGCACTCCGCTCTTCTAGCCTTTTTCCGGTCTGCCCTCTTTACAAAGGGACTATGCGCAGTCGCAGACCGGAAAAAAACTCAAGAAAACCTGTCGTCTGAATAACTTTTAGATGTTGCAGACTACTAGGGAAAGGCCCTGAGGACTTCCGCCCTGAACCATGACATTCACGGTTCAGGGTTCCCAGAATCGTCCAGACCGTACTGTATCCTATGGAAAAGAAACGCGCCTGGAACAACAGTTTTTTGATTGGGAATTACATGATGTAATTGCAAAAATCGCTTGTGGCACTTTTCGTGCCTGCCGGCCATTTTATCCCAAGTGCATCGCGCCGTAGCAGACTGCGTCTTTTCGCACTTGAAGCAGACTCCCCCCCTGAAAAGTGCCTTCAAATGGACTTTTGCAATTACATCACATCTTTGGGCTTCTAAATTTCCTACGGCCCCAGAGCCTACATTTTCCTCGATACTTGCGCTTCGGACGCTGGAAAAGACCGTGTCGTCAATCCAGACAGGGACCAAAGCATTCGGACAGTCAGATTCACGCCCCCCCCTTGCGCCAGCCTATGGAAACCGACCTTCCCTACCTAGCCTTCCTTCAGATTGACATTGACCCAATCCCCTTGCTCATCTCCCTGGACGAGATTATCCTGCCCCGGCTGCTCACCCAGCAGCCGCACGGCATTCGCAAGAATGATGTTTTTCAGCGCGTCAATCGCCGATGTCACGGTATCTGCATCCTTCTGCTCATAGAGCAGCTGCATGTTGTCGTCAATGCTTTTCTTCAGAGGAGCCTGGCCGGGAAGGCTGCCAAGTTCCGTCAGGATCTCCACATCATGCGTGGAAAATTCGTTTGGAAAGGCATGGAGATAGCTAAGTCCCAAAGCTTTGCGCTGGCCGACAAGGAATTGGTTCAAAGTATCCGCATGCTGTATTTTCGCCTTGACAGTGGCTTCTTTATCCCCCAGTCCTGCGATGGCTTCCTGAACGTTCTTCTTCTCCTCGGGTTCGACAGCGGGATTATCCAGATAGTCCCATGCCAGCCGCAAGTCGGAAAAGAGCTCATCATAGCTTCCCTTGACACCTCCCTCCACCGTCAGCACAACGCGGTCTTCCAGAAGATTCGCATGGATATTCCACCCCAATTGCAATTGTTTCTGCTGCAATTCCTTCAGTTCCAGCATCGCCTGACGGCGTTCCTCAACCTGTGCGCTACGAAGCTTCAGGATGTTCGCCTTCGTCAGATGCACGCCGGGGATCCGTCCACGGAGCAGTCGGATTACTTCACGCCGTCCCAGCCCAAGGCCGAGCAAAAATTTCTCGTCTTCCTCGGTAATGGTCTTGTCGCGCAGGAATCGCGCGACCTTCTCCTTCGTGGCCTTCAATTTCGCCGGGTCCGTCTGAATTCCCGGCTTCGCCAAATTGTCCAAATCATTCTTGAAACCGTCGTCATTCAGGGCCGCGAGATTCCAGATGGCGTTCCGACCAAATTTCTCGCCCGTGACGGGATCCGCGAAATTCGTCAGCGTATCCATCTGCGTCTGCGTCAATGTCGTCTCTTTCTTCTGGAACTTGACCTCAGTTTCGCCCAGGGCCTCCAGCCTAGGTTCTCCATTCTGGCCAAAAGTCAACTTGAACTTCGCCTTGTAGCTGATTTTGGACTGATCGGGTTCCAGCAACTTGTCCTGGCCATTCCCCTCGCCGCCCTTGATTTTTGACATCGCGGCCTCCACCGACATTGCAATTTCGTATGCACCATCCCTTGTGCGCACGACATCGACATCTGTGAACGGATTCATCAACTCAAGCTCATTCGACAATGGATGGCCTGCCTCCTTCCGGGCCTTGTCAAAATATTCAAGGTTGTTCTGCCTCAATAGGTTGCTCAAGCAAACGGCCATTCTTGGGCCATTCACGGGATCTTTCGTCAAGAAGTAATCCTTGACCTGATTCGGAATTCTTGGCTCCTGCCGACTGGGCACCAGCGGATTCCCCTCGGAAAGCCAGCTCACGTTTTTGCCGCCAAGACGCTTCTCCATATCGGAAATAAAATCCAGGCTATTGAACTCATTGCTCCTCCCGGGAATGCCATCCAGCAATTGGGAATAGGCGGCCAGCACACTATCCGTTGAAATCCGAGACATCTCCCCGACATCCTCTTGCCGGAGATTCCGGACCTCCTGGACGCCTTCTCCATGATGCTCCTGAATCTGCTTGGCGCTTATTTCCTTGTCGATGTTCTCTCCAATTGGATTGATATTGTTGTTATTACCATCCATCAGATTGTCGTCATGATTGGCATTGAATTTGGCCTCACTTTTCGACTTATCCTGAGGACCATCTTTGGCCTGGTCATATATTACTCCTTTTTCAGGCTGATGCTGTCCTGGGATTACAACTTCGCGATTGTCAAGATTATTGTCTTCAACGACATTCTGATGACTGACGACATTTTTCCCGCCGGCATTCTCCCCCTTCATTTCCTGCTCCAACTGCTTGATGATATTACTCTGGTTCCCCTTCATGCCTTCAGATTTCTTTACGCCGTTCTTATCAAAGTCTTGAGGATTTTTCGCCACCTCTTCCATAACTTTCATTGCATTCTCAAAGACACTTCCACTCTTCAATTCCGCCACAAACGCCAACTTATCTTTTGACACATTTCCCTTGCCACAGGCTTCTACCGCCGTGTCCAATAAAAAATTCTTAAGTTTCGGGAAATCTATTTCATTTCCATTTGAAACATGTTTCAAATAGTTATTGACCGTAATCAATGACAAATAGACTCTTTGGGGATCACTCTTTCCGGAAAGAAACGGCTTTGCCTCATTCATGAACGTTTCGGAAAGCCACAGAACCTTCTCCATTTGTTCATCAGACAAGGCCCATTTATCCAGTATGTTTCCCAAATCAATTTGGGCCTTTTCTGCTCCTTGATTGTTCCCCTTAGGCTGCACCTTGTCAGGTTCCGCCTGATTCACAATATTCTCGTTTGCCTGCTTCACTTCCGGGATGCCGTGATTGTTCTTTTCCGGAGCCAAGCCAAGCCCTTTTTTCTCTTTCCTCAAGTCCTCACTAAGCTTTTCCACATCCACAGCATTCCTTTCAAAAAGCCAATTTTTCGCTTTAAAATTATCTTGGAATTCATTCCTGGCCAATTCTTTCAATCTAACAGAATAATCCTTCAGCTTCTGTTTCAGCATGATATCTTTCTCATCCGGGCTTTTCTTCTTCCATTCTGGATTATCCATTAATCCATATTTTAAATATTTTTCCATTGAGAAACTTGTTCTCGTAAGCAATCGATCCACATAGAGATCGGCATATTTCACCATGACATCTCCGATGGCCTTCTTGACCTGTTCCTCCTTGCCTAGCGATTTATCCCCCAATTTCCATAACTCTGTGACTTCCGCCTTCAGATCATCCACTTGCTTTCTCTGCTCCGGCGTCAACTCCTTGGTATGCCTATCCGTTACCAATTCCTTTTCAATATCCTCGACCTTTGGAAGGCCATAACCAGGCAAAATGACCTCCTTTGCATACTTCTTCAGATACCCCTCCAGTTTATGGATATTCTGCGGAGTGCAATCAGGAAGCTCTGCAAAATTAAGATTCCTCTGCAATTTGTCCTTCGTCTCTCCCAGCTCTTCCTTGAGAAAAGCCTCAAATCCGTCTAGATATTTTTCATTTTCCAATCCCAACCGACTCACGAAAGAATTAAACGCATCTTTCCATTGACCATAAACTTTCAGGGCCTGAATATTGTCAAAAACCAAGCGTGCCGACAGCACCTTCGGTTCATTGCCAGCGTTGCTGAATCCCAGACCCAAACTATCCCTCAGCTGGCTGAGCCATCGTCCCTCCACTGCATATCGATTGGAATTGAGCTTCGTCCCCATGGCATCCAAAAACTTCTGGCGCAAGCCAAAATTCGCCTCATTCTGATCATCAGGGCGGACACTTTTGTTAATCCAACCACTCTTCCCCTGCAGTTTCACCCCATCCCCGCGAAGATCATCGTGTATCTCCACAAAATATTTATCCTCAATACCCTTCGCATTATTCTGGAAGGCCTTCTGAAAATGATCAAAGCCAATGCCCATATTTCTTCCTCTGAAAAAACCACGTACAGTGAAAAATGTCAACCGGGTAATTGTTGAAAACCAATACCCAAGTTTTCTTTCTCCAAAGTAATTTTACGATAATGGAGAAACGATATCCCGGACATGAGAATGCAGTTCGGGTCCTCGGAACAGCACACGCAATTTCAAGAAAAGCTACAACCAAGGCATCCGGCAAGAATCTCAATCAAAGCTGGATTTCGTCCAGTTCCTTCTCTTCCTTCCTGGCGTCATTGAGTTGCTTGACCCATTTCAAGACCTCCGCGATGGGATCGAGAAGGTCGTCAGGAATGAACTCCTCCACATGCCCCTTCTCCCATAGGGCGTGAGCCAGCGGGACATTCTCCATGATGGGAATCCCCTCCGCCAACGCGGTCTCGCGAATGATTTTGGCGATACGGTCCGCGCCCGCCACGACAATGCGCGGCAAAGGCGCCTCGGTCGCATCATAGCGGATGCCGATGGCAAGATGGGTAGGGTTGGTCACCACCACGTTGGCCCTCTTCGTGGCAGCCTGGGGAGGAGGGCCGTTCAGCAATTCGTCCCGGAACTCGCGCTGGGCCTGCTTGATTTCTACGGAGCCCTCCATCTCCTTGTATTCCCGTTTCACCTCGTCCTTGCTCATCATCATCTGCTTCATGAAATTCTTTCCCTGGAAAATACGGTCCACCACGGCAATCACGATGTATCCGAAGGCAGTGTAGTAGGCCAGACGCTTCATCATAAGCTTCAGGGAAGGGAAGATATCGTCGATGGTCCCATAGCACATGGTAAGCAATTCGGGGATGGACGCCCAGATGATTTTGTAGATCAGATACCCCAGGAAGGTGACCTTCAGGACGTTCTTGAAGAACTCGAAGAGATTCTTCATGCAGAAGATCTTCTTGGCACCCTCCACGGGATTCAACTTGTTCAGGTTGGGCTTTATCGGCTCGAAGGTGAAGAGGAAGCCTATCTGCGCCACGTTCGCCGCCACGCCGATGACGGCAGCCACCACCACATAGATCACCGTGTATTTGCAGATGAAGATGGCCGCCATCTTGGAGCCTTCCCGGATATTGGCCACGGGATGGTCGCCCAGTCGCTCGCCCACGAAGGAAAGAAGTTGCGTGAAGTCGTCCACCATGCCTTTGACCGTCATGGCGGTGATGCAGAAGAGAACGATGAGCAGCGCCGTGGAGACGATGTCCTTGGAAGTGCAGACCTGCCCCTTCTCCCGCGCGTCCCGAAGCTTCTTCGGGGTCGGCATCTCGGTTTTGTCGCCGTCGTCGGCCATGAGGATATCAGTTTATTGGGGAGGGATGATCTGCCGCAAGGGATCCAGCACCGCCGTGTCGTCCACATAGATCAGCATGTCCAGGATGAAGGGCAGATAGATGACCAGCAAGGCGATGCCCAGGGCGGACTTCACGGGCATGGAGAGGAAAAATACATTCAGCTGCGGCGCAGTGCGGTTCACCAACCCCAGTCCAATGGTCGCCAGGAACATGATGATGATGATCGGCGCGGAAATGACGATGGTAGTCTGGAGCATGGAGTCCAGGTGGTTCAGGATGAACCCCGGCGTGTGGGGGGCAAAGGAGACCTTTTCCACGAAAACGGGCCAGATGCGGTAGCTCTTGTAGAGGGCGCCCAGGAAGATGAAGATGACGCCGCCCACAAAAAAGAGCGTAGAGACGATCTGCGTGAAAAAGACGCCCAGGGTGGAGACCTGCGCACCGCTCAAAGGCGAGAAGATTTCCCCCATGGTGGCGCCGCGCTGGTTGTCAATGAAATTCCCCACGTTCTCGGCCACCCAAAAGGGAACGGCGGCGAAAAAGCCCAGGAAAAAACCGATCATGGTCTCCTTCAGGGCCACCAGCGCAAAACTCCACAGGATTGGCTCCCCCGGCGGCATCTCCTGCAGGACCATCGGAATGACCAGCATCGTGAACCCCAGGACGCCGGCGCGACGCGCCACGCCGGGAATCATGGACTCCGTCAGCGCCGGGCAAATGGCGAAGGCGCCGCCTATGCGGGCCATGGCCAGAATGGCCGCCAGAATCAGACGATGGAACTCCAGATAGGGCATTCTCAGGAAAAAACAGAGCCGGGGCGGCTATCGTCCCACGACGGCGACATTGTTGAAGATGTCCTGGGTATAGAGCAGGAGCTGCCCGCCCATCCAGGAACTGACGGCCATGATGGTAACGGAGATGGCGATGAGCTTCACGGCGAAGCCCAGGGTCTGCTCCTGGATCTGCGTCAACGCCTGGAGAAGCGAGACCAGAATGCCGATGACGGTGGCCACGATGATGGGCAGCAAGGAGATGCGCAGAATCAGGATAAGGCAGGTCTGCGCGTATTCAAGCAGTTGGGATTGATTCATCTTCCTCCCCTCCTACAGGATGTAGCTTCGGACAAGGCCCTGGATCAGCAGCGTCCAGCCATCCACCATCACGAAGAGCAGCAGCTTGAACGGCAATGAGATGGTGACAGGGGAGACCATCATCATGCCCATGGCCAGAAGGATGTTGCTGATGATGATGTCAATGGCGATGAAAGGCAGATAGACCAGGAAGCCGATCTGGAAGGCCTTGGTCAGTTCACTGACGCAGAAGCTTGGGATAAGGATGTAGAAACTGTCGGGATCCACTTCCGCTTTCTGCTCGCCCTCCTTTGCCCAAAGGACTTCCGCCGTGCTGACGAAGAAGGACTTCGCACGATCGCCGGTCTGATGCTGAAGCCAGGTCGTGAAGGGCGCGGACGCCTTGCCTACGATGTCGGTCTCGTACTGGGGTTCGCCCTCCGCAGGAGGCGTATCCGTCTTCTCCCGCTGGACCATGGCGGCCTTCTCCGTCTTGATGATCTCCCAGCTTTCGTTGCAGATCGGCGCCATGATGTAGAAGGTCAGGATCATGGCCATGGCATTGAGGACCATGTTCGGGGGGATGGACTGGACGCCCAGGGCGTTGCGAATCAGCGACATCACCACGACGATCTTCAGATAGCTTGTGGCGATCATCGCCACGAAGGGCACCAAAGAAAGTCCGACGAACAGGACGATCAGCGCAAATGGGTCGGTTTGAAACATACTAGAGGACCTCCTCGACCACGAATGCGGGCTGCGAGACCAATTTGTCCAGGCGCCCGTTGGCCACGAGGCGTCCCCGACACATCAGCGTCAGCTGGGAAGGCTTCGGGAAAGGCGGATATTCCTCCGTGGCGAACTGGGCGAAGGAAATCGGGGTGCTCTGGCAACCGCAGACGTGCACCCGGTTGTCCACAGGCGGCGCTGTGACCCAGGAAGGTTTCTCCGTGGCGATTTCCGGCAACAGCAGGTAGTCGCCCGCCGTAATGCTGTTCAACTGCTCTTCCGGAAGCCCGAAGGAGAAGTATTCCACCATGGCCTCACGGGTCATGTCACGGACGGAAGGGTGGTTCACGTTAATATATTTCAGCATTCCCATGGAGCGTATCAGCTCCGGCGTGACCTTCATGACAAAGGAGACCAGGAGCTTCCCGTCGCCATCCACAAATCCGACACCGGTAGCCCCCCCCCGCTGTTCGGCGGGCGCCAGCCCCACCACCGACAACTGACGGCGCGCTGCATTTTCCAGAAGCTGGAAAAGCCTTCCGCATTCCTTCTCCACCAGCGCCAGCAGCAACGCATCCGGCAGCTTGCGTTTTTCGCTCCAAAGGGCATGAAGATCCGGAAAGGCATCCCAGTTGCCAATCCCCACGAAATTTTCCTCGCCGTCAAAACGAACCGTGATGCCGATGACATCCCGTTCCTTCAAATCCGCCCGACGTAGAACTGCGGAGGATTCCCCCCAGCGTACCGGCATCATCCAAGCGGGAGAATCAAAGATGGCGCCCGCATCGGCCTTCTCCCAAGTCGGCCATTTCGCCAAAAGTTCATGCGCGTTCATTCTGCTTGCTTCTCCTTACGGAAACGGAAATCTGATAGTTGTGGATGCGGCCGGCCAGATGCTGTTCGAACTGGCTGACATGCCGCTCCAAAAGATACTGCGCCTCAGAGGTCACAGGCTGGAAGGAGACCGCGAGAGCAGAAGACTTGACCTCGATGCGAATCTCCGTGCCATCCAACACGTCCGTCTTCAATTGCAGACGGATCTCGCCCTCGCCCTTCACCAAGCCGGGAGAGACCAGGATGGCATCGCAGACCTGCTCCGCCACTTCCACAAGATTCTGTGTACGGGCGCTAGCCGCCGCAACGGCTCCCGCAGCAGCCCCCGAAGGAAGAACCACAGTCGCAATGTCCGGCATTCCCCCAAGCGGCGCCGCCGGCAGGACGACTTGGGGAGCCGCCGGCAATGCGTCGGGAATCTCCTCCTCTGCCATGACGTCGTTGGATTTTTTGAAATTCTCCACCGTAGAAACGCTCTTCGCGGATTTCGCCAAGGTCTCCTTGCCAGAAACATTCTGTGAAATCCCGGCAGAGACCACCTCGGAATCCACAGTCACTTTCGCATCGGCAGAACCCACCGTTGTCACGGAATCCTTTGTCAGGAAGGAACGACCGCCCTCCGGGAAAACACTCGGCTGCATCGCAGTGCCGCCCTCGCCTTCAGCGGACCCTGCCGCCGGAACGCCGAAAGGCACCGACATCACTGCCGACTCGGCAGACACAACGACGGGAGACGGCATACCGAAAACGGCGTCAGGCACTACGACAGATTCCTCTGGAACCACCGGCACGACCGCAACGGGAACCTCGGAGATGGTCGCAGAGGACGCCTTCGCCTGGCCCGGTTCCTGTGCAGACGCAGCCGCTGCACCAGGCAGCGGCTGGACCGCCAGATCCTTCATTCCTTCGGGAATTTCCGCTGACACGGAAGCACTGGCCATGGAGATG
>JAKSPB010000047.1 GCA_024405215.1 Lentisphaeria bacterium | reverse complement strand
AGCGGCGCATTTTGCCGGGGCCTGTCACGCCCATACAGCCGCCATGCGGCGGCGAAGAATCAAACTGCTTTTGCGGAAGGAAGGCTTGCGTTTTTGCGGCGAATTGTGGGGCGGTGTATTTTCCCGAGGCTTGCGCCTCGGGCACAGGACAAGTCCGTATCGACAATCCATCGCGGAAATTTAAGTATAAAGTTCCCTTTCAATATGGCATGCTTGCGGCATTTTCCCGCGTCCCACGTCGGTTGAAGCGTCCCGCGTCCCGCGTCCCAGGGAGCAGGCGGTGGAATAGGCTCAAAAGACGCCCAATAATGCTTTGAGCACATTATATCAGAGTTATATTTACAGGATCACACGATGGTCCATCTTCAGAAAAGGGAAGTTGTTTTCCGCTCTTCGTTCCGAAGATGAGAAGAAGGAGGAATCTTCCATGAAAACCATGAAAAAAGTCGCCTTGGTCCTGGTGCTGCTTTCCGCCATGAATCTCCTGTTCTCGCAGGAGAAGGATCCCCTGGCCATTGGAATTGCCGACTTGAAGACGCATTTCCTTGGCGACTCCATCGACGGATGGAACGCCTCCCCCAATATGACGAAGAGGCTCCTGGAGACTCAGCGGGAAGACGGCACGTGGCCCGAAGTGGATTATGAGAACAGCAACACCTCCAACTGGCTCACGGCACAGCACGTGGAGCTGCTCCTGCATCTTGCGAAAGCGTGGCATCTGCAGCATGACGCCGCCGTGGAGAAGGCTTTCCATAAAGGATTGAAATTCTGGCTGGATGCGAAGCTGGTCAACAGGAACTGGTGGTGGAATGAAATCGGCGTGCCAAGAAGCCTTGGGCTGGCCACACTGCTGACCGAGGAGTGCCTGAGCGAAGAGGAACGTCTGGCGGTCTGCAAGGCGATGGAAGTCACGAAGATTCAATATACGGGACAGAATCGCGTGGCGGTTTCCATCATCGTCATGACGCGAGGAATGCTGGCCAGGGATGTGGATACGGTGAAGACGGCGGTGGAAACGATTGCGGAAGAAGTGAAGATGTCCTCCCTGGAGGGCATTCGCGAAGACTGGTCCTTCCATCAGCACGGGAACCAGCCCCAGATGGGCAATTACGGTCTTGCCTACATCGAACAGATGACCTCCTTCACGACCATCCTGCAAGGGACGCCTTTCGCCTTGCCTGCGGAAAAAACCGCATTGCTTCACCATCTGCTGAAGGACGGCTATACATGGATTCTCTGGAAGGGATACATGGACGTTTCTTCCATGGGACGTCAGCTGGGCCATGGGGAACAGAAAAGGAAGGCCGACACCGTCCTTGAGAGCTTCAAGCGTTTCCGCAAGGCCGGATTCACCATTCCCGAGGAAGGCCCCTGGGGATTCAAATACTTCTTCGCAAGCGCCTATGCAGTCTATCGCGATCGGAAGAACGACTGGATGGGTTCCGTGCGCATGGCGACACCGAAGATCGTCGGCGTGGAAACCTGGGTCAACGGCGATTCGCCCAACGGCGGACACATGGCGGACGGCGCGCTTTTCGTCTATTCCACGGGCCGCGAATACGAGGACGTCTTCCCGCTTTGGGACAACTGGCGCCTAATCCCCGGCATCACCACCTATCTGAACCTGCCGCCCGCAAGAAGAAGCTGGAAGGACATCAACGTTGGCGCCAACGAAGCGGATGAAATTACGGCCAGGGAGGCGAAGGATGGAACGGCGGAGGTTGACTTCTTGCTGCAACGCGATGGCCTGACCGCGCGGAAATCATGGAAATTCACTTCGGAGGGCGTTGAGGCGACGGGAAAGGAAATCACGGCGACGGATGAGACCAGCGAAGTGATCACCTGCGTAGAACATTCCCTGGCGCAGGAAAATGCAAAAATCCTTCCCTACGAAAACGGTTGCCTGAAGGCAGTCAACGGCGATTTCGAATACATCATCGAGGCCCCCGGCGAGAACATCGTGGCAAAGATCGAAGACCGTGCCGGCAGTCTCCAGACTGTGATGCGCGGTGCGCCTGACACGATCATCAAAGGACGAGTCTTCTGCCTATACATCCGGCATGGCGTGAAACCTCGGAATGCTTCGTATCACTATTTTGTCCGCAAGAAGACGACGCATTGATTGCCCCTGTATTGTCTGCGCAGACAACCCGGGCGTTTTTCCGGCAACCTGCGATGCCCCAATAGCCTAGACAAGCATCCATGAACGAGAGCATTTTCCCCCCAGCCCAAACAAGCGACGAAGATGGCGCCCTCTGCTTTTCGCGGGATCTGAACTGCGCGATGCTTGTGGATGCCTACTATCATGGGATTTTCCCCTGGCCTTTCGAGGAGAAGTCGATCCTGTGGGCGTCTCCCAAGATGCGCGGCGTGCTTCCGATGGATCAGATCCACATTGCGAAAAGCCTCCTGCGGGAACGGAAAAAGAACCGTTTCCGGATTACAGCGGACACCAGTTTCGACCAAGTCATCGAAGGCTGCGCCTCCTCGGAGCGTCCCGATGGCCCCGGCACCTGGATTACCAAGAAGATGCTACGGACCTACAAGGCATTCCACCGTCTCGGCTACGCCCACAGTTTCGAGGCGTGGAATGCCGCGGGGGAACTGGCCGGCGGTCTCTACGGCGTAGTGGTCGGGAAGGTCTTCTGCGGGGAAAGCATGTTCTTCCGCGAATCCGGCGCCTCCAAAATCGCCTTCTGCGACGCCCTCGAAAGAATGCGTGCCGTCGGCATCCAGCTGATCGACACACAGATGGTCACCAACCTGACCGCATCCTTCGGCGCATACGAAATTCCCCAAGAGGAATATCTGGCACGCCTGGAAGAACTTCGCGACGACAAGCCCACGCCGGGCATCTTCCAGGCTCCCTAGGCATATCGTTCCCTAATATTTTGCAATGGGCGCCTGGATGACAGCCGGATTGTATGTGCCGTCTTCGTTGATATCGAAGAAAATGCCCCGAAATTGCCATTATGGGTTGCACGACAGAAAAACACGCATTAGAGTATAGCGACCACTCAACTGTTTTTCCCCCAAATACTTTGATCATCCATGCCCCGCAAGGAACTCATCCTAGTTGTCGCCATTGCCCTGCTGGCAGGCATTGGAATCGGCCTTTACCTTGCCAAAGACGCCGCCTTGAAAAATGCCCAATCAGAAGACGTGGTACAGAAGGCAGTAGAGAGAACCGAACCGCAAACCTCCCGTGACCAGACCGCAACCGAACAGGAAGAGTCCGGCAGAAGCAAACGGCGGCGTCCTCGCCACCGCGTAATTTCGGAGAGTGAAGGAACGGAGCCGGAGGAAGAATCGAACGAGGCGAACAACGGGCTGGGCTTCACGCCTGATTTCGGCGCCCTGCTGCGGAACTGGCTTGCGGAAGATGGCGAGACACCCGCCAGAAAGCCTCCAAACAAGGAAGAGGTTCTACGAGAAGTCGACAAAGCCGTGGACAAATTCCGCAATGGCACCGAAAAGGAACGCAACGAGATCATGGCCGGCGCGGCAGTTCTTCAGGTGATCATGGGCGGCATTGTGCAAGACCTCAAGAAGAATCCCCCAGAGATGTCAATTGCGAAACGCCAGGAGATCCTAGACGGGACAGCCGAGGCAGAGGAGATTTTCGAGGCCCTGGAAGAAGAGATGACGGAATTCAACGACGAAGAGAAACGCGTCTTCGGAAACACGGTGCGAGTCATGCGGAATTTTAGCAAGGCTCTGAAAGACGCGGCAGAGAAGTGATTTCTCCCCCTAGATTCGTCCGGTTCACTGCCTTTATCCGACAACCGGTGTTTTCGCTTTTCAGGAAAGACATCGAGGCATCCCTTGCAGAGACTTAGCGACAGATATTTATTTGTCGGACCGTTGGATATGTTCGATGTTTTCCTCTCTGGCGCCGGACAAGGCGGTGTCGCCAATCCATAACGGCGACTTGAGTCAGGCGGCCCATCTAGACGTGCCGCCTACTCCAAAGAAACTGTCAGGCCAGGCACGGGGCGTCTTGATTCGGGCTCCAGGAAGCGGACGGCGTGGCCCACGCCTCCACCGCCCTGGGCGATCTTGAGCAGCAGCGTATTTCTTCCGGGCTTGAGGGTGACCAAGGCGGTCTCGCTTTCCGGAATGCAGGCCCGGCCCGTGCTCTTGCACTGCGTCACCAGTTCGCCATTGAGCCAGCACTTTTCGTCGTCATCGCTGCCGATTCCCAGAACGACCTTCTGCTCTTTTTCGGAAATGACCTGGCAGGCCAGATAATAGACGATGCTGTCGGAAAAAGGCAGTTCTTCGGCGGTGAACTCGTCATAGAGCGTTTCCAAATGGCCTTTGGAGAACTGCATGGGCAGCCACTGGATATGCAGAGTTTCCTTCCGCCCTTCCTCTCCGAACCACCCGCTGGCCTCCTTCAGGCGGTCGCTGGTCGTCGCATCGAAAAGCACATCCATGGCTTTGCCGGCCTTGGGAACGGCACTTGCCTCGCCGTCCAGGAAATCCACCTCGATGCCTCCGTTGCCATAGCTGGGAAATGGCCCAAGGAAGAGCCAGTTCCGGATGAACCCCTCCTCATCGGGCTGGTAGAGTCCTTCGGGAGAGACACGCTTTCCCTGGGGCGGCTTCCGCGTCCACTCATGGGCGAACTCCGGCTGGCGTGCGGCATTCTCCGCCTTGCGGGCCTGAAGTTCGCCATCCACCTTCCGCAGGGCCTCCTCCAACGCCTTCCGTCCTCCGCAATACAGAAGAAGGGTGCTGTTCTTGTCCATCTCGACCTCCAGGCTGTCCGTCTGAACAGCCACCTCCCGACCGCCATACAGGTCATAGACGCACTCCACTTTCCGCGGCAGGGAAATCGCGCGCTTCCCCTCCACTGGCGAATGGACCATCAGGAAATTCCGGTTCGCATAGACCACGGCGGGGCCCTCGGCATAGAGGTGCACCCTCGCCTGGGCCAGCAGCGGAAGCAGGACCTCCTTGTTCAAGGCGGTGGAGCCCCAGAAGACATCCGTCCAGCCATCCTGTCTTCGAATGGCGGCCGCAGGCGCGCCGTCCTCCGCAAAAGTACCGAAGATTTCGACATCCCCGTCCGGCACCACGCTGAAACTGGGATGGAAGCTCTCCGGACGGACCTTCACAGGCTTGTCGGGCGTCGTGAAATCCCCATAGATATCCGTGGTGAAACGCCCGAAGACACGACCGTCGGCGAGCCGGATGGACAAATCCTTCCGGCCCTCGTCCCGTTGCAGCGAGAACCCCGTCAAGTCACTGGCGTATTTCGTGTCCAAGGCCATCTCCACACCACGTTTGGCGACAATGCCGGGCGCATACACCCAAATCAGCATCCGTCCATCCTTCCGCAACTGTTCATTGATGCGTTGCCGCTGTTCTTCGGAAACGACGCTGTTTGCGGCGAAGACCACCACCTTGTAGCGCTCCAGATCAGGGCTTTCCAGCAGATCGTCCAGCAGAAAGAAGTCGTATGGAGTTCCCAGATGATGCCACTCGAAGAGGCGGTTGTATTCAACGGCGCTCTGCTGGACAGGCATGGTCCGCGTGACATAGCTGTAATCGAAGCCCAGACAGAGGCTATCCGTATCCACCACCACGGCAATTTCGGCGGCGCTGCGCCGGGGGAATTGCGCGGCCAGGTTCAGATTCCTCTGGAACGAAGAGACGATCCCCCACATCTTCGGACTATTGTACCAAGGCTCGAAGCACAAGTAATACGGGACAGTCCCCGTGGTCATGTAATGCCCCAGGTCCCGCAGGAAGACCGCCACGGATTCCTCCTCGTTTTGGGTCCGTCCGTACCGCCAGTTGTGCTGGTCCGCCAGATGGGTCCGCACATCCGCCTGGAAAAGCCAGACTTTTCCGTGAGCCCGGACGGATGCCGCAGGACCGTGGTCCGCGATGTCGTCCCCCGGTCCGCGGTTGATGTACGCAGGCGCGGGTCCGATGGCGTCCAAACAAGGATTATCCAAAGCGGCGGCGAGGTCGCGATGGTAGATCCATCCGCTGAAATATCCGAACTGCGTGAAGGTGAAGAGCCTGCCGTCCGTGGCCTTCTTGACCGCCTCGCACTGTTGCAGCACGCGATGCAGGATGCTGAAGGACTCGCAGCGCAGATAATCCAAGGTCTGCCGGTCCGTCTTCGGATCATAGAAAGAGCCGCAGGACCGTTCCAGCCGAATCCGCGTCCCGGGAACCTGGGCGTTGGCAAAATTGAAGCGTCCCTGCCGATTCCAGGCTTTGGCGAATGCCCGCACATCGCCGCCATACTGCTGGAAGAGCCAGCAGCGGAAGAAATTCTGCATGGCGGGACTGAAATCGTTTGGGGTGTATCCGCCCTTGACTTCGGCATGGCCCCAGTTGTTCTCCCCGTAGCGTCCCATGCCGGGAGACACACCGACGATGCGGCTGGCATAGGGCTTTCCCGCGATTTCCTTCAACAACAACGACACCTGGCGGGCGCAGAGCCGTCCCCAGGCCTCCGAGCCATAACTGTAAGGCTTGACTTCGTCCTTCCAAGGAAGCTCCGTCTGTTCGTTGACGATGATGTCCTGGGGATATTCCTCCGCGAAATCCGAACATCCTTCCAGGAAGAGCCAGAGGATGAACTTCGCATCCGGCACCTCCGCCAGGCACATCCGGATCTGGAAATCAATGTCCCTCAACGCCTGTTCCATGGTATATTCCGTGTTGTCGGGATGAGAGGAAATGGAGGCGGAGATCAGCGTCACGGGGAACTGCCCGTAGCGCATGGTCTTGCGTTCGTAGTTGTACCAGCTTTTGGCGACGCCGGCCGTGGAATTGCTGAGGGTGAACATGGCGCCCGTCATGGGCACGCCGTCCATGAACCAGGTGGGCACGCCGTTATGCTCTCGGACCTGGCTGGGCAGAAACGCCCCGGCCGTCTCCTCGTCGCGCATCACTTCCGCCACGGGGACAGTCAAGCAACTCTCCGGAGAAAATGGCCTGGCCCCCAGATGGAGGGCGTCCACCACCACAGGAAGCGCGTCCGGATTGGCTACCATGAGCCGTGCGCCCGTAGCATTGGCAGGAACCTCCACATCGGAAACGCCACGCTGCCAGAACTCCTTCAAGGGTTTCGCATCGCAGGTCGCCACGCCCACGCCCACGCCATTGTCGTCAACGAACTCCACCCTCGCCTGCGCCCTGCCCGACCCTTTTGCCGCCAGACTCAGTTCCAGCATCTCCCCTTCCTTAACGGCAATGGGGACGGCGCCCTCGTTGCCGTAAATGACTTCCGCGCCCGGCTCCAGGCGAAGCCCATGGCACCCATGGAGAGCCTCCGCCACGCGTTGCGCCTGGCCTTTGCGGACATGATAGCAATCCACGAACGTTTCCTGGAAATCCGCACCCTCGAAGCTCCCGTTGAGGATATAAGGCGCCGTATCCAGATTGTCCGGCAACGGCGGCAGTTTGACGCTGACGAATGGCCTGCGGAAATACGCATTTCCAAGTCCATTGATAATCAAGAACATACGGACACCCTGGCATTCCGCCGGCACCTTGAGAGTCTTGCTGAAGCGTCTCCAGCCGCCATCCTGCTCCGTCTGTCCGACGGGAACGCTCAGGACACTCTGCCCGGCGGCATTGCAGAACTGCACCATGATTCTGGCCACTCCGGAGAGACCGGATGCCTTCACCTCGCCGCCCACCTGCACATACGTCGCGTTCCCCAAGGAAACCGCCGGCGTGGAGAATGCGCCGGAGCCACCCTGCCCTTCTTCCCGTCGAATAACCAGAACGCCATCTTCCAGAGCATATTCCGACCTTCCCGCCCATCCCCGTTCCGGCTTCCATCCCACAGGCAGACCGTCCTGAAGCTCCAGGAAATCCACGTTGGACAGGATATTCCCTTCTTTGACAATATCCTCAACCTGAGACTCTTCCTGTTCAAGTGCAGGAAAAGATCCCCCCGCCTCGCTGGAATGGTAGGCCAGCAGCGTCTGCGTCAGCGCGACGCAAGCCAGGCAGAGAAGACACAGCCCAAGACGCCTCAAACTGCCGAGGCAATTGCAAAAGTCGCTTGGGTCACTTTTCGCGTCTTCCGGCCATCTTGCTCCAAGTTCTTCGCGCCGTAGCAGGCTATGTCTTACCGCATTTGAAGCAAACGGACTCGGCGCTCCCTGGAAAGTGCCATCAAATGGACTTTTACGATTACCTCTGACACCGGATATTTTCATAAGCGCAGTTCCTACGCCAGAAATTCCGTCAGATTCTGGAGGATATGGCCATTCAGGTCGCCCATGACACTATGGGGCGCAAAGCGTTCCAGGCACTTCCTGACGAATGCGCCGTTGGCTTCCATGGCCATGCGATAGACGCGGATATCCAGCCAATTCGCGGGGAAGGTCATGAACTCCGCAATGCCATTGACCAGCGCCAGGCGCCAGTTGATCGGCTCTTCGGGGATGATCTTGTCGTCCTCGCCACGCAACTGATGCAGAAGTGCCTTCACCTCATACTGTTCAGTAAACTGCACATGGAAGCCGCGCATGGAAAGATCCCTGGCGCTCCAGGTTGGAGACGGTTGCGCCACCAGCCGTCCATCCGACAGGAAGGTCAGCACGGACATATCGTCGGCCGGGCAATATCCGCCCTGCGCCGTAAAGCGCTTCCCGATGGTGCTTTTTCCGATGCCGCTGGTTCCGAAGAGCAACGCGGCATTTCGAGAATCCGGCAGATTCAGCAACGTTCCGTGCATCATCGAGAGATTTCCCGACAGCATCCGGGAAATGATGGTCAAATAGAGGCATCGGCGAATCATCGCCACACGCATCCACTTCCGTTTTGCGAACTCATCGGAAAGGAGGTTCAGCCGAATGCGGAAGGGCTCCAAGGAGACCTGGAACTCGCCGGGGCACGGCATCACTCCCTCCCAGGGAAGAAAACCCTCTTCCGTGCCAGGCTCATCGAAAATCCTCAGAAATGGCTTTTCAGGCACTTCTTCGGCGCGGCATTCCAGTCCCAGTCGTTTTCCCAACAGGCGCAGCAATGCGCAAGGCACTTCGCCGCGTGCAGAAAGGACCGGCGCACTGCCATCGGCAAACGGAATCACCAGGTTGGTTTCATTCTCCTGCGTCATGCAAAATCCTCTTCCGCAACAACCGGTCCCTATGCCTGCATGGCCCGGACGGCCTTCAGGCACTTCTCCACAGCCTCCAGAGCGGGGTAGACTTCGCACTCGTATTCAATGACATACCACTCGGTGTCACCTTGGGTCTGGCAGAAGGCAAAGATTTCCTTCCAGGGACACTCGTCCTCGCCGATCATGGGTTCGAACTGCCGTGCCTGGCTGTAGGGCTTCAGGTGGATTGTCTTGGCGCGTCCGGCGCACTTGCCGTTCAGCTCCGCCATGATGTCGGCGCCGCCCGCCACCGCATTGCCCGTGTCCACCTGGATCAGCACCCGGGGATCCGTGACGGAGAAGAAGGTATCCCAGGTACGAACGCCATCCAGTGGCGCGAAATCATGGGCGTGATTGTGATAACCGATGCGCATCCCGTATTTCGCCAGCTTTGCGGCGACGTCATTCACCTGGCGCCCGAACTCCTTCCATCCCTCCAGGGTCGGAGCCTGGAACCATGGAACGATGAGGTATTTGTTGCCCACGGCCAAGTTCCGCTGAATCGTCTCTTCCAGCGCATCTCCCTGGAAAAGGTTCCAGGGGGTGTGCCAGCCGCAGCAGACCAGCCCCGTCTCCTTCAGAAGCGCCGCGTAGAAATCATTGGAATACTGCGGCGTACCCGCAAACTCCACGCCCTCATAGCCCATTGTCTTCAGGGCCTGCATGGTCTTCAGGGGATTGTCGGAAAACTCCTTGCGGACGGAATACATTTCAACGGCGACGGGAATGTAGGACATGATGCGCTCCTTATGGACTTGGAATAGGGAAATTGAACTTGATCGGAAAGATAGCCGACCATCCTTGTGTAAAACTCCATCAATATATCCTGCGGCGGTCAAACCGCAGGATGACGACGGGAAATGAAACGCCGGCAAAAAACGTCCCCGGAAAAAAGTATTATAGTAACAAGGTTTACCGATGTGACAGATACTGTCCTGCCTTGTCTTGTTATTTTGCTTTGGATTTTGCCATGGAATCAAATATCACGGAACAGGTCGTTCTTCTGGTTCTCCAGCTCGGCGTCATTGTCTTCGCCGCGCGGCTAGTAGGGAAGCTTGCCAGCCTAGTCCACATTCCTTCCGTCCTGGGCGAACTGGTCACCGGCATCCTGCTTGGCCCCTACCTTCTGGGAAGCATTCCTCTTCCCCAATTTCCGCATGGCTTCTTCCCCCTGACGGGGGCCGGCGGCATTCCCGTATCGCTGCCGCTTTATTCCCTGGCCACTCTGGGATCCATCGTCCTGCTTTTCCAGTCAGGTCTTGAGACGGACTTCCGGACCTTCTTCCGCTATTCCCTGGCCGGGACCATGGTCGGTCTTGGAGGCGTGCTCTTCTCCTTTGCCTTTGGCGAACTGCTCGGGCATTGGATTTTCCATTGCAATCTCATGGATCCCCGCGCCCTCTTCCTGGGCATCCTTTCCACGGCCACCTCCGTCGGCATCTCCGCAAGAATCCTTTCCGACAAAAAGGCCATTGACTCTCCGGAAGGCACGACCATCATGGCCGCAGCCGTCATCGACGACGTGCTGGGCATCATCTGCCTGGCCATCGTCATGGGTCTGGTAGGCACCGCCAGCGATGCGACCGGCATCTCCTGGAAACGGATTGGCGTGATCGCCTTGAAGTCCGTGGGCATCTGGCTGGGTTTCACCTGCATCGGGCTGGCCTGCGCACACTACCTGGCGCGCTTCATGAAGACCTTCCATTCCAAGATCAGCTACGCGATTCTTTCCCTTAGCCTGGCGTTGCTTCTCAGCGGCATCATGGAGCAATGCGGACTGGCCATGATCATCGGCGCCTACACTGCCGGATTGAGTCTCTCCCGCTCAGACCTGGCCTTCTCCATCCGCCTGAAGCTGGAGGGCATCTATCATTTCCTGGTCCCCATCTTCTTCGTCGTCATGGGAATGATGGTGGACATCCGCATCCTGCTGGACGGCACCTGCCTGAAAATCGGCTTCCTCTTCGCCATTCTGGCCATCCTGGGCAAAGTCATCGGATGCCTCCTGCCTGCGCTCTTCATGAACTTCACTCCCCTGGGCGCCCTACGCATCGGCGTTGGCATGATCCCCCGCGGCGAAGTCGCTCTCATCATCGCCGGCATCGGCGTCACAACCACCATGGTCTTCGGCGACGGCACCGTCGGCCCCATCGTGGACGGGCAGCTCTTCGGGGAAGCCATCATCATGACCCTGGTGACCACCATCGTCGCGCCGCCGCTGTTGATGATGACCCTGAACCTGAAAGGCAAGAGCGTCCGCAAGGAGCGTCCTGACGCGCAATCCATCCACCTGGAGTTTCCCATGCCCTCGCTTGTGGTCCGGGACTTCCTGCTCCGGTTGCTCATTGACAACTTGCGCCAGGAGGGCTTCCGCCATTCCGACTACGCGAAAGACTACACTGTGATCAACTTCCGCAAGGAGAACAACTCCTTTGTCATGACCGTAGCCGACGGCATCATCTGCTTTGAATGCCCCAAGCTCCTGGTTCCCACCATCACCACCATCTTCAACGAAACGACCTACGAACTCCACCAGGACGTGGAGGAACTTCGTCGTCTGGCCGTTCCCAAGAGCCTGGTGGGCGACGCCCGGAACTTCCCCGGGATCATCCCCTTCACCGGCAACGACGACATCAAGCTTTCGGAAATCATCCCGTCCAACTGCGCACTGGTGGATCTGCAATCCACCACATACGCAGAGACGCTTCAGGAACTGGCGCGGCACCTCTTCCGCTGCGGATACGTCAGCGACTTCGACCAATGTCTCAAGGACATCATGGAACGCGAAGCGCTCTCCAGCACGATTCTGGACGGCGGTCTCGCCATGCCGCACGCGCGTTCCACAACGGTCGGACGCCTGATTTCCGTCATCGCCATCTTTCCCAAGGGCAAGGAACTGGAAGTCAACGGCCAGCGTGTGCGCCTGGTGATGATGACCATCGCCCCCAAGGAGCAGCCCGGCCCCTACATGCAGTATATTGCGCACCAGGCCTCTCGCCTCTGCGCCCAGAAGGATCTGGCTTTTTTGGAGAAATGCAACACAAGCAAGAGCCTCCGGGCCTTCTTCTGCAGCGAAATGTAGCGTGAAATCGCAAGTTGCCCGGTTCCGGCCATCGCATTGAGGATTAAATTAAGGCGTGTTTTCACCATCTCGCCTTTTTTGACCCTCATGCAAAACTATCCTACCCGCAGCACCTGCACCACCCTGGTCGTCACCCCCAAAGCCAGCGCCGACGGCAAAATGCGCGTCGCGCATTCCTGCGACGACGGCCTGGCCGACCACCGTATTGTCTTTGTTCCCGCCCAGGACTGGCCCGCCGGCTCCATGCGTCCGGTCTATCCCTCCGCCATCTTCGCGAAGGAACTCCCCCAGTGGAACGCCCATATCATCCCAAGGCTCTACGTGCCCGGACGGCCGGACCGCTACGCCGACGCCATGGGACAATCCCAGCCCACGCTTCCCATCGGAAGCATCCCGCAGGTCTCCCATACCTACGCCTATCTTGACGGCAACTACGGCATCATGAACGAAGCGGGCCTGATGTTCGGCGAATGCACCTGCATGGCCAAGAACTTCTGCGATCCCGAAGAAGGCAAGCGGATTTTCTACTCCTCGGAACTGATGCGCGTGGCGTTGGAACGCTGTTCGGAGGCCGTGGCGGCAGTGGAGTTGATGGGCTCTCTCATTGAGGAATATGGCTACTACGGAACCGGTGAAACCGTCATCGTCGCAGACGCCAACGATGCCTGGGTGATGGAGATGGCCCCCGCCCCCGAAGGCGTCGGCGGCTACTGGTTCGCCCAGCGGATTCCCGATGGCGAGTTCTTCGTGGAAGCGAATCTCTTCCGCCTGCGGGACGTGGATCCTTCCTCCCCTGGCCAGAGGATGTGCAAGCGCCTGGCTGTCGAAGCCAAGGAAAACCACGGTCTTGACTGGACGGCCCTCTTCTCCCTGGGAGAATACCATCATCCCTATTATTCCCTGCGACGCGAATGGCGTGCGCTGGATTTGGTCGCCCCCTCACGGCATTTTCCGTCCAAGGCAGAGGGCTTCCTGACACGCCAGTATCCCGTCTTCGTCAAGCCGGACCATCCGGTTTCCCTGGAAGAACTTTTCCGCATCTACCGGGACCACCTGGAAGGCACGGAATTCGATCTGACCCAAGGCCCGGCAGCGGGTCCCTGGGGCAACCCCAACCACCATCGCCCTACGGTTGAAGAAGAAAAGACCGGCAGCTGGGAGCGCGCGATCTCCATGGTCGACACGGGCTATGCGTATATCTGCGAACCCGGCGTCTGCTGGATGGCCCTGGGACGTCCGGCGGAAGTGCCTTTCGTTCCCCTGGCCATTGCCGAACCGCTGCCGGAGTTCTCCCAAGGCAGTCCCCTGGAGTTCGCCCCGGAAAGTTGCGCCTGGTGGACCTATAACCTGGTCAGCCAGTATTCCGAATTGCGCTACTGCCACATGATCCAGGATATCAACAAAGCGCAACAGCTGGCCGAAAGCCGCGCCATGAAGGCGTTGCAGGAAGAGGGTCCGATACCCGCCACGCTGAACCGCCTGGCAGCAGAAACGCTGAAGGAATGGCGCAGCCTTTTCGGGCACCTGGCCGTCACCTACGACCAGGGATTCTATAACACGCCCGGGGAATTCACCCAGAAGCAGCCCTGCAATCCCGCCTATCTGAACGCCGTCGGCTTTCATGACGGTCCACTCGGCTACTAAAATTGCAAAACAGGCAGGAGGGGGGGAAACTGTTTTATGGTCCCTGCCGGCAGGCTGCGACACGACTAGCCACAAAAAAAGGGCGGCCGCGAAACGACACGCTCCGCAACAGCCCTTTTGATTTACGCGATCTGATTGGTTACAAGCTCTTAGCGATCGTCGCCGCCGCCGCACATGACGCCGGGATACCAGTAGAAGCTCTTGCGCAGGAAGGCGTCCTCGTTGGACTCCACGAACTTGCCAATGGAGACAGGCTCCACATGCCCGTCGCCGAAAGAGAAGTTGCAGTTGTTGCTATGACGGCAATAGGCCATTTTGGTCTCGACAGAAGAGTACATGTAGCTTTCGGGGCAGACGATCAGATACATCGTGGGCATGGGAACATTGGTGCCATCCACGATGTTGACATAGATGCTCGGATACTTGATGGAACTGATCCGATGCCAGGTGGCGGACTTGTAGGCAGTGCCGGGTCCCCAGGCCCATTCTCCGGAGTTGATGCGCTTGGCATAACCCATGCCGGTGTTCGCCTGGTAGGAGATGTTGCCCATGACGCGCTGGTCTGGAGGACAGGAGGGGCACTGCATGACCTTGTGCCAGGAACCGTTGTCGACATTGCCTGCAACCGTGCGATCGGAAGCCTTGTCCTTGTCGTACCAGTTATAGGCATTCATCGGGCAACCGGGAATGATGGGGTTCAGGGTGAACCAGGTGACAAAGGAGGTGGTGGCGTTTCCCCAGGCGATGTCGTTGGTGGAGAGGCCGTATTTCCAATCGGGATCGTCGCCGCGATAGGCCAGCGGCGGCAGGAAATCATCATAGTCGTTGGTATAGAGGAGGTTGCCCAGCTGGATCTGTTTCAGGTTGTTGACGCAGCTGATGGCACGTGCTTTCTCACGGGCCTTGGAAAGGGCGGGAAGAAGCATGGAGGCCAAAATCGCGATAATCGCGATTACGACGAGAAGTTCGATCAGGGTGAAATTTCTTTTCATGGTTGCTGTTCGTTTCAAGGTTGTTGTTTTTAGGGAGGAAAAATTCATATGAACGTTCCCAAACGCCGTCCTTGTGAAATTATAGGAAAAATGAACCTCTTTTTCAAGGAGTTCAAGCTTCTTTTTGAAAAATATTATGACTTTTTGCCATAATCGCCCCGCGATATCGCAGGACAAGTGAGAAAACCCGATTGAAAGTCAGGCACGCCTCAGGAGAGATATAGCCAACGAATGACTGGAACAGGCAGGCGGTCCCGGATGGACTGAAATTTCCCCTGCGCTCCGTCCAGCAAGAACAATGTGTTCCTTCGTGGTTCTTCAATCCCCTCCGAACGGTTACGAAAGGCACAGAACCCAAGCAGGTTCCTGCGTACCAAGGAAGGGAATTGCAAAAGTCGCTTAGGACGCATGTCGCGCTTTCGGGGCATTTTCTGCAAGCCTTTCCTCCTGAATAGGATGCTTCCGTTTTCGAGAGGCTACGGCGGCACTCGTCGCATCGTAGTGGACTACGCCTTGGCAACTTGAAGCGACCAGCCTCCGAAATCCCTGGGAAATGCCTTCAAATGGACTTTTGCAACTGCCTCCAGGGAAAACCTACAAGAAGAACGGCAGGTCGTCCTGATGATACTTCGGCATAGAAGCTTCTTCCTTCATCTTGGGTTCTTCCTTTTGCTTGGAAGGCTCTTCTTCCTTGGGTTCCCCCTTTGTTCGGGACTTCTCCTTTTCCGAAGAACGCTTCTTCGGTGCCGGTGCGACAGGCTCTTCTGTAGTTTCGACCATCACGGGCGCCTGAGGCTTCGGCGGTTCGGGAACCACGATATGCTGCACAGCCACGGGGTCTTGGAGTACCGGCGCCGCCTGCTCCTGCGATTCGATTGCCGCCCCCCCCTGCCCTGCGTCATCCGCCACCTCATCAGGCACGTTCCCGGAATTGACCTTCTCCGGAGTCTCAGAGCCCCTCTCCACACCCGTGCCCTTCACCACGGGATAACTGGTCAGCTTGAAGCCGCGGGCCTCGCGTCCACGCAGGGCGTAGGCGCTGAAATCCACTCGGATGTCATTGTAGGAGCGACGACGGTTCGCAGCCAATTCCAGCGACACCACCACGCCGCTGTTGGTATAGAGCGACTCGATGACGCAACCGTCAGGAATGGTGTGGTATTCCTTGGACAAGATGTGCTGTCCGACCTGGAAACGTTTCACATACCAGGTTCCCTCCTTCTTGTCGCGGTAGAGAATGGAATAGACCTGGTCCTTGTCATAGATGAAGACGTACTTGGTCTGGCCGATGTAAGTCTTGGTCTCAATGGGAATGACCTGGCAGACGCCATCGGAACGCAAGAGCATCAGCCGGTCGAACTCGGAGCAGACCAACGGCGCCGCGTCCTTGCTCGATGCCTTCACGCCCGTGCCGATGAAGTAGTTCACGCGGTCATGATAGACCTTCAGGTCCCGCCGCGCAATCTCCTTGCGGTCCACGGTGGCGATGCCAGTAATCTGCGTACGACGCGGGTATAGTTCGCCATACTTGTCAATCAGTCCCTGGAGATAGCCGATGGCATACTCCACCTGGTGTTCCAGATTATATTCCGTCTTGGCCTTGGCCGCCGTGACGGCATCGATATCCTCTTGATTCTTGTTCAGGTCAAAGAGGGAAATCCTGCGGATGGGAATCTGGAGCAGGTGCGCGATGTCCTCGTCCGTCACATCCCTCTGGAATTGCGGACGGAAGGGTTCCAGCCCATCCCGCACCGCCTCCACAATTTTCTTCAGCGTGATGCATTTTTCAATGCGCTTGTAGATCTTGTTCTCAATGAAGATCCGTTCCAGCGAGAGTTTCTGCAAAGCCTCGATCTCATTGCGAAGCTCCAGCTCCAACTCCGCCTTCAGGATCTTCTGAAGCTGCTTGACATTCCGTTTCAGAACCTGGGTGACGGTCATCTCCACCGGCTCGTTGTCCTGGATGACCAGAATCGTGGAATGAAGAACCTTCTGGCAATCCGTATAGGCGTAGAGCTCCTGGATGGTCTCCTCCGCATAGATGCCACGCATCAGGGAAATCTCAATGTTCACCTGATCCGCCGTATAGTCGTTGATGGCGGCCATCTTCAACTTGCCGGCCTTTGCCGCACGGTCAATGGAGGCAATCAGGGAATCTGTCGTGGAATTGGCCGGGACTTCCCGGATGACCACCTTCTTGTCCCCGTCTGCCTCGATTTTCGCACGCACCCGGATGCTTCCCAGGCCATCGGCGTATTCCGAGACATCCATCAGGCCTCCCGTGGGGAAATCCGGATAGAGCTGGAACGGCTCGCCCTTCAGCTCCGAAATCTCCGCCTGGAGCAATTCGACGAAATTATGGGGGAAGACGTGGGTCGCCATGCCGACGGCAATGCCATCGGAGCCCATCATCAGCAGCGTAGGGACCTTGCTGGGCAACACGACCGGTTCCTTGTTGCGACCGTCGTACGAGTCAACAAACTCCGTCACCGCAGGATTGAAAAGCACCTCGCGGCCAAATTTGTTCAGGCGGCACTCGATGTAACGTCCGGCAGCCGCCGGATCGCCCGTGTAGATATTTCCGAAATTCCCCTGCTTCTCGATGAAGAAATCCGTATTCGCCAACAGCACCAGCGCCTCTTTGATGGAGGCGTCGCCGTGGGGATGGTACTTCATCGCCTCGCCGACTACGCCGCTGACCTTGTGCATACGGCCATCGTCAATGGTATAAAGGGTATGAAGAATACGGCGCTGGACCGGCTTCAGGCCGTCGTCCACGTCGGGAATGGCACGCTCCTTGATCACATAGGAGGCGTAGACCATATAATTGTATTCCATCAGAGCCCGCAACGCATCCGCATCGCCGGGCTCGTCCGGATTTGACGCAGGACTCTCCTCCGCGCCCTCCTCTCCTGGAAGAGCCTGCGCGGATTCCTCCCAGCCTTCCTTGTTGTCAGCCTGGGAGGAAGAATCCACACCTTTCGAAGCCTGTTCCTCAGGATTCTCTTGTTTTTTCTCGTCGTCAATCATGAAGAACAGTCTTTCCGGGAATTAGTGGTGAGAGAAGACGCGCTCGGGAGCGTGATAGAGAGCAACGCCCAGCTCGTTGGCACGGGCGATCACATCGGCATCCTTGATGGAACCGGCAGGAGCGATGATGGCGGTGACACCGGCCTTGGCCGCGACTTCCACGGCATCCGGGAAGGGGAAGAAACCATCGGAAGCCATGACGGCGCCCTGGATGGTCTCCTTGCCTGCGTACTTCTGGGAGAACTTCTCCACGGCCTGCTCAACGGCGCCGACGCGGTCCTGTTCGCCAGTGCCAACGCAGAGGGTGCCGCCGTTCTTCACGATGACAACGCCGTTGGAACGGACGGAGATGTTGATGTACCAGGCAGCAAGCAGGTCGTCCTTCTGGACATCGGTGGCCTTGACGGTGCTCTCCACATGGCCAAGGGTCTTGCTGTCGGCGGTGGCGATCTGCAGATCAGCAACGCTCTTCAGATGGGTCAGCAGGGGCTCGGAGACAACGACAGTGCCATCGCCTAGGACCTTCAGGGTGCGGCAGTTGGTGATGTCATCGCCGACATACTTGGGCAGCTTGGAAAGATCGCCGCACTGCAGGATGCGAACCTGCTTGTCCAGCTTCACGTCGGGATTGGTGAAGACCGCCATGGCGCCTTCGGTATAACCGGGAGCCACGATGCACTCCACGAAGGTGCTCATGATTTCCTGGGCGGTCTCCTCGTCGACCGTGCGGTTGAAGGCAATGACGGAACCGAAGGCGGCGCGGGGATCGCAGTCGCGGGCCTTGATGTAGACCTGCTTCAGGCTCTCGCCAGGGAGGGCCTCGGCGGCGCCGCAGGGATTCACGTGCTTCATGCACGCGCAGGCAGGACGCTTGAAGTACTTCACGATGTTCAGAGAGTAACTGATGTCCTCCAGGTTGGTCTGGGAGAGGCCGCTCTTGCCGGTCTTCAGGACCTTCATGTCACCGATGACGCTATCCACCGCGCTGACGGGCTTGTAGTAAGCCGCAGCCTGGTGGGGGTTGGTGCCATAGCGGAGGTCATCCACTTTGACGTAGGGAACACCCATGAACTCGGCACTCTCCGGGAAATCGCCCTTGTTCTGCGTCAGGTAGCTTTTGCGATTCAATGCTTCGGACATTTCTATCTCCTTGTTTTTGTGGCAGGTTCACGCCTGCATGAAAAAAATCACTCTTCCTTGAACTGCAATTCCGCCAGACGGCTGTAGATGCCGCCAAGCTTACGCAACTCGGAATCCGTGCCGGCCTCCATCACCTGCCCATTCTCCAGAACCAGAATGCAGGAAGCGGTGCGAACGGTGGAAAGTCGATGTGCGATGGCCAGGACGGTGCGATCCTTCATTACGTTGTTCAAGGCATCCTGGACCAACTTCTCCGTGACAGTATCCAGCGCGCTGGTTGCTTCGTCCAGAATCAGGATCGGCGGATTCCGCAGAATGGCGCGGGCGATGGCCACGCGCTGTTTCTGGCCGCCGGAAAGCAAATCGCCGCGTTCGCCGACCTTCCGCTGGAAGCCCTCCGGGAAGTTCTCGATGAACTCCAGCGCATTGGCCTGGCGGGCCGCCTCCACCACCTCTTCATGGGTGGCCTCGGGACGACCATAGCGGATGTTCTCCTCAATGGTGGTGTTGAACAGGAACGTATCCTGGGAGACCATTCCCACCATCTTCCGAAAGTCCGTCATGTCCAAATCCTTCAGATCCACGCCGTCAATGGTGATTTTCCCCTGGCTGGGATCATAGAATCGCGCCAGGAGATTGGCGATGGTGCTTTTGCCGCTGCCGGTCTGTCCGACAAGAGCAAGCATCTCGCCCTTCCGCAATGTCACGTCAATCCCTTTCAGGATCTCCTCGCCATCCGGCTTGTAGCGGAAGGAGACGTTGTCAAAACGGATCTCGTCATGGAAGGCATGGATGGGACGGGGATTCTCGGGAACCGGCAAGGCGGTATTGGTATCCATGACTTCAAAGAAGCGCTCCGCCGCCGCCGCGCCTTTCTGCAACGCCGCCATCAGTTTCACCAGGTCTTTGATGGGCTTGTATGCACTTTGCGCCGCATATCCCACGCTGGCAAGCATGGCAATGCCCACATGACAGGCATAGCACATGGCCAGGAAGACGCCCACCAGCGTCATAGCGGAAATCTGCAAAATCGGATGAACCGCCACTTCGGCTCGAATGGCCCTACGCAGGGAGTGGAAGTAACTCTCGTTCACCTTGGCAAAAGCGCCCTTCTCCCGTTCCTCCTGGCGGAAAGTGCGAATCACCTTGATGCCGGAATAGCTCTCCTGCATCCGGTCCGTCACCATGGAGACATTGGCCAAGACCTTGTGCTGATATTTCTTCAGGACCCGGCAGAGAGCATAAATCGGGAAAAAAGCCATGACCATCAGAAGCAGCAGCACCCCGAATTTCCAGCCGATGACCTTGGTTTCAATGACCACAATGACAATGTAGCAGGCGGCGACGGCAATTTGAATCGGAGAGACAATCAACTCTGGAAGATTATTTGCAATAACCCCTTCCACTGCATTGATATCGTTGGTACAACGGCTAATCAGCGACCCGACGCCCATATCCTCACGGGAAAAATACGCCTGGGACTGGTCCAGCAAATGCCCGTAGAGGGACTTCCGCATATCCGTCACCACACGCGCACCCAGCCATTTCAGGCAATAGCGGTTTCCCACCATGGTCAACGCCTGCAGGGAAAAGAAGAAAACCAGCGCGGCAAGCAAGGCGATGAACATCCCGCGTGTCAGATGCTCGCCGTCTCCCTTGTCAATCTGCGGCAATCCGAATTTATCCAGCCATTCGTTGGCCTTGTCCAGCACCTGATTGAACTGTTCAAGTTTCTTGCGTGCCCGCCGTTCCTCTTTGGACAAGGCCTCCGGCTCTACAGTCTCAACGGTGTATTTCTCCAAGGATTTCGACTCGTTTACCGCCAGGACATGCCTTTGAGCCTCTGTGCCGACATCCAGTTTCCCCGTGGCCAGACCGCCTGCCGCCTGGCCAATCAACGGAAACAGAGCCATGAGCGAACCGCCTTCCAGCAAGGCAAACACCACCCCCAGCGCAACATATCCCCAATGCTTCAAAGCATAGGTCTTGCAAAGGCGCCAGTAAATCTTTCTCATCCCCCCCTTGGGAATTTGCGAGACATCCGGCTTGGAATGGTGGTGGTGCCCCATGGCGGAAAAGCTATTTCAGAACCAGCTGGCGAATCGTAGCGGCGACCTGCTCCTTTTGCGCCATGGTCAATTCAGGGAAAATCGGCAACGCCAGAGTCTCCTGGGCGGCGCGCTCGCTCTCCGGGAAGTCGCCCTGCTTGTAGCCGAGTTCCTGGAAGCACTCCTGCAGATGAAGCGGGATCGGATAGTAGACCGCGCTGCCGATGCCAGCGGCCTTCAGGCCATTCCAGACCTGGTCCCGCTTGCCATTGCCAATGCGAATCACATATTGGTTGAAGACGTGCCGGGTCGCATAGGAAGCAACTGCGGGAACTGTAATGCCCTCGGCTCCGGCGAAAAGTTCATTGTAGTCGGCGGCATTCTTCTGGCGGGCGACCGTCCAGTCATCCAGCTTGGGAAATTTGCTCAAAAGAACCACGGCCTGCAGGGCATCCAGACGGAAGTTGCTGCCAATCAAGTGATGATGATACTGGGGGGCCATGCCATGGTTGCGCAAAATCGCCAGACGCTCCGCCTTGGCGGGATCGTTGCAGATGACCATGCCGCCATCGCCGAAGCATCCCAGGTTCTTGCTGGGGAAGAAGGAAAGGCATCCATAGTCGCCCAGAGACGCCACGCGCTTGCCGCGATATTCCGCGCCAATGGCCTGGCAGGCATCCTCGATGACCAGGAGATTATGCCGCCTGGCAATTTCCAGCACGGCATCCATATCCGCGCTCTGTCCATAGAGGTGAACGGGGATAATGGCCTTGGTCCGGGAAGTGATCTTCTCCTCGATCTTCGTCACATCAATATTGAAGGTGCCGGGATCAATATCCACGAAAACCGGCGTCGCACCATAACGGCAGACAGCCCCAGCCGTGGCAAAGAAGGTATAGGCGGTGGTGATGACCTCATCGCCGGGACCGATCTTCTCCGCCATCAGCGCAATCTGCAGCGCATCAGAGCCAGAAGAAACACCACAGGCAAAATTTCCTTTGCAGTAAGCGGCAATCTTTGTCTCCAGTTCCTCGACTTTCGGTCCGAGGATGAACTGCTGGCTGGCGCACAGCTCTTCAAGCTGCGGCATAAGGTCGGCTTGGATGGAGGCAAATTGCTGTTTTAAATCCAGAAGAGGAATACCCATAATCTCTGTTGCTCCTTTATGAAAAAAGGGAAATTCGGAAAACCCTTAAATATAATCCACCACAGGCGAACGGCACAACGCACAAAAAAAGAAAGCCTCAGGAGAGCCGAAAGCTCTCCTGAGGCAATACCTTTCAGACAGGATGCTTAAAAACTGCCGGCAGGACGGATGTCGTGGATGCGCAGCTGCGGCACTTCGCAGTCGTTGAACCGGTTGATATGAGGCGAATAGACGATATCCCACGGACCGGGAGGAAATTCATCGGGCATCCTGGAGAAGGCGATGAACTGCATCCGTGTTCCGGCTTCGTCCCGCACCATGCCGCGGGTATGGGTCCGTCCCGCCGGGAATTTTCGTTCCGGCATCACATTGCGCGTGATGAAAATGGGTTCGGTATTGCCATGTCCGAAGGGTTCCAGTTCCTTCAGCTCTTGGAAGAAGACCTCATCCAATTCGGAGAAGGAGACTTCGCCACAGATTGCCAAAGTCGGCTGCATGGACTCAATGCCCAGCACCTTCTGGACCGCGCCATCGAACTCCACGCAGAACTTCTCCAGATTCTCTTCCTCCAACGACAACCCAGCCGCCATGGCATGCCCGCCAAAGCGAATGAGGGTATCCTTGCATTCGTCAAGAACCTGCACAAGATTCAATGTCCTCAAGGAACGCGCGCTCCCCGTGAACTGCCCGGAAGGATCGCGGGTCAGGACAACGCTGGGCCGATGATACCGACGCGTCAGACGGCTGGCGACGATCCCGACAACCCCCTGATGCCAGGAATCACTCCAGACAACAATGGAACGGGCTACTTCAAGAGAACGCGCGGTTCCGGGACGATACCGTTCCGAAATCTGTTCCTCTGCCTCCTTGACAACCTGCTCTTCAATCATCTGACGTTCGCGATTCAGGCGATCGAGAATGCCGGCCAACTCTTTTGCGTGCTCCACGTCATGGGCTTCCAGAAGTCGAAGCGAATCCGTAGGATCGCCCATTCGGCCGGTCGCATTGATACGAGGCGCGAGGCGATAGGTAATATCACTGGTCGCCAACACATCGCCCACGTTGGAAATGTCGCAGAGTTCATGCACGCCGGGACGCATCTGCATGGAGAGGACCTTCAAGCCCTGCCGAACGAGGATGCGGTTTTCATTCAACAAGGGGACGATGTCAGCCACCGTTCCCAGAGCAACCAAATCAAGAACTGCCTGCAGATCCGTATCCTCGCCGCCGATTTCATGTTCAATGCCATATTTCAGGAAAGCAGAAGCGACTTTATAGGCAACGCCTACGCCCGCCAGATCTTCGGTCCCTTTCGGCGAACCAGGCAATTTGGGATCAACCACGACCATCCATTCCTCAGACCCGGTATTGGCAGGAAGGCCAAGCCCAATGGATCCGACCCCGGAAAGACCATCATGCAAAGGAGTCGGCCCAGGAGTATGGTGGTCGGTGATAATCAAATCAAGATTGATGGCCCGGGCGGCATCAACAGCATCGTAGCTGGTAATGCCACAATCCACCGTGACAAGAAGATCGCAGCGTCCTTTCGCATTCTTGTTGATGGAATCAGCGGTTAATCCATAGCCATCGTCAATGCGATGAGGCAAATAACAGGAAACCTGTGCACCATTTTCTCGCAAAACCCAGGCCAACAAAGCAGTCGCGGTGATGCCATCCGTATCATAGTCACCATGAATCATGATGCGCTGGTTCTTTTGAATGGCTTCCCAGAGACGCTTCGCCGCAGCCTGTGTGCCAGGCAAAAGGTACGGATCGCCCAAATTGTCCATGTCAGGATGCAAAAATCCTTGGACAGTCTCCGGAGTCACCCCCCGCGTTGCTAATACCAAACCTATGGGACGAGATACAGACGCCTCGTCCATTAAGCGGTTAACTAGTTTTTGATCAGGTTGGGAAAATTCCCAAACACGATTTTCCTGTTCGTAGGTGCGTGTGTTTAATTCCATAATGAGGGATTCCTTTTTAGTCGCATAATATAACTATACGCCGCATTTCCATAAAGTCAAGGAAGGAGAAGAAAACAAATTAAGATTCTTTCCCGAAACAGAGTTTTCCTTTCATGAAATCCCACAACATTCCACTTCATGCAAAGGGGACGACGGCGCCTACCCCGAAAGAAACACTTTGACGATACGGCCCCGTCCCGCGCCCGAAGGGGGGCAGGGAGACGCGCCCCGCCGCCCTCCCCCGGTCGCGGGAAAAGAAAAGGCCCCGGCTCCTGTAAGGAGCCGGGGCCAAGGGAAAAGG
>JAKSPB010000046.1 GCA_024405215.1 Lentisphaeria bacterium | reverse complement strand
TTGTCCGACTTGTCCGACTTGTCCGACTTGTCCGACTTGTCCGACTTGTCCGACTAGGCCCTACTGGCTGCGTTTTTTGGTGGCGCAGATATCTTCCCAGGCGACGAGGTGTTCCAGGGGAAGGCCCTTTTCGTAGCGCTGGAATTCTCCGATGGCGAGTTCCGCCATGCGGTGGGTCTCGTCGTTGAGGGAGCCCGCCAGGTGGCTGGAGAGATGCACGTTGGGCATGGTGTAGAGGGGGCTTCCGGCCACAGGCGGTTCGGGCCAGGTCACATCCAGAAGCGCTGTGAGATCGGGACGGGCCTGGAGGGCGCGGATCAGCCCCGCCTCGTCCACCTGCGCGCCGCGTCCGGTGTTGATGAAGGTGGCGTGCTGGCGCATGGAGAGGAAGAGTTCTTCGTTGAAGATTCCTTCGGTATCGGGCAGGTTGGGGAGGTGATTGCTGATTACATAGCCTGTGCGGAAGGCATCGGCGATGCGTTCACGGGTGACCTCCTTGGTGGGGATCTGCTCCACGGTCAGGGTCAGGCAGCTTTCCAGCAGTCGCTTCAGGTGGGTGGAGACCGCGCCGTTGCCGATCAGGACGACCTTTTCGCCGTAGTTCCCCGGTCCATAGGGAATGACGTGATGGCGGTCAGGCGCCGTGAAGGCCCGGTTGTCCGCGAAGTAGTTCTTCATGGAAAGGATGATCTGCGCCATGGCGAACTCCGCCACAGGCAGGGCGTTGGCGCGCCAGGCGCTGGAGACCTGGATGCCGCGGGAAAGCAGCGGCGCGGCGAAGTGGTCCGTGGCGCCTGCGGCGTAGAAGACCGCCTTCAGCTTCGGCATCTTGTCCAGCTGTTCCTCGGTGATTTTTCCGATGCCCCAGGTGGAGAAGAAGACTTCCACCTGGGAGAAATCCGTGGAGTCCAGCGCCTCCGGAGAAACAAGCTCCGAAGTCACCAGTTCGGTGAGCTGGGCGATCCGTGCCTTCTGCTCTTCCGTATAGACCCAGTCAAAGAGATCCTTTCTCGTGCCGACAAATGCGCTTTTAATCATAGGAGATACTCCATCAGAATCTGAACATCGTAAAGCAAATCGGAATTGCCGGCGCCTTCGGGATAGTGCCCCGGCAGGAAATGGATTGCCTGGCCACCCCAGGGAGTGGCGGCGATGACGCATTGCGGGAAATGCCCTTCGGGGATATCCGTGTCCATCAGGCAATCAAAGGGGAGCTGTTCCGCCAGATGCGCGTAGATTTCGTCCTTCGGCAAGTCCAGTTCACGCAGGCATGCCGTCAGCGGATGGGGGGACGAGGTCTTTTTCACGAAATAGGGATGGACGGGATGGAAGCTTTCCTCCATGCCGTCGGGATCATTGGCGCGGACCCAGCGAAGGGCCATGCCCCGACGCCACCACTCCCATTGCCAGAAGGCCGCGCTGCTTCCATGTAGCAGCAGGAGGTTGCCGCCTTTTTCGCACCACTGACGCACATGCTCTTCCGCCCGTTGGTCGGGATGCGGCTGGTTGCAGGTGCCGCCGATCATGTGGAGCACTAATAGCTGGCAATCCTTCAGCCATTCGCCGTTCGCCAGCGCCTCCCAGTCATTCTCGTAGAAACGGATTTTTTTTCGCAGGTTCTGCGGAAGCCCTTCAAAGATGACGCGCCCGGGGTGGGAGTCGTAGTGGTCGTCGGCGAAATACTGAATCATGACAAGGTCTTCATATAGTCCCGAAAGGAAATTACGCGGTAGCCGCCTTCCTTCAGGAAATTCATATATCTGCGGAAGCCCTCGGGCGTCTGTGTGACCCAGGGATGAACCACATCGGGCACGCCGTGGAAGAGCAGCGCCAGGGGGCGTTCCTCGGTGCACAGCGGAATCGCCCTGGCGAAGCGCTCGGGTTCGTTGTCCTGAAGGGCGACGGCGGGGAAGTCGAAGGGATCGTCGGTCTTGGGATCGAAGGCCATCTCGCGGACGGTCCGTGCACAGCGGTAGCCGCGCTTCTTCAGGACATCGTGGGCGTATTCCGCGCCGGGACCGCCGGGGTAGGCGAAGGAGACCGGCTGGGGGACTTTCGCATCGCGCAGAAAGTCGTCCAGACGGTCGATCTCCTCGCCGAGGGATCCTGGAGTCATGTCTTTCAGCAGGAGATGACTCCAAGTGTGGTTGCCGATATCAAAGCCCATCTCCGCGAGCTCGTGGATTTCCTCGGAGCCCATCAGGTATTCCCCGTGTTGGCTCCGCCATTCGTCTCCCCAGCGGCAGATGAAGAAAGTGGCGTTGAACCCCAGTTCCTTCAGCAACGGCGCGACGAAGTTCCGCTGGCTCATCACCGCGTCGTCAAAGCTCAGGACGATGGTCTTCATATCGGCTGGATTACGCGATTATTCCCACTCGATGGTCGCGGGGGGCTTCGGCGTGCAGTCGAAGACCACGCGGGAGATGCCTTCCACTTCCGCCGGGATGCGGTTGGCGACCTTCTCCAGCAGTTCCCAGGGCAGGTGCACCACCTGCGCGGTGACGGCGTCGCTGGTATTGATGGCGCGCAGGGCGATGGTGTAGCCGTAGTGGCGCTGGCCATTCAGCATGCCGACGGACTTCACGGGCAGGAAGGCGGCGAAAGCCTGCCAGGTCTTGCCATACCAGCCGGAGGCGCGGAGCTCTTCCAGATAGATGGCGTCGGCCTCGCGGAGCATCCGGAGATATTCGCGCTTGATTTCGCCCACGCAACGGACGCCCAGTGAGGGGCCGGGGAAGGGCTGGCGGTCGATCATCACCTCGGGCAGGCCGAGCTTGCGGCCGACCGCGCGGACTTCGTCCTTGAAGAGGCGGGCCAGAGGCTCCACCAGACCCTCGAACTTCAGGTTCTCGGGGAGGCCGCCCACGTTGTGGTGGCTCTTGATGACGCCGTTCGGGTTGCCGTCCAGGGGGATGCTCTCCAGGAAGTCGGGATAGATGGAACCCTGGGCCAGGAACTTCGCCTTGGTGGCCGCCGCGGCTTCGGCAAAGACATCGATGAATTCGCCGCCGATGATCTTGCGCTTCTTCTCGGGTTCGTTGACGCCGGCCAGCTTGTCCAGGAAGCGGTCTGTGGCATCGATGTAAACCAGATTCATGTCGAAGGTGTCCCGGAAGATCTTCTGGACCTGTTCGGGCTCGCCGAGACGCAGCAGGCCGTGGTTCACGAAGACGCAGGTGAGCTGTTTGCCGATGGCCTTGTGGATCAGGGCGGCTGTCACGGAGGAGTCGACGCCGCCGGAGAGCCCGAGCACGACCGTGCTGTCACCGACCTGCTCCTTCACTTCCGCAATGGCTTCCTCGATGAAGCGATCCACGGTCCAAAGGCCCTGGCAGCCGCACTGGTTCTTGCAGAAGGCAATGGCGGCTTCCGCGTTCAGGCCGGAATCCACCAGGCAGGGGAGGCCGAGAGCCTGGAAGGCGGCCAGCTCTGCGGGATGTTCCGCGGCGGCTTCGTCACGGCAGATAATCAAACCGACAGGTTCTTCCTGCATTACGCGCGAAACGGGCGTGGTCCAGGGCATGACCATCGTATAGATATGCTCGGCGCGAATGGCACGGGCGAATTTCTGGATGTCCCGGCAACCGAAGTTCAGCAGAATGACAGTCTGGGCGGTTTTCTTGATCATAGCCTAGATTCCTAAATGTTGTGTCCTTTGGTATTGAATTGTCCGGGCTTGTCAAAAGGCAGGTCCGGAATTTCGTACATGAATGAAATATATATCGGCTATGGAAATCTAAAAAAAAAGTGAGGAGGCATTATCTTTTTCCTGCGTACTTTTTTTTGTTTTTTTTCGTGTAGCTGTTCCGAGGGGATGCCTTGAAACACGAATGGACACGAATGAACACCAGTGGCGTTCAGGCTGGCGCTCCGGCAGCGTCGCCAGTCTGAACGGACAAGCGGCTGATTGGTGTCCATGGGTGGTTCTGCAATTCCCTCGAATAGGAGTTTTTATCAAATCCTCGCATTTACGACTATGACTACCCCGAAGCTTGAAGACGCCCCTGAATTTCTTGGCAACCTTGACCAGCTCTGCTATGCGCGCTGCAGCGTTCTGGCCGACGGCGCTGGCAAAGGCCAGCGCTTGATTGATGTTTTCAACGGCAGCGGTCTGGCTTTCACCGTCACGCCGGATCGCGCCATGAATCTGGTGGAGTGTTCCTTCAAGGGCATTCCGTTGGTCTTCCGTACGCCTGGCGGGCACCGTCTTCCCACTGGCGATTTCCTGCGTGACTGGGCGGGCGGGCTTCTGACCACCTGTGGGCTGCGCAATGCCGGAAATCCCTCCGCCGACGAAGGCCTCCATGGCAAGATCTCCCAGATGGGCGCGGAGATGCTATCCGTCCAGCGCGACGCCAGAGGCGCCATCACCATCTCCGGCACCATGCGGGAGGCGGTCCTCTTCGGAACGAACCTTCGCCTGAACCGTACCATTCGGTGCGCTTACAACGACAATCGCATCATCTTGGACGACGAGGTGGTCAATTGCGCTCCGCGTCCGGAATACATCGAGATTCTCTATCACTGCAATTTCGGATGGCCGCTGGTCTCTCCCGATCTGCGCTTCGTGGTTCCCGAGCATCCCGTGGAACCACGGGACGAGTGGGCGGCGCAGGGACTCGAGGATTGGAACAAGCTCTGCGCTCCCGTTCCGAATTTCCGCGAGCAGTGCTTCCGGCACAAGCTGCCTGCGGAAGACAACGGCCTGGCCGCCATGGTTGTCGAGAATCCCAAGCTGGGCATCGGCGTCCGCGTCGCATACGACACGGCGACTTTGCCGCAGCTGGTGCAGTGGAAGAACTGCGGCGCCAACGAATATGTCCTGGGGCTGGAGCCTACCTGTGCCTCCTTGAATGGCCGTGAAGCCGACATCGCCGCCGGTATCATGCCGCAGCTCCAGCCGGGAGAATCCCGTAAGTTCCATGTGGAACTGAGCTTCTATTCCCTTTAGTCCTTAGGACGGACTGCTTGCCGCATCCAGGATTGGGGCGTGCAAGCCGTCTGCTGCGGGAACGCAAAAGATGCAAGACAGGAAAACGCAAGAAAGGGGGAACAAGTTGTTGATTGACGATACGGACTTGTCCTGTGCCCGATGCGCGAGCCCCGGAAAAACGCAACGCCGGAACACGCAGGCAACTTAAGTATGTAAAATCCCCCCGCAAAAGCCTTCGGCGATTTCCGCCGAAGGCTTTTGCTTATTTTGCTGTTTGCCCTCCGATTTTTTGGGCGGCAGCCTTCTATTTTTCCGTCGCGGTTGGCGTCTTTTTGGCATTTGCGTGGCGAACGACGATGCTGGAGAGGGCCATCAGGGCGATGACGTTGGGGAGCACCATCAGCTGGTTGAACATGTCTTGCAGTTCCCAGACCAGGTCGTTCTGCATGATTGTGCCCAGGAAGATGAAGGCAATGGCGGTGATGGAGTAGATGACGGTGGCCTTCTTGCCGAAGAGGTAGTGGAAGTTGATCTTGCCGAAGAGGTTCCAGCTGAGGATGGTGGAGAAGGCGAAGAAGAAGAGGCAGATGGCGATGAAGATGTTTCCTAGGTTCTGGAAGGAGACCTGGGCGAAGGCCTGCTGGACCAGATTGGTCTTGGACAGGCCGGCTATCGCCAGCATTTCGGAGTAGGTCTCGCCGGTGGCGTTGGCAAGGGGGCCTTTGCCCGTGTAGATGGTGGAGATGACGATGAGGGCGGTCATGGTCAGGACGACGAAGGTGTCCAGGAAGACACCGACCATGGCGACGACGCCTTGCTCATGGGCGTTCTTGACTTGTGCCAGCGCGTGTGCGTGGGGCGTGGAGCCCATACCGGCTTCGTTGGAGAAGAGTCCGCGCTTGACACCCTGGCTGATGGCGGTCTTCAAGGCGTAGCCGATTCCGCCGCCGATCAAGGCGTCAGGGCTGAAGGCGTATTTGAAGATGCATCCGAAGGTGGCGGGGAGGTAGTTGATGCGGAGGATCAGAACGAAGATTCCGCCAATCAGATAGAGCAGGGCCATGGTGGGGATCAGCTTCTCCGTGACGCTGGCCAGGCGGGAGATTCCGCCGATGAAGATCAGCATGGCGAGGAGCGCCAGGACGCCGCCGATGACGGGCGTGGGGACATGGAAGGCGTTCTGGAAGGTTTCGCCGATGGAGTTGGCCTGGACCATGGCGCCGATGAAGCCCAGGGAGATGATGAGGGCAATGGCGAAGAAGACCGCCAGGAAGGTGCCGAACTTGTTGGGGAAGGCGCGCCTGATATAATAGACGGGTCCGCCGTGGATGGTTCCGTCCTCCAAGGTGATGCGGGTTTCCTGTGCCAGGATGGCCTCGGCGTAGATGGTTGCCATGCCGAAGAAGGCGATGATCCACATCCAGAAGATGGCGCCGGGGCCGCCGGTCAGGATGGCGCCGCTGGCGCCTACGATATTTCCTGTGCCGACCTGTGCCGCCACGGCCGTGGAGAGCGCCTGGAAGGAGCTCATGCCGCCGCCCTGATTGCCGCCGTGGAGGCTGAATTTCCCGAAGACGTGGCGCATGCCTTCGCCGAAGCAGCGGAGCTGCACGAAGCGGGTGCGGATGGTGAAATAGAGGCCGGTAACGACGAGAAGCGTGATCAGGATGTAGTCAGACAGATAACTGTTGATGGTCTGGACTACGTGAAGCATTGATTCCATTTGCGGTGTTCCTTCTTCCCCGGTGGTTTTACGGCTGGTAGCCGGCAGAAATGCTCTGGCTGGAATACGGAGAAAAAAGGACGCGCAAAAGACGGTGATATCTTCAACTCTTTCCTTTTGCCTGAGAGATTCGGCTGCTCATGGCAGCTTTGCACCTTCGGCACTCTATTAACAGAGATTCTCCAGAGTTCCCTCGTCTAGCAGTCTTCGGGGAAAAATTCTGCTAGATTCAACGGAATGTCCGGTAATATAACAGCAATGTCGGGAATTGTGAAAGTCGCGGTCGACTTCTTTTCCCTTTCATGGCTGGAGCGGTAGAAACGCAATCGGGAATCTATCGGTTACGTTCTTGGAGGATGTTGGCGGGCCTTGCAGAGCCGTCTGGCCTTTTTTCCGCTTCTACTTCTTGTGCAAAATAGGGCGCTTCTGGCGAATCTTCAGGATGACCGCCACGCCCAGAAAAAGGGCGGACAGGCCTAGCGATCCCCATCGAACTGCCCGGGCAGGATGCCTGGAGATGTGTTGCCATGTCTGGGAAAGACCGCTGGGGCGGTTATCCTCCGGGGAAGAGCGAAGATAGTATTTTGCCGCGCTCTCGTGAAGTTTTTTAAAGGCTTCTCCTGTTTGTTCCATGCTTTTCGCAAAGAAAATCTCGTCCAGTTTTGGAATGCGGAAGCACTCAGGAGGAATCTGCGGGGCGAAAGAAAAATTTTTACGGCTGATACGCATCATCAGTTTTCCGTTTTCGTCAAAAATCCGGTAGGCGCGAATGACATGGCTTTCTTTGTCCACAGTGTATTCGCGGATACGGTACATGCCCATGGCCTCGCCTTTCGCGCGAATCACCCAGCAAGCGTGGCCGTCTGAAGTTTGGTCCTGTCCGGGAAACGTCGCGTCTTTAGGAATGATGGATTTGGGAAGCCCTCCGGGGGCACGGACGGCCCGGATCTTCTCGCGGGTTGTGAATACGGCTGTATATCCTTCGTCCGTGTATAATAGGTCAGTTGTTCCATTCCCCGGTGGAGTTCCTCCCTGGGAACTGCCTTGCCGAACAAGAGATACTCTTCCCGCCTGAGCACACTTCCGTCTGCCTTTCTTTCCTGAATCAAAAGAGAAGCGGTTGTTGTCTTTCCCGTTCCGGCTTCTTTTTCATAGCTCATGGTCTGCGTGGACATGACCTCAATGGCTTTCTCCAAATGCTCGCGGTAGTCGTTACCAGGCAAGGCAATAGGAAGGCAGAGGAACATCCCCAGGAGAAAAACGCATGATGGCGGAAAAACAGCGTTAATAATGACATGACGTTTGGGGAATAGTTTTTTCCGTGCCGGAACGACCATCCCAAAAGGCACAAAGGAAGACCATTCCGAAAAAGATAGAGAGCAGGATTCTTTTCAGAGTTCTATCAGCCGAGCAGGATTTAGTCGCAGGAAGGAGTTGCATGCTGCCTTTGATTGAAGAACTGGACACGTGCTTTTATCCTCTATTTGGATATAACACATATTTTCTCGTTGTCCGGAAAAAACCTTAAAATTTTCCCGAGTCACCCGAATCTACGGAAAAATTGGCAATTTGGCAGAAAATGTTCTTTTTTTACCAAGGTGCGGCAGGGGTCTCTGGCGAAAAAACGGCTATATTGAGGGCGGTTTTCATCAATCAACAACTTTTCATAGAGAGAAAATGCTGAAACGATTTTTTGCGATTTTCCTTTTGACCGCGCTGGTGTTGTCCGCGCAGAATCTGGTTCCCCCGGTGGGAGACGGGTGGGAGATCGGCCGCAATGCGGACGGGATTTCCGATTTCGGGGTGGAGGATGTGGATGGTGTTCCGACCTTCCATATCAAGATGAAGACGGCGGAGGGGTATACGCTCTATCGCTGCTATCCGCGCCTGGAGCCCGGAGACTACACCTTCCGCGCCCGGGTTTCCGGAAACACCCCCCACGGCATCTTCTTCGAGGCATACAGCTTTGACAAGGACGGGAAGCCTGCCATGATCTTGAACGAACGGACGCCGGCCGGCGTGATGGATCCGACGCTCTATCAGGTCAACTTCAAGGTTCCGGTCAATTCCGCGTATATCCGCATCGGCGTGGGCAACTCCAGCGGCGGCGAATGCTACTGGTCCCAGCCGGAACTGCTGGCCGGCAAGCAGCCCCTCCCGAAAGAGAGCACGGCGCTGGTGCTTGAGCCCATCCAGAGCCAGTGGCTGGCGGACTGGATTTTCCTGAAGAACGACCCGGGCGAACCCCGCGTGGATCTCTACAAGGACTTCGAGCTGGATTCCGAGGCGGTCTCCGCCTTCTTCCAGCTCACAGGCGACAACGGCTACGAGTTTGTGGTGAACGGCAAGAGCGTGGGCAGCGACACCGAATGGCGCACCGTCGAGCTCTACGACATAGCCAAGTATCTGAAGCACGGCACGAACCGGGTGGAAGTCCACGTCATGAACTACGACGAATCCGGCGCCTTGCTGCTTCAGGGCCGCGTGGTCACAGCGTCGGGCGCGAAGGTGGACATCAAGACTGACGAGACCTGGGGGATTCGTCTTCCCCATGGCGGTCCTGCCGAGTTGTTGGTCATTGGCAAGGTCCCCTGCAGCCCCTGGGGCGCGGTGGATTTCCACAAGGTCATTCCCCCGAAAGTCTATGACCTGCAAGTGCTGGAGGCGACGACGGAGGTGACGGCCGGCGAGACCATCAAGTTCGTCATGGGCCTGAATCCGACGCTCAAGGCGAAGAAGGAGCTCTCTCTCTCCTTCCGTTTCACGGACGAGAACGGCCGGGAGACTCCGCTCTCCGGCTTCGATCCCATCGTGCGCATGGTGCCCGAACGGAACAGCCTCTATCTGGAGCTGCTGACTTCTCCCTACGCGATGCCGGGCACCTACAAGGCCGAGGTCCTGGGCGACGGTTTCATCATCCCTTGCCGGAACGTGACGGTCAAGGCGGCGGAGATTCCCGCCAGCTGCATCGGGACGCCGTTCCCGAAGCCCGCCATGACCAACACGGTCACCACGGCCAACTACACCCAGAGCCTCTTCAACTACTCTCCCATCACCATGAAGGAGGAGTATTGGCGGAATTTCAGCGAAACGAAGGGGCATTTCTACGAGGTCTTCGTCCTCAGCGGCGACTGGATGCCGGAGAACATCTTCAATACCGTGAATTGCGAAAAGCAGCTCCTTTCCATTCTGGAGCATGATCCGGACGCTTCCGTGGTGCTGAAGGTTCGCATCGACGTTCCCGGCTGGTGGGTTGCCGCCCATCCCGCAGAGGTCTTCCGCTCCAACAAGGGCCGCGCTGGCCTGCAGTCCTTCTGCTCCGAAAAGTGGCGCGAGGACGCCCTGGCTGCCATCGGCAATACCCTGGATTTCCTGGCGACCCGTCCCAGCGGCAAGGCCGTGGTGGGCGTTCTCATCATGGGCTTCAAAGGCGGCGAGTTCCAGCTGTGGGGCGAGGCCGAGGGGGAATACGACTGTTCCGACCTGGCCAAGAACGCCTTCGCCAAGTATCTCCAGGACCATGACATCCAAATGTGGATTTCGCTGCCGCATCCCGCGCTTGGTTTCCCCCAGCCGGCGGAGATGAGCGCATCCGATGCCGCAGTGTGCGACCTCTACTACCGCTTCGTGGCGGAACGCCATGCCGAAAACATGTCCTACTTCGTGCGGGAGTTCAAGAAGCGCTTTGGCGAGAGGTATTCCTTCGGCATGTACTTCGGCTACGGCATGGAATACGCCGGTTCCCATAGCCGGATGCTGCTGGCCGGCCATCTGGGCCTGGAGAAGCTCCTGGGCGAAGCCGCTCCTGACATCGAGTCCTGCCCCATCTCCTATGCGCTTCGCGGCGCCGACCGTAGCCATGCCTTCATGTATCCCGTGGATTCCGCCCGTCTGCACGGTGCGATGCCCATGGGCGAGAACGACGTCCGCAACTACCGCAATCCCGAACTGGCGGATTCCGCCGGAGCCACGATCCTCTCTTTCGCGGATTCCGTCACCGACAACACGCGCATCCGCGTCTTCGAGGCCTGCCACGGCGCCATGGTGCGCTATCTGGGACTCCATCCCCTGGTGGACTGGTACTTCGATCCCGCGATGGTCCGTACCATCGCCGCCGACAACAAGCTGGTCCAGACCTTGGAGCCCAATCCCATTGGCGGCGACGAGCAGGTGGTCCTGGCGGTCAACTATCTGGAGTGGACCAAGGCCTGGCGCGTCCCGGAGAAGACCATCCACGTTTTCGGCAGCCGTTCCCGCGATACCCTGATGCGCACGGGCCGCGCAGTCTCCTTCGTCACCTTCGCCGACTATCTGGCGAACCTGAAACTTTGGAAGAACGCCGTCATTCCGCTGCCTGGAATGCTGACGGATGCGCAGAAGGCCGCGCTGGCGGAGGCCTTCGGTGCATTGCCGAAGATCAAGGTGGACGATGGCGCGCTGCTGCTGAAGGACGGACAGTGGTCCGTGCTCGCCGTGGATGCCACCGACGAGGATCTCTGGAGCGCTTTCGCCACGCCTGAAGCCAGGGCGGCCGGCATGGGGACCGTCTGGTATCAGGGCGGCAACTTCACCTACACTTGGGACGGAAAGAGCCTGAAACGCCTGCGCTAGATGCACGGGCTGTTGCAAAACGCAACGTTCTGCAATGGGCCATTTCCTGTTTTTCCCAGGATGAAAATTCGGATGGCAAAACAAGCAAAATAGCAAACCATGCAAAAGCCTTTGGCGAAATCGCCGAAGGCGACTTTTGAGTTTTTTTTTGAGTGTTTTTTGTTCCGCCGCAGGCGGCTTCATATTAATTGAAGATCGAATCCGGCCATGTGAGTAAGTGGTGGTGCCATCTGAAGTTGCGGTTTGGCAATAGCCACTTCGGTATTCTGTAATTTAGTTTTTTTCCAAAACAATGCTGATCGGAGTCATTTTGCTTTTGCTTCTGGGCGTGGCCTGGACCATCGAGGGGTGCATGTATAGCATCACTGCCGAGAAGAAACTGAATTTTACATACGTTTTCCTTGGTTGCGCCATCCTCAATGTGGTTGTAGGTTGCGCGCTGCTTCCCTTCCAGCCCATGCCCGATTTCCATGACCGGACGGTGCTGATTCTTCTTGGGGTGATCTTCTCGGCGGGCCTTGCCACTTATACAAGCGCTTTTCTTCTGACCAAGTCGATGGAGAGCGGCCCCAACGGCATCCTCTGGGCCATCTACCAGGCAGCCATGCTCTTTCCCTTTTCCATTGGCATTCTGGTGCACGGCGACGCGGCGACGGTCACGCGGCTTGTCGGCATTGGCGCGCTGACGATCGGCATTCTGCTTTTGGGCGTAGGAGGGGATCTCAAGAAGCAGGCCAAGGCCAAGGCCTCTTCCGGCAGCCGCTGGCGCTGGCTCCTGCCGGGCGTGGCGTCCTTTTTTGTCAACGGCCTGGCGCAGTATCTGATGACCATTTCCTCCCGCTATCCCGAAGCCTTGGACCAGCTGACCAACATCAACCGCACCACGGTGCTGAATCTGGGCATCATCGCGGCAGGGTTGGTTTACTCCTTCGCCCATGGCGAACTGACCAAACGCTCCAGCAGGCACGACGTCGTCATGGCGCTGTGGATGGCAATCTTGATGGCGGTGATTGCCTTGGTGGGCTATTACTTCCTGCTCTTCCCCGGAAGCGACCGCCTGACCGCTGCAGGCGCCGGGGCCATTGTCTATCCTCTTCCCGTGGGAACCTGCATCATCGTTTTCACGATCTACTCCCTGATTCACCTGCGTGAGAAGTACACCATTCCGGAATGGCTGGGACTGCTGCTTTCCACGGCGGGCGTGGTGGTGATTTCTCTGTAGATGCGAACTTGCGAGGAGAAAATCTGCGCGAAATTTACATTTTTCGCGTAAAAATGAAGTGGCGCGAGTCGTTATTGTGGGTAAATTGAGAGCAACGCCTTTGGGGGAAATCATCCCCAAACAGTCATACGTAAGGAAAACGCATCATGGAATTGAAGAAGCTAGGCACTTTTGACACGGACATCGTCGAGGCGAATCCCATCGTCTTTCAAGGCAAGCTCTGGATGATGGAGTACATCCGTGACGGAAGCAGGACTAGCGGCCGCTACCATTCCCCGGCTGTGAACAACTCCTATTTCCGCTTCCGCGACATGGAGGACATGACCACCTTCTCCGCGCCTTTCGGGCTGGGGCTTCACATGGGCAACGCCTTTGTCCGCGACGGGAAGATCATCGTGACCGCCGTGGAGAACTGGGGGGCGCCGCGCTTCTATTTGATGACCTCCGAGGACATGGTCCACTGGACGGAGCCAAAGGTTTTCCTGGAAGGCGAGGGCTGGGAGGGATACAACACTTCCCTATGTTGGGCCGACGACCGCTACGTGGTGGTCTTTGAGCTTGGCGCTCCCCGCGAACTGGTCAAGGAGCCCTTCACCATGTTCTTCGCGGAATCCAAGGACCTGGTGAACTGGAGCCTGGTGCCCGGTGCCTCCGGCTATCGCGACGTCTATACCGGCGGTCCTATGATCCGCTATTTTGACGGCTGGTTTTATTGGACTTACCTGGACGGCAGCTACGAGCACGGCTTCATGACCCACATCGCCCGCTCTCGCGACCTGAAGAAGTGGGAGCACTCCTACAAGAATCCTGTGATCCGCTACGACGAGGACGACCGGAAGGTCTATCCCAAGGTTCAGCTGACCGCCGACCAACAGGAGCGCATCGCGAAGGCGGAGGACATCAACGCGTCCGATCTGGACATCTGCGACTGGCAGGGCAAGTGTTGCATCCTCTACAGCTGGGGCAACCAGCGCGGCAAGGAGTTCCTGGCCCTGGCGGAGGCGGATTGCACGGAGAAGGAATTCTGCGAGAGCTTCTTTCCTTGATTTTTATTTGGCTGAACCATAGAACAACGGAGAATTGAGAATGGCAGAACGAGCGTCATCGGTTACGTCCGCCGCCAAGCGCGTTTCCTGGAAGGAGCGCCTGGGCTGGGGCTGCGGAGGATGGGCAGACAACTATACCTTCAATATTGTCGGCCTCCTCTACATGTATATCTACGTCGATTTCTTCAAGATGGATCCCGCGCTGGCTGGTCTGGCGCTGGCCGTCCCCAGATTCTTCGACGCGGTCACCGACCCCATCATGGGCAACTGGTCCGACAACTTCCGCTCCCGCTGGGGGCGCCGCCGTCCGCTGATTGTCATCGGCGCCATCCTGTGCGGCGTGCTGTTGCCTTTGCATTGGATGCCGCCCTTCCTGGGCACCGTCGGAAATCCGTGGTATCAGAACGGTCCGTTCCTCTTCTTTACGCTCATGGGGTGCATCTATGCCATGGCGTATACCATCTTCATCGTCCCGTTTACGGCGTTGGGCTTCGAGCTGTCCGACGACTACGAAGAGCGCACGCACGTCCTGTGCTGGAGGCGCTATCTGGGGCTCTGCGGACAGTCCCTGGTGCCGTTCGTCTACAAGCTCAGCGTCAAGCCCGAGCTTTTCCCGAACATCCATGTGGGCGCCATCGTGATGTCCTGCGTCGCGGGTTTGTTTGTCATCGTCCTTGGCATCATGCCGGCCATTTGCTGCAAGGAGAATCCGATGCATCAGAAGCAGCAGAAGATTTCCATCTTCTCCTCTCTGGGCGGCATCATCCACAATGGCCCGTATGTTCAGCTGATTCTTGGCCTCATCGTGACCACCGCAGTCGGCTCTGCGGTCGCGGGCGCCTCCGGACTCATCACTCTGCATTATATCTGCGGGGGCAACGAGCAGCTGAACGGCGACATCACGCTCTTCACCTGGGTCGCGGGCGCCATCGTCAGCGTCGTCAGCCTCTTCACCATGACCAAGCTGGCCACCAGGGTCGGCAAGCGGGAAGGATTCATCATCGGGACCATCGTGACCATCCTGGGCTATTTGAGTCTCACGTGGACGTACATTCCCAAGTATCCTTTCCTGCATCTTGTCAGTCTCGCGCTGGTCTGGATTTCCTCCCAGGGCAGCGGTCTCATGCTTGACTCCATGTGCTCCGATGTCTGCGAATACGGGGAGTACCTGAACGGCCAGCGCGCGGAAGGCATGATGAGCTCCTTCCGCACCTTCACGGCGAAGGCTTGCAACGCCCTCTGCGGCGTCACCGCCGGCCTGGCGCTGAAGTTCTGCGGATACGATCCCACCAAGCTGGCGCAGGGCGGTCTGGACGTCTCCGTCTTCCTGAAACTCAAGGCCCTCTACATCATCCTGCCCATCGTCGGCTCCATCGGCATCATCATTATCTTCTGCTTCTACCCGCTCACCAAGAAGCGCGTGCAGGAGATCCATGAAGAGCTTGAGAAGCGGCGGGCCGCTGCCGCAGCAGGGGTGACGACCAAGCTTTCGTGAATGGAATGATATCCTTGCGGGGGGACGCCCCTTTCCCCTGCCGGATTGCCCCTTTTCCCTTTTGCGCCCGCGCATCTTTGCGCGGGTTGCGCCCTTTCCTCTGCCGTATTGCCTATTTCCTCTTGCCAGCGCCCGCGCCTTCTGGCGCGGGTTGCGCTATTTTCCCTGCCGGATTGCCTATTCCTGATAAGGGGTGTATATTGAGGGCAGAAGCCAATCTTGATCTTCGAAAAGGTTCCCCAGGGAGGAGTGAGATGCCAGCGAAAGGATCATGCCTATTGTCCAGAAGTTTCGCAATATGCCTGGTAGGCGTACTTCTGTTGTCCAGCGGGTGCTATACGTTTTCGCCGGATTGGAATGGCCCTGAGCACGGTCATGTCACCCCGTCGCGGAGTTTTTTCCAGACGGCGACCACCGGGGCGGTATATGGGGTCGAGGCATCGTTTGAACTAGGGCCTGGTCTTTTCATCCTGGGTGGTGCCCCTGGGGCAGTAATCGCCCTTCCTGCCATCGGGTTGGGGGCGACGGTTGGGATGCTGATCGGCCTGCCCGTGGATATTGTTAGACTCCCCTACAATCTCTATGGCGTGGCGAAGTTCGCCGTTGCGCCGCCATTGGGGTATTGCATTTATCAGGGAGATTTCCAGCGACTGAAGGCGCGGTTGGAGGCCGGCGTGGATCCCAACCAGGTGTATTCGCGATGGGGAAAATGGAAACTTCCGCTGTATGAGGCCATCGTCCATGACAATGCCGAGGCTTTTGATTTGCTGCTGCAACATGGGGCAAAGGTCACACCGGCGATGGCGCGGATTTTCCTGGGGCAGGAAACTTACCATGTCAATTACGCCTCGTTGACGGATTCGGAAATGCACAGGAAGATGATGCTAACTTCATTGCGGAAGGATCTGACTCCCTTTCGCGCCCTGAAGAAGACGGAAAAAGACATTCCGGATTATATCTTCGATTGGTATGGAAATGCGTCACTGCCAGAGGAGGAACAGGATGAGATTCTTCTCTTGCTGTTGGCTGCTGGCTTTAATCCCAATGAATGTCATTGGAGAGCAGATGTGGATCACGACATGGGGTCTTCCGTTGAGGCTGCCATGACATTCCTGGATCGCATCTTGTTCAACTACATGCTTCCCAGGGAACGCCGGGAGAAGTTGATTGTGGCTCTGCGCCAGCATGGTGCGTTGACCTACTCCGAATTGCGGAAATGGGATCCGGAGAACTACGGTCAGCAAGATTACTCGCAAGTCAATTTCATCGGCTGGATTGGGAAAAAGTACAGTTTTAACGGGAAAACCTATGAAAAGATGGAGTGTCTGGATGACGTGTCGCTGGTTTTGGCGGAACGGTATCCGAAAACCGTCAACCAGACTATGGAGCAAGAGTTTAGGCAGGGAAGTGCCAGGTTCTCCCGGGAAATGACTGCATTGGATCTGATTCGGCGTTCTGGATGTCTTTCTCCGGAAAGGCGAGAACGACTGGTGACTCGTCTTCGCGAACTTGGGGCGAGGGAGTATCTGGAAGGCGTGAAGGAAGGAATCTTTGAGAAGGCGAAGCCAAAATATGGAATAGACGATTTCTGTCGAGACAGTGTCTTTTCATATTCTTGGAGGCATGGAAATAGAGAGATGAGTCTTGCGTCGTGGGAGGAGTATTTGGAATATCTTCTATGTTGCGGGAAAGAACCCAATGGGATCCTGGAGGGAGAACGCCTTCCTGGCTGGATGTCGTTGCCTGGCAGGTATCGCTATCCCGACAGCTATCCCATGACGGCCTTGGATGTTGTGCGGCTGTGTCCGGATTTCACTCCAGAATGTCGTGAGCGATTGATTGCTTTGTTGAAAGAGCATGACGGAAAAGGCTATGTGGAATTGGTTGTCGAATCCAATGGAAAGGAAAGTCCCATGATGCACCTGTGTCGGCAGATCTACAATGACAGAGTGCGGACTCTTCCTGCGGAAGTCAAGGAGCTGTTCTATCGTTATCTGGAAGTGCGATTCCCGCTGAATGCAGATTCCGTGGAGATGGATCTCACCCAGGGAGTGTGGGGCTGGGGGCAATCGAAATGTGCGGTTCCATCCCGGAAAATCCATTGCAATGGCTTGGATCTTATTCACTTGTCAAATCTGGAAGACGAGACGAAGCGAGAATTGGAAGAGGCTTTGCGGGAACATGGCGCGTTGTCGTATTACAGTGTGCATCCGGACGCCAAGTAAGTCGGCACGAGGACAGGGAAGACAGGAAGCATGAAGGAGGTTGTAGGAGCATGAGAAAGGCGAGAATTTGTTTTGAATCTGATGCGAAAACTTGTCTGGTTCGCTTGGTGTTGCTTCTGCTTGTGGTAAGTGTTGGGTGGCCCCTGGTTGCGGAGAACTCCCCAGGTGGAAAAGAGCCGTCGCCGGTGATGGAGTTTTGCCGGGTATGCTATTACAGCAAGTCGGTTGTCAATCCGCAGGCATTGAAGAGCCGGCTGGAGTGGTTCCTGCAGCAGGGGGCGAATCCCAATGCGGGCTGTGGGGAAACGTGGGAGGAAAAGGACGGCGTCTGGCTTGCGGGGCCCATTACCGCTCTGGACTATGTGGAGAAGGCACCCAGGCTGTCCGAGGAGTTGCGTGGCGAACTGACGGCGCTTTTGCGCAAATACGGTGCCAAGACCTATCCCGAAATGCACGAGACGTGGTCCGGACCGTCGGGAGTCACGGTGTTTCAGTGGATCGCGGAGCACTTCGGACAGACTTCTCAAAGGGAGAAGTGGGATGTGTGGGAGGATTCACTCTTCTGGCTTCTGGAGCGCGGTGGCGAGTCCATCAATCAGCCTGGCGAGGGCAGGCGGCGGATCGGTCTCAAGGAGGAGTGGATCCGGAGCGTCACGGTTCTGGACGAAGTCCGTGATGACAGTCGTCTTCCGGAAGACCGAAAGGTGCGGCTTATTCGGCTGTTGCGCGAACATGGCGCAAAGTCTTATCTGGAACTGCTTCGGGAGAATCCGCAGCTGGGAGGCGTAACGAATCATAGCCTGGCGGAATATTGCCTTTTTAAGATGGACTCTTCATGGGGGAGCTATGGGCGTAGAAACAAACTGGACAAACCGGATTTTGACGAGGAACTGGAGTTGCTGCTGAGATTGAAGAAAGGGCTGAACGATGAGTTCAAGATAGAACTTTTCCTGCCGCAGACGGATCTCATTGAAGATCGTAACTGGAGTGACTATTTTCCCATGACCGCTTTGGACATGGTGCTGATGTTTGACGGTTTTTCGGCGGAGAGACGGGCAAGGCTGGTGTCGATGATGCGGGAGTACGGATGCAAGACCTATGTGGAGCTGGGGAATGAACGTAGCGGGCTGAATGGCTACATCCTGTCCTTGTGCAAAACGGTTTACGAGAAGAAATGGAAATCGCTTCCTCCTGAGTTCAAGGAGATCTTCCTACGATATCTGGAGTTCGGGCTGCCGATGGAATGGGAGTTCGAAGAGGTGAGGCTGTGGGATGGTGTTTCCCATAATTCTTTTTTAGGAGACCTCAGGAATAAGAAGTTCCGAGTCAGCGTTCTGGGATTGATCGGGCTGTCGGAGCTTGAGCCGACGGAAAAGGCGGAACTGCGGGAACTCCTATTGAAACATGGTGCCCTGACTTATGCGGAGATGGTCAGGAAACATCCGGAAATCTTGGAGAAGGCGGGGGAGTGCAAGGCGACCATTCTGGATTTCTGCCAAAAATGTTACATGAAAGCAGAGGAAGTGGATGGCGCTTGGTTCGTAGGGCGCCTGAAGTGTCTTCTGTCAGAGGGCTATGACCCGAATACGGGATGGGGAAGGACTTGGAAATGGGATGACGAGGAGCATGAATGGTCGTGTGGAAAGATCACGGCCTTGGACTACGTCAGTCAGCTAGAGGCATTTTCCGTCGAAGAGCGGAAGGAACTGGTGGACCTCATGCGTCAATATGGCGCCAAGAGCTATCCGGAGGTGGCAAAGGAGAACGGGGAGGAGGCTTCGGGAGAGGAAGGAGCTGCCATGAATGTTTTGGGCTGGTGCAGGGCGCGTCTGGAAAGAGGTCCTGGACTTTCATGCACAAAGTGGTTTGACCGTTCACTGTATTGGCTGGTGGAACGGGAAGCTGACTCGATCAACCAATATAAAAAGTGCAAAGTGGATCCGGGGTATCATTACGTTGAGTGGAATGCGACGGCCTTGGATTTGATTCAATATACCCGTAAAATCGACTCTGCCCGAAAAACGAAGATTGTGGAACACATGCGGGCGTGCGGGGCAAAGACCTATCTGGAGCTGATGCGCGAAGACCCGGCGAAGCAAGGAAAAGCGTTGATGGACGGGCATGGGGACGATACGGTCTTGGACTTTGCGCAAGGAGTCTATATCGGTGTGCATGAAAACTACTCCAGGCTGCGGGATTGCCTGGAATATGTCCTTCTTTGCGACAGGAACCCCAATCGCCATTGCTATTGGAAACTTCCGTGTGACAAGGAGCTTCCGGAACAGTATCGTTATCCTGGAGCGTGCCCGATGACGGCGCTGGATCTTCTTCGTGCGTCGGAACGGCTGGCTGCGGATTGCCGGCAGAAACTGGTTCAATATCTTCAGGAGCATGGGGGGAAATGCTACGCGGAACTGGAATCCCAATACACGGACCGGGAAAGACCCATGAATCATCTTTGCCGGGTGATTTTTGAAGAGGAAATCGAGACCTTGCCGCCTGTCGTGAAAAAGCATTTCCAGCGTTATCTGACAATCGGAGTGTCCGTAAATCAGGGATACACGACGACGGACATTGCCAGGGGACTGCTGGAGTTCCCGGATGGGGCGGTTGTCGGGCGCTTGTGCTCTTTCCGGTTGAGCGCGTTGGAGCTGATCCACTTCTCACGCTTGAATGGAGAAGAGAAGGGACTTCTGGAGAAGAAATTGAAAGAACGCGGTGCGACGTCGTACCTGCAGATGGCAAAGGAGCATCCGGAATTACTGGAACCCGGGCGGAAATACGACATCGAGATGCTGGATTTGTGCCGCTGTGTGCATGACAGCATTCGTGTGAAGGATCTTGCGCGCCTGGCGGAACGGGTGGAATGGCTGCTGGTGCAGGGCTATGATCCCAATGACCGCTATGACGAGGAGTTCCAGCTGAGGGACGGGAAGGGAATTTGCGTCAGGAGGAGTGCGCTGGATTATCTGGAATGCGCCCCGAATCTTACCGAGGCGGAACGGAAGGTTTTGGTGGATGTGCTGCGGAAGCATGGCGCCAAGAACTATGGGGAGCTTAGTCAGGAGCGTCCGGATTGGCCGGCTCCGAACGATCTTTCCCGCATGGATCTTTTCCCGTGGGTCAAGATGAATTATGGCGGTTCTGTTTCGGCGGATAAGAGCGCCGGACAGTTGGAGCAGGAGCTGGATTGGCTCTTGGAGAATGGGGCCGCGTCAATCAACGCCTCTGGCACAGGCGTGGTGTGCCTTGCGGAGAATTTCCAGTTTTTGCGGTCAATGACTGCCCTGGATGTTGTCTTGAACAACAAAGCACTGGAGCCGGAACAGAAGAAAGCCGTTGTGCGGAAACTTCGTTCTCATGGGGCAAAGACCTACTTGGAATTGCTGGAGGAAAATCCGGAACTTGGCGGTGAACTTCAGGACAATGTACTGTCGTTCTGCCGGAAGGCGTTCTATGATTGCACACTGGATACTGCTGAAGTGGAAGAGAATCTGGAGTATCTGCTTCGGGTCGGAAAAAAGACGAATGTGCCTGTGGCGTTGAAGATCCCCTACGAGAATTCCACGCCGGAGTTGTACCAGTATCCCGGCGAATATCCCTTGAGCGCGGTGGACATCATTCGGGTAAATCTGCAACTGCCTCAGCAGCGGAAAGAGGAGCTGATTCAACTAATGGTGAAGTATGGAGAACAGGGCTTTCGGGAAGATGCAAAACGGCGGTTTGAACAGGCAAGTCCCGTGATGGACCTTTGCTGGAAGATCTTTTGCAGCCGGGAAACGTCGATTCTCCCAGAGCTGGAGGAATTGCTGGACCGGTATCTGGAATGCGGTTTCCCGTTGAACTACGATTGCCATTGCATGGACTATACTCTGGGATTGATGAATTTCGAGGAAGGTCATCATTTCAACCAGTCGATCTATTTTGAGGCTTGTCCCCTGGATTTGATCCACTGGTCACGCTTGGATCCCTCTGCAAAGGCACGGTGGGAGAAGAAGCTCCGGGATCATGGCGCCCGGTCGTTCTGGGAACTGGATGTTTGGAAGGATGGTCGGCGGGAATTCCGCAAGACCCGCATGATCAATCCGCTTCCTCCGTGCTTCCGGCCAGCGACTCTTTGCGATTTCTGCCTCAGTTGTTTTGAGAGCAAGGAAATTACCGATTGCGAGGTCTTTCTGGATCGGCTGGAATGGCTGCTGAAGAATGGATACGACCCCAATTGCACATGGGAATTGGCGCAGAAGGGGAATTCGGAAACAAGCGTCCTGTTTTGCAGTCGGCGCATGACGGCGTTGGACTGCCTGGTCTATGCCGACTGTCTGCCCTTGGAGATTCGGAAGAGGGCTTGGAAGTTGATGCGGCGATATGGCGCAAAGACCTATTCTGAATGGGCGCGGAGTTCTCGGAAAATGGAGTGCTTGAATACAGCGGGATTGGAAGTTGATCCGCACTTCCAAAAGGTCTTGGAGTGTTTTGACGGCATGGAATATGGGAAAGCTTTCAAAGTCTCAACAGAGTATGAGGGATGGGACAAACCGGTCCTTGTCGTTTCTTCACAGAGAACAATTTGCATTGCCACATTGCCTGGCGCGGGTTTTGAACGCGTTATAGGTCAATTTGAGGAAAAGGTCGTGTTTCCATCCTGTGAAGTATATCTGTTGCAATATGATAGGTGGATGAATCCAGGGACAAAACGAGAACTGGCCTGGATTGCCTGGGCATTTGTCAGACTCAGGGAAATGGAGTCGAACTAACGGAGGGAACTGGATGAAAAAGGAAATCTTTCGCAAGCCGCTCACGTGGATTCTGATCGTATGCCTGCTGCCGGTGGTCATGGCTTTGGGGACGGCCGGAATGACCCGGAATGTACGTTGCGAGGGCCATCCGCATTTCGACGAGACAGGGTGGGTTTTCCTGAAAAACACGGGAGTCGCGCTCGAGACAACGGGGGTGGTTTGTTATTTCATTGCAGGAAAATTCATGATTCCCGTGTGGGGAGTGCTTGGAGTTGCGATCCTGCCGTTCTCTCTTGCCAGCGATTGCCTGTGCATTCCCTTCCGGCTGGCCGCTCTTGTCCACAGCCGTCTGTCTCCTTCGTTGGCATACTGTGTTTATACGCAAAATTATGAACTGCTGAAGGCGCGTCTGGCGGATGGGCTGGATCCAAATGTCAAGGGCAAGAAGTGGTGGGAACAGAAACCAGAAGAACTCCGATATGACACATATCCCTTTCTCGGAGTCAGGGAATGGTGGGGAGACGAGGAGTTGCCTTTGGAGGAGGCGATGTATCATGACGACCTGAAGGCTTTCCGCATCCTTTTGGATCATGGCGCCAAGGTGACGGAGAGGATTGCGTCAAGCTTGACGCATATCTATTCGGGGAAAGCAAACGACGATTTGTTTTCTCCGGAGTTCCAGATGCTGACGGAGGCGTTGCGGCGGGATTACGCCCCCTTTCAGAATTTGACGAAAAAATCTTCTTTGATCAGCACCTACTGCACGAAATACTATTCCGATTTCCATGTGCCGGACGAAGGCTGCGACGAGGTCCTGCGGATGCTCGTCGAGGCGGGATATGACATCAATGTCGTGGAATCGGTAAACTTGCATAGACGGCTGGATTCGTCGGTGCTGGCCACGCCTCTGGACCAGCTCCAGTTTGCATTCGCCTTGCCCGAAGAGCGCCGGGAGGGGCTCGTTGCGTTTTTCCGGGAGCACGGGGCGTTGACTTATGCGGAATTGCAGGCGAAGGATCCGGAGGAGTATCCGGAGCGAAAGAAGTCCATTGCCGTGGATCAATGGATCTTCGACAACGAGGAACAGTTCGTGGATGGTCAAACGACGGAGCTCTACGTGGATACTTTGCTGGCCCTCTTGGAACGGAATGATTCTCGTGTGAATCGGGAGAAGGAAAGGACGGTCCGGCTAGGCAAAGGCGTCTTTCACCGCAATATGACGATTCTGGATGTGATTCAGGCTTGCGACAAGCTGACGCCGGAAAAAAAGGCGAAGGCCGTCCAGGAGCTGCGGGCCCACGGTGCGCGGACCGTTCTTGAGTTACATGCAAAAACGCCGTTGGAAGGCAAGAAAAAGGAAAACGCCGTTGCCGACTTCTGCGAGAAGACGTTGCTGGAACGGGACTGGCGGGAGTATCCCTTCCGGGAGGAGGCAATTCGCTTTTTTTACGAGAATCTGGAATATCTTCTTCTGACGCAGAATGATCCCAATGCCGTCCTGGAGGCGGAGATCCCCTACGGGGGGATCCCGCTGACACGATACTGCTTTCCGAACCGTTATCCCATGACGGCGCTGGATGTGGTGCGGCTGTCGCCGGATCTTCCCGAAGAACAACGGGATAAGACGATAAAACTGCTGAAGGAGTGCGGCGGCAAGGGCTATGCGGAGCTGGGAAAGCCGTCGCCCAGGGTGACGAGCCCCATGATGCATCTTTGCAGTCAGATTTACTACGGAAAGGAGCAGATACTGCACCCGAAGGTCAAGGAGTTGTTCTATCGTTATCTGGAGGTGGGATTCCCGCTGAACGATGATTTGAGGAGAATTGAGATGGCAGAGGGCGTCTTTGAATTTACCTGGCTGACGAATCGTATGCGCCCCCGGGAATACCGGGCTACGCTGCTGGACTTGATCAGCCTGTCGTCGCTGGATCCGGCCGAAAAGGCGGAATTGGAGACGGCATTGCGTGAACACGGCGCGAAGTCCGGATGCCAGTAGGGAAAGCATTGTCTTTTGGGGAAGTTTTCTGATGGATGTCGCCGTTTCTTTTCTGCTGGATGTCGCCAGGGGACTAAATGAGGGAATTGCAAAAGTCGCTTCGGCCACTTTTCGTTCTTTTGGGGCATTTTTGCCCCAAGTGCTTATCGATGTAGTTGATTGTGCCTTTGCGCACTTGAAGCAAACTGCCTCCGAAATCCCTGAAAAGTATCTTCGGATGGACTTTTGCAAAAGGTTCTTACGAGCCTTATATTGAGCGGGCTTTAGAGGGGGCTGTTCCGGAGTGAGGGCAAAACAGCCTTCGGCGGGATTGCCAGAGAAGCGGAAAAGGAATGATACCCTTGCGCGGGTGGCGACGCCCCCGCGCCCCGAGATTTGCCGAAGTGGATATCCTGTTGCAATTTCCAACGGAAATCGTTCCGGTCGAAGTGAAATCTGAGAATCGCATCAGCGGGAAAAAGCCTTGCCGTCTTATGCAAGGAAATTTTCGCCGCAGAAGAGAATTCGCTATTTCATGAACAATCTGCAGGAAAATTGCGGATTGTTGAACTGCCCATGCCCGCTGGCGGATTGGACAGGAACGCTTCTGGGCAAATTGCCCGTGAACGGTTCCAGGTTGGCGTCTTCGTGCATCACAGCACAGTAGGGCAAGCATCTCTACAATCTCTGCTTTTTTTCTCCGGTTTTGCTTGCAAAGCACTGCTTGTCGGGTTAAGTTAGGGCAAAGTTCCTG
>JAKSPB010000045.1 GCA_024405215.1 Lentisphaeria bacterium | reverse complement strand
TCCTTCATTCCTTCGGGAATTTCCGCTGACACGGAAGCACTGGCCATGGAGATGAACGCAGAAGACGCCATCGCCTGGCCCAATTCCGCCCTCGCCGCAAGCGCAGACGCCGCGTCAAGCTGCGGCCGCGCTGCCAAATCCTTCATTCCTTCGGGAATTTCCGCTGACACGGAAGCACTGGCCATGGAGATGAGCGCAGAAGACGCCATCGCCTGGCCCGATTCCGCCCTTTCCACAATCGCGGACAGCGCGTCTGGGCACGGCCGCGCCGTCAAATCCTTCATTCCTTCGGGAATTTCCGCTGACACGGCGGAAGCACTGGCCGTTTCAATGGGAGCGGTCGCCGGTGCCAAAATCGAAACATTTCTGTCCGCCGTATTGTCGGCCGCCGGCGGCTGGAAAAACGTTTCCGAGAGCATTCCCGTCTGCATCGCCTCTTCCGACAATGGCAGAATTTCCGGCGTTACCACAGGCATTCCCTGAAAAAGAACAGGCGCGGAAACCTTCGCCTCGGCAGGAAAAGCATTCGCCTCGGCAGGAAAAGCTTTCGCCTCGGCAGGAAAAGCTTTCGCCTCGGCAGGAAAAGCTTTCGCCTCGGCAGGAAAAGCATTCGCCTCGGCAGGAAAAGCTTTCGCCTGGACGGGAAGAGGGATCGCCTGTTGAAAGACAATTTTATTCTGTTGACCTACAGAGGATTGCGCCATAGCATCACGAAAGCGTTCAACCAATTCCGCCGGAGCCTGGCGCTTCCCCGCGACATCCGTCAAAACCACGCCCTCTGTTGTCTCCGAAGCAGTAAAACCGCCCACGGCAACAATGGTGCTAATTTCCGTCATTCTGACTTTCCTCCACGTTCTTCTTGCCTGTAAAATCTTCCAGTTCGGATTCCAGTTTGCGCTCTTGTTCGGCCGAGTCTGCCGCAATCCAGATTTTCTTGTGTTCCGAAATCTTCATCCGATTCTTCGAGGCCTCCGTGAACACCACCTGACACTCTTTTGCCTTCTCTTCCTTCTTCTGCACCTCGCCCATGGCCATTTTCACGTTGTCCGCCTTCAGGGCGCCTTCTTCGTCAATGCGCCCGACGGCTTCCAGAACCAAATCCAGGTCCTCCCGCGAAACCGAACGTCCCAGAACGGCATTGTAGATGCTGTCCCGTCGCTCCTCGCAGGTCTCCTCGAATTTCTGCAATTCCTGGCGGCGCCGTTCCAGCGCCCGCTCGGCCTCACGCACCGCCTGCTTGGCGGCAGTCAGGTCCGCGCTGGCACGGTCCTCGCGCATCTCCCGGATTTTCAGCAGGCTCTGCAAGGCGTACGCCATGGGCTACCTCACTGCGTCCAGCAACCCCTGCAGCGTCTCTTCGTAGGTAGGACGCTCCTTCAGGTCTTGCTTCAGGAAGTTGTTCACCGCGTCGATCTTCTCGATGGCCTCGTCGGTCTCCTTATCGGCGCCCTTCTGGTATTCGCCGATCTGCAACAGCAGCTCGACCTCCTGGTATTTGGCCAGGATGGTACGCAGCTTGGCAGCGGCTTTCTTGTGGTCGGAATCGATGATGGCGCTCTGGCAACGGGAAATGGACTGCAGAATGTCAATGGCGGGGTAGTGGTTCTTCTGCGCCAGTTTTCGGGAAAGGATGATGTGCCCGTCCAGAATGGAACGGGTTTCGTCGGCGATGGGCTCCGTCATGTCGTCACCCTCCACCAGAACGGTGTAGAGCGCCGTGATGGATCCCTTGGAAGAATTTCCCGCGCGTTCCATCAGCTTCGGCAACTCGGAAAAGACACTGGGGGGAAAACCACGGCGAGTGGGCGGCTCGCCGGCCGCCAGACCGATTTCACGCTGCGCACGTCCGAAACGGGTCACGGAATCCATCAGCAGAAGGACCTTCTTTCCCTGGTCGCGGAAACTCTCCGCAATGGCGGTGGCCACATACGCGGCCTTCAGACGCTCCATGGCGCTGCGGTCGGATGTGGAACAAACCACCACCGTCTTCTTCATGCCATCGGGGCCCAGGTCCTTCTCGATGAACTCGCGGACTTCACGGCCCCGCTCGCCAATCAACGCCATCACCGTGACTTCCGCCTCCGTGTTGCGGATGATCTGCGCCATCAGCGTGGACTTGCCGCCGCCGGCTGCCGCGAAAATGCCCATGCGCTGCCCCTCGCCGCAGGTCAGAAGACCGTCAAGGGCGCGAACCCCCAGGGAAATGGGATTCTTGATGATGGTGCGCTCCAGAGGATTCGGAGGATCCGCATAGACAGGGTAGTAGCCTTCGGGCTGCAAAGGCCCCTTCGCATCCGCGTCTATGGGGCGTCCCAGGCCATCCAGCACACGCCCCAAAAGGGACTTGCCCACGGGAACCATGTGCACGCGCCGGGTGGGAATCACCTCCGTCTGCGCGGAAATGCCCACCATCTGCCCCAATGCGGTCAGCAGGACGGCCTCCTTCGTGAAACCGACGACCTCCGCCTGGATCTCCAGATTCTCCCAGGGATTGCGCAGGATGCAGACCTCGCCAACCTTCACGCCAGGCACAGAGGCCTTGATGATGGTGCCGACCACCTGAATCACCTTGCCCTTGACGTCAATCGGACGAACATCGTCGATGGCGCCATTCAGGACATCCATGATGTAGTCGTAGGAACTCACGTCCGTTACTTCTCCCTGGAAAAATGCTTCTTCAGCGACTTCTCAATGGCCGCCAGCTGGGTCTCCACGGAAGCCTCCGCAATGCCAGCCTCGGTCTCAATGATGCAGGAGGCGCCCTTCTGTCTGGCGTCCTCCAGCACATCCACCTCGTCCAGCAATGGATAGTCCGCCATGATCTCGTTCATCCGCTCCCGGACCACGGAGATCATCTCGGGACCGACCTTCAGCGTGATATGGCGCTGGTTGCGGACCACGGCGTGCATCACCTTGCGGACAATCTGGACCACCAGCTCCTTGTCCCCGATCTCCGCGATGCACTTCTGCATGGCCTTCATCACCACGCCCACCATCTTGCTCTCCATGGACTCCATGAACGCCGCGCTCTCCGCCTGCCGGTCCAGCTGACTCGCCACCACGGCTGCGCGACCTTCCTCCAGGCCCTTCTCGTAGCCCTTCCTGCGCTCCTCCTCGTAGGCCTTCCTGGCCTCCTCGGCAATGCAGGCGGCCTTCGCCTCCGCAATGGAGATGATTTCATCGGCGTCCTTGGCGACAGCCACGTCCTTCGCCTTCACCAGGCGACTGGCGCTATTCAATTCAAAATTGTCCTTCTTTACGAGAAGCATAATGCGTACGCCTCAGGGAACTTGAGTTTCAGCAGAAACAGCACCAGTGCCGAATTGGACTGGTCGCTCAGGTCAAATTTGGAAAAATAAGGAAGATACCGGAAAACGTCCGGATAGATGCCAGGATACTCCTCCCGGAGTTTCCGCACCTTTTCGCCCTCCACCACGATCTTCCATTCCGCCGCATGGGCAAGCGCGTCCAACCACTTCTTCACCTGGATGAGCGTCTGTGCGTCCAGCAGCACAAGACGGTTTTCCGGCCTGGAAAAGTCCATCATCTCCCCTCCGCGGGCCAAGTAGTCCCTCACCCGGGGCCACAACGCCTTGTTGGCGATCAGTTCTCTTGCTTCCTTCAGGTCCATATCATTCTTCCACCCAGCTGCGGGCACTGCCCTTCCGGAACTCCAGATAGCGGTTCCAGCGGCGCTTGCTTTCGGTGACACGTCCCACCATGGTCAACGCCCGGCACTCCAGAACCGCCTCGGCGCGCATCAGCTCCACCGGGAAATCCGCCATCCGCAACACCCGGAGCGCCTCCTCGCCGTCGCCATCCGCCAGCAGAAGTTCCGCCAACGCGGCGGCGGAAACGCCATCCCGAGGATCCTCTTCCACAAGGGTCTCCACCAATACGCGCGCCCGCTGCGGCCTACCGTGACGCACGAAAAGCCAGGCGGCCGTCAAAAGAAATTGTCTCTGTTCAGCAGTCATTTCCGAGGAGGAGCATCACGGAAAATCGTCACCGTGATCTTCTCATACTGAAGACCTTCAATGGAGTTCCGGACCAGGCTCTTGATCTCCGGAATCAGATAGGACAAATCAGAATCCCAGCGTCCGCGAATGGCCACGGCGGCAGAACTGGGAAGCGTATTCTTGGCAAAGGGGTCGTTTTCCGGAAGAACCACATGGACCCTGGCATCCACCACGCCGTCAATGTCGGCGATGGTGCGGGATAGATCCTGGGCCAGGGCGTCCATGAAGCGAATGCGCTCCTCAGAGGGAGAGCTGACCATTCCGGACTTCTTGAAAACCTCGCTGATGCCCTGGTAGTTCCGACGGGGAAGCCCCTGATGCTCCAGCAACTCCACCGCCTTGGCGAAGTCCGCATCGAAGATCACCACATTCCATAGGTTCTCGTCGCCGGCCACCTTACGGCAGCTGATGCCGCCTTCCAGCAAAGCCGCCATCACCAGGTTGGCCTGACGCTCTTCCAGCTGGGAATGGAGCGTCGTCTCCTTCTTGCATCCGGCCAGCAGGAACGCACAAAGCGCCACTACGGCAAAAAATCCCATGCGACTCGGCATTCTCATCTTTCTCCTTACTGGTTCTTGATCAGCGTCTGCACGGCGTTACTGGCCTTGTCCGCCACCTTCGCCACCACTTCCTGCTGGAAGGAGAGCGTCGCCACGCTGTATTGCAATTCCGCCATCTCTCCTGCGGAAAGGGCGTGCTCGCCGCGAAGTTCCGCCAGCGCCTTGATCCGATGGACCAGCCCCTGGTAGTTGTCCTGGGCGGAAACCCACGACGCGGAGAGCTTGTCCGCGAAGGGAATGTCCTGTACCTTCGCCGGTCCCATGGCGGCCTGGAAGCGCTCCACGGCATCGGGATCCGCCACCTGCTGCACGCCGGGGACCTGTCCCGCCACGGCAGTCTGGTCCACGTTGTTCATCTTCAGGGAGCGAATCGCCTCTACGATCATTGAGTCTGTCATTGCAGCAAATCCTTAGCCAACTGAGCCGCAGCGGAATCTGCATTCTGTCCGGCGGCAATGGTCAATGGTTCCCGAGCCTCCTCGGGACGGTTCAGGCGCAAATAGGCCATCCCCTTGAAAGCCTGAAGCATGGCGGAATCCGGGAAACGCGGCAGCGCCTGGCTGTCGATGTAGTCGATGGCCTTCTGGAAATCCGTCATGCTGATGAAGAGAATCGCCCGCGCCACCGCCAGGGATGGCGCATCGGGACGGAAACGCTCCAGGGCGGAGAGGATATTCTCCGCCGACTGGAAGCGGTTCTGGCCTATGGCCATCAGGGCGATGTTCAGAAGCAGGCGCGCCTCCTCTGGTTCCAGTTCAAACATTAGCGGAAGTTGGATGCGATGGAATTCAAGGCATCCGACATGTTCTTCTGGATGTTTGTCATGGTGGTCAGCGTCAGATTCCACATCTGGAGGTCATACTGAAGCTGCTGCAGGTTGGCCTGGACATCCGGGTGGGCCTGGTAGTTCTCCAGGGAGGTCTTCAGGCGCTCTTCCATGTTCTCCGTGGCGTTGATCAACGCCACGTACACGGCATCAAGATGGATGGCAGTCGCTGCCTGATGGTCTGTGATGCGCTTGTTGCTGCTGGCAATGTCGTCGACATTTTGAATGACTTGAGGAACACCAATCATTTTCTACTCCTTTTCTTTTTCAGGAAACCTAACGAAAAAAACAAACAAAAAAAAAAATCAGTCCTGCCCCTTGGGAGAGAGCCGTATGAGCTTCCGGGCCAGCCGGACGGCGCTTTTCAGGGCGTCCGCATTGGAAAAATCGTCGGGAGAGAGCCCCTGGTCCATGCTCGTCTTCAGACGCTCCTCCAGCCTGACCAGCTGGCGGTCGTATTCCGTCAGCGCAACCTCGCGCCCATCGCCATAAAGGCGCTTTTCAATGTCCAGAAGCGCAATCATGGCCGCCAGTCAAAATGCTCCTCGCCTTTCCGAAGAACCACCTTCTCCTCAGTGATCTTCTCTATGACGTAGCCCTGGAAATCCGCGCCCTCGAAAAGACGGCTCCCATCCTGCGCCACCAGGCACGGATAGGGGACGGTCATCACGCCAACCACGGGCAGGGAGGGACGGACGACCGTCGGCGCCACCGCATCGACAATGCCATTCAACAGTTCCGCCATGGTCTGCGTCGCCTCCGCAGGCACAGAACCGCCGGCATTCTGGACATTCCGGGCTGTCTGGGCTTCCGCCGCTGCCTTCTCCGCTGCCTCGGCGGCCAGGCGAGCCGCAGCAGCCAACTGCGCATCGGATTTCTCCTTCTCCGCAGCCTCCGCGGCCAAGCGGGCCTTCTCCGCAGCCTCCGCGGCCAAGCGGGCCTTCTCCGCTGCCTCCGCGGCTGCCTTCCGCTTCGCCTGCTCCACCAGCTCCACTACGGTGACGCCATTGACATCCACCTCTTCCAGAAAAGCCACATCCTGCTTCAGACCCTCCAGCACACGACGCAGTTCCTCCACCGTGTCGATTTCGCCCGACAGGGCCAGTTTCCGGTTCTCGGCCTGGATGACCCGGAGTTTTCCTTCCGAAAGCATCAAGAGCATCTCCTGAGCGGCCTGGCGCATGGACTCGTCGTCCGAAAGGGCCATCTGCACCCTATGGAAGCTCTGGAAAGCCTCGGCAGTCACCAGCAGACGTTCCTGGCGCGTCTTCAAATTGCCCGTAAGCTGCAGCTTGTCGTTTTCATTGGCAACGAGGGTCAAGTTGTGTTCCTCGGCGATTTCGGCCAGGGAACGTTGCGGCAATGGGTCTTCCGGGACCTCCGTCACGCCGGGTTTGGCCGTCATCTTCTTGTAGCACTGGTGGATCTTTGCACGGCCCCAGTCCATGCCTTTTCCGATGACAGGGCGCATGAACCAGATCAGGAGTTCCAGCGCCAGGAAGACCAGCAGGAAAAATCCCCGGCCCTTCCAGCCCCAGATACTGGGCTTCCGGGCTGCCTCCTCGGCCGCCAGCCTGGCGGCTTCGGCGGCAGCTGCCTCCTCTTCGGCCTTGCGCTTGGCCTCGTCTGCTTCGGCTTCCTCCTCGGTGCCCGGCCAGATCAGCGTCTCCCAATGGGAATCGGCGGGTCCCAGGGCGATGGCCGTAGTCCCAAGAATCTTCACGCGATAGGGTTCCAGACGTTCCTGGCCGCCGCCGGGCAGGAGCATCATCACGCGTTCCGTACTGACTTCCAATTCGCAGGCCACCTCGGAAAGGGTCTGGTCGGCGAGGACGACGTCGCAATCTTCGCCTTTGCCCAGCTTCACATTGACACCCTCCACCAGCGCCAGTTCCGCGCCGGTGTTGGGTCCTTGGACGATTTTCAGAATGAAGTTCACAGCTTAAGCCTCCCCAGTGGCTGGATGTTGATCTCCTGGGAAAGTTCCTGGAAACTCAGCACCGGCAATTCGTAGTAGTCCTTCTCGATCATCTTCCGGAAATAGCGTCGGATATCCACGGAAACGATGATCACGGGCTTCTGCGGAATCTTGGACAGGTCGCCGATGGTTTTCCGGACTACGGCAAGAATGGAGCGCACCGTGGCAGGATCCATGGAAAGATAGCTTCCGCCAGATGTCTGGCGCACGGACCTGCGGATCTTCTCCTCCAGGGCGGGATCCAGAAGATAGGCGGCGATGATGTTCTGGCCGCCGGAGAACTTGTAGCTGATGTAGCGGGACAGGGATGACCGGACGTATTCCACCAGCAGAACCGTGTCCTTCTCCTTCTGGCCCCACTCGATGAGGGTCTGGGTAATGCGGCGGAGGTCGCGGATGCAGATGCCCTCCTGGACCAGGCGCTGCAAGACGTCGGTGATCTTCTGCAACGGCAGCACGCGCTGGACTTCCTTCACCAGCTCGGGGGCCTCCCGCTCCATGTAATCGAAGAGCAGACGGGTCTCCTGCAAGGAAATGAACTCATGGGCATAGCGACGGAGAACACCGGAAAGATGGTAGGTCAGCACGCCGTTCATGTTCAAGGAACGGATGCCACTCTCCTCCAGCTTCGCCTTGTCCTCCTCCCTGACCCAGCAAGTCTCGTAGCCGGACAGGAAGGCCTTCCCCTTCTCGAAGGGAATGCCCGTGGCCTCCAGGGTCTCGGCGCTCTCCAGCGCAAAGACCCAGCCTTTGCGCAGAACGCCCTCGGAAACCGGCACTTCGTTGACCAGCAGGCGATAGCGTCCGTCTTTGACGGAGGGATTCAGACTGAGGTTGATGCCGGGGAAAGGCACGCCCAAATCATGATAAAGCGCACGACGGATGGTCATGATCTGCTCGTTGAGTTCCTCGTAGGTCAAGGCCCCGCGGATGTCCGCATCCACGTCCACCGTAAGCGGCACCACCATGGAGAAGTCGTCGCCCTCCTTCTTCCTGGGCTTGGGTCTCTCGTCGTTGATGGAGGGCGCGGCGGCGGCCAGGGGATCGGCGGCGCGGGCGGCGCGGGCGGCGGCGATCTTGGCCTTGATGGTCAGGCTGTAGCCTACGGCTGCCACGAAGAGCGCAAGGCCGAAGATCTGGAGTTTCGGGAAACCGGGGATCAGGCCAATGCCCACCAGCATCACGGCGCCCAGCAGGATGGCCTTGGGCTGAGCGAAAAACTGGTCGATGATGTCCTGGCCCAGGGGCTTGTTGTCCACGTCGCCGACACGGGTCACGATGACACCGGCGGTAATGGACACCAGCAGCGCGGGAATCTGGGAAACCAGGCCGTCGCCGATGGTCAGGATGGAATACTTCTGGATGGCCTTCATGATTTCCATGCCGTTCATGAAGGCGCCGATGCAGATGCCGCCGACGATATTGATGGAGGTCATGATCAGGCCCGCAATGGAATCGCCCTTGACGAACTTCATGGCGCCATCCATGGCACCGTACAACTGGGATTCCTTGGCAAGCTCGGTACGACGGGCACGGGCGGTGTCCTGGTCAATGGCGCCGGCGCGCATGTCGGCGTCGATGGACATCTGCTTGCCCGGCATGGCATCCAGGGTAAAACGCGCGGCGACTTCGGAGACACGTTCGGCGCCTTTCGCGATGACGATGAACTGGACGACGGTGATGATCAGGAAGATAACCGCACCTACCACGAAGTTTCCACCTACCACGAAGTTTCCGAAGGTGTAGATGATTTCACCGGCGTCGGCCTTCAGCAGAATGAGCCGCGTGGTCGTGACATTCAGCGCCAGACGGAACAACGTGGTGAAGAGCAGCATGCTGGGGAAAGTGGAGAAAGCCAGTGCCCGAGGCAGATAGAGCGAAAGCATCAGCATCACGGTGGAGATCATGATGTTGATGGCAATCAGCAAGTCCACCATGCTCGTGGGCAGGGGGACGATCAACAGGCCGATGATGCACACCACCAGCAACGCGAGCACCAGATCGCCGAAGCGACTGAACACGCCACTGAAATTTGTAAGTTTACTACCACCAATCATAGCCAAATCAAGTCTCCAGCAATGCGGCCCGATACTGCTCGAAAAGCTCGGTGTCCGCCAGCAGATTCTCCAGTTCCCGTACCGCACGGGCGGCAGCGGGTGTATTCCGTTCCCGCAGCACCCGGAGAGTCTCCCGGGCAATCTGACCGAAACCGCTGGAAGTCCGCAGGAACGCCGGGTTCCCCGCCACCAGGGCGCTCATGATCTCGCCCGTCACGCTCTCCCCTTCGGGGAAAATGTTCGCCAAGGCTTCGCTCACCGTGGTGGACCCGGGCAGCAACGAGTGCTGTTGCTGCTGACGGGCGGAATGACCGACCTCGCCTTCCACGTACTCGGCCACCGAAATCCCGGTGTCGAAACGAATGGATTCTGTTTTGCGATTCACTTTCACGATGCACGTCTCCTAAGATCTTCCGCCAGACGCCACAACTCCGTAAAGACGGTGTTGATGGCAGGCAACGTCACCTCACGCTCCGGCAGACGAGCCACCAGAATGCCCGCCGAGGACTTCGGAAGATACGATGCCCGCAACCGGAACTGGGGGCGTCTCTCAAAATACGCGTAGCTCAACAGAAGTTTCAGCGCATGGGAATCGCCCGCCATGGGCACCTGGACCATGATGGCCAGGGAAGAAAATGCGTATTCAAACCGCAGGGAAACGCCATTCTCAAAAAGAATGGACGCGGCATCCTGCGCATTGAAGCCAAAATCGTTAACTCCGACAGCTTCGCCGAAGTCGCGAAGGACTGAATTGAGCCAACCAGGCGCGTTCACGGCCAATCTCCTTATTCGTCAAACTCCTGGTCCTGCTCCGCGTATTCCTCGGCGACAATGCCGTCCAGATGCTCCTGGGCGGCCTCCACCAGCCGGATGCGATCCTGCTCGCTGGAGAAAAGACGCGAGGAAAGCTGCCGGAAGACGTCCGTCATCTCGCGGCAGAAGTCCATCCGGGCCAGCAACTGGGAGATGCCGCAGGAGGAGATGAAGGAACCTATCTCCTTGGCGTCCATATAGGAAAGTTCGGTAAAGTCCATGATCTTTCCCGTCAGCTGCTCGCCATTGAGCAGACAGGTTTCCGCGAACTGCTTCCCCATGCGGGCGCCCAGCGCCGTCATCCGGTCCAGGACCGTCTTGAGCACCTGCACGCACTGCAAATCCAGAATGATGCGTCGGAGTTCCTCGGGGCTCTTGGAGGGCGTGGCGCTCTGCAAGTCAACGCCGCAGCCCGCCATCAGGAAGTCGATGGCCGCCTGAAGTCCCGCCGCGCCGCGGGTGGCCATGATGGACCGAAAGCAATCCTGCGGCGTGGAGAACCCCAGGATCTCGCCGCGGTACATGTCGCGCAGCTCCTGCATCTGCTCCGGCGTGGAAGCCCGGGCGTTCACTTCGGAGGCCAGATTGATGCCGGCGCGAATCTCCTCGCCGCGCGTCGCCATGAGCTCCTTGCGGGCGGATTCCAGCAGGGCGCGGAAATCGCTCTCCGCGTCGCCCAGCGCCTGCTCCAGGATGTCGATCATGGCGAACTGGTGGGAAGGATCCGAAGAGCCCTTCTCCAATTCCTCCAGGAACCGGGAGACGTCCGGAAACTGTCCGGCCTGCTTGGCCTGGCGCAGAAGCCTCAGAAGATTGCGGGTGAACTCCTCGCCGGGCATGTCCGGCAGCGTCTTCATCCAGGCCTCCATGGCCTTGACGTAGGCATTGTCCTTGCCGCGGGTCTCGCCCAGTTTGCGCTCGCTGACGGACTTGGCCTCGTTCTCCTCAAACTGGAAAGAGAGCTCCTCCATGGAATCCATGAGCTCGGCCAAGGGATCCGACTCCACCGTGAAGGACATGCCGTTCATTACGCCGGTCTCAGCAGGCACCTCCTTGGGCACCTCCAGAGTGCTGGCGCGCATGGCGTCGTATCGGTCCACGGAAAGGGAGTTCCGCAGAAATTGCGCCATGTCAAGAGGCATTGGCACCCTCCACCCACACCACGCCGGGACCGTAGAAATGCAACAGGAGATTGCGGTCCCGACGGCGCGGTATCAAAATGTCAGACAACTTGATGCGAGGACAGAAGCCCGTGGGGCGCTTCGTCGTCCACGCGACGGCGGCTTCCATGCGGACCGCCAGAAGGTCATTCTCCTGCAAGGCGAAGCTGGTCACCCGGCTCTTCGTCGCCATCACCACCCACTCGCGGACGCACTCCGTGGTGCAGATGGCATTCCGGAAACTGAACGGCACGACCCGGAGAATCGAACCGCCCTTCCGGGCTTCCTGCGGCGCCACCAGGAATTTGTCGGAAACGACCGTCAGCGGCGCGGCGCAGGGGATTCTAGTCAGAAAAGGGCGGGAGGCATCCGCGCAGGCGGCCTTTCCGCTCACCTGCATCAGATGCAGGCGGCTACGGTCGGGAACAAAAAAGCCCTTCAGGGAAAAGGGCACGCTGTTTCCCAACACTGCGACTGGCTGGGCGGCACCCACAAGCCAGGTACCGTCTCCGACCTTCGCAAAACCATTTTCAATCAAGGCCTCGGTCATTGTGCGTTCTGAACGGCAGAAGCCTCCAGCACTTCGCGGGCCTGGCGCTCCGCATCTACCTCCGCCTGGACGGCGGCGTCAGCCTTCGCCTCGGCTGCCTTCTTCTCAGCCTCCTTGGCATCCAGTTTTTTCTGACGCTGGCGCGCCTCCCAGGCCTCGCGGCGCGCTTCAAGATTCTCCTGGCGGGCCTCGAAGATTTCCTCCCGGCGGACATCGGCCTTGTCTTCCCGGAGTTCCAGTTCGCCTTTGCGAATCTTCAGTTCTTCCTTCAGGAACTTGTCACGTTCCTTGTTCTGGTAGTCGCGCTCCATCTTGCGGATTTCGCGTGCCCGGTCGTCCGCATCGCGGTCGTCCTCCAGAGTCTCTTCCAGAGTGATGTCCCGCGCCCGTTCCGCCTGGGTGCGCACCAAGGCTGCCGCATCGAGGTCAATGATGAAGGGCGTCAGGATGAACATCCGCTGAATGGACTTGGTCTTGAGGCTGATTCCGCCGAAGAGCCAACCGATGTAGGGGATGTCGCGCAGATAGGGGATGCCCCATCCGGCCTTCTCCTCGGTATCGCGCAAATATCCGGCCAGCATGATGGAATCGCCTTCAAAGACGGCCGCCTGCGTCTGGACCGTGGAGGAGCGCGTCACGGGAATGGAATCCACGGCAATTCCCTCGAAACCGCCGTCGTCCAGGGAGATGGTCATCCAGAGCTGGTTCAACTCCTTCTTGTTGCGGGCCTTCACGATTCGCGGCGTCACCTTCAGGGTCGTGCCGGCGGAGACCTCTTGCAAAGTGGCGACTTCGGTGCCCACCACCTTGGCATGGTAGCTCTGCATGTCCGTCATACTAGCGGCCAGGTTGTTCATCGTGAGGATGGAAGTCCGGGAAATGGAACGGGCCTTGCCCTTCTCCCGCAAGGCGGAAAGGGATGCCGACACGGAAACATGCTTGCCCAGATAGGTCAGGGCACCCGTCAGTCCTTTGCCAAAGAGGTCTCCTGGCGCGAAGAGATTTCCGGCATTCTGGCCGCCTGCCGCCCCCTGGAGGTTGCCGTTGCTTCCATTGACCGCCACGGAGAGCTGCCAGTCCAGCGCGTCGTCCTTGTTCAGCTCCACCACAGTCACGGCAATCTCCACCAGCTGCTGGGGCACATCCAGTTGACGAATCAGCTCTTCGTAAAGCGGCATCCGCGAAGACGCATCCCGAACAATGATCGCATTCAGGCGGTTCTCGGCGCGGATGATGGGCTCGAACTGGCTCTCCATGTCCTCCGCCAGCAGTTGCGCCACGGATTCCTGATCATTCGCTGGAGCCGCGCCATCCCGAGTCCGGACCTTCGCATTCTTCAGGATTTCTTTCAGAAGATCGGCCATGCCCGTGATGCTGGCTACGGATTCGGCCCCCTGCGCCCCCAAAGAGACATTGTCCGCCCATGTATGCACCAAGGGGAAGATCCGCGTCTCGATCTCCGCGTGGGCACGATGCATCTGCAAAGCATCCGCCTTTTTCACAACCTCCTGCACCAGTTCAACATAGCGAGGCGGTCCGGAGACCATCAGAAGCTGCGAGTTCGCGGCATTCTTCAAGGGGAAGCGATGGTCTTCGATCCCCAGCTCCTTCAGCATCGCCGCCACGTCATCGACCTTCATATATTGAAGTTCCAGCAACTCGGTGACCACCTCGCCGGAAGCATAGACATAAAGGATTGTCCCGTCGTAATACCAGACCAGGCTGTTCATAGCGGCCACGCGTTCCAGGAACTCCCGAGGCGGCAACTTGCGGAAATCCCCGGAAAGCGTCCCGCCCACATTTCGGGAAGAAACCACCGGGATTCCCTGGGCAGTACCGAAAGAATCCAGGGCATCCCGCAGGGGCATCTCCCGGGCCAGCAAGGTATATTCCGTTGTTTTCCAAGGAATTCCGCCCTCCGTTTCCGCTGCCTGCAGTCCAGATGCGACGAAGAAGGCGGTCAAAAGCACCACCAGCATCGCTCCTGTCAGATTGCTGAAAATCTTCATGTTACTACAATTCCCCAAATGATGAAAATGGGTTTTCAAGGACGGATCACAATATTCGGGAAAGCCGCCTGGGGCACCTCGAACTCGCTCTTTCGCGTCTGCCACCAGTCGCAGGAATCCATGAAGGATTCGAAAAACTTTTTCAGTTCAACAGATTCCGCCTCAGCGGAAATCTCCTGCCAGAGAATGCAGACAGCCGCCCTCTCGTCCCACGCCAGAATGGCCTCTTCCCTTAATATACGCCCTGCCGCGAAAGCGGCTAACCGAACCAGGTCTTTTTCTTCACGGCTGATGACCTTCGACAGCACCAAACGGCCATTCCGGACAAGTGCCCGGACATCCCCCCCGTCCACCCGCAAAAGGCAAACACCGTCCTCCTCCGGGACTTCATCCGGATACTCGATGGCATCGCAAAGATGTCGTATGGCTTGTTCCATGGCCGGGACTTTTCCATCCCCCCTAGAGATTGTTGGCGTTGCCCATCAGCGTAGTGTGCAGGCTCTTCAGGATGTTGCTGATCATGTCGTAACTCTGGTCGCGCTTGTTGGTGTCGCTCTGGAGCTCAATCATCTTCTGCTGGGAGAAGCTGTTCATGGAATCCATCTTCGCCTCGATTTGGGAAATCAAATCGTCAATGACCGTACTGTCCAAAATCCTTAGCACATGCTCCTTTTCCAGACCGATCTCGCGCTGATACGCAGGACGGAGCCGGTCGTTGAAGATGTAATAGCCATCTTCCACCATCACCGGACTATGAAACAGCGCCTTCCACCTCCATAAACTATACGTTGGCAGATCTATCACGTTTGTTTCTTCCATTTCAATCACCAAATCTTCATCTAGGAACACATACTCTTCATCACCCGCAAGCTGCTTGAACTTCTCGATGGCGGCAAAAGCGCGAGTCCGGTCGGTAAACATCCCTTGCAGCGAATTACAGGCTTCATTGATGTTGGCGTAGGTCTTTCCCTGATAGGTTATCGGGCCGATATCCCAGACGTTGACCGTATGGTCGTCCAGTTTCGCCTCCAATTCCTCCAGGAATGGAAGCTCCTCCACCTTTGGCGCAAAATCAATATCCAGCACCTTCAGGAAATCCAAAAGCGTATCGTATTTCACGCCCTTGTAATAGAAGGGCCCCTTGATGTCCGCGACGGACTTCCCGTCCACGAGCTGCCGTTCGATTTCCGTCAGTTCGTTCAGCGCCTCGGTATTGTAGTTCATCTCCGCCATGATCGCCAGGATGTCGTTCTCCATGGCCGTGGCGCGCTCCAGGCACACCACCATCACCAGCTCGCCCATGGAAAGCGGACGTAAAACATTCCCTACGCCCGTCACGCCGGGAACGGTGTACATCCGGGTCTTCGGGGTGACCCACTCGTCCAAACCGGTTTCCGCATTGAAGACCAATCTGGCGTTCTGATTGAACTCGACGGTTGAGATTTTGGATTCGTCTGCCATGGCTTTCTAAAAAGCTAAAAATTGTTTGCGTATTCCACCGGAGTGGCCGTGAAATCGTCAAGACAATGCCTTTCCCTAGTAGTTGTTCACGGTCGTCATCTTCATGGTTCCGGTGGCGTTGATCAGGTTGGAACCAGTGGAAAAGGTCATGTCCCGCCGGCTCAGCAGGGCCTGGACGTCAATGAGGTCCTCCTGCGCCTGGCGGCTCAGGGCCTCCATCTTGTTCTTCAGCAATTTTGCCGCCTTCATGCGGTCATTGTACGCCTCCACCTTCTCCGGCAAATCGGCGGCGGGGATTCCCAGTTCGTTCGCCAAGTAGTCCTTCATGGAAAGCCAGTCCTCCACTTGCCCAGAGCCAAGCTGCCCCAAATAGACGGAGGATTGTTCCAGATAGGCATTCCCCTTGAGCATCTGGTTGAGCTTGCTGATGGAACGGGCTTCGTAATGCGCGGCCGCCTGCATGCAGATCATGGAGGCCAGCTGCTCGAAAGTCAGATTCTTTCCCCCGTCGCAGTCGTAGAGATTGATGGACTTTGCGCCATCCGGCGCGCAGTGGTTCTCGCCAATGGGAACGATGGTGATCATGGCTAGTAGTTCCGGATGACGTTGTCGCGGGTTTCGGAGACGCTCTTCATCAGGTTGGTTGCCGTGGAGTAGGCCTCGTCACGGCGATCCACCAGCCCCTGCATGCGCGTCATGTCATTCTGGGAAGCGTTGTTCAGGGTGTCGATGGCGTTCTTGACCTTCTCCGCAAAGGCATCCACGTTCTTCTTCATCCTGTAATCCTCGCTGTTCTTGTTGATGCCCAGCTCAGCGGAAAACTCATCCAGGACCTTTATGGTCGCCGGCGTAAATGGATCGCACTTGGTATCTCCCTTGGCATCGCTGTTGAACGATGACTGCCCCTTGGTCAGTTCAGCCAGAACAGTCCCCAGCTGATCCAAGCGGGAATTCCGGTTGCGCATCCGAGTGGAAAGCGGGCCGACCTCCCCTTCCACCGCAGTGGCGCGGTGCTCGGAAACCGCCACCAGGAGATCCTGGAGATCCACCACAACGCCATTGAGCTTGTAGTCGCACACCACGCTTCCCCAGCGCGCAGCAAAAGATTCTTCCACCCCATTGGGGACTATGACTTTTTCAATGTTGTCTGCCATAATCGTCGGCTCTACATGTTCTGGATCATGGAATCGCTGGTCCCATAGGCCTTCTGGATGAGCTTGGTCGCCGTAGAGAAGGCGTTGTTTCGCTTGTTCATGAAACTCTGCATGGAGACCATGTCCTGCTGAAGGTCGTTGTTCTCCAAATCCATGCTATACTCCACGTCGTTTCTGGCCCTTTCCACCGTGGCACGGGTCATCCTGTTGTCGGAATCCACATTCAGCGACATCCCGTAGCGCTCCATGATGATCTTGGCACGGCGGATGGCCTCGCTGCCCTCGGTCTTATCCGTGGATTCCCTGTTTTTCGTCGGAAGGGTATCCGCCGCCCGGGTCAGGATGCTCAGCACCATCCCCAGTTCTTCCAACTTCTTCTGCCGTGCCTTGAGCACCGCGGAGAAGGAGACCGCCTCCTCTTCAATGGCGCGCGCGGTAGCCAGAAGCGCAATGGACGCGGCCAGGGCATAGCCCCGGCCGCCGACGCCGTCCACAGTGTATTCCACCTGGGGCATTCCGTAAACCAGGAAGCCGGGAATCGGATTTGTTTCAATGACTTGTGTCATGACAGGTTTCCAATTGCATCTCTGACGGACTGGTTATCCTTGGAGATGATTTCCTGGAAGAGGTTGATGCAACGCGAGATGGTCTCCTGGGAGTTGCTGAACATGGCTTTCGACTGGTCCAGATATTCCCGGTTCAATTCCACCTGGGTGCCCTCTTTCGTCGCCTGGGCCTTGAGATATCCGGTAGCGCCATCGCCGACACTGCGGAAAATCGCTCCGGCGCCATTGATGATTTCCATCGTCGCCTGGGCCTTGGCGAAAACCTGCCCCGCTTTAATATAAGCGGGATCCAGCTTCATGGCCGCGACCCGGTTGTCGTGGTCGGCAGTCGCCTTGGCCAATTCCTCCCGGTCCTGCTGGACCTGCTTCTCCAGCTCCTTGATCTTGCCCTCACGGGGAATCTTACCATCGCCAGCGTTCTTCGCGTCCACTTTGCCGCCGTTCTCCTCTTTCGGAAGATTCTCCGCCTTTTCAACGTTCTCGTCGTTGACGGGATTCTTGTTCTCCGCGTTGACGGGATTGTTTTCGTTGTTGACGGGATTGCTTTCGTTGTTGACGGGATTGTTCGCTTCATCCTTCAGGTTGATTTTCATCTCTCCCTGAGCGTTGTTCTTCATGCCCTCCTGGGCGCCTTCGAGCTGGGACTGCAGGGAGTTGTCAAGCTTATTGTCGGCGACACCTCCCTTGAGGTCCTTCAGTTCCGAGGCCACCTTGGTGTCCACGCCCTTCAGGTCATTCAGCTGCTTCAGGTCCGCATCCAGTTGCTTCTGGGCATCCATCACCTTGGCATTGGCCTCAGGAACACCGCACTCCTTGGCGATACTCGACTGGGTCGTCGCCGCCTGGGTCATTCTGATGGTCTGGACAGCGGAGGCGGTGATCTGAAGACCACCGACGATTATGCCGCTGATCAGCCCTGTCACGGCCGCATCCACTTCCCTTTCCGCCTGATTCTGAATGCTATTGACCACATTGTCCACCTCAGCCTTTCGTATGTCACGCTCGGCGTTCTTTCTTTTCTGAAGACATGTGAGCATGAACGCCGTCAGGGTATAGATATCAACCAGCCCAGACTTTCCGCCCTTATAGCCGAAAGTCGCGAGGTTGTCCTTCACCGAGGAATTGCCTTGCATTCCCTTCGGGGCGCCCTTGGCGGAATTGATGGAACCCGACTGTGGTTCCTCCTGGAAGTCATTCGGAAAGGAAAGGCCCTGGAAGTCCTTGTCCGCCATCTTTTCAGAGATGTTCCGCAAATTCTCCTCGTTCTCAAAGAAACTGTCAAATCCGCCGGACAAATTCGCGCTTTCAAGTTCCGGCGTGGAGGGCTGGAAACTCAAATTCATGGCATTTTCCTTCAATTCCACCACGGTCAGATTCTCCACAGGACGACTGCCGTCGCCCACCTTGACGGAATTGCCATCCTCGCCCTGAACAGAGTTCAAAAGCTTCGACCAGTCAACCGTATTTTCCTTGACTCCTTGAATCGACATCTTCGCCTCTCCTTGCTAGGCCATCTGCCCCAGTTTTCCGGCAATCTCTTTTTCCGCATCGATTTCGCTGTTCAACAGCGCCATAATGGCGGCGCAGTTCGCCTCGAGCTGCTCCAGAAGCTTCTCGATTTCCTCCTGGGTCTCATCCATGTACTGATCCAGAATGGCAAAGAACTTGTCCATCTCCGTCAATTTCGCATGAGTTTTGTTGGCATCATAGTTGGCAAAACTCGAATTTATGCCGACCGCTGCGCCGATCAGCCCCATTTGGACTCCTGTGATCCTCGCGATCTTCGGCAGATACTTGGCAATCGCCGCAGAAGCCTTCGCGAACTTGCTGGCGCCATTCGCCAGATCGCCGGCCATCTTGCCGATATTCGCGATGTTCTTGATGGAAGCGAAACTGGCGGTGCCCGCCACCAGCATGGGCCCCAAGGCAAAAGTCAACTGGGCGAGAATTTGCGAAGCCCGGTCGCTCAGACCTGCCTTCTTCATGGCATCCGCCAATGCCTTTACGCCCTTTTCTATGGTCCCGGTCTCGTTCAGGATGCAGGTCGTGAGGGCAACCGCCGCGCCAACGACCGCGCCAACGGCAATGCCGCCCGTGGCAATGCAGGACGCCACAGCCACAATCACCGACACAATCGCACCCAGCCAGCCGAAAATCTTGGACAGCAGGTTGGCCTTCGCCGCCTTGTCCATCTCCTCAAGAGATTTGTTCAGCTTCTTCATCTTATCCGCGTGATGCATGTCCAGGCTGCTCTTCTGGTCTTCCAGGCGCTTCTGGGCGAAAGCCACCTGCCGCTCGTCATTGTCAAGCTGAAGGAACCCCAGCAGGGCTTCCAGGTTCTGCTCCTTGTTTTGCTCGGAATCAGGACGGTCGATGCAAGGAGTCCCCGTGGCTCCAATAGGCTTGCCAACCTCCGTGTTATTGACGGGGGCATTGGTGACACGCAGAGAGCGGTCGCTGTTCAGCAGACCGACAACCTCCTTCACGAGAGCGCTGCCCTTCTCGTTCACATTCAGGCCTTTCGCAATTTCGGCCAGCTGATCCACATACGCAGGGCGGCTAGTTTTAACTTCTCTGATTCCAGGAACATCCGACATCTTTCCATTCCTCCAGAATAAAATCGACTCAAACTACATCGGCAATGCAGAAGGCAACGGCCTCCGCTATGCGCCTTCCGTCACGCTTTCCAGACTCTCCACCTTGGTCTTCAGCTGGGCGGCCTTCTTGCGGAACTCCTTTCCTTCCTCCGTATCCCGTGGGCAGTACTGCTCCAGGGACGCCAGGGCAGAGAGGGCTTTTTCCTTGTCGCCCAGCGCATAGAAGCACTCCGCAGCGTAGTACTGGGGCTTGGGATTCTCCAAATCCAGGAACCCCGCATACCCATAGGCGACTACCGCCTTGGAGTACTCCTTCTTCACCTGCGCCACCGCGCCCAGGCCAAGCCAGTACTTCTGCTCCAAATGGTCAAACATGACCAGGAACTTGAAGATGGTCTCCGCATCGTCATAGCGTCCCGTGTTATAGAAGCTGAAGCCTGTGCTGTAAACCGCCTCCAGCTCCTCGTGAGTGATGCCGCGCATCTCTGCGATGGTTCCCAGATTGAAGAAATCTTTTGCCGCCTGCGCCAGATCTTCTTCCGTCAGCGAATTTATGTCTTTGACCATGTCCGTCATTCCTTGTTTGAAAGCCTAAAAGTTTTTCAAATTCCAGACACCGGCTACTCCTAGGCGCCCAGCGTGGTGTTCTGCGATTTCTCGCTGATCTCGTCCAGGAGATCCTCCTTATGGTTGATGATGCTCTCCCGGATGATTCGGAACGGATTGTTCTCCGTCAGATGCTTTTCCTCCTCCATGCCGCGTTCCTTCTCCGTGTAGTCTTCCAGGTATTGAAGCAAATCCGCGACATCCATCTTCAAAGCCTTGGCCATGCTCAAAAGCACATCCGGATCCTTGATGGTAGCCAGCGCAGCGACAATATCCATCCCCAGCTGGGTAGAAAGAGCCTTGTTGTCGGAAATCGCCTTCGCCAGGCTATTCGACAACGCGGTCTTCTGCCCGATGCTGTTCTTTGTATTTGCCACATCGCCATTCGCCTTGGCCAGTTCGTCCTGCTTCGTCTTCAGAAGTTCCTGCAAGATCGCCTTCCGTGCCGGATCCGTGGTCTTCGCAATCTGTCCCACGAGGCCTTCCACCTCATTCTCCAGCGTATTCACCTTCGTTTCCTGCCGTTTCAAGGTATCCTTCAACTGGGTGATCTCATTGTCCACCTTTTTTTTCGTCACCGTGTCATTCTGGATTTTCGTATCGGCAGCATCCTTCTGCTTGGCAAGATCCGCCGCCTTATCCAGCGCCTCCATGTTCTTATCGCTGACCTCCGAAGCGTTCTTAGCCATGGCAAGAGCCTTGGCGAGAGAGTTGTTCATCACAGCCCGCCGAATGTCCTCCGAAGCATTTGCGTTCTCATGTTTCAGCGTGGCCAGGATTTTGTCCAGATCCATGAACGCCTCGGTCACCTTCACATTCTCACCCTGGAGAATGCTTGGAACCATCTTGTCGGCATTTCCCGCCCCCTGAGCGGCGAGCTTGTTTTCCAAGGCTTCCAGCGTAGTGGACTTCACAGAGACATTCGGATTGAAATTCACATTCATTGTATTCAGACTCCTTAATCCTTGCAGATGACGAAAACCGTTTTCCTATGGAAACACTCGACTTAAATACACGAAACTCCGAGAAAGGTTACAGCCATCCACGAAAATTTACCGAAAAATTTCAGACTACGACGCAAAGCGCCTGGAGCAAAATGCCCCGGAAGGGCGAAAAGAAGCCAAAGCGGCTTTTGCAATTCCCTCTTCAGATCCTGAAGTTTCCCATCATCGCATTGAACTTGCGGCGGCGATTCTCCACATCGCCCTGGGTATCGGCGACGTCCAGATTCGCCTCCGCCGTATGTCCACCGTCAATCGCCTCCCGGACCGTCATCCGCGCCGGCGGAATCTCCTTCTCCTCAAAGGGAGGGAAGCCAAGACGCTCCAATTCCCGGTTCACCACTTCCAGCTGCTCCTTGCTGAAGTGAAGATTCCGGACCTGTTCCCGGCTCAGCCCCTGCTCCGCCAGCGCCCGGTCTGTTTCAGCCATCCGCAGCTCGGCCTGGCTGATCAGGTTGTTGGACTCGTTAATGGTCTTGCGAATCTTCCGCAGGTATTCCTCAAGTTCTTCTTTATTTTTATTCGACATCACTACTGTCCGGTAAAAAAAACAAGTTAATTGAAAAAGTTCAAGGAAGGCTCTAAATTAACATATCGCTAAACAAGTTAATTTAAGCACCTTAACCTTGAACAATGCCTTACAATACCATCTTTTCCAAACTTTTCCAGTTCATACCCCGACATCGTTTTGAAAGTTCCGTTGAAAATTGCGGAGCAGACAGGTATTGCAAGCATTTCAGCGCCTGGAAACAGTTCCTCACGTGTCTTTACGCGCAGATTACAGGCAAGGATTCCCTGCGCGAAATCAGCGACGGTCTTCTGGTGAATCAGGCGCGTCTTTACCATCTGGGAATGGAGCCTGTCGCCAAATCCACTCTGGCGGATGCCATGAACCGACGGGATCCCGGGATATTCAGAGACCTTTTCAACGAACTTCTGGAGAGGTGCACGGCACTAGCCCCCGGACATGGCTTCCGTTTCCACAATCCCCTCTACGCCATCGACAGCACGACCATATCTCTTTGCCTTTCCATGTACGACTGGGCGCGATACCGGAAGAACAAGGGGGCTGCAAAGCTCCACACGCAGCTGGATTTGTCTGGAAATCTTCCATGCTTTGTCGTGATGAGCAACGGGAGAATGGCGGACATCCGTGCCGCACGGAAGTGGTTCCGCATTGATCCGGACAGCATCTACACCTACGACAAAGGCTACTGTGACTACGAGTGGTTCAAGGAGATTGACGGCAGAGGCGCTTTCTTCGTCACAAGGCTCAAGCAGAACGCAAGGCTCCGTCTTGTCGGACAGCACCTCGTCCCAAATGAAAAGCTTGGCGTCGTGGCAGACGACATGGTGGAGCTGGAACTTCAAAACGCACGGGAGACGTATCCCGGGAAACTGAGGCGCGTCATGTTCCATGATGAGAAAACAGGCGGGGACTACGTGTTTCTGACAAACAATTGCAGGCTTTCCGCCGCGACCATCGCCGCAATCTACAAGAAGAGATGGCAGATCGAGCTGTTCTTCAAGTGGATCAAGCAAAACCTGCAAGTCAAGACCTTCCTCGGGACAAGTGAAAACGCCGTGATGACGCAGATTTGGATTGCACTTATCCACTTCCTGCTGGTCGCCTACATCAAGTTTCTTACAAAGGTCCCCATCAGCCTGACGGAAATTACATTACGCCTCAGGGAACAGCTGATGGGCAACAGCCATTTGCTGGAATTGCTCTCGCTGGACAGGAAAACTCTGGCAAAGCCACCAGACTGGAACAGACCGCGTCAGTTGGAGTTATTCGGGGAGTTTATGTGCTGATTTTTTTACCGGACAGCAGTGGCTGATTTTCGACTTTTTCCCTCAAATGGACAACTGATTTTCTGAAAAACTCATTTTCGTGCCATCAGACACCATGCCGGATGACGGCAACAACTGCTTCGGTTGAAAAAATTACACCGCCTGAGTCCGTTCAGCCATTGCGGAATTTGAACTTCACGGATTCAGGTTTTATATTATACTTTTCGTATAAGATGCTTTTGTTTTTCCTTTGTAACCGTGTCTATGTGTCGGCATGATTTCACACCCCCAGAGGGGAGCATCCAAGGCCATTTACGTTGCTTCAGAACATCTTTAATACTAACATAATAACTATGAAAACCGATTTGTACGACCAGCCAATCACTGCGATAGTGACGTTTCTGGATTGCCTTGAACGTCAAATAGACATTCGGATGGTTTTGCTGCAGCTGCAGATGTCGCCGAATCACGGCATGATACCCAATGTCAGTCAGTTTGATTGCAACTCCTTGGCTGCAACTGATTTGACTGAGGGATTCTTCAGATGTGAACTGACAGGACATGGATACCAGGGAACACGTCTGGACTTCCTGTTTTGCGCTGCATCGTTGAAGGTCGCATTTTCAACGCAGTGGAATCCGCTGTATCCATTGGATTCTGACGCGCATACGAACCGTATTGAAACATACAAATGCATTCTGAAATGCCTTCTTCTTGTGTTCTGGGCATTCAGGGACGATGGCGGCATAGACCCTTATCGCGACGGCACGTGTTTGTGTGCTGTCTGTCAGGAGGACACGGCGACCTTCAGTATCCAGAGCAGCAATGGCGAAGTGCTCGTTGAAGGAAACTGGGAAAAACTACTCAACATGCTTGATGGCTCCGACAGTCAATGCGGACATCTGTGGGTTTAAGTTGTTGGTATAATAGGCTGATAAATAGAATCTTACACTGTAATATAGGAATTACCATCATGGGCGAATTTTTCCTAGACAATAATTATTCTGTCAATTTGGGCGTTGGCTATTCTGTCAACAACGTCGGGGTGAATGACATCCAGCAGGCTCCTGAAAACAATGCCATTGAACAGAATCCTGTCAATGTTCTGGAAGCCGGCGAGGCCAATAGGCAAATCGAGAATCCCAATGCCGTCAAGCCGCAATGGCAGGCGCGCCTTGACAAAATGCTCATACAGGCCGCGCAGAAGAGAAATCCATACGTGAATGTGGATGCTCTTAAAAAAACGATAATGTCTTCTAGCGTAGCTCTCACAGAGGAACAGCGCGCGACGATAGACAGTCTCAATAAGAAAGTCACCGATTCCTTGAGTAAACTTGACAATATAAAACTTCAGGATCTTCTCAAAGTGGCGTCGTTGAAGAATGAAGATATTCAGGATGAACAACTAAAAAGTGAATGCGAGCAAATCAGACAGACAATCTATGACGCCTGTAATGCGCAGACTGAATTGGCCAACGCAATTCGTTTGATTGGCAGTTCCGCTGGCCAGCAGAAGTATTTGGAAAATATTGATGCTTTTGATAAAGAACAAAACATTCAAAAAGACAATTCTGTCAATGAGGATGTCTATAAGCCGCAGGACATGCGGAACGACGGCGTCAGCACGATGTTCAACCCTACGGGCAAGACGGGCCCCAGAAGCATTGGCGGCCGGAACGACGGCGTCAGCACGAT
>JAKSPB010000044.1 GCA_024405215.1 Lentisphaeria bacterium | reverse complement strand
CGTTCCTGCAAGACCGCATCACTGCGCTGGCCGCCCAGCTTGATGTCAGCTGCTTTGGACATTCTTCCTCGACCCGCTTCCAGTCGCTGATTGAAAACCTGGCAACGAAGGCCCCTGTCGTCGTGCTGATTGACGAATACGACAAGCCGATCCTGAACAATGTGCTTTCGGAGGAGGCCGGCGGCATCCTGAAGGTGCTCAAGGGATTCTACTCCACCGTCAAGACCTGCGGCGCGAGCATCCGCTTCGCCTTCATCACGGGTGTCAGCAAGTTCTGCCACGTCTCCATCTTCTCCGACCTGAACAACCTCCAGGACATCACCATGGACGCCCGCTTCGCCACGTTGAACGGCTACACCCAGCGGGAGCTGGAGGCGAACTTCGCCGACTGGCTGGCGGAGGCCGAGACGCGGCAATCACTCTCCCACGAGGCTTTCATGGCGAAGGTCAAGAAGTGGTACGACGGCTTCCGCTTCGAGGAATCCGCCGAGACGGTCTACAATCCCGTTTCGGTAGCCAAGTTCCTCATCCAGGGCGGCAAATTCAACAACTACTGGTTCGCTACGGGAACCCCGTCGTTCCTCATGAAGCTGATCATGGAGCGGAACTTCAACTTCGACAAGGTGCTCTCGGAAGCCGTGCCGCAGCTTGCCTTCGAGGCCTTTGAGATCGACAGGCTGGAGGCGCTGCCGCTGCTGCTCCAGACGGGATACCTGACCATCCGCTCGGCGGAACAGAAACGCGGTCAGGCATACTTCCGCCTGGACTTCCCAAACCTGGAAGTCGGGGAGTCCTTCAGCACATATCTGCTGAACGCATACATCGGACGAAGCCGCCAGGAGGCGCCGGACTTCCGCGACAAGCTGGCGGACGCCATGGAGGCCTATGACCTCGCCCGCCTGAGAACCCTCATGGAGAGCTTCTTCGCGGGAATCAGCTATGAAATCCACCACAAGGACGAATCCAACTTCCAGAACGTCTTCTTCACCATCTTCAGGATGCTGGGATACATCGTCCACGCGGAATCCCACACCAGCGACGGGCGCGTCGACGCCGTGGTCGAGATGCCCGCAGCCGTCTTCCTCTTCGAGTTCAAGCTGGACGGCGACCGCAGCGCGCTGGAGCAGATCCGCAGGAAGACCTACTACCAGTCGTATCTGGCCACCGACAAGCGCCTCTTCCTCATCGGATGCAACTTCTCCACCGAGACCGGACGCATCTCCGACTGGCAGGCGGAAGAATATTTGACTAGTTGTTAGTGGCTAGTGGTTAGCGGGCAGTAACACCTATGGCTGTTGCAAAACGCCTCCGGCAGCTACTGCTTTTTCTCCTGAAGGTATTGCGCCAATCCCTCCTTGACCAGAGTCCGAAGGTCCTTTCCGACCTGGGGCTTGATGCCATCTGGAACATAATCGACCTCTTCGGGATCCTCTCCGAACAGCATCGCATACCACAGGCATGCCTGCATATACTCGCCGCGATTGTTCAGATGGATGGTGTCCGCAAGCCAATGCTCCTGCGGAGTGCCAAGTTTGTACCATAGGAAATATCCGACCAGATCAGGATTCTCAGGCACGGCGCTCTTCGGGCGGATCTCCTGCAAGGCCTTGATGTCCACTAGCGGCATCTCTTTTCCCTGGCGGAATTTCTCCACGACATACCCCGTGGGAATGACACGCAGATGCGTTTCTTCTGCCAATCTATCAATCATGGAAACTGTATTCTCATACATCGCCGTCTGGACTGCGAACCGCGAGGCGCCGTTGGCGAAACTCTCATCATTGATATTGAAACTCCAAGTCTGCTGCAAGAGGATTTCCGCAGTAGGAGCGTATTTCCGAATCACTCCTATCAATTGATTCAGATACGGCTGGCAATCTTCATAGCGCGCAAGATGCTGGAAGCACTGCGTCAAGACGACGTAGTCCCACTTCTTCATCTCCAGCTTGTCCACGAACGAGTATCGTTTTTCCTCAGGCGGGGAAAGCAAGCCGTACTGATACGACTTGAAGGAGGGATCGGCCAAATACTTCTCGTATTCCTTCCAATGGCGCTGGAAGGTCCAGCCGCCGCTGACGACAAACTCCAGCTCCAGCTTGTATTCGCCTGTGCTTTCCGCAACCTGCTTGAAATACCGGACCAGACTCCAGCACCAGCTGTTGCCGATGGCGAGAACACGAATCGTCTTGGCAGCGCTTTCCTCCGCTGGCTTCGGAGCCTGCGCAAAAAGGGAGAAGGCCAGAAGGCCAACCAGTAACACGAGTGTCTTTTTCATGGGAGAAATTTCCTTTACGAGAGAATTGCAAAAGTCCATTGAAAGGCACTTTTGCAATTTCCTCTTATGCCATGCCATTATCCGTCTTGCCTCTCTTATTTGACCGGCACCAGCGCAACACGGAACCCCAGGGCATCATGATGACAAGTCGGAGAGAAGAAATAGCGATATGTCGCGGTGCATTCGAAATACAGGTCATACCAGCAACCGCCGCGATTCACGCGCCAGACGCCTTCCGAAGGACCAGTCGGATCTTTAATCGCACCAGAAGCAGTATAGGATGCCTCGTACATGGCCGCACTGGCAGAAAGTTCCATCGCCGTTGCCGTCACTTCGGGATAGAGAGGCGCATACCAGTCATAGCACCACTCGTTCACGTTTCCGTGCATATCGTACAGCCCCCAGTCGTTGGGCATTGTGATTCCAACGGGATGGGTCGTGTTATTGCTGTTCGCCTGGAACCAGGCCATTTGATTCATGTCGTCGCCGCCAAAGGCACCCGTTCTGCCAGCGTGGCAGGCGTATTCCCACTGGGCTTCCGTAGGCAAGGAGAACCGATATCCCTCTGGAAGACGAATCCCCGCCTTTTCGTTCAGGAAATCGCAGAAGGCCATGGCCTCCTCCCAGGTGACATTCTCCACAGGCAGCTCGTCCCCCTGGAAGGCGGAAGGATTGCTCCCCATGGCTTTCTTCCACTGCGCCTGGGAGACTTCCGTCACGCCGATGGCAAAAGCACTGACATCTACCGTACATTTCCCACGCTTGAACGTGCCGGCCGGCAATAGCGCCATCTCCAGCCCCCAGGCCCTGGTGTCCGCAAGGCAAGACTCCAAGGACGGCGCAGCCACCTGGCCGTCCCATTTTTCTCCGCCTATTCGTGCGCAACCGCACAAGGACACCACCGCGCCAATCAACAACAAAAGCGACATGCACAAGGTCATTCCGGGGCGCCAGGCTGGACGCCATTGGTGTTCATTCACGTTCATTCGTGGTTCAAGGCCTCTCTTCCGAGTAGTTGCGATTATGGAGCCTTTTGCAAAAGTCGCTTCGGCCACTTTTCGCTCTTTCGGGGCATTTTACTCCAAGTGCTTCTTGTCGTAGTAGACTACGCCTTGTCGCACTTGAAGCAAACTGCCTCCGAAATCCCTGAAAAGTGCCTTCGAATGGACTTTTGCAAAAGGCTCTATGATTCAAAAACCGACCTGTTCTTTTTCCGAAGTTCTTCCTGCATCCAGAGGTTCAGGTTGTTGAAACTCTCATTGCCGCTATGGGAGATGTGGAGTTCATTGAAGATCTGCTTGTCCGCCACAGCCAGGTTGTTATACGCCGCATAGACGCCGGAGGGCGGGCAGGCGAAATCCAGGAAGCCAACCACGCAGCGCACAATGCAGTCCTTGTTGATGTGGCTGGCAAAATTCTCCGGATCATATAATTCCTCGAAGAGGTCGATCGCCTTTTCATCCGTGGACTTGCCTGCCCTCTCGTCCAGGATTCGGAAAACCCTGCGGTAGTCGATCCAACCGTAGCCGCGCTGGCAGACTGCCCGGCCCTTCAAATCGCACATTCCGGGCTCGCTCACGACCATATAGGAGAACTTTTTCGTAAGCGCGCAAAGGTAGAAGCCAAAGCCGCCGCCCTGGCTGGCGCCGTTATAGCCCATCGCCGCGGCATTGACATACGGCTGTTCCGCCAGCCAGTTGACGGCACGGACCATGCCGATGATGGAACGGAAGAAGTAATAGCTCCTGGGATCGTATCCGCCGACGAAAAAATGAAAAACCGGCGTATTGCTTTCCTTGAAGAGCTCTTCTACTGTCTTGCCCGGCGTCCGCGGATCATAGTCATTGGCGTTGAGCACCAGGCAGACGCATCCTTCGATTTTCGTCGCCTCGCCGAAGCCAGGGCCGGTCCCGTGGGTCGCGACAACGACAGGATATTTGCCAGAGTTCACGGGAACGGACAGGAAGCCGTAGACACGTCCGTTGGGGGCGGCGAAGGAGACTTCATAGCAGTTGAACGCCTCGTCGCATTCCTCGGGAAGAAGCTCCATTTTCGCGTCCAGGGGAATTGTCTCCTCCGTCTTCTTCAGCTCATCCTGCCAGAATTTCCAGAAACAGTCAGGCTCTGGAGTGGCGCCCTGGATCTCCAGGGGATCAAAGGCCACTGCCGAAACCTTGCCGCCGGGCCTGGCAATCTCCAGCTCATTGTCCTTCGATTTCAGTTCAGGCTGCGCCGTATCCGTGACATCCATCCGCACAAAGCCTGGCTCGCTCACACCCTGCTCAAAGGTAAAAGTCGAGGGGCCCGTCACCGTGACCGTATGCTTCTGATACTCATAGCCGCCGTCGTTGGAGACCTTGATCTGGTAGATGCCGTTCAGGGGCTCGTCGTTGTCGCTGCTGAACTTGACCGTGAATTTCGCCTTTTCGCCAACGTGGTACAGGGCGTCCGGCTTGTCATACGTGATGTCAATCATTGGTCCTTCCTTCTCATCTGGAAAAAGCCGACGGCGATTCCATCGCCGCAATTCCCCGAGGGAAATCCGCCCGTTGTCACAGCTTCAGTTTGCCGAAGCCAGTCAAATCGGCGAAATTACCGGAATCGGAGATGTTCCAGCCATAGGCCCGGGCGTACCTCCAAGTGCTGAATCCAATCTGCAGAAGGAGCTCCTTTCCAGTGGCATAGGTAAATCCGACAGACTTGAAGGGAACCGTGACCTCGGAATACCAGATGCCGTCTTCCACACGGTCAGAATGGCTCCACTCGCAGTTCCACTGCGAATCGCGGGCCTTTCCAGGAGCGAAATAGACATCCAAGGCAGAACCGGCAACGGGACTGAAGACAAGCTGGACGATTTCGCCGTCCTGAGAAAGGAAGACCTCCTTGGTGGCGTTGAAATGTCCCAGGTTGCCATCATGCTTCAAAGGCGTCTCATCCACTTTACCGTCCAGCGGCGCGACAATCTTGAACAGGAACGCATCCTCCGTAAAGCCGACCTGGAATTTCGCGTCGACCTGGGGATAGGTGCTCTTCAAAGGAATCAGAGAATATTCCGGAGCATCCTTCCAGGCGGGATCATCAAAGCCCGCCACCTTGACCGCCTGGCTGGAAGAGGGCTTCCGACGGAACTGCTCGGGATCCTTGTCGAAGATGTCGCCGAAGGTTCCGGACATATTTCCGCCTGCCTGCAGCTTTCCGGCCTCCACAAATTCAAAGCCGGGGCCAATGAGGTAGCCGTCCTTGGTCGGCAGTCCCTTGATGAAGTTGTTTCGCGCCTCAATGGCATCCGCCAGCACAAGACGATCCTCCCAGGAGGCACTCGCCTTCCACTCCTTCAGCGCATTGCAGACATTGGCCGAAAGCCTGAGATACGTGAATTCCGTCATCAGCGGCGGAACCATGCCGTTCCCCTTGTCGCAGAGCGAAACGGCTTCGTCAAAGTATTTCGTCAGCTGCTCGACGACCTCCCTGGGATAACGCGCCTGCCAGGCCATGATGGCCATGCTTGACAAATCCTGCGAAAAGTCATTGTAGTCAATCGGGCCGTCAACCGAATGCGCCTGCATGCGCTCGTCGACCAGCTGGAAGAACTTCTCGAAGGCTGGCGCGGCCTTTTCGCCGAAGGAATAGAGGCAGTAGTCGTGGAGAATCTCGGCGGCATCCTCGTTCTCATCGTTGCACCAGCGTCCCCAGGCGTAGATCCAGGGGCCGGACATCGCCTTCGCCGTCAGAATTCCGCAGTTGTAGAGGCTGGTGACTGGCGTGGAGCGATAATAGCGGTTCTGCGCCTGAAGTTCGGCGAAGGAGGACGCGGGAGAATAGCCGCAGGGCTTGTACGCGCCGCCCACAAAATACGTCCAGGCCGCCATGCCAACCACATTGAACTTCTTCCAGCCTTCCAGCAGCCTGGCGTCAACGGGCGCCATGTCGATGATCATATCCACGGGGAACTTGTCAAAGCTTTTGGGAAGCTTGTGCGTCGGGCCATAGCAGGAGATGGCGACCTGCACGTCGGGACGCTCCGCCTTCAGCCGGGCGGCGAGGTCCCGGTGCAGGCACCACAGCTTCTCGCCCCAGTCCTTCGTATCGTACATCTTTTGGCAGTTCTCGCATTCACAGCCCATGAAGCCGTCGGACTGCCCGAACTCCACGACTCTGTAGCCGGCGTCCGCGCGCTCCAGGGCGTTCTGGTAGATCAGTTCCTGCACCTCGGGATTGGAAAGGCAGTACTGGGGGCGCGGCTGCTCCAGCGTCCCCGCGTGATGGTAGTAGCGCCTGCCCTTGATCAGCGCGAAGTACTCCGGATGGTCCTTGAAATACTTTTCCTGGGGAATCGCCTTGGCGTGGTAGTGAACATCGTACGCGGCGCCGCAGTCGGGATAGAAGTTGTTGGCCACACAATAGAGCACGCCGCCCTTGTCGTAGTCGCAGTTCAGGAAGCGCGCCTTCTGGCGATAGGAGAAGTCTTCGGGGACCGCGATGCGCTCCTTGGAGAGCGTCCGCACGCCGTCCGTCAATCCCGTGGCGCCGCGCGTCATTCCGACGACGCGGGTGTCGATGAACTTCTCCGCGAAGACGCAGGCGGATTTCAGGGAGCCCAAAGTGAAATAGAGGAAAAAATCTCCTTTGTTCTTGAACGGATTCTTGATGTCCGAGCCATACAGGAAAATGTCGGCACCTTTGACGGCGATGGCGTGCTCCCACATCGCGAAGCCGTCGGCGGAAAGTCCGGCGGCCTTCAGGGCCTTTGTCGCGCCAATGTAGATGGAAGGCTTGCCGGCCTCCTTCTGGGATTCGCGGACCAGCGGGAGCTGCGCCCCGGCGGCCTTCTCCACTGCAGACTGTATGAGCTTTCCCCCTAAATCAACATATTTCAGCAACGCAGCGTCCCCCACATCGTCAGGAAGGACGATCTGGTAATTCGAAGAGTGATTTTCGGCAATGACCAGATCCGCCGAAAAACAGGGAAGCGCCAGGCAGAAAAACGCGAAGAAGATGCCGAAATGTTTCATAGGCTTGAATGGATGAAAATTACGCAAAAAAAACAGGACCTTACCCTTTCCCGCTAAAAAACGGCAGAAAGGCGTATGGTCCTGGAGTTATCAGACTGCCTGAAGCAAGCCAGACAGTCTGACTATCGTTAAAACTTGTCTAGCACAACAGCTTACAGGGACCAGTTGTTGTTCCACAGATTGAGGATGCTGCTGTCGCAGCCGAAAGGATTATGGACGTTATCCGTGCGATAGGTCTGGCGAGGTTGCAGGGAGCTGACGTGACCGTCAAGCATACCAAAGTTGATAAGCCCGTGCTGGACGCCAAGATAACCGTAGCAGAAGTTTGAAGAGCCAGTTTCGGGAACATCCCAGGGGCCAACAAAAGTGAAGGGGGAGTAAATATTGCCAAGAGCACCACTGTTTCTACCACCCGTGCCGAGTTCCTCCTGGTCAGCGATATAACCAGAGCCGGAGGGGGTCGGGAAGGAGCCCATCTTCAGGTACTTGCCAAAGGTAGCCGTAGCGCGCATGCTCGGCATGCACTCAGGATATCCCTTCATGCCGCCGTCGCGCATAAAGCCGTAGGATGTTCCGTGGAGAGCCGCCTTATCTACCAAGGTTCCGCCCACGGTCACCTTGCTGTAGCTGTAGGCAGGGCAGTCATAGACCCTCTCGTTGCCCATGTAGGTGTAGATGGCGGCACTCCACCAAGTATCCCGGAAACCGGCGGGGTTGTTCTTGTCATAGACGTGTCTGACCTTGTTCGTCGGGAAGTCGTCAAGGCACTCGCCGAGGGGCACACAGTCTTCATTGTCATTGACATACAAAACAACACCAAGCATCAGCTGCTTCAGGTTGTTGACGCAACTGATGGCGCGGGCCTTGGCGCGGGCCTTGGAGAGGGCGGGGAGAAGCATGCTGGCCAAGATCGCGATGATCGCGATGACCACCAGCAATTCAATCAAAGTGAAGGATCTTTTCATGGCAAGTGGATTGATTTGATTGTTTTTTACGATTGTATGGACGCGGAAACTTTTCTTCAAAAGATAACCGCCTTAATTTGCTTAATATACTTATTGGTTCTCCGTTTTCAAGCAATTTTGTTAGATTATTAACAAACACCCCCCCAAAAAAAAGACCGAGACTAGTCTAGAAGTCCTAGACAGCTAGAAATCAAAGCAATAGGGAAAACTTCTTTTTTCCGTCAGAAGTATTGCATTACCATGAAAATCCCGTCAAGCGATTATATTACGCCGCTATGCCGAAAGCCAAAGAAAAGATCATTTTTACGCCAAATGAAAGAAGTGCCTTGAGTCTGATACGCCGTGGCTATTGCCGTTCCCGGGCGGAAATAGCCCGTCGTCTCCAGATCAGCCGTCCCACAGCTTCTCTTCTCATTGAAAAACTCATCAATGTTGGAGCGGTTCATGAAATCGGCCTTGGGAAGGCGACTCGTGGCAAAGCCCCGGTTCTGCTGGCTCCCAATGCAGAATTTCAATATTCCATCGGTCTGGATTTAGGCTATTCCCATCAGCTGGTCGGGGTATTGGTCGACGGGCAGGACCAGATCATCAAGCGAGAAACAATGGAATTTGACAACACCTCCCTGGATAGCATTCAAGAGAAATCGCTGGAGATGTTTGCCTCCCTTTCCCGCAACCATATCATCTGCGGCCTCGGCATTTCCCTGACCGGAATCGTCGTCGCCACCGAGGGAAAAGTCCTCCGCAGCACCAACCCCGTCTTTGCCTCCTACCCGATCCGGGACTTGTTTGCCCAATGGACGAACCTGCCCGTCTGGATATCCAATCGTTCCCGCGTGGAAGCGTATTCGGAATCCATCGGCGGCGCCGTCAATCTGCAGGGTGATTTTATCCTCTGTTCCCTGGGCGAAAGCCTTGACGCCGCATTTTTCATCAACAACAAGATCATTCTTGGCCCCACTCGGGCTGCAGGAGAAATCCGCCATATTCGCGTGGCCGACGGCAGACCCCTGGCAGAGGCACTGGCCCCCGAGGCCATTCTCCATGCATCTGAGGATGAACTGGTCGTCATCTGCGCAGAGGGATTGTTCCAGCTGACCCAGCTTCTGGATCTGAAGACCATTGTCCTGTCAGGACGGTTCACCGAGTTCGGCCCCGGTTTTTTGCCGAAGCTGACACAGGCGCTTTCCCGTGAACAGGAGTGCCAGGTGTCCTTTTCCCACTATGGCAAGTTCAGCGCAGCCCGGGGCAGCGCCATGACCGTCGCAGAGACGGTCCTCTCGGCAGAGGATGTGATATAATTTTCGGACGAAGCCTCTTTCATCGGCAAAGTAGTTTTCTCGCCATATCCACAGGAATGACGAGGAACGCCAGCAGGAGGCATCTTATCCATGTATTGAGAGAAAGCGGTGTAACCGAGAGCGCCTTCCCCCCGAAGGTCACGAAGACGAACTGCAGCAGAAGGATCACCAGCATCACGGCCAGGAAGGTCCTGTTGCGTCCAATGCCCTCGAAAGGATTGACATGCTCCGTCCGGGCATTGAACCCGTTGAAAGTAATTGCCATCATGAAAGTGGCGAAGAGGGCGGACTGCAGATAAACCCCATTGAGGACGCCATCCGTCCCCACCGCGCCAATGAACTTCTGGACGCAGGAAACAAACAGCAGCGCAAGACAGATTGCCGTGATATAGCTCCCGCCGATGATGACTTCCAAGAACATCCTGCGGGAGATGATGCTCTCCGTGCGCGGAATGGGCTTCTCCTTCATGTACTCCTGCAACGGCGGTTCGCTGCCGTAGGCGATGGCGGCCAAAGTATCCATCGCCAGGTTGATCAGTAGCAATTGAATCACCGTCAGAACGATGTTGACCCCGAAAAGCGGTCCGATGGCACAGGTGAAGACGGCAGCCACATTGACCGTCAGCTGGAAAAGCAGGAACTTCCGGATGCTCTTGAGCATGGTGCGCCCATAGAGAATGGCCTTTTCAATGGAAGAGAGATTGTCGTCCAGGATGGTGATTTCGCCGGCCTCTTTCGCCACTTCGGTGCCGCTGCCCATGGCGAACCCCACGTCGGCCTTGCGCAACGCAGGGGAGTCGTTGACGCCGTCGCCTGTCATTCCCACCACCAGATTGAGTTCCTGGGCCAGCCGGACCAGCCGGCTCTTGTCCAACGGCAGCGCGCGGGAGACGACACGCAGCCGGGGCAGTAACGCCTTCAGTTCGTCGTCGCTCTTTTCAGACATTTCAAAAGAGGTCAGCGCGACATCCTCCGGCGAGGAAAGCAGCCCGGCCTCCCGGGCGATGGCCACGGCGGTCTCTTTCCGGTCGCCCGTCACCATCACGACCTGGATGCCGGCGTTCTGAATCTCCGAAACGGCGTCCTTGACTTCCTTGCGGACGTTGTCGCGAATGCTGAGCAGACAAATGAGGACCAGCGGCGCAGAGGGATCGCTGCCGTTGGCCTTCGCCACCGCCAGCAGCCGCATGGAACGCCCGGCCTGTCCGTCCAGGTAGGCCACGATTCCAGCCTTGTCCTCCAAGACACATTCCCGCCCGTTGGCATCCAGATACTTGTCACACTGTTCCAGAATCTTCTCCGGCGCACCTTTCACGAAGAGCTGCTCCGCGCCGTTGTTCCGAATCACGATGCTGGAGGATTTCTTATTGGAATCAAAGGCATTGAAGGCCACCACCTGATCCTTGGCAATCTTCGCAGCCACGTCATTGTCCACCAGGAAAGACATCAGCGCCCGGTCGGTGCCGTTTCCGCCGATGACACCATTGACGCCGATGGCGGCGCTGTTGTTCACACCGATGCCGACCAGAATGTCCTTCCGCAACCCTTCCGGCATTACGGAAAGGTCATGGAAGGTCTCCAGATTCCCAGTGGCCACTTCCACCACGGATAGCCGTCCTTCGGTAATGGTCCCCGTCTTGTCGCTGAAGAGAATACTGAGGCTTCCCGCCGTCTCCAGGCCGTTGATTTTCCGCACCAGGACATTGTCCTTGACCATTTTCAGACTTTGCAGGGCCTGGAGAAGAGAGCTGAGCATGGGAAGGCCTTCCGGCACAGCGCAGACGATGACGGTAACCGCCACGGTGACGGCGTCAATGACCAGCCGAAGCCACCCGGCTCCGTCTTCGGGCGTCCGCCCCGCCAGGATGGAGGTCAGCAAGATGGCGGCGATGATGGCTACCGCGCCGCAATAGCCAAAGTCGGTGATTTGCCTGGCAAGTCTTCCCAGTTTGATTTGGAGCGGCGTCGCCCTGCCCTTTTCCTGTGCTGCCAGCGCCGCCTGTCCGAAGAAGGTGGCATCGCCAACGACCCGGACTTCCTCGTATGCCTCGCCGCCGCAGATTACGGTTCCGCGATAGATGTAGTATGGATTGAGGAGATCCTTTACGTCATATTGTGCATCGCGTCCACCTGCGACCTTCTCCGCCTCCTCCGATTCACCGTTGAGTGCAGCCTGGTCCACTTTCAGCCCGCCGTCCAGAATCACGCCGTCCGCAGGGATCTTGTCGCCGGCCTGGAGATAGACGATGTCTCCCACCACGACCTCGTCAAAGGGAATTTCCATCAAAGCGGAATTCCGTACGACCTTCGCCATCTCCTTGGCATTCGCCTCGTGCTTGAGAGCAGATGCCTTTCCCTCCTGCTTGTACTCGAAGACAGCCGCGACGCCATTGGCTATGCCGATGGCCACGAAGATTCCAAAGGGCTCGTACCACGCAGCCTTCCCGCAGAAGAACAAAACCAGCTGAATAAGCATCGCCACAATCAAAATCATGATCATGGGATCCCGAAAACCCCTGAGAATCTTGCGCCACAACGCCTCCGGCGGAATATCCGTCAAAGCGTTGGAACCATATCTGCCCCTGCTCTCAGAGACCTGTTTTTCTGTTAAGCCCGTAAATTTCATTGTCTATGCGAAAGACATGAAAGAACCACGAATGCACACGAATGGACACCACAGAATCCCGGCAAGCCAACACGGCAGCAATAGCGCCCAAACACCCCACGCCCTTCCCGACACGATTTTTCAGGAACCATCCGTGGGCATCCGTGTTGCTTCGTGATTCAGAAAAAGTCAGCACGTCATGAAGCGTATCCCCCCTTGGAACTTTTCTATCGGTTCTTCGGCAGGGCCATGTCATAGCCCTTGATCTGGAAATAGCGGAAAGCGGGACGATCCGTCACATCGGTGTTCCTCTTGACGGTTCCCAGGCCGGGATACGGTAGATGCGCACCGGCGACAACCAGCTTCTTGTCGGCCGCCATATTCAGGATGCGAACGCGAGAAGCCACGGTCGCCGCATCGTCCTGATCGAATGCGGAGCAGATTTCGGGATTGGCGAACTGCCATTTGACGGCGTGAAGCAAGTCGCCGATGAAAAGCATCTTGTCCTTGAACTCGATGACGGCATGGCCGACCGTATGTCCAGGAGCCAGATGGGCGATGAGGCCGGGAAGAATCTCCGTGCCCTCTTCGAAGGTATTGATGCGTTTGTTGTAGGTGTCGCTGAGCTTCTTGAGGGTGGGATCGGGATCCTCGGAACGCAGGCGGCCGGATGCCAGTTCTTCCATGGAAATCCAGAGTTGCGCATAAGGATAGCGCGCCTTGCCGGTACTGTCCAGGATGCCGCCCGTGTGATCGGCATGGTTGTGGGTCAGGATCACGATGTCAATCTGGCGAGGAGTGATATGCAACAACTCGAAGGTGGTCATGATCTTGCTTTCCTTGGTCCCCAGGCCCGTGTCAATCAGAATCCACTTGTTCGCATAGCGCACGAGGAAGACATTGATGGAAGCCGGACTCTCCGGACGAGGATAGGCGGCATTCATCTTCTGCTTGGTCTCTTCGTCATCCGGAAAGATGTCCCGACCGAAGACATTGGCTGCATCCTCAATGGGATAAACCAGCATCTCGCCAATCCGGTATGGTTCCAGCACAGTAATGGCTTTCAAAGAGAAAGGAATGGCAAGCGCCATGAGAATGGCAAGACCCAAAAGAAAGTTCTTCATCGTTTTATCCTAGTTGAAATCTCGGGAAACTCGTTGAATTTCAGTAGCCAGGCCCGTCGTTTCGTCCACCGTCACGACCAGGCCATCCAAGGTAACGGACTCTTCGCAGACGGCAAAGCGGGCCGGCATTCCAGTGCGGAAATTCTCAATGACCGGCGCAGCCTCGCGTCCAAGCACGGAATACCGCGCGCCGACCATCCCCGCATCGCACTGGAAAGCAGTGCCATGAGGAAGAATCCGGGAATCCGCCGTGGGCACATGGGTATGGGTGCCGATCACCGCGCTGACACGTCCATCAAGATAATACCCCAAAGCGATTTTTTCGCTCGTCGCCTCTCCATGGAAGTCCACAAAAATGATCGGCGTCTCCTGACGAAGTTCCGCTACGGCCTGATCCACCACATCAAAAGGCGAATCCGTGTTCAGTTTGATGAAAACACGGCCAATCACATTGACCACCCCCACCTTGATGCCGTTCCGGGCAGTGAAGACACCCCAGCCGCGGCCAGGCTGGCTGCGATGGAAATTCGCGGGGCGGAGCACATTGGGCAACGCATCAATCTGGCCGGGGAATTCCCGTTGGTCCCAAGTGTGATCGCCAGAAGTGAAGACGTCCACCATCTCCGGCGTAAATTCCGACAGCAGCGGCTTGGTCATGCCATTGCCACCGGCCATGTTCTCGCCGTTGGCAATGCAGAAATCACAGCCGAACTCCGACTGGAGCTGCGGGGAAAGCGCCTGGACGGCTTTGCGGCCGCCGTGACCTACGATATCGCCGATGAAAAGAATGCGCATGGGAAACGTTGTTTGCGAAAGATTTTTGATTTCAAAAAGACCGGGAAGAACTAGAAGCCTTGTAGGCTGTAGGCTACTAGATTGCTAGGCGAGTTCCATCACCAGTCGGTTCAGCTTGGGATTGACCTCCTGAATGCGGACATCCAGCGTATCGCCCACTTCCGGACGGTCCCGCGTCAGGATGATTCCGCGCACGAAATAATCCTGAAGTTCCGCCAGAACCAGCCGATCTTCCGCCCGGACTACGATGGCGCGAAGCACTGTATCCTGGCATTTCCGCCGGAGATATTCCAAGGTCCAGAAGTTCCGTGCCTCACGTTCCAATGCGCGGTTGGCGGAAGCCGTTCGGTCCACATTGTCCAGAATGCCGAAAAGTTCGGTCTGCGTGTAGGGGAGCGGCTCACCTGCCAGATGCGCGCAAAGCTGCCGCTGTATGACCATGTCCGCATAGCGGCGCAGCGGCGAGGAAATCTGCGTGTAGAGATCCAGCCCCAGCCCCGCGTGCGCCTCGGGATAAGTGGACAGCCGGGTACGCTTCATTTTCCGGACCTGCAGGTCGAACTCCACTGGATCGTAGGGACGGACGGAACGAACATCGTCATAGGCCATCTCCTGGCACCGATAGATGATGGGCAGGTCGTTCCGCAAGGCGTATTTGGCGGCCAGGTGGTTCGCCAGGATCATGAATTCGCCGACCAGACTATGGCTGGGCGTGTCCTGATCCTCCCGTTCCACCGTGATTTCATCGTCTTGCACATGAATCTTCAGTTCCGGACGATTGAACTCCACGGCGCCGCACTCCTCGCGGATCGCCAAACGCCTTCTGGAAAGACGCAGCAGGGTCTTCAGGGCCTTGGTCAGCGAATCGTCCGCATTGGCCTCCAGAATTTCATCGGCCTGGATGTATGTCAGGCGATGCGTTACCCGCAGTTGCGTGGCCGCGATGCGCCAGTCCACCAACTCGCCCTCGTCGTCCAAAGTCGCCAGGACGCTCATGGCGGGGCGGAGCTGCTCCTGGGAGAGACTCGCCAGATCGCAGCCGAGCCGTTCCGGAAACATGGTGACAGTGGTGGTAGGAAGATAGAGCGAGAGCGGACGGTCCACGGCAGCCTGGTCCAGCGGATCGCCCTTGGAGACAAAGCTGGAAGGATTGGAGAGGTGGATCCCCACCACGTATGTTCCATCGCCATTGTCGGTCAGGGAAAGCGCGTCGTCGATTTCGCGGGTCCACTTGTCGTCGATGGAGAAGCTCTCCACGCCGTCCAGGCTCTCGCGCCGCCCGTCCCCCTCGTAGGGCTTCAAGGCATCGGCGAACTCATTCACCTCCATCGTGAATCCCGCATGAATGCCGTTGGCCAGCAGGAACTCATCCGCGTCCTTTGGCAGGCGTGCGGTCTTTCTCAACAGGGAGAGCGCCAGTTCGCGAGGCGAGAGCTTGCTTCCCGCCATGGCCAGCAGATTCACCGCCGGGCAGTTGAATCCGCGCATCAGGTAGTCCGTGCACTGCTGCACGAAAGACTCCAACTCCGGTGGAACCGCCAGCGGCTTCTCCTTGCAGGCATCCGCGTTGGCGGCAATCACCTGCGCCAGCCACTCCTTCGCCTTCTCCCGCAAGGCGGCCTTCTCCGCACGCTGGCGTTTCTGCTCCAACAGACGCTCGTACTCCTCCCGCGAGTTGGGCCCGAACGAGCCGTTCACAAAACGGAAATGCAGCGTATCCGTCATCAGCGCACGCGCCAACGCGGACTTCTGCTGCAAGGTTGCTTCAGCACCGAAATACTCCGCAGCCTGGACATCCACCGTGCGGACCTCCGGCGCAGTCTCCAGGAGCGTCTCCCAGAGGAACTCGGTATCGATGCCCTCGAGGATTTCCGTGATCTCGTTCTGCAGGGCGACCAGCGTCGGCAGCGGATTGTTGGTCTGGCAACGGCCATAGTCGCAGACGACCTGCTTCAGAGACACTTTCGCCACTTGTTTCGTGGGTCCCTGGACCTGGATGCGCTCCGTCTGGTCCTTCACCACGATTCCCAGGCACAACTCGCCGTTGCTCCAGTAGTCGACAATTGTATTGACAGGATACCCCATTCCGAACCAATCCTACATCACCTTGAACTTGGGCAGATCCTGGATATCCACCATGCCGGTGAACTTGCCTTCGTCGTCCACGACCGCCACATCATCGATCTTCCGATGCTCAATCAACTTGAGAATCTCAACGGCCATCTGCTTCTGGTTGATGGCCACGGGATTCTTCGTCATGACACTTTCAATGGGCGCCGCCAGCACTTGGTCGCTGGCCATCATGGCGCGCCGGAAATCGCCGTCGGTAAAGATCCCCAGCAGGCGGTTCTCTGCATCCACGATGGCGACCGCGCCGTCCCGTGCCTTGGTCATGGCCAGCAGTGCTTCGCGGACAGTGGTTCCGGGAGTCGCCACTGCGCAACGTTCGCCGGTGCGCATGCAGTCCTTCACGGTCAGCGTAATGGTTCTGCCGATGGCGCCTGCGGGATGGTTCTTGGCGTAGTCGGAAATCTGGAAATCCTGGCAGTCCAGCAAAACCATGGCCAGCGCGTCTCCCAGGGCCAGCAACGCCGTGGTCGTGGTTGTGGGCGCCAGATTGAACGGGCAGGCCTCGCGTTCCACAGGCATGGGAACCACCATGTCGGAGAACTCGCCCAAACGAGATTCGGCCTTGCCCGTGATGGCGATAATAGGCACGCCCATGCGCCGCACGGCAGGCAGCACCCGCAGCAACTCGTCCGTCTCGCCGGAATAGCTCACGGCCAGCAGAAGATCCTGAGGGGAAACCACGCCCAGGTCGCCATGCATCGCTTCAACGGGATGCATGAAAACCGCGCGGGCGCCCGTGGAGGCCAGCGTCGCCGCCAGCTTCTTGGAAATGTGGCCGCTCTTGCCCACGCCGCACAACACCAGCTTTCCGCCGTCATGCAGAATCTCCAGGCACTTCCGCACCAATGCAATGAAAGGCTCGCCCAGTTCGTCGCGGACCTTCTTCACACCCGCCAGTTCAATGTCGATGGTTTCCCGAGCCAGAGAAAGAATACGCTGGGAATCCACTTGCTTGGAAGTATTCATCGTTGACTTTCCTTTGGGAAAATTTACTTGTATCTGTTGAAAAGCGAAAAATTCATTAGGGCGCCAACACCCGAAGCTGTCGTTCCAGGCGCGCCTTCAACTCAGTGTCCTGGCACTGCGGCAGCCAGGCGATCAGCGCAATACGCACCGGCTCCTGCGAAGTGGCCACGCGGGAGAGCCCTTGCGCAGCGGCCTTCTGCAAAACTGGATTCGGATCCTCCAGCGTCGCCAGAAGAATCGCCGTCCAGTTTTCCGGGCGGACGCTGGAGAACATCGTCACCGCCTGCAGGCGGATGGCGTCATCATCGTCCATCAACGCCTCCATCAGGATGTCGCCCTGACGATTTTTGGGCAGAGAGCGGCACAAATCCAACACGGCTTTCCGACAGGCAGACAAAGGACTCTCCTGAAGCTGCCGAAGTTGCTCCGGCGTCAATTCCGCGGCGTGCTTCCTCAACAGCGTCGTCAGCGTAATGCGGATACGGGACTGGTCCGCCAGACGAGTCATCGCCTCGCAAAGTTCAGGAACCGTCAGCAATTCCTGCCATTCCTTGCGGCGCAACACCTGCGTCCAGGCATTCTCCTGACGGCGGGGCGATGCCTCGGCCGAAAGCCCCTCACGCACGAAATTCCACGCGGCCTCGGGAGAGGAAGAAAACAGGATACCCAACAGGCGCTCCGCCGGCAATTCCTGACTCTCGCCCTTCGACAATTCCGCCAGAACGTCCGCCTCAAAAGCAGTGTCCTCCGGGAATTGGCGGACGCCGCGGGAGATCAGCGCCTGCGCACGGACCGCAGCCGCGGCATCCAGGGAGAGTTTCGCCAAAAGGGGGAAGGCCTCAGGCACGTCCGAAAGCGCCTCCGCCAGGGTACGGCGCACTTCTTCAGAGGGATGCTTTGCCAGAGGGGCCAGAAGCTCCAGCAACGCGCGCCCTTCCTCTTCAGGCGCACGCACGGCCAACGAAATGGCCTGCGCCACCATTTCCGGAGAGTCGTTCGATAGAAATGGCTCCAGCGCCTCCCGTTCCACAGACTCGGGAAAGTATTTCGCAGCCAGAAGGACATTTCTGCGGACCTCCTCGTCGGAATCCCGCAGCCCACGTTCCAGCAGTTCAGTCACCCGACGGGTATCTTCGTGCACCCGCCGCACGACACCATGGCTGTCCGGCAGAAGCGACGAAGCCAGGCGACGGACATGCACGTCCTCGTCCGCCAGACACTCCAGCAACGCATCGCCCAGAAGCATCAGACGCGCGGGCTTCTCCGCCAGCGCCACCAAAGCGCTACGGCGAACCTCGACATCCGAATCTTTCAGACACGATTTGAGCACCCCCGTGACCTCCGCGGCATCGTATTTTCCCAGCACCAGCACAGCGGCCCGACGGTTCTCCGCCGGAGACGACGCTGATAGCTCCTTCCGGCATTCCGCGATGGTCTCCTGAACGCTCTTCTGAACACCGAAAACCACGCAGGAAAAGAAGAATATGACCCACAGAAAACGCATAAGACAAACTATAATCCCCCAACCGCGTTTTTCGGGGAAACACGCAACAAAAAAGGGCCACCGGAACACCTTCCAGCGGCCCTGTCTTCAGCCAATCTACGGCCTACTCTGCGCGCAGCTGCTCGTCGATGGCGGCGATGAACTTCTGGGAGAAGTCCTTGTCGCCGATCTTGGAGAACTTGATGGCGATCTTGGCCTGGCCATTGACGTCCAGGGTCAGATCCACGGAGATGCGGGCCTCGTAGATGTCCTTGTATTCGTACTGGATGAGGCTGGTCAGGTTGTCGCGGGAAAGCTGGGTCAGCTTCATGGTCTTGGCTGCGGCGCGGACGGCTTCGTCAGCCTCGAAGAGACTGCAGCCCAGATTGGCGTTGTAGACCCCCGTGATGCGACTGTAGCGCTCGTTGGAAACGCCGCCGGCAGTGGCGGGAGCCTGCTGGACCTGGATGCAGGAAACGCCCATGGCAACCACGAAAGTCAGCAGGGCGGCAAGGGAAAGGAGATTCTTTTTCATAACGATTTCTGAATGGGTTCTTGATGTTTTCCGGATCAATTGGGGACACGCCCTCAATATAACCCACAGTGCAAAATCTTAGCGATGATTCTCGGCAAATCATCGGCAATAAAAAACGGAAGTTCGTCCGCCGCCTTTCCATGGAGGAACGCCCCCAGGCGCGCGGCCTCGACAACGGGAACGCCCTGCGCCAGAAGGGCACCGATGACCCCCGAGAGGACATCGCCGGAACCGGCGGTCCCCAGCCGTGGATTTCCCGTGGTATTGCGCGTCAGGCAACTGCCCTCCGGCAATGCCACCAGCGTCCCAGGCCCCTTCAGCAACACGACACAGCCTGTCGCCTTGGAAAGCGCCATGGCGCCCTCCTCCCGGTTCAGCTTCCCGGAAAGCCCAAAGACCTTTGCCAGACGGTCAAACTCTCCCGCATGGGGCGTCAAGACCATCTTGGCACAGCAGTCCCGGGAAGGCAGCAGCGCGGGATTCGCGGAAATGCGATTCAGCGCATCCGCGTCCACCACCTTCGGCGCAGGAAAAGCCAGCGCCTCCGTCAGAAAGGCGTCGGAAACGAAGTGGTTGTCCATCCCCGGCCCCAGGACCAGCGCCGTGGCCTTTCGCAAATTCCGGCGCCACCCATCCAGGCTCTCTGCTCCGAAGACGCCATATTCGGCATTCTCCGCCAGACGGTGGACAATCAGCGCCTGGGGAACATGGCACAGGATCTCGGCGGACGCCGGAACACAGGCGATGACAACACCAGCGCCCGCGTAAAGGGCGCTGGTCGCCGCCAGCATAGGCGCGCCGGAATAACGACGGGAGCCGCCAGCGACCACGAGAGTCCCATGGTCGTATTTATGGCTCTCCGCCGAATAGCGCGGACACGATGCCGAAGCCAGGGCGGCATCGTAGTCAATCACCTGGACGGCGCCTTCGGGCATAAGCTACTTCGCCAGATGGGCAAATGCCTTGTGGGCGATGTCCTTGCGGTATTCCACGCCCGTCCAGGAAATCTTCGCCACGCCGGCGTATGCCTTGTCCACGGCCTCGCGCAGAGTCGTGCCGCGGGCGGTGACGCCCAGGACACGACCGCCGTTGGTCAGGATGGCGCCATTCTCGCCGGCCTTGGTTCCCGCGTGGAAAACCACGCAACCGGTCTTGGCCGCTTCGTCCAGTCCGCTGATGGGCAAGCCCTTGGGATAACTGCCGGGATAGCCTTGGGAGGCCATGACCACACAGACAGCAGGATCGTCGGACCACTTCAGAGTGACTTCGGAGAGACGCGCATCGGCGGTGGCCACCAGGGCCTCCACCAGATCGGAATCCAGACGCGCCAGAACGGCCTGGGTTTCAGGGTCGCCGAAACGGACATTGAACTCCAGAAGCTTCGGCCCTTCGGCAGTAACCATGATGCCGGCGTAAATGACGCCGCGGAAATAAAGACCGTCCGCCTGAACGCCTTTCAGGAAAGGCTGCAGGACTTCGGCGTCAATCCGCTTCATCAGTTCGTCTGTGGCCACAGGAGCCGGGGAATAGGCACCCATGCCGCCGGTATTGGGGCCATTGTCGCCATCGTAGGCGCGCTTGTGATCCTGGCTGGAGGCCAGGGGGATGATGCTCTTGCCGTCGCACAGTGCCAGGATGGAGGCCTCTTCGCCCACCAGGCAGTCCTCCAGCAACACACGGCTGCCGGCAGCACCGAAGGCGCCCTCGAAGCAGGACTTGACTGCAGCCTCGGCCGTCTCCAGCTCCATGGCGACCACCACGCCTTTACCAGCAGCCAGGCCATCCGCCTTGACCACGATAGGCGCACCGTGCTTCTTCAGATACTCCAGCGCAGGAGCGGCCTCCGTAAAGACAGCGGCCTTGGCGGTGGGAAGACCATGGCGGGCCATGAAGTCCTTCGCGTAGGACTTGCTGCCTTCTAGCTGGGCGGCTTCCTTGTCAGGACCGACAATGCGAAGGCCGCGGGCGCGGAAGACATCCACGATGCCCTCGCAAAGCAACGCTTCAGGGCCGACCATCGTCAGGCCAATCTGGTGGCTCTCCGCAAAATCCGCAAGTTCCTCGGGAGTCTTGGCGACCACGGGAATCGCCGTGGGGACGCCGGGATTGCCGGGAGCCCAGTAAAGCTTGCCAGCCATGGGACTCTGCATCATCTTCCAGGCAATCGCATGCTCGCGTCCGCCTGCACCAACCAGAAGAATATCCATTTTTTGCTCCAATTGAATTGAAAGAGGAAAAACGAAAAGGCCGCCTTTCCGGCAAGAAACCCACCGGTCAGACGGCCTGTTCTTATTCTAAGTGCTTGAGGTAATAGCAAAAGTCGTTTTGGACATTTCCCGCCCTTCCCGGCCATTTTGTCCAAGTGCTTCGCTCCGTAAAAAAAACTACGTCTTGGCGCACTTGAACAAAACTGTCTCGGAAATTCCTGAAAAATGTCTTCAAATGGATTTTTGCAATTACCTCTTCCTTAGAATCCACGGGAAAGCAGAAGAGACTACTTCACCTCTTCGCCAACCAGCCAGCGCACGAAACGCTTCACGGTCACGCCAGGAGCGATCTTCGCCAGAGTGGTGTGCTCGTCGTCGATCCAGGGCATGTCCATCAGGCAGATTTCGCTGTAACGCTTGGCCAGCTTGCCCTGGAGGATCTTCTCCAGAGCGGCCTCGGGCTTGCCAGCCAGACGGGGATCCGCAGCGGCGATTTCACGCTCCTTGGCGATGAACTCGGCGGGAACGTCCTTCTGGGAGATGTAGCTGGGGTTGCTGGCGGTGATGTGCAGGGCAATGTTCAGCAACAGGTCGGCATCTTCGGTGCCGGCGACTTCGGCCACGGTGGCGAAGGGCTGGGCGGTGTGCAGATAGAAGCACAGCTTCGAACCGTCGGCGGCGTTCCACTTGATGGCGCGGCGGACGGACATGTTCTCGCCGATCTTGCCGATGAGGGTCTTCAGGTCGGCATCCATGGCGGCGCCCACGGCGGCGGAGACATCACCCTCGGCATCCAGCGCCAGAGCGGCATCGGCCGCCTTCTGGACGAAGGCCTTGAACTCGGGAGTGCCGGCCACGAAGTCGGTCTCGCAGAGGCCTTCCACCAGGGCAACGCTGTTACCATTGGAAGCCACGGCCCACTTGCCCTGGTTCACGGCGCGGTCGGCGCGCTTCTGGGCCTTCGCGATACCAGCCTTGCGCAGGTACTCAATGGCGCCTTCCACATCACCGTTGCTCTCCAGAAGAGCCTTCTTGCACTCCATCATGCCACAGCCTGTGGCCTTGCGCAGATCCATGACCTGCTTCGCAGAGATTTCAGCCATTTGCGTAAATTCCTTTGAAATAAGTAAAAAGCGGGGGGCTTCACGCCGCCAGAAGAAATTCCTTCGGCGGCACTCTCAATAAACGATCCTATGCCTCGGCAGGAGCTTCGGCTGCCTCGGCCTTGTCGGCCTTCGCGGCGGCGGCTTCTTCCTCGGCGGCCTTGGCGGCGGCCTTCTTCTTGCCGGCCATGGCCTTGCCTTCCATCACGGCGTCCTGCAGGGCAGATACGATCACCTTGATGGAGCGCAGGGCGTCATCATTGCCGGGAACCACGTAGTCGATGCCATCGGGGTTGCAGTTGGAGTCAACCAGGGCGACGACGGGGATGTTCAGCTTGATGGCTTCCTGGACGGCGATGTGCTCGCGGTCAACGTCGATGACCACGACGGCGGCGGGCAGCTTGGGCATGTTGGCGATGCCGCCCAGTGCGGTCTGCAGCTTCGCAAGCTCGCGCTTCAGGCCGGCGACCTGCTTCTTGGGCATCTTCTCGAAGGTGCCGTCCTGGCTCTGGGCCTGGAGCTTCTTCATGGCGGCGACGCGGGTCTGGACGACCTTGGAGTTGGTCAGGGTGCCACCCAGCCAGCGGTCGCACATATAGGGCATTTCAACGGACTCGGCGGCGGCGCGGACGGTCTCCTGGGCCTGGCGCTTGGCGCCGACGAAGAGGATCTGTCCACCGTTGGCGGCGGTCTGGGTCAGGAAATCGCAGGCGGCAGCCAGCTGCTTCATGGTCTTGCCCAGGTCGAAAATGGTGATGCCGCTGCGGGTGCCGTAGATGTACTTCTTCATCTTGGGGTTCCAGCGACGGGTCTGATGACCGAAATGAACGCCTGCTTCCAGCAGGTCGGTGATGGTGATTTTCGCCACGGTTTTGTCTCCTTTTCGTTGCTCGACGCTTTTCATAGACCCCTCTCTCTCAAGAAGTTCTACAAACGTCGATGCGGCCGAGTGTTGTTGTTGCATGTCCCGTGCCCTTGCGACACGCGGACGGAAAAGTCCATAATTTACTGCCGGAAAGCAATTTTACAACCCGGAATCACCCCTAAAGTTCAATGATCCGGAAATGGACTGCCGCATCCCCAAAGACACGTCAGCCGATCCCTTTTGCAAAAGTCCATCCGAAGGCACTTTTCAGGGACTTCGGAAACATTTTGCATCAAGCGCGGCAAGGCACACTTCCCTACGACGCGGAGCCCTTGAAGCAAAATCCCCAAAAAAAAGCGAAAGTCTTTTGCAAAAGGCCCACTCGCCTATTTTCCTTGCTTTCCGCATCGCCATGCGGCCCGCGCGTCCTTTAGCGAAAGCTCGTTCGCCCCGCCTGGATACGCGTGATCTTTTGCCTGGACGGGATCATCCTCCCAACCGCAGACAGGGCAGATTTCATATTCCCCTTTCGTTTCCAAAGTGCGTATTCCGCAGCAGGGACACTTTATTTTCTGACGGATGCGGAGTTTCATCATTGCCTTCTCCAGTAGTTGATTCCTGCAGACGGCCTGAACATGGTTTTTGCCGTGCCGTCCGACGTCATGACTCCAAACGTGTTGCTCTCCTCGTGATAGAACATCTTGTCGCCGTCACGGTTGGTCTTTGCCAGCGTCCCCTTCGGTGGATGCTCAAGAAAATACAGCGCGGCGACACCATATTCCTGTTCACTGTGGAATTCCGGAAATTCCGCCTGGTGCTTCTCCCAATGACGTTCCAGATTGGAACGATGCCATTTGCCTTTTGGCTTGAAATCCGGCGGCGGAATCGTGGTCCAGCCGCTTGATGCTTCTGCCATTGCAGGACGATTTCCCGAATCCTCCGACGTCCCCTGTGACTTCTGCTTGACGGGAATTTTCTTCGGCGCCTGCGACACAGGAGCGGCGGACGGCAGCTCCGCCAGCTGCGGCTTTTCCGCAGCAACCGATGCACTGTCCTCCGACGATTTCACAGCCTCCGTCGCGGAAGAATCCGCCTCTGCCCCGGCATTTGGCAAAACAGTTTCCGGCGCCTCGCGCGACACGTCCGCGGAAGGCGCCACCTGCGGATTGTCTTGCGTTTGCCTTTTTGACGCGTAGGTGGAGATGGCCATGATGACCAGGACCCCCAGAATGGACAGCACCTGTTTCAGAAGTTTTTTCATTTGGGATAGATTATGAACTGCGGAAGTGGTTTCGTGCCGCGAAAGAAACTGCGGCGGACAGTGTTTTTTACTATCGCCAGACTTGTCAAAATTTCAAGTCGATGTGAAGTAGCAAAATACCTTTCTGCGGGATAAACAACCATTGCATGTCCATCGTGCGGTCGGACCTGTCGGACCTGTCGGACCTGTCGGACCTGTCGGACCTGTCGGACCTGTCGGACCCGTCGGACCTGTCGGACCTGTCGGACCTGTCGGACCTGTCGGACCCGTCGGACCCGTCGGAC
>JAKSPB010000043.1 GCA_024405215.1 Lentisphaeria bacterium | reverse complement strand
GGAAATCGCGGGAGAAATCGCAGGACTCAAGACGAAGGACGGGGAAATCGCGGGAGAAATCGCAGGACTCAAGACGAAGGACGGGGAAATCGCGGGACAGATTTCCACGCTGGAGGGCACGGTCGCCGCGCTGGACAAGAAGGACGGGGAAATCGCGGGACAGATTTCCACGCTGGAGGGCACGGTCGTCTCTTTGCAGAACGAAAACAAGGCAATCGCCGAAAATGTAGGGACTCTTCAATCCAGCAATTCGACCTTGACGGAAAATCTCGGAATCTTGCAGGGCAATGTGGATGAACTTAAGACAACGGTAAGTGGTCTGATGGGTGTCCCCGAAAACCAAGGCGAGCCAGGACAAGTCTTGACCAAGACGGAAGAAGGCTTCGAGTGGAAGCCCCTCAACGTCTCCGTGGATGACGCCTTGTCCGAAACTTCTGAGAATCCCGTGCAGAACAAAGTGGTCACTGCCGCTCTGAATGAGCTCATGGGGACCGATGCCTCCATGAATGGCGCCATTTCTGCCATGCAGAGCACTCTAGGCACCGTTCAACAGGATGTGGCCACGCTTCAAACGGGAAGCGTGGCGTTGGAAACAAACCTCGGCACCCAGCAGACGGCCATCGCCGCAGTGAAAGCCGACATCTCGGTCCTCCAGACCGCAAACGAAACACACGACGACGCCATCTCCGCACTTCGGGCCGACAACGCGAACCTGCAATCGCAGCTGACCGCCCTTCTGGCGGTATTGAACGGCGGCAAGGAAGGGCAGGTTCTGACCAAGGGCAAGGACGGTTCTCTCGTCTGGATGGACCTCAAGGCGCAGGATACCGAAGTCAAGACGCTGGCCCTCGAAGCAGGTTGGAACCTGGTGGCCATGCCCGGACGCTGGCTCTTTGAAGAAAGCGACCAGGCACTGCTGGATGAAATCAAGATCTACACCTACGACCGTGAGACGCAGGTCTATACCCACGCCGATGGCTTGAAGCCGCTGACAAGCTACTGGTTCTATGTAAAGGAACCCTGCACCATCCACTTCGCCGTCATCGCCGACGACGCGGAATAAACCGGGCTGACACTCACTAAGGCTGTTGTCTTCCTTCACCATGAAAGGCAACAGCCTTTTTTGTCTTCAGATTTCATTTCTGTGCAGAACGGGATTGCAGAGCACCAATCCCCTCTGGCCGTTCAGAGTGGTGACGCCGCAGAATGCCATTCGTGTTCATTCGTGGAGCAAGGCATCCCTACTGAACAATTATTCGGATTTCTATTGCATAAGTTGCCACCGCAATACGGAATTGCAGAATATGCTTGCGCCGGTATATTAGCGCCTTGCCAAGAATTTCCCATAGAGGAGGAATTCTGAAACGATATCTTTTCCTGCCCCAATTTCCCTGTTCCGTAGGAGTTCTCAATGATCGAGCTGCATCATGGTTTCTTTGGTTTTTCCATGGAAGACGACGGATGTTTTTCTGTCGCCACTCCATATACGATTTTGAAAAATGCGCATCTGGAAGCGCAAATCAACCAGGACACCCTGCGGCTTTCCCCTCATTGCACCAGTTCCTCGGAAACCACGGCGGTATTCGAGGAAGACCTACCGCAAGGACATTTCACCTTCAGGGTTTCCGTCGAGCCCGAAGCCGTCCATCTGAATCTCGCCTGCGCTCTCATGGCCTACCCCATCGACATCAAGCTCGTGCCGCTGGCCATGGATAAATTCGCCGTGGACCAGCTGATCTGCCAGGGGCGTCGCATGGGAAGTTGCTTCAACTACGCCTTCCCGTCGGACAAGACCAATTCCATCGCCTCCCACTTCTACATAGGCGCCAGAGTCGGCAATGGGCACCTGCTCCTTTCCACTCCTCTCCGCAAGCGCCTCCACTCGGAATTCTCCGGAAAACTGGCGGCAGACGGCCTCGCTGATTTCCGCGCCTTTGCCAGCACCTGCCATGAGGACTGCCTGGATTTTGAATCCGGCGACCTCGCCATCACCGCTGGCCCGGATCCCGTCAAGCTAACCCAGGAATGGTCTGACAAACACATCGAGGTCAAGAAATTTGATCCCTCCATCTTCGCCTGTGGATGGAACAGCTGGGACTATTACCGCTGGACCATTACGGAAGAACAAATCCTGGCAAACGCGGATTTCATCCGCAAAGACCTCGTCCTCTCCAAGAAAATCCGCCGCATCATCGTCGATGACGGCTGGCAGTACTGCTATGGCGAATGGGAGCCGAATCCCTTCTTCCCCCACGGCATGAAATACCTTGCCGATGAAATCACCAAGATGGGCTTCGAGCCTGGTCTGTGGATGGCCCCCGCCGTCATCGAACCACATTCGCGCATCGCGCAGCTGACGCCGGGCTGGCTGGCCATGGGCGAATCCGGCCAGGTCTGCCTGAGCTGGGAGTGCATGGGCAGGCAGGCCGCGGTCCTTGATCCCACAGTCCCCGCAGCCCGGGAACACCTCCGGAAACTTTTTGACAAGTACGCCGGATATGGCTACAAGTACTTCAAGCTGGACTTCCTATTTGCAGCACTCCAGGCCAGGCAGTACCATGACCGCACCATCCCCCATACGGACCTTGTCAGGCTTATCGTCAAGGCAGCATCCGAGGGCGTCAACGGACGCGCCATCATCATGGGCTGCAACTATCCATTTGATGCAGGAAACCGCTATGTGGACGCCGTCCGCGTAGGCAGCGACGTACACGCCGGCTGGAAGGACATCCAGAAGAACTCCACGGCAATCTCCATCAACTTCTGGGGAACAGGCCGCCATTGGCTCTGCGATCCCGACTTCGCCCTCTGCCGCAGCTTTGACACATCCGACGATCCTGAGATCAATACGCTCAATCCCAACGCCATCTTCGGCACTTTGATGGGACCGCCCCTGCCAGGAGTCGCCTACTATCAACAGGTTGAAACGCATCTGCCGGAAACCGAAGTGCTCCTCTCGTTGGTCCTGATCTCCGGCGGCGCAGTCAACTTCTCCGACCGCATGGACCGGCTCAATCAGAAAGGGCTGGACCTGGCACGCCGCACAGCAGGCGCAGTCCATGGCGAACAGGGCATTCCGCTGGACCTCTACCAGAATACCAAGTCCTGCACCTGGCTCCAGAAACTTCCCGACGGCAAGCATCGCATCCTTCTCATCAACTGGGGGGACTCTCAGAAGGAAATGTCCTTTGACTGCGCCGCACACGGCATCCGCGCAGTTCAGGCCAAGGACTTCTGGCATGATACCGCCCTGCCTGTCGGCAACGGCGTCTTGAAGGCCTCCCTGCCCCCCCGCTCCTGCCTGCTGGCAGAACTCTGAGCTGGCCAACCGCCTTCCCCCGCACTTACGCTCCCGGGGCAAGATATACGAGGCGCCGGGCACCTGCCGGCGCTAATGCGGGGGACGACGGCCCCGCACCACAAGACTCTCCTAGCAGCAGTTTCCGTCCCCCCCCCCTTCAAGCCACCTGTCCTGTGCGCGGCGACCATCGCCGCGTTTCCCGACGTTTCGCGAAAAAATGCAACAGATCACAATTCCAGTCAAGGCCGTAACGCCTGACGACGAACATCACTACTTCTTCGGTTACTTCGACAAGTTCCAGTTCGACCCATCGGACAGGCTGCTTCTCGGCAACCGCGTGGATTTCACGGCCCGCCAGCCACGCTTCGGGGAAAAGAACACGGTCGGCATCATCGATCCGGAGAGAGCCACCTTTGAGCCACTGGCCCAGACCCTGGCCTGGAACTGGCAGCAGGGATCCATGCTACAGTGGTTCTCCCAGGAAGAAGTCATCTTCAACGACGTGGAAGACGGACAGTATGTGGCTCGCATCCTGGACATCCGCAATGGAAAAACCCGCACGCTTTGCCGGCCAGTCTATTGCCTGACCGCCGACCGCAAATACGCTCTCAGCCTTAACTTCGCCCGTCTGGGACGGGAACGCCCCGGCTATGGCTACGATGGTCTGGAAGACCCCACCATCAACTACGCCCATCCAGAAGAGGACGGCGTCTTCCTGCTGGACATTGAAAAGAATACGGCGGAACTGGTCATTTCCGTGGACCAGATGGTCCGGGCCTATCCTCGCGAGGTGATGTGGAATACTCCCAGCTGGTTCAATCATCTGCTTTTCAATCCATCAGGAACACGCTTCGCCTTCTTCCACCGCTGGCGTCTTTGGGAAAACAATGCGCGAACCCACAAGACACACATGTTCACGGCGAATCGCGACGGCTCGGATATCTATCCCCTGAATCTGGAAGACATGAGCAGCCACTATTCCTGGCTCAACGATCACGAAATCATCAACTTCTCCAACCGCTTCAAGCGTATCCGCGGAAACCGCACGGATGAGATCAACTGGCAGTATTACCGCTATCGGGACAAGTCCGAACGAGTGGAAGTCGTAGCAGAGGACACCTTCCCCGGCGATGGACACTGCATGGCCTCCCCCAATGCGACATGGATGGTCACAGACTCCTATCCATATGGCAGCGGAGACGACAACCGCAGGCTCTTCCTCTATCGTTTCGATACCCAGGAGGCCTTCCATATCGGCTCGTTCTGGGCAGATCCCATCTATCCCATTCCCACACGATGCGACCTGCATTCACGCTGGTCCCATGATGGCAGACGACTGACTTTCGATTCCATTCACGAAAAGGGACCGGATGGACACGGGCGCCGAAGAATCTACTTGGCGGACGTCTCCTCCATTGTGGAAAAGTAACCCCCTGGAGTCTTTTGCAAAAGTCCATTTGAAGACACTTTTCAGGAATTTCGGAGGCGGTTTGCTTCATGTGCGTCAAGACATGGTCCACCACGACGCAAAGCACTGGGAGTAATGTCCCAAAAGAGCGAAAAGGAACCAAAGCGACTTATGCAAAAAGGCTCACTGTTCGTTCTGCCCAAGGCCACAATCCTTGGCATCTCCTGAATTACGGGCGCCGATCCGCGAAATCCAGCGCCCAGTTCCAGTCATACGCGGAAATCCCCTGGCCTTCCGCCCGCTGGACATAGCCCAGATAGGGACCGATGGCAGAAGTGTCGAAGACATCCGGCATGGACTCCCCCGGCAATCCTGGCAATCCCAGGAATTCCCATGCAGGAGAAGCGGCCCGACAGGAAAGATACTCGCCAACCGTATCCATCCAGGGGAAGCTATTGAAGCCCTGGACCAACACACGCCGCGGAGCGTATGACGCCAGCAGCAAGTGCTGGTCAAAAGGCAGCAACTTGGCCGGATTGCGGGCATACTTCGCATAAGCCCTGCAATACCAATGACTAAACAAATGCACCTCTGTAGCGACATTCTCCCCATAGTCGCGCTTTGCCAGCCGGACGGCGCCGCCGCCGCATTGGTTCAGGATCGCCACGCCGAACCGTTCGTCTCGCGCAGCCGCCAGAAACGCCACCTTCCCCAGCCGGGCATGTCCCATGACAATCGCGCGGCTGGCATCCAGTTCCGGAACGCCCTCCGCCAGGTCCATTCCCCGCGAAAGAGCCCACGCCCACGCCCCCAGAGAAGTTGGATTGTCTTCGCGGGATTTGTCCCGCTTGTCCCATAGGCTAAAGACGCCCGTGTAGGCAAAGGGCGTCTGCCGATGAAGAAGATTCGGCTCATGCCAGTCGGCCTCCGGATCGGGGGAAATCTCGCAATAGCAGGCGCTGAGAATCGCATATCCCCGTGCCAGAAGCGTCCCGATGGGAAGTACACTCTTGGAATTGGGATTGGACATATATCCCCGGGAAGTCGCGGAAGGACGGTTGTTCTTCTGCGGGACGAAGGCATCGTTCCGGCAAAAGACATTCGGCACCTCAAGATCCTCGTCGGGCACAAGTTCATAGTTTCCCCGCAAGTTCAGCATCAAGATGACAGGAACAGGCGACACGGCGTATTTGGGGCGAATGAGCATCCAGTTGATGCACGGCCCGGACTTGTCCGCCCGGAACCACATCTTGTAGAGGCAGCGCACGCCAAAACCGCCAGCAGCATCTGTCCGTTCCTGCGTCTGTTCAATGACAAGCGTCCTGGGCAGAGGAGGTTCCTGACCGTACATCTCCCGCGCGAAAATGTCCAGGATCTCCTTGCGCCTTGCCTGCCAATCCCCCGGCGTGAGCACCTTCGTGCCGTCAGCGAAAGTCAGAGGATCTTCCAGGACGAATGGAGCCACCTTGGATTCATCGAAATTCGGCTCTTCGTAATTCAGACGGATGGGAGGAATTTCCGAGTCCATTGTTGAAAAGAGAAAGGAAGGTTGCGGTTTATGCTTCAATGTAGCATTTAATCTTTATTCAAAAGAGGAAATCTCTTGAAATCATCCGCATTTCCTTGAAATTTAAGCAATTTTTCTATATTATTTCCCAAAATAAGCAAAAAAAATAGATTGAGAAATATATTTTTTTTCCTATACTATCTCCGAAACATCTTTTTCGGCCTCCGATACCAGTGGCTTCCTCTTCCCAGCCAACTGGCCAGCCGTTTCGTCTTCCTTTTCCAAAGCCCCCAAAAATTTCCATGTCCTCCCGCTGGATCAACCTGAAAACCTCTTTGCTTGCCCTCCTGCTTTGCCTCTGCGCCGCATCCCTGGCCCAGGAGGGGAGCAACCTTCTGGACAACCATGATTTTGCTGAATGCATCGACGGTCAGCTGAGTTTCTGGAGCCCATCCCCGGAGCCTTTTGTCCATTATTTCTCCGAAGGCGGTCCGAACAATGGCGCATACCTCTCTTTTCGTGACGGCGGCGACCCGAAATACGAGAGCAAGGCCCGTCTTCGCCAGTTGACGCTCGTCCCCGGCGGCACCTACCGCATTTCCGCCATGGTTCGCACGGCGGACTTCCATGCCCGCAACGGTTCCATCCTGGTGACCAACAGCGGCTGGTTCAAGGACGAGGGCATCAGGAACATCCCCTCCGACACACACGGCGCCTGGCAGAAGCTGGAAGCCACCATCACCTGTCCGGATTCCTCAAAACTGGATGACTACGCATTCGTCGTCCTGACCATCGGGCAGACTGGGGTGCTGGACGTCACGAACGTGGAACTGATCCCGTTGAGCGGCGACGCCATCGCCGACAGCCGCCCCACCTTGATTGAACGCCTCCAATACCGCACCCGGCTGCTGCCCTGGACGCCCAGTTTCAATGAAGTCCCCCTGAAACGCCCCGTCATCTCCTTCGTCTGGTTCGGCGCCCCTACGGCAGGCTTCAAAGCGGAGGAACATCTTCTGCAAGCCACTGTGGCGGACGCGAATTTCACCAGCGACGCCAAGACCTTTGAAGTGGGAGTTCCCGTGGAATTCACCCTCACCGGAGTTCCCGCCGGCCTGCAGACGGTGACCATCCGGGCTACGAACAAGGCCACAGGCGCTGCCGTCTATGAAGAGTCCTTCCTGGTCAACCTGCGGGACATCCCCCTGCCCGAGGAAGCCACCCAAGGCACGCGCCTCAACAACTTCGCCGTGGAACTGGTGGGACGAGACGTGGCTGCCGGCGAAAAAGTGACGTTCTCCCTGGCACACGACTCTTGGATGTATTTCGCCATGGCCGACGGTTCGGCCATGACGCTGGACGGAAAAATGCTTTCGGACAGCATCACGGAACTTCCCGAGGCCTTCCGCCATGTGGAAGCGGGACATCACGTCTTGACGGCGGAAAAAGGCGGCATGATGTTCGCACGCACCATCACGGAACTCTTCACCTGCGCCATTCTGGAAGGACCGCGTCTGCCCATCTTCCCCACCTACGACTGGGAATTCGCGAAGAAATGGGCCTTCCCGGCCTTGACGACGCTCAATCGCGGAAATCCTTCGCCGGAATTGATTCAGAAAGCCCATGACAGCGGAAGAATCTGGACCGGAAATCTCAATGCCGTGACGCCCAATTCCGTCAAGGAAATGCTCCAGCGGATGGACAAGGGACTTCCGAAGGCATTCGCGACTTTCGACGGCGTGACCGCCGACGAGCTCTTCTACCCCTATACGCAAATCGACAATTACACCCAGGCGCTGAAAATCCATCCCTACGATCGGGAGAAGCTCATCTACACGTGGGTGACCAATGCGCCCTCCTTCCGTTCCATGCACACGGATTTCATCGCCACCTCCCTGAACGCCTCCCATGGCCGCGGAAAGATTCTCTACGAGGCCTACATGGGCGCAAACGACCTGACCGAGGACGCGGCCCGCAAGTTCCTGGAGAAGCGCCTCGTCGGCGATTTCCGCCCTGCGACCGAGTTCTACCCCGACTACGCCTCCCGCGCGGGAATCATTCTGGGCAACTTCAACCAGCTGAGCGTCATCACGCTTGAGCATTATCCGCAGCTGGATTACAAATACTACCTGGACATGCAACTGAATCTCCTAGCCAACCACCCTGTCTTCAAGGGCCTCGGCATCATCGGCTACTGGGGAACCCACTACAGCGACGAAGAGATGTACCGTTGGTCCCACGCCCTTCTACGTCATTACGTCGTGGAGGGGCGCCGCGAGATGCTTTCCGAAAAGTACGGCTTCTCCTTCTGCCCGGGGCATATTGTCAACAACGATTTCGAGGAGGGCCTGAACGGCTGGACCGTCCAGGCAGCCGCACCGGGAAGCGTCTCCACCGCCGCCTTCGCCGGCTATCACGACCTCAACCAGAACCGCTGGGGCGGCGTCCCCCAGAATTGCGGAGATTCCCTCTGCCTGCTGCATGCGGTTGCAGGAAAGCCAAACACGATTTCGCAGACGGCAAAGAACCTGGTTCCCGGCAAGCAGTACATGCTTCTCTTCAACGTAGGAGATTACGACGACCTTAAGGCCCAAAGACTCAAGCCACGCCGCCTGGGCTTCGAAGCCCGGCTGGAAGGCGCCGACATCAACGAATCCCAGCTCTTCGTGGATGAGCGTGTGGAAGGGAACTACAAGCGCAACAGCGGCATTGCCCGCCAGAATCTCCATCGCATCATCTTCACCCCAACGCGATCCGAAGTGAAGATCACCTTCACCGACGCCGACGCCAAGGAAGGCGAGACACTCTTCTTCAACTACGTCCAGATCAAACCGTTCTACCCACTCTCCGAGACTTTTGACCGCTGATTCCTTTTCTTTCGGAATCCTTCCAACCCAAACATCCCAACCAAGCACTCCATGAAAAAATCATTCACCCTGATCGAATTGCTCGTGGTAATCGCCATCATCGCGATTCTGGCCTCCATGCTCCTCCCGGCCCTCTCCAAGGCACGCGAAAAGGCACGCGCCATCAGTTGCACCAGTAACTTGAAGCAACTCCAGTTGGGCAACCTCCTCTATGCCAACGACAGCGACGACTTCCTGCCGCCCATCGCCTTCATGCAAGGAGAAAACTCCGGGAACAGTCCCAGTGCCAAGGCAGATACCGTCTCTTATAAGAACAGCTATTACTGGTTCACCCTGAATCCCATCGTTCCGGGCACACCAATGGACGGAAACACCTGGCGTGACAAAGACCCCGCCTCCAAGATGACGGAAAACGGCCTTGGCGACGGCGAAGACAAGTCCAGCTGGCACAAGATCCTCCTCTGCCCCTCCTGCTCCAAGTCTCTCAATGTCGCAGGCAACATCTCCTACCAGGCCAGCTTCGGCATGAGCCATTTCCTGCGCGGAAGCCTGGGCGTCACCTATTCCGCCTCCAACGACACCATCAAGGCGGCCGCCAACTGGCACCGCGTCAGCGGCATCAAGCTCCCCAGCCTGCACGTCAACTTCACTGACGCCTCCAACGACAACCCCTACACCACCTGCATCTACGTCTCCCCGGAGGTGATTCCGAAGCCCGGCTCCTCCCGCAATTTCCTGAACTACTTCCGCCACAGCAGCATGCTGAACGCCAGCTTCAGCGATGGACATGTGGAGACCATCGGACTCATGAAGAACAGCACCTCCGACTCCACCGGCACCCGCCACATCCAAGCCGACTACTACTGGTATCCCGGCTGTGACATCTACGGCGGCGACAAAGGCCGTTAGACGCATTGCAAAGGAAACCATATCTCGAAGAGGCTTCCTTTAGGCCTTGGCTCTCTCCCTCGCCCTGCGCCCGCAAGGCGAGGGAATCCGGGGAAGAACTCAGCACATTGAACAAAGTTATTTCTTTTCTCCTCGATGACCAAGTTTCCTGATGCCTCCTTGTCCTGTAGAAACCTTCCCCGCCCTTCTCCAGCCCAAACAGAAATCTATGATGCCCCTCCCTACGAAGGCACCTTCCGTTTTCCCTGCCTTCCCGTCCGCAGCGGCATCCAGTGCCTGTCTTCCAAATCCTTAGAGAACTTCTCCTCCGTGCCGTCGTCTTTCAGCGGAGAATTCTCCTTTCTCTATCTTCGGGAAGGCACTTGCCTCATCCGCAGCCAAGGGCAGGAATACCAGCTTGACAAGGACGGGGCCTTTCTGACGTGCAACGAATTTTCCTGCACCTGCCATTCCAACAGCTGTGTGCTCTATTTTTTCATCATCCAAGGAGAAACGGCACTTTTCCTTGGCCGGCAACTCCAGAAACAGTTCAGTCCGGTCTTCCACCTCTCTGTAGACAGCCAGGTGTTGAAGTTATTTGAAAGCCATCTGGAAGTGCGTCGCAGCAAAAAGAAAGCCACCCTCTACGAGGAATCCGAGTTCTGCTATCACTTCATGCTCACTTTGTCGCAGGAACAAGGCTCCTCCCAGAATGAAAATTCAAGCGGGAACGGCATCCCTCCCAATCTCGTGGAAACAGTGGCGTATATGGAATCCCACTTGAGTGTCCCCTTTCTGAACCTGGACAAGCTGGCGCAAATCGCCAATCTCTCAAAATATCATTTCATCCGGCTCTTTACCAAATACTACGGCATATCCCCCGGGAAATTTCTTCTGGGCAAAAGACTCTATCATGCGGCGCAGCTGCTAGAGGAAGAACAGACGCTTTCCCTGAAGGAAATCATCAGCCAATGCGGCTTCTCCAGCGAGACTTACTTCTGCAGTGCGTTCCGGAAGACCTTCCATCGTTCCCCGGGAAGTCACAGGAGATTGATGAACAGCACCTGGACGGATTAGGCAATCGAAAGAAAGACGGATGGCAAAACAAGCAAAAATACAAAATAAGCAGAAGCCTTCGGCGATCATCGACGAAGGCTTCTTTTGATTGTTTTGCCTGTTTTGACTGTTTTGCGTTCCCGCCGAAGGAGGAAAGTCTTCCTACAGATTGATGACCTTTCCCTGGCGGCGGGATTCTTCCGCGGCAAAGACCATCAGATGGCTTTCCAGCGTCTCGTCCTGCCCGGAGAGGATATATGACGGGTTGTTCTCCGCCACGGCCTTCACGAAGGCCTCCATGAGCATTTCATCGCCGCCGCCGTGTCCGCTGAGGATGCCGCCGTCGTTCTTCACATTCGTGTCGATGACCGTCTTCTGGTTCGTCAGAAAATCAAAGACCGTAATGAACTCGCTGTCGGTGTCGATGCTTCCGCGGGTTCCGAAGATGCGCGTCAGGCGACCCGAATGCTTATTGAAGGCATTCATGGACATGGAGACGGTGCTGCCGTTGTCGAAGAGCATATTGACCACCTGGTTGTCCACCACATCGTTGTCGCAGGCATAGACGCAACGTCCATAGGGGCCTTCCGTCAGGGCCTTCTGAAGATTTTCCGCGGTGACATCCGGCGTGAGGATATCCACGGGCCACCAATTCTGCCCCTGGGCAAAGCGGTCGCGGAAGTAGATCTTCAGCGCGGAATACGGGCAAAGGCTTTCCACTGCCGCCGGACATTCCGTGCAGCGCTTCGCCGCGCCTGCGGGGGCATTCTCCGGCCGAAAGTGCTTCAACGTTCCAAAGGATTGGATCTGTGTGCAGGGACGCCCCATGACATAATGGAGCCAGTCGATGTCGTGGCAGCATTTCGCCAGCAGCATGAAACTGGATTCCGCCTCGTTGCGCCAGTTTCCGCGCACGAAGGAATGCGCCTGATGCCAATAGCCGACGGGCTCCAGATGCTGGATGGTAACAATGTCACCGATGGTTCCTGCCGCAAGAATCTTCTTGAGCCGTTGCGTGAAGGCCGTGTAGCGCAGCACGTGGCAGACGCCGAACATCACGCCCGCCGCCTTCACGGCCGCCACGATGTTGCGGCACGCCGCCGCCGTGGGCGCCATGGGCTTCTCCAGCAGGATGTGGTAGCCAAGCTTGGCAAAGGCCACGGCAGGTCCTTCGTGCATGCTGTCCTGCGTGGCGATGATGACGGCGTCCGCCAGGCGCGGCTTGGCAGCTGCCTCTTCCCAGCTATGGAAACGGAACTCCTCGGGGACCTTGTGCGCGTCGCCCAAACGATTGCGGCGGTCATCGTCAGGATCCGCCACGGCCACCACTTTCGCGTCGTCCGCGTGATTCAGGCAATAGCTGGCGTAGGTATTGCCGCGGGCACCGCATCCGACGACCATGAATTTAACAGGCTTCATAACACTCTCCTAAAATTCGTATGTTTTTGCGCAGGACAGAAGGAAAAACCGGATTATGGATTTGGCGTCTCCACCACGATGGATTTGATCTTCAGCGTGTTCGTTGTGGTGACAGGCGATCCAAGTTCAACTTTAAGTTTGAAATAGGCACCGGCGTTGGACGCGCCGTTGGCACCGCTGAGCAGGAAGGAAAATTCCTTCTTGGGAAGATCCTTAATGTAAACTTCATACCTGGCAACCTGATCGTTTACTGCCACATTGCTAGTTGTATAAGCATAATGCCATTCGGGGTATATCCTTACATACCCCTCGCCTGTACCTTCCATGGACACGTGCACAATCGCGGTCTGCGTGCCTTCCAGATAGAATCTAGCAGGTGCGGCGGAAGTAATTGAACCGCTTCTACCAGAGAAAACCCATCTGGCATCACCATCGGAGGGCAGTGTCTTGTTCCATGCGGTAATTTCCGTCATTGTGGTTTCCGTCTCCGGCACACCCATCTGCATTTTTCCGCAATTGAGCTGGAAGATCTGCCTTATTGTTGCTGCTACTATTTTAGGGTTTGATGCTATTTGGGGAGCTGCTAAGTTCTGCGAGCAAGCCAAATAAGAATCTATGCCCTCATAGGTATTCCCTTTAATGGAGACAGAATCATTCCAATTCCAGCAATAGACTTTATCGCGGTTCCTGGTGCTGAAGCCCATCTGCAAAAAGACTCTCTTGCCAATAGGCTCACTTGTGAACCCCGTGAAGTACAGAGCATCATAGAACGGCAATGTGACTTCAGAATACCAGACGCCGTTCGTCACTGTGTCCGTATGAGTCCAATTTTTAATTCGGCTAGTTCCTCCTGCTATGTCATACACGAATTTTGAGTCCTTGACAGGGCTGAAGGCAAACTGCGTCATGGAATTGCCTGCCGCCATGAAGATTTCCTTGACGTCATTGTTCGCCCAGAGATCACCGCTGGTGGTGTTGGTCACAGAATTGACCAACGGCGATGTGATCTTGAAGAGGAAGGCAGTGTCCGTATAACCGACCTGGAAATTGACGTTCAAGGGCGAAGCGCCACTATTGTCCTTCAGCGGCATCAGGGAGCATACAGGGGCGTCATTCCATGCGTCGTCCTTGAAATCCTTGACGGGGATGGCCTGGACGTATGCCGACCGTTGACGGAAAAGCGCAGGATCCATTTCAAAGACACCTCCGAAGATTCCCAGCATTCTTCCGCCAGCCTTGAGTTTCTTCAGTTCCACTCCTTCCAATCCCTGGCCGGTAATAAGACCGCCGCTGACAGGGAGACCGTTAATGAAATTGTTTCTTGTCTCAAGGGCATCCGCCAGAGCGCATCCGTTCTCGTAGTTTGTGTCCGCCTGCCAGTTCTTCAGGGTGTTGCAGACATCAGCGGAGAGTTTGAGGTACTTGAACTCCGTCTTCAAAGATGGAAGCAACTTGTTATTCTCATCACAGAGAGCTATGGCCTCATTGAAAAGCCTCTCCAGTTCTGCGACGACATCCGCAGGGTAACGATTTTGCCACAAGGTTATGGCCTTGCCATTGGATTGTGCCTCCAGATCGTTGTAGTCCTGTGTCTCGTCCAGGGGAAACTCCTCCAAACGGTCGTCAATCAGCTGGAAGAATTTCACGAAGGCCTCTTCGGCTTTTTCGCCGAAGGCATAGCGGCAGTAGTCGTGAAGAATCGTTTCAGCGTCTTCGTTCGAATCGCCACGCCAGCGTAACCACGCGTAGATCCATGGCGCGGACAGAGCATGAGCGGTGTCGATTCCGCAGTCGTAGATGTAGGAAACGTGTGCGGAGCGATAGAAATCCAGTTCCTTTCGCAAGCCGTTGAAAGAGTATCCAGTGGAATATCCGCTTGGTCTGAACTCTCCGCCCATGTATGCCCAGCAGGCCACGCCGCTTAGATTGAACTCCTCAAATGCTGCACACAATTTCTTATCCATGGGAGCGATATCAAGAATCATGTCCACGGGAAATTGGTCAAAGCTCTTTGGCGTCTGGTGAGTGGGACCATAGCTGGCGATGGCGACCTGCACATTTGGGCGCTCCTTCTTCAGACGGGCGGCCAGCATGCTGTTGAGACGCCAAAGCTTTTCGCCCCAGTCATCCGTGTTGAAGAGCTTCTTGCAGGCTTCGCATTCGCAGCCGATGAAACCATCCTGCTGTCCGAATTCCACGACACTGTATCCCTTGTCGGCACGGGCGAGTGCCTCCTTGTAGAGCAGTTCCTGCACGTCGGGATTCGAGAAACAGTAGTGTGCAGTATTGCGCCTGCCACTGATCAGCGCAAAATATTCGGGATGCGACGTGGCGTATGTGGCAGTCGGAATTGCCTGCGGAGGCCAATGCACATCAAAAGAAGCGCCGCTGGCCCAATAGTAGTTGTTGGCCACGTGATATAGCAGGCCGTAGGAATCGGCGCTGCTGTTCAGTATGTCTGGCTTGTAGCGGTAGGAGAAGTCACTTGGCACCGTGACTTCATTCATGGGCAGGGTGACAATGCCCTCTGGATATGCATCGACTCCGTTCTTTCCCTTATCGTAGCCAACCACGCGCGTGCTGACGAACTTCTCCGCGAAGACGCAGGCGGCTTTCAGGGAGCCATGGGTCATCCTGACGAACCATCCGTCGCTCCCTATGGGGTTGCCCCAGTCCGTGCCGTAGATGAAGATGTCATCCCCCCGGACGGCGATGGCGTGCTCCCATTTCGCGAAGTCTTCGGTGGAAAGCCCAGCCGCCTTCAAGGCGTTCGTGCCGCCGATGTAGATGGATTTCTTCGACGAGCTCTTGGATGCCTCACTGACAAGAGAAAGTGTCACGCCTGTGGCATTCTTAATGCTCTTCTGGAGGAAAGTTCCCGCCAGCCTGACGTATTGATACAGGGACGTGCTGGGGAAAGTGGAGCTGTTTGGATAGACGATCTGGTATCTGGACGGAACGCCTTTCGTGGCAATGACCAGATCTTTAGAGAAGCACGTGAACGCCAGGCAGAAAATGGCGAAGAGAATCGTGTATCGTTTCATGATTGGAAAGGATGTGGATGGCATTGTCGTCGTTGACTAGTGTGGTGTTTCTTAAATCCGTTTAAGGTTTCGCAGGCATTTCTGAGGCATTTTGGCGCAAATGCGACCGCGCATAGTGACTATGTAAGGAAGGGTTTTCGGCAAAAGGACCAGCAAGGACGCGAAAAGGGAATGGACCACACTAGTTGATTGCCGAGCCAGAACAAAGGCTGTGATAGCGACTTTCGTGGAAGATAACGGGCATGGGCTGCATGGACTCGTCGAACTCCGGCAAGGTCTCGTACTTTCCGTCAAGGAACTCCAGCAGCCGTGTGCGGCACTCGTCCAGCCGTGCCGCCTGTCCCGCCAGGCGGATTTGAATGACTTCCAGACCGAAGGGACTTGCACAGGCGAGCCATGCCTCCCGGTGCAGACGGTCGAAGAGCAACAGCTTCTCCTTCAACTCCGGCAGGACCACCTCGGCAAGATGCCTCAGCGTCGCACGGTCCTTCTTGTTCCATGCGGTCTCCAGCGAGAGCCTGAAGGTCATCTTCTGCTCAAGATATTTCAGCAACGCGGTGATGGCACGGATAGTCAGGCAGTCGTCGGGAGAGCCTGGATAGGCAGCAATCAGCTCGCGGTAGGTCTTCGTGACCTTCTGCGTGAACTCCGGATCGATTCCCGCCATTCCCCGCAGATTGAAAGCCAGGATCGGATCGTCCCACAGCTGTGCGCAGGTTTCGTAGGTAATGGCATAGAGTCTTTCTCCCATGGGCCCCTCGGATTCCATGCGTCCGAAATCCATCCATTTTTTGTAGTCTTCGCCCCCCGAAAGAATGGTGAACAGCCGCTCATTGACGGCATCCGATTCAATGTTCCAGCATTGATTGAAGGCGTGGATGATTCCCGGCAGGAGCGAATCATAGAGGCAGTAACCGCCGTCATCGCCCCAAAGGGTGAATATGATTTCAGGAACGTCCCGTTCACGACAGGCCTCCAGGCACGGACGAACGGACTGCTGGGACTGGTTTTCATCATACCAGAATTTGCTCCATGTCCAGAGACCGGAGGCGACCATCAGCGGCGCCTTGACCAGATTCACGTTCAGGTCGATGTTGTCCAGATAGAACTGCTTGTCCCGATGATAGTAGTCCCAGTAGCACAGCTGGACATTTTCCGGAATGAGCTTCTGAATTTCCGGCGGGATGGGAGTTTTTCCGTAGTAGTCATGATTTGGATCGGCGATGCGGAAGAACATGTCGTTCCAAATCGTCGGCATTTCGTAGCCGTGTTTCCTGCACAGTTCGTTCACACGGGTCAGATGGCGTGTGAACTGGTTGAACTGGCCTTCCGGCGCATGGTTGCCGAGCCAGCGTCCGCGTCCCAGATCGTGCGCTTCGTCCATTCCGATGTGAATCCGTCGGCTACGCAGTGCCTTCTTCCAGAAGAGCAGCATCTTCTCAATGAGCTCGTATGTCTTGTCGGAATCGATGAGCAGGATGTCCTTCGTATCGCGATAGGATACGGAATCCGGCCAATGGAGGAACTGCGCCATGTGGCCAAGCGTCTGGATGCAGCCTATGACCTCAACACCCACGGAAGCGGCAAAATCATCGATCTGCTGGAGATCCTGCAGCGAATAGGCGCCGCGGGCATAGCCCCAGAAGACCACATCCTCCAGCTGGTAGGTATCCTCCGCATAGAGCATGAGCATGTTCGCCCCGGACAGCGCCAGCTGCAAAATCAGCTTCTTCACATAGTCGACTTTGAAGACCTTGTTGCGCGAGACGTCCAGCATGACGCCGCGCGACTGAAAACACGTGGAAAACGTCCCCGTCTGCCCCGCGACAGCAAGACCGATGCCGCGCATGATTTCCGCAGCGCCATGAGCGGAGATGGCATAGCCTTCCGCCGTGGCTTCCACCGTCACTTGTTTAGAAGTTTCCGCACTACGGAAATCCAGACGGATATCGCCCTGCCCCAGTCGGAATTCAGGAAACCTCTCGCTTAATGCGGAGAAGATTCTGACGATTTCCGGAGAAGCGGAAGATGACTCAATGTAGAAAATGCCGCTCATGATGAATTTTAATGCTTTCAGCAAGCGAAGGCCTATGGACAAAAGGGGCTGCCACGTACGAAGAGGCGTGTGCGCCACCTTCTAATCTCTCAAGTTATGTTTTCTGCGCTATTCCTTCTGGAGATACTCCACAGTGAAGTCAATCCATGTTCCGTCGAACACATACCAGAGCCGTTCGCCAGGACGCGCATCGGCAGGAATTGCCACTGTGTATTCCTGCGAGCCCTTGACTACGACGCTCTCACCAGGCCTCACGATGTCACGGTCGCTGGACAACTCCGCGGACGCGGCCTTCTCTTCTCCAACTTCCAGCAGATAGCTGAAGGCGCCTTCCACAGGAACGACATAGTGGAGACTGCGGGAAACCCGCACTTCCGCCCTGCCCAATTCGTTCATCTCCTGGTCCAACGCAACCGCGCCGACAACCGGGAGATTCCATCCGCAGTCGGCGTTTCCCAAGGGAATGAACTCCCAATGGGTGTCATCCACCTTGCGGCAGACGCCGCAGCCGTCACCGCCGGCCATGGGGAAGCGCTGGAAGCACCTGTTCCGTCCGTCAATGAAAAGATATTCCGGCGTGACGGCGTAATCGCAGCGCTCGCCGTCCTTGAGCGCAGAGACGACGAAGATTTCGCCATCTTCCGTCCAGCCCGTGTATCCCGTGGGAGGCAATTCGATTTCACGGTCGTTGAATGTGCATCTCATGGGTTCGGAGAGGCTGCCGTTCGCCGCGACGCAAGTGCCGTCCTTGTATCGGACGACCACCTGCGAACGTCGGAAGACCTCCGTGGCGATGGCCTCGCTGGCATCGAGGATTCTGCCGTTGGCATCCACGTAGCCGATGGACTCCACATCCGCCTGCGTGTAGCGGCATTGAAGCTGCTGGAGCATGAAGTATCCGCGGAAGGCATTCCGCATGTTTCTGGGATCCAGCAACTGTCCTGGATGTCCGAATGCGACGGTGGCGGCCAGGAAACGGTCTATGGCCTCTTCCGGATTTGATTTCCGGAAGAATTCCCTGTTGTTTTGGTAGAAATGGGCGAGTTCTCCCATGCCGTTGTTGCATTCAAGCGGGTGAATTTTCCGCAGGTCGAAATCCACCAGCCATGGCCCCGTCGAAAGGTCGTAGCTTGAGTCCTCATGGGCAAAATTGGAATCCGTCAATCCGCTGTAGAAGCAGAAATGCGGTCCTTCCGAACTGACGGGACCATTCCATGTGCGCTTTTGAATCAGCATGATTTCTCCGTACGCATAGAATGTGGCGGCGAAGGTGCCCGCGCCTGGCACACGGTGGTCGAAATCACAGCGTACCCACGGTGTCACGGAGGTGTGGACATCGCAATAGGCCGCGCTGAAATGGAATTTCCCCTGCAGGATCGGCGAAAGCTTCTCGCAGAACTCCACGGCGTACGCCGGTTTTGGGCCATAGCATCGTGTCCACGCCCTCTGGGGCTGTCCTTCGCTGTTTCGGGCGACGCGGTCAAGATCCCAATATTCATTCACGGGAGCGAAATCCGTGAAGTTGTTATAGGGTCCGAAGACGTATCCCAAGGTATTCTGCATGTAGTCGGCGAAATCCCGGAATCCTTCGTCGCCGCCTTTGCCAGGCGCCGCCTTGGTTCGGAATGTGAAGCTTTCGCCGCCGTCGCGCCAATCCGTTTCATGACCCTCGACGATCAGCTTTCGAATGCCGTGACGCCAGACGTTCTTCCAGTAGGCCTTGGCTTCTTTTCGGTCAGTCGTGGTATAACTTCTCCATTGGTGCGTACCCGTGATGTGCTTCCAGGGAGACGCCGGATTCGGAATGGTCGGCAGAGTCTCTTCGAATTTGGGACTGACGGTCACGAAGAAACGCTCGAAGCAATCGTTCCGCAGGCCGTCGGTTTTGGGCAGATAGGCGGTTTTGCCATTGGAATAGGCAACGCCATCCTCCGTCACGGTGTTTCTTCCTTCGGGAAGGCTGCTGTTCGAGCGGTACCAGTCGACGTGCGCCGAATAGAAGAGCGGCCCGTCCGTGCCGTCTGAAACAATGGTGCCGGGACGCACGTTGAAATAATCGTAATAGGGAATCAGGAATGCGCGTGGATTCCGCAGGCCTTTGGCGCCGCCGAATTGCACCCCGCCGACCTTTCCGCCGAGAGCAATCGTATCCACGACAAGGCTCTTGCCGCGCAATTCCATCGCGTATGTTCCCTCGAAGGACTCCTCGCCCCGGAAGAAACGCCACGCCGTGACGACTTGATTGCCCTTCACGTCGGCATTCAGCAACTCGGCGCGATCCGGCGGCAGAAGAGCGTTTTTGTCCTTGGCGTCAGGGAAGCAAATTCCACCGCCGAAGAGCGGCTGGAACCATTCGCCGTCCTTCCAGCGCATCCGCACGTCATCCCATCGCCCGCTGACTGGGGAGTATTGGACCTCCAGCGTGCCGTCCGGCCCATCATAGCGCCAGGCAAAAAAACTGCCGTCTTGCTTGATCAGGCCGCTGACGCTTCCTTCCGCCGCGCTCTCTGGCAGGATGGTCTCTTCGCGAGTCGGGAACGGCAGGCGGCCTTCGCCCGTATTGACGCCGACTCCCTGGCCAGGGAACATCTCGATTCCGCGCTTCGGACGTGGCTTGAACACCAGAGGGCGATTCTCTTTCTTCCGCAACGTCAGGCTGTCGAAATAGATGGAGCTGTCGGAGGTGTTCGTGTCGCCGTCCACGCGGAAGCCGATGAATTTCACGCCTGGCGCATTCAGCGCCGTCCGCTCTTCGTCAGAGAGATAGTGCAGCGTAAGGAACCAATACTTCCATCTGAGATTGCCATCGTGCATTTGGATTGCACGTTCCGTTCCGTCCCCCAGAAGGAAGAGCGCCTGTATCGTCACCCATGGTGCGTCAGGAGGCATCATCCATGCCCAGACGTTGCCGTAGATCCAGCAGCCGATCAGGTCGAACTCCGCAGGGATGGGGCGCGGAACCGCCAGACGCAGATCGACATACGGATGTTCATCCTCTCCCGTGGCCCGATAGGTCAGCTTGCCGACATAGTCGCCGAACAACGGCTGGTCCTTGCTGAGTTCAAAGGAGGCGACGGAACCCTTGACGGCAATCGTCCATTCCGCCGAATCCTCGAAATCCACCAAAGCGGGACACTCGTCTTCAAAGCGTCCCGCCCAATCCATTTCGTATGGCCTTACGCCAAATGACTCCTCGCCCAGATATGGAATTTTCACTTGTGCCACGCAGACTGCGCAAAAGAAAAGAAACAGACTCCCCCAAAAAACAAATGTTCTTTTGATGGCATTTGAAAACATACGGCAGTCCGAAACGAAGCTGTGATTTTCGCAGGGGAAGTACACTGAAAATACAAAAGCGCCCCCAAAAGCAGAGTTTCCAGGTGTTCTAGTGCTAGAACACCTGGAAACTAGAAGCCTAGAACCCTAGAACACCAGGAACAGGGAACGCTGCGCGGGCACGACCACAGGCTGATCCAGCGAGATTTCCGTGACGGAGCCGTCCGCGGGATTGCAGAGAAGCGCCTTGTCGTATTGCGGGTGGCTGCAATTCAGGGTGGCGTCCTCTCTGTTGAGGTTGACGAGATAGTGCATCTCGCGGCCTTCCTTTGTAATGTAGTCGCCATTCAGCACAGTGACGCCATTTGACGTAAACCGGAAGCCGTCGTTGGATTCGTCAAGCCACTTCACGATGTCGTCGAAACTCACTGCCTTGAAATTGGCGGCCAGCGCCTTCAGGTTGGACTTCTCCTCTGTGCTGTACATTGGCACGCAGTTCATGAAGAGGATCTTCACGCCCTTCTCCTGAAGCTTGACGAAGGCCTCCATGGCCTTTTCGTCAACGACCTGCAGCGTGGGAACCACGATGGTCTTGACATCGTAGCCGGAGATGGCAGGCTTGTCCAGCGCGCCTGCGGCAATGACGTCCTCCGCGTCCACGAAGTAGAAGTCGTGTCCAGCCTCGTAGACGGCGTTCATCACCTGATTCGTGTCATCAATCACCCACGTGCCTTCGAGTTTTCGATTACAGGTGTATGACGGACGGGCAAATGCCTGGACTTCCTCGATGCCGTAATAGATGAATGTGTTGCAGTTGTTGTCCAGTCCGTCCAGCATGGTGCCGATGCGGTTGCAGTACTGGTTGAACCACTGGAAGCCCTGCAGATCGACGCGGTGGTTGAGACGGTACTTGATTCGACCATTCTGCCACTTGGTGAAATCCGGATAGAAGTAGCCGTTGATGACGCGGACGCCGCCAAGATAAAGCAGCCCCATGCTGCCCGCCATGTTGTTCAGGGGGTCTTTCATGAACTGGTCCTGGTCGATCCAAGGGCACAGCTCCACCATCATTCCGTGGGTCTGGTTCTTGCGGACCGCCATCTGCGGGAATTTCGTGGTGCCGTATGTGTAGAGTCCCGGCATGACGCCGAAGGTATCAATGCCTGGATAGCCGGTGTGCTTCAGCACTTCGATGAAATCGCCATAGAGATATACATGGCTCAGCATGCTCTCTTCGTCCAGATAGTGTCCGGAGAAGACGCCGCCGTGGGCCTTGCACCACTCCTGCAGCTGGCCGCTGTATGCCTCGCCGACCAGTTTGCCCACAAGACGCTGGAATCTGACGCGCGTGGGATATGCCGCTGCGCTTCCTTCGAAGACGTAAGGCAGGGAGGGCAGCAGGGAGGTGCCGTATTCCTTCTCGTAGCGCTCGAAGAGACCGTCCACCCATGGCGCCAGCGCGTAGGGCCAGACTTCGTAGTTACGGACGTAGCGTGTCTGGAGGCTCGGTTCGTCCGTGAAAACGCCGCCCGCGCGTTTGTACGCGTCCGGAATGCCTTGGACGATTGGTTCGTATGCCACGTCGATGAAGCGTCTGACCGCCTCGGGATCCATCATGTTGATGTAATGCATGAAAGGTTCCGTGGAGACGTTATGCGTGCAGTGGGAGCCGTCGTATGCCTCTTTCACGCAGAAGACGTAACCCACTTCGAACTTGTCCAGTTCGAAGGTTGCCGAAGTCGTGTCAAACTCCACGGGAACCATGGTGTCGGTGTTCAGGACGGATTCATGGAAACCAGGCGTGCTGAACTTGTACTTCGCCGCCCAGACGATCTTCTCGGAGTCTTCGTCAAGCTTGAAGTGGATGGTGCGCGGTTCCTTGTATGCCGCGTAGCGTCGCATGTAGAAGCCCTTTGCCACCAGTTCAGGATGTCCTTCCAGCGTCAAGCCCTTGGCATATCCGCTTGGGTAGCCCTTTTCATCGTAGATCCAGTACTTCAGACCGCGTGCGTCCATGGCGTCCATGACTTTCTTCATGAACTCGACGTTCTGCGGATCGCTAGTGAAGCCTATGGGGTGCTTTTCGGCATCGCTTGGATTGTATCGGCAGTTGATGACAGCGCCGCGGCAGCCATGCTCGAGAAGAAGATCCGCCATACCCTCGATGTCGTCATCCGGCCACCAGTGGATGCATGGCTGCATCCCGAAATCACGCGAAGGATTCTTGAACGCTTCCATCCAGGAAGTTTCCTTCGTGGTTTCCTCCGGCAGGGCAGTGTTGTTTTGAGCCATAAGCAGACAGTTCATTGCAAGCGCAGCAAGTAAAAAGACCTTGAATTTCATGTTGTTCTCTCTTTATTTATGTATGATTTCTATTCTTCCATCTCATTTTCTATCTCAACGTGGATACCGCACTTTCCGCGAAGTTCGTCCTGCATCCAGCGGCACAGTTCGTGGAACTTCTTGTTGTTGCCGTGCGAGAGGTTTATGTCGGTGAAAATCTCCTTGTCCGCGACATTCAGACTGTTATAAACAGCGTAGACGCCGGAGGGCGGGCAGGCGAAGTCGAGGAATCCGACACCGACGCGCACGATGCAGTCCTTGTTGATGTGCTGCGCGAAGTTCTTGGCATCGTAGCATTCCACGAACTTGTCCAGAGCCTCCTCGTCCGTATCAACGCCGTTCTGCTTGTCCAGGGTGCGGAAAATCCTACGGTAATTGATCACGCCGACCCCGCGCTGATGGACTTTCTCGCCATTGATATCGCAGAAGCCTGGCTCGTGGATGACGAGATATGCGAATCTATTCGTCAGGGCCGCCAGGAAATATCCGAACCCGCCGCCCTGGCTGGAGCCGTCATAACCGATGGCCGTCGGCTCGACGAAAGGCTGTTCCGCAAGCCAGTTCACGGCACGCGCCATGCCGATGACGGGACGATAGAAGAAGTACGTCTGCGGATTGTATCCGCCTGTAAAGAAATGGAAGCGCGGCTTGTTGCTCTCGGCATAGAGCTCCTTCAAGGTCTTTCCAGGCGTGCGTGGATCGGCATTGAGAGCATTCAGCAAGAGGGTGACGCATCCAGGGATGATTTCGGCCGCGTCGTAGCCGGCGCCGGTTCCATGGGTGGCGACGACAGCCGGATACTTTCCAGGCGCCATGGGGACGGAGAGGAAGCCATAGACTCTTCCTGCGGGCGTGGCGACGGAGACCTTGTAGCAGTTGTATCCCGCGTCATTGCCCTCTCCTTCCAGGAGTTCCATCTTGGCATCCAGAGGACATGTCTCCTCGGCCTTAGTCATTTCCCCCTTCCAGAATTTCCAGAAGTAGTCCGGTTCAGGAGTGGAAATCTGAATTTTCTCGGGATTGAATCCGACAGTGCCGGCCTTCTGGAAGTTCTGCGGCTTGCCCGTTGCATCAGGACCGAGGTTCGCAGTCACGTCCATACGAACGAAACCAGGTTCGTCGGCGCCGATTTCGTATGTCATGGACATAGGGGCCGTCACCTTGATCGTGGTGTTCACGTATTCCTTGCCGCCGTCATGGGAAAGCTTGATCTTGAAATCATGATTCAACGGCTCGTCGTTGTCGCTGGCGAAAGCAACCGTGAACTTCGCCTTTTCTCCGACTTGATACAAGGCGTCTTCCTTGTCAAAGGAAATGTTGACGACTGGTGCCGCAGAAACCGCCAAAATGACGACCGACAGCAAGGAAACAATGCTTTTCAACATGATTTTCATCAATTTTTCAAGGGAACAGAAATGATTTTTGGGAACTTCTGTCCCGCGTCAATCGTCTGTCCGGAAGCCACGCGGCAGGGGAAAGTATTGCATGGAGCACAGGGGTTGCGTTTACGGCAAGACGCGAATGCAGCCAAATCCGCCAACGACAGGCGGGTTTGGCTGCGAATCAACAGGAACCTTATTTGCGCAGTTTTTCCAGATCTTCTTCGAAGACATCCCGGAATCTGCCGTACATGGTGCCGCCGAGTTTCAAAAGCCCAGGCTGCACAAGCTTGAATCCAGGCGCCATGATGTAGTCGTCCTTGACAGGCAAGCTCTCGATGAAACGGGTTCTTGCCTCCACGGCGTCGGCAATCGCCACGCGATCCTCTCTGGCCTTCGTCCCCTTCCACTTCTCACGGGCGTTGCAGACATTGGCCGTAAGTCTGAGGTATTCGAACTCGATCTTCAGGCCAGGCAGCATGCTGTTCTTTTCATCGCAGAGGCTGATGGCCTTTTCAAAGAGATCGACAAGTTCGTCGAGGACTTCCTTGGGATAGCGCGCCCGCCAGATGCCGACCGCCAGGGTGGTGTCCTTGATGTCGAATGAGGTGACATCCAAACTCATGGGATTCGGATACTTCTCCATGCGGGAATCCATCAGCCGGAAGAACTTCTCGAAATACGGAGCGGCCTTCTCGCCGAAGGAGTAGAGGCAGTAGTCGTGGAGAATCGTGTCGACGGATTCTTCTGGATCCAGATCCCAGCGTCCCCATGCGTAGATCCAGGGCCCCGCAATCGAAGACGCATTGGAGATTCCGCAGTGATAGATGGTGGTGACCGGCGTCGTATGGTAGAACTTCTGGTCCTTCTGCAGCTTGGCGAAGCAGGCGGAGGGAGAGAAGCCGCTGGGGGTGTAGGCGCCGAACGGATAGATCCAGGCAACCATTCCCACCACATTGTAGCCTTCCCATTCCTTACGCAGGTCTGGAGTGATTCCCCCTACGTCGATGATCATGGGGACAGGGAATTTCTTGAAGCTCTTGGGAGGACGGCGCGTCGGGCCGTATGCCGCGATGGCGACCTGCACATCGGGACGCTCCGCCTTCAGACGGGCAGACAGGTCGCGATGGAGGCACCAGAGCTTCTCGGTCCAATCGTCCGTGCCGTACATCTTTTTGCAGTTCTCGCATTCGCAGCCCAGGAAGCCGTCCGCCTGGCCGAATTCAACGACCTTGTAGCCCTTGTCTGCACGGTCAAGGGCATCCTGGTAGATCAGCTCCTGCACTTCAGGATTGGAGAGGCAGTACTGGGAATGCTCGCCATGATTGTAAACCGTCGGATTGAACTTGTATCGTTCGCCTTTGATCAGCGCGAAATATTCCGGATGGGCGTCGTAGTATTTGTCCTGCGGAATCGCCCGGACATGGTAGTGAACATCGTATGCAGCGCCGCAGTCGTAGAGATGGTTGTTGGCCACGTTGTAGAGCATGCCGCCCAGGTCGGAGTCGCTGGACAGGAAGCGCGGCTTGACACGATAGGAAAAGTCCTCGGGAACCGTGATGGTCTCCTTGGGCAGCGTCCGAACGCCGTCCGTCATTCCTTGGGCGGATCTTGTCATGCCCATGACGCGCGTGTTCAGGAACTTCTCCGCGAAGACGCAGGAGGCCTTCAGGGAGCCCACGGCATAATAAAGAATCCAGCTGCTGTTTTTCTTGTTTCCCGTGAACGGATTCGGCCAGTCCGCGCCATAGATGAAGATGTCATTTCCCTTGACGGCGATGGCGTGCTCCCATTTGGCGAAATCCTTTGCGGAAAGGCCGGCTGCGGCAAGGGCCTTGGTGTCGCCGACGTAGATGGCGGGCTTGTCTGCCGCCTTCTGAGATTCGCGGACGAGCGGGACATCCGCACCGGAGGCGTTTTTGATCCCGACCCGAATCAACTCGCCGCCCAGAGAGACATACTGCAATAGCGGCTCACTGCCCAAATCGTCGGGGAAGACGATCTGATAATTCGAAGAGTGATTTTCGGCGATGACCAGCTCTGCCGAAAAGCCGGGAAGCGCCAGGCAAAGAAGAGCAAAGAGGAAAGCTACGGTTTTCATAGGAGTGTTAGAAGGCAGACCGCTCGGCCTGGATGGGCATGGGAAAGAAATGGGGGTATATGGATTGAATGAAACAGTATCTACAACGGATATGGATATTTCGGAATTCCAGAACGCCAGCGCCTTCCGGAACGTTGAACAAAGGCCCAGACCGTTTATGCCTTCCGCCAACATTTCGGCGAAAGGATGGTCTGGGCCTCTTTGCCAGACTGCCTGAACCCAATCAGGCAGTCCTGACAGATGCGTGATTAATCGTTGGGGAAGTTGACCTGGCTCCACAGATCGCGGATGTCCCAGGAGCAACCCTTGATTCCGGAAATATTCGCCGTGTTGTAGGTCTGGCGGATGTCGAGGATCGCGGCGTGGCCGTCAAGCATGCCGAAGTTGACCTTCTTCTCGTGCTGGAGGCCCAGACGGCCATAATACTCGGTGCTCCCGCGGCTCATGCCGTTGGTCGAGTTGTTCCAGGACTGGCTATAGGAGAAAGGACTGCAAACATGGGGATACCAGCCCCATTCAAGGCCGTCGATCGTCCCCTGGTTCAGGGTATCGTACATATCTGCGAAGTAGGCGGAGCCGGAGGGGTTCTTCCACTGGCTGATCATCTTGTAGGCACGGGTGTAATTATCCTTGACGGACATGTCAGGCATGCCATCGGGGATGAACTGCGCAGGAACCGTGGCACCGTACATATATCCGTAAGTGAGGTTATTGGCACCTTTGCTGTTGCCGTAGGCCGGGCAATCGAAGACCTTTGCGGCGCTGAGGTAGGGGTAGACGGCGGCTTCCCAGCGCTTTGACTGCAGACCGGCCGGGGCCTTCTCGTCATAGACCTGCGCCTTTGAGTTCGTCGGGAAGTCCGTGTAGGCATTGGCGAGAGGCAGGCAGTCGTTGTTGTCGTTGATGTACATGATGATGCCGAGCATCATCTGCTTGCAGTTGCTCACGCAGCTGATGGCGCGGGCCTTGGCGCGGGCCTTGGAGAGGGCGGGGAGAAGCATGCTGGCCAGGATCGCGATGATCGCGATGACCACCAGCAGTTCGATCAAGGTGAAGGATCTTTTCATGGTGATTTGGATTTGTTGGTGTTAGGTTAGAGTTCCAGGTGGGGGAGAATTCAGGGATAAAGTTTTCCCATGATAAAACGCACAGTCATGGAAAATCCAGTTTATCATAAAATACTACTGATTTTCGTTTTTGCAAGCAACTATCGTTAGATTTTTAACAAAAAAAATCCATTTATGGTTCAATCGTGGGAACTATATGCCGAAGTCACCGTATGAATCTTTGGCAATGACTTGTCCTGTGCCCGAGGCGCAAGTGCCGGGAAATGTCAAGGTAAAACAAGCAGCCTCCTAAAACTTGTAATTCCCTAGTTACACGCTTCCCGTCCCGCCACGCATACCGACGGGATCAGAATATATTATCATCGTTAACTGACAAAGGAGAGACGCAGAAGCATATTTCACGGAGGCAAGCAATGGGAAAGAAACGAATCTCACCGGACATCTCGTCCTTTGAGCAGTTGCGCAAAGGAAATTCCCTCTATGTGGACAAGACGGAATACATCTGGGAACTGGTCCAGCCAGCGTCTGCGGAGTATTTCCTGTCGCGTCCGCGCCGCTTCGGCAAGTCCCTGACGCTGACCACGCTGAAAGCCGTCTTCGAAGGAAAGAAGGAGCTCTTCGAGGGGCTGGCCATCCACGGCAAGCCCTACGATTGGAAGGCATATCCCGTCATCCATCTGGACATGGGGAACTGTAATAGTTCGACGGGGCAGGAACTTGAGACGTTCCTGCAAGACCGCATCACTGCGCTGGCCGCCCAGCTTGATGTCAGCTGCTT
>JAKSPB010000042.1 GCA_024405215.1 Lentisphaeria bacterium | reverse complement strand
TGAGTTCAATTTCATCAGCTTTTTTCTCAATTTTCGAAATTATGGGACGGCTGTGCTTTTTTTTGTAATAGCTCTGTTCCCCAAGAGGGTCGTTTGCCAACGAAGATCTTCATGAGTAGTTTCTTCCTGGCGGTCCGCCTGCCGACGGATGGAACACAAAACACTCATAACACACAAAAAGGGCTTTCTTCTCTTGAAAAAACATTCTGTGTGTTTTGTGTATTCTGTATGTTTTGTGGCTTGCGCCGGAAGGCGCATCCAGCCGAAGCAGCGACTAGATTTTTCCCAAACGGAAACCTACCTTCTTGGGGAACATAGCTTTTGTAATATAATGATGGAAGTTGCAAAAAACATAATAACAAAACAAAAAACCATATTTTTTTGATGGAAAAAGTGCCTATAATATGAACAGAGTCTTTTGCCAAAGTCGCTTTGGCCACTTTTCGCTCTTTCGGGGCATTTTGCTCCAAGTGCTTCCGCCTTCGCGAAGCTACGGCGGGACATGTCGCGTCGTAGCGGGCTACGCCTTGGCGCACTTGAAACAAACTGCCTCCGAAATCCCTGGAAAGTGCCTTCGAATGGACTTTTGCAAAAGGCTCAACGGAAACACGTTCCCACTCAAAAAGTTTTTCCCAACCTTTCCTGCCGAACGGCGAGAAAATCGTTCCATCAACCCAACAGACATCACCATGAAAAAATCTTTCACTTTGATTGAACTTCTCGTGGTCATCGCAATCATCGCGATCCTGGCCAGCATGCTTCTGCCTGCGCTTTCCAAGGCCCGCGAGAAGGCCCGCGCCATCAGCTGCGTCAACAACCTGAAGCAGATCCAGCTTGGCAACCTGCTCTACACCAACGACTACGACGACTTCCTGCCGCCTGTCAACTTCCGTACCCGTTGGAACGCCGAACGTTCCTGTCCCGGCAACATGAGCGGTTTCAGCGACCTGCCCGGCGAGACTGAGACCTTCACTTGGTTCTGCTACAATCCCATGCTCCCGAATGCCCCCATCAGCTGGGCTAAATGGTGCGAGAAGGATCCTGGCGCCTCTTATGACACTGTCGGCACGAACTCTGGAGACGAATCCTGGCACAAGATCTTCTCCTGCCCCTCTTGCCCGGCCAGCGACCGCGCCATCGGAAACATCGGCTATCAATGTGGACTGGGCTTCAGCTATTCCATGCAAATCAAGAACGATGGCTGGGGCGGTCATGTCCTGGAGCGCAGCGGTTCCACTACTTGGCATCGCATCGGCAGCATCAAGTATCCCTCCATCTTCGTCTGCGTCACGGATGGCTATCTGACGCCTGATAACTGGCCCAAGTTCTTGACCTCCTTCCCCGCCATGATCGCCAAGACGGCTGAGACGCAGATGCGCTACTGCCGCCATTCCCAGGCTCTTAACATCGCTTTCGGCGATGGCCACGTGGAGGCTGTCGGCCGCGCAAAGTTCGCGCCCACCGGCTCCGGTCTTTATGCGGAACAGGCCTTCTACTGGTATCCCGGCGTAGATATCGTCGGCGGCGAAAAGGACCGCTAAGCCGTTCCTGAAAAACACGCGCGGCTCTCGTGCTTAGGCCTTGGGGCCGCGCGTGTTGTGCAATTAGAGATTCTAGAACTTCTAGGTTGTTCCCGCTCTTTCCGAACAGTTCCTTTCCATTTGGCAAATATGAGAATTTTCCTTTCCTTGCTGGCGATATTTTCCCTTTTCTGGACGGTACAGGCCCAGAACCTCATTCGCAATCCCGAGTTCCGGGAGGGCGTCAGCCTGGACGGCATTCCCGATGGGTGGGTCTATGATACGCCTGACATGGTGAAGTGCGAATGCGCGGTCGTCCAGGAAGACGGCGGCCTCTGCTTTCGGATGGACCGTTTGAACATGGACGGTCCCATCTGCCGCATCTCCGGCGTCGTTGACGGCGTCAAGCCCGATGCCTACTATATCGCGTCCGTGGAAGTGAAGTCCGTGGGAAAGGGCGGCGAAGTTTATTTATACGATTTCGGACCCGGCAACAAGCACGACCTCCATGAAGTCCGGGTCAACCGGAACAACCATGAGTGGCAGACCGGCGTCCTGGCCTTCCGCTCCTCGGCGCAATGCCGCCAGATGAAGATCTCCCTGCTGGCCTCCAAGGACGACGGACCGGTCTTCTTCCGTAATGTGCGCCTTTACTGCGTTGACGAGACTCCCCAGGTGGTCCTGCATGAATTGGCGGAGGCTCCTGCGCTGGATGCGAATTGGGACGCACCGGTCTGGGAGATGGCCGAGGAGACCACGCCGTTCTATCTTCTGGGCAAGGAGTTCAAGCTTTCCAACGGCGAAACCTCGACGGTTTCCCGCTTTGGCATCGCCAATGGCGCCTTGCAGGTCATCACCTATGCGAAGGAATCGGACATGGCCGGCCGGGTCGTGGACAAGGACGCATGGAACAACGACTCCGTGGAGCTCTTCCTGCGGGATCCCGTCACCCGGATCTGCTATCATGTCGGCATTACCGCCACGGGGGAACAGTGCGCGGACGTAGTGAACCTGGACCGTCTCTCCGGTTTTGCCAAGGACTGGTATACTGCCGCCACCACTACCGCCACAGCCGAAGGCGTTCAGACCCTCCATTTCCAATCCGCCGTCGCCCAGCGGGCGGACGGTTGGGTAGGGCAGTTCGCCATTCCGCTGGACCAGCAGATCCTGAAGGGCGCCACGAAGCTCCAGGCGCTTCTGACCCGCGGCCGCAAAGTACGCAACGTTGAGGAATACAGCTCCTGGGGCCGCACCACCACCACATATTTCAAGGACAGCGATGGCTTTGTCACCATGGCGCTTCCGGTTTCCATGGAGGAGGAGTCCACTGCGGCGGAGGTAGTCTCCGCGCAGCCGCCCGCCGAGCCTTCCACGCTGGTGGTTCCGCAGCCGCAGTCTGCCTGTTTTGCCGGTCGTGTCGTGCATTGGGCGCAGGCTGTTGATTTCTTTGCCTCCAACGAGAAGGCCGCCGCCATGGCGGAGCGGATGCTTTCTGCCCAGCTGGGCATCTCCGTTGTCCGCACCGCGACTGCGGAAGCCGCACGGCTTTCGCTGGAGCTGGTGGATTCGCTGGAAGACGATGCCTTTGTCGGCTTGAAGCCTTGGCAGCGCCAGGAGGCCTATCTTCTGGAGGCTGGCGACAAGGTCCGCATCGTGGCGGAGTCCCATCGCGGACTGGTCAACGGCCTGGCGTCTTTCTGCCAGCTGGCGGATTTTGACGGGAAGGGCGCCCTGGCCTTCCAGGCGGCGACGCTGAAGGACTGGCCGGATCAGGAGTATCGCGGCTGGCACTGCCTGGCGCCTGCCACCGAAGCAGAGTTTCCCACCACGCTGCGCTTCCTTGACGCTATGGCCGCCATGAAGTTCAACTGGTTCTCCCTGCAGTTCGATACCCGATTCCGCTATGAGCGCCATCCGGAGATGGGCAGCGACAAGGCACCTTCCAAGGAACAGCATAAGCAGATTGCCGCGCTGCTGGACCTCTATGGCATCGAGGTCATTCCCATGACGCACTGCCTCTCCCATTTCCGCGACTTCCTGGTCCGTCCCGCGCTGCGGCGTTTCGCGGAAGTCCAGAATCCCGCGGAGAATGCCGAGGTCAAATACTGGAACTACTGCCCCAGGGATCCCGAAATCCACCAGCTGGTCTTCGATATGATCGAGGAGCATCTGGAGTGCTATCCCAAGGCCAAGTGGTATCACGTGGGAATGGACGAAGTCACCTTCGAGCCCTTCGGCGTCTGCGACCGCTGCAAGGATTCCACGGGCGGCGAGCTCTTCGCCGAAGAGGTGATGCGGCTTTACAATTTCGTGACCGCCAAGGGCCTTCGCATGGGCATGTGGTGCGATCAGCTGGAAGTGGAGCGCAATGGCGGAAAAGCCCCCTACAATACGGTGACGGCGCTGCCGAAGATTCCCCGTGACATCGTCATCTTCGACTGGCACTACGTGGAAGATGCCGAGCCCCCATCCGTGAAGTTCTTCAAGGAAAACGGCTTCAATGTGATCGCCTGCGGATGGTACTTCCCCCGGGATATCATGGCCATGGCCGACGAGGCGCTGCGGCAGAACGCGCTGGGCTTCGGCGGAACCACCTGGAGACTGATGGGGGAAATCCGGAATTGCTCCCACCTCCTGACTGCGCTGACGCTGGGGGCGGAACGAAGCTGGAATGCCAACGGCCCCTCGCTGGCGGAGATGCCCTACGTCCCCCAGGAGCGCTTCAAGATGGTTTTTGACGGCCGTAGCGCACAGCGTCCCAGAACCTTTCGCATCGTGGATCTTTCCGAGTTATATAACATGTCCCTGAATGGCAATTCCCGGACGTCTTGGATGGGGTTGGACGAGGCGGACGACTGTTCCGCACTGTCTGCCGGGCTCCAGTGGTTCGGCGGCATACCCTACCGCATTGGTCAAAACAAACTGGCAGCCGTGGCGACGTCGGATGCCTCCGAAGCCATGCGGCACTATCCCACTACGGTCCTCGGCGCTCCTGTGGCGGGGGTGGCGAAGGAACTCTGCTTCCTGCAGACTGCCACCCGTCCGCCGGTGGTCATCCGTACGCTGCCCGACAATTTCAAGGAAAAGCCCACCTGCCTGGGATTCTACGTGGTCCACTACGCCGACGGAAAGACGATCCGCATCCCCCTGGACTGGGAAAAGAACATCACGCAATGGAATGCCCAGACGCCTTCCGCCTTCTGCACGCCCGTCTGGCAGACCCTCACCAAAGGCGGTGCCTGGCTTTCCCTGGAAAGCTTCCGCTGGACCAATCCGCGCCCGGAAGTTCCGATCCTCTCCGTGGACCTGGAATCCACCCACGGAAAGTCGGCTCCCGTGTTGCTGGCCATCACCGCCGTGGTGGAATAGCATCTGCCGACCGTGGCCAAGCGCTTTGCCCGAGGCTTGCGCCTCGGGCATAGGACAAGTCCGTACCGTCAAACCTCTTTTTTTCGCGAAGTTTTGACGCGCGATTGCCATGACACGCTACATTTAGCACGAGTTTTCTTCTCGTCCTTCATTCTTCTTTTTTGTTGTCATGGCATCTCTTTATCAGCAGGATCAGTCCGTTCCTTTTGCAGACCTTTTCAAGGCACCCGGCGCACTTTATCGCGACACGCCCTTCTGGGCCTGGAACAGCAAACTGGAGGAGAAGGAACTCCGGGAGCAGATAGACACTTTCCACGAGATGGGCATGGGCGGTTTCCACATGCACGCCCGCACGGGCCTGGCCACGCCATATCTTTCCAAAGAGTTCTTCGACCGCGTGAAGGACTGCATCGACGAGGCCAAAAAGCAGGATATGCTGGCTTGGCTCTATGACGAAGACCGCTGGCCTTCCGGTTCCGCCGGCGGTATCGTCACCAAGAACCATGCCTATCGCGCCCGCCATATCGAGCTGCGTTTCCAGCCCACTGGCGTTCCTGCCAATCCTGATGACGACAACTCCGGTGCGCTGCTGGCCTGCTATCTGGTCAAGCTGGATGCGGAAGGCACTCTGGCGGATTATCGGCGCTGCGAGGAGGATGCCGTCATTCCGGACGGTTACAAGAAGGTCTGGTGCTATCTCTTCCTGAGTCCAGACAACTCCTGGTACAATGGCGAGAGCTACGTGGATACTCTGAATCCCCGGGCCATCCAGGAGTTCGTCAAGGTCACCCATGACGCCTACCTGAAGAACGTGGGCGGGGATTTCGGCAAGACCGTCCCCGCCATCTTCACGGACGAGCCGCAGTTTTCCGCCAAGGAGCCGCTGACCTTCGCCGAGGAGGAGAAGAACGTGGTCCTGCCCTACACCAACGACTTCCCGGAGACGTACCGCCAGGCCTACGACTGCGACTTCTTCGCCACGCTTCCCGAACTGATCTGGGAGCTCCCCGGCGGGGCATATTCCCTGGCCAGATATCGCTATCACGACCACATCTCCGAGCGTTTTGCCGCAGCTTTCGCGGATACCATCGGCGACTGGTGCCGAAAGAATGGCATCTTGAGCACCGGCCACATGATGCAGGAACCCACCCTCTATAGCCAGACGGGCTGGATCAGCGAGGCCATGCGCAGCTACCGCGGGTTCCTCCTGCCCGGAATCGACACCCTCTGCGACTGCCAGGAACTTTCCACTGCCAAGCAGGCACAGAGCGCCTCCCGGCAGTTCGGCCGCGGCGGCGTCCTTTCGGAACTGGATGGCGTCACGGACTGGGATTTCGATTTCATGGGCCACAAGGGCCACGGCGACTGGCAGGCAGCCTTGGGCATCACGGTCCGTGTGCCGCACCTCTCCTGGGTTTCCATGGCCGGCGAGGCAAAGCGCGACTATCCCGCCTCCATCAGCTACCAGTCTTCCTGGTGCAAGAAATACTCCGTCATCACCGATCACTTCGCCCGCGTGGGCGTGGCAATGACCCGCGGCAAGGCGCTTTCCCGCATCGGCGTCATCCATCCTATCGAGTCCTATTGGCTGCTTTGGGGACCCTGCGACCAGACTGCCACCGCCCGGGAGCAGGCCGAGGAGAACTTTGAGAATCTCTTCCAGTGGCTGCTGAAGGGCCTGCTGGACTTCGACCTTCTGGCGGAGTCCCTGCTGCCCATCCAGAATGTCCACGAGGAAAATGGCCAGCTCTGCGTCGGCGAGATGCGATATGACGCCGTCCTGGTTCCGCCCACTATCACTCTGCGTTCTTCCACGCTGGAAATCCTGGAGAAATTCCAGGCAGCAGGCGGCGAGGTCATTTTCGCCGGCGATGTGGCGACGCTCTGCGATGCGGTGCCTTCCGAGCGTGCTGCCAAGCTGGCCGCCAAGTGCCGCCGCACGCCTTACGCGCGGGCTTCCCTGTTGAGTCTTCTGGAGCCTCATCGGGATCTGAAGGTGGTGAACAAGCGCACCGGCGCCGCCGTGCCCGAACTTCTCTACCAGATGCGCCAGGCGGAGAACGGCCAGCGCTATCTCTTCCTGACCTGCGTGGAACGAATCGCGCAGGAAAAGTACTGCCGCGTCTCCCTCAAGGGCGAATGGCAGCTGGATCTCCTGAATACCGCCGATGGCTCCATCCAGCCCCAGGGCGCAAGAATCGCCAATGGCTGGACCACCTTCGAGACCGTCATGTTCCCCCATGGACATCTCCTCCTGCAGATGACGCCAGCCGCGCAGGCAGCGCCCCGGACTGGAGAACTCCCTGCCACGCTGGAAGTCGCCAAGTGGGGCACCGACGCCATTGAGGGAAGCATCGTCAGCCGCATTGACGGCACGCAGATTCCCATTACCTTGGACGAGCCCAATGTCCTTCCGCTGGATGAACCGGAATGGCGCCTGGACAATGGCGCCTGGCAGCCTGCGGAGGAAATCTTCCGGCTGGACAACCTGGCCCGTGCCAAGATGGGGCTTGCTCCCAAGAGCGGCCACATTGTCCAGCCCTGGGTCCATCCCGTTTCCGAGAAGATCCATGGCGTGCTGGAGCTGCGCTATACCATCCATACCGACATCCCGCTGGAAGGCGCGTCCCTGGCTCTGGAGCAACCCGAACAGACGCTCTTTACGCTGGATGGCGCTACGTTTGCCTTCCAGGACCAAGGCTTCTGGACCGACAAGTGTGTCCGCAAGGCCCTCCTGCCTCGTCTGGAACCCGGAGATCATACGCTGGTTCTTCAGCGCAACTACCGGGACGACACCAACATCGAGCGCGCGTTCCTGTTGGGGGACTTCGGCGTGAAGGTGGAAAGTCGCCGCTTGACGGTCATCGCTCCTGTGCGCACGCTTCACTGGGGTGACATCGGCCAGCAGGGACTGCCCTTCTACGGCGGAAATGTCATCTACCACACCAGCTTCCGGACGGCGGAGGCCCGGAAGCTGGCTTTCCGGATGCCGTCGCGGCTGGTTTCGCTGGATCCTTCCTTCAGTACGGCCCGTCTCGCTGTCCGGGAAATCGACTTCACCGGCTATCACGGCGCCCTGCTGGATGTCTCCTTGGACGGCAAGTTCATGGGCGACGTGGCCTTCGCGCCCTACCAGCTCTCTCTGGGAACGGTTGCGGCAGGCGAGCACAAATTGGATATCACCCTCTATGGGAATCGCTATAATTCCTTCGGTTCCACACACTTGACATATCGAATCCGCTGGAGCGGCCCCATTGCCTGGCGCACCGGCGGCGATGACTTCTCCTACGAATATCGCACGGTGAAACTCGGCATCTTCTGCGAACCGCTCCTCCGCAAGGAAGAGTAGGGAAGTCCCCAAAAAACATGGGGCTGCCGCAATTCTTGAGGGAGTTGCGGCAGCCCCGTTTTTGTTGGTCAATTTGAGATTGTTATTGGGTCAGGGAATATTTCTTTCTGCAAGCAATTCTGTCGACTTATTGTAGTCAGTGAAAAAAGGGAAAAAGGTCTTCAGCATGGGAATGCTTAGGGATTTGCCAAAGTGACGCGGGCGTTTTTCTTAGGAAATAGATATTTGAATTGCCTGCGTGATTAGTTTTTTACTACTTTGTAAATATATGGCGGAAAGTTAGATATGTTGTTTTTTTGTTCGGTTGGCTACTGGGTCTGTTCGTGGAAGAGAGTGGCGTAGAAACCGCCTAGTTTGAGGAGTTCCTGCGGGGTGCCGTATTCGGTGACGCGGCCTTTCTCCAGGATGGCGATATGCTGGCATCGGACGGCCATGGAGACGCGCTGGGAGACGATGACGGCGGTCTTTCCGGCCAGCTGCGTCATGAGGGTCTCCTGGATATGCCGTTCCGTATTGGCGTCCAATGCGCTGGTGCAGTCGTCCAGAAGGAGCACTTCGGGATTGCAGAGGAGCGCACGCGCCAGGGAGAGCCGCTGTCGTTGTCCGCCGGAGAGGGACTGGCCCTTTTCGCCGATGAGGGTTTCATATTGGACGGGCATGTCCAGAATGAAGTCATGGAGCTGGGCGGCTTTTGCGGCATCGGTGATCTGCTTGTTTGTGGCGTCTGGATATCCGTAGGCGATGTTGTCCCGGACGCTTCCGGAGAAGATTTGCGCCTCCTGCGGGACCACGCCCAGGTTCTGGTGCAGGCTTGCGAAGCGGATCTTGTCGATGGGGAGGCCGTCATACTCGATGGTTCCGCGCGTGGGCGTGTAGAGTCGCGCCAGCAGATGGAGCAGAGTGCTTTTGCCTGCGCCGGAGGCGCCCATGATGCACAGCCATTCGCCGGCGGGGACCGTCAGGTTCACTTGGGAAAGCACTTCGGGGGATTCGTCGGAATGGCCGGCGTTGTAGCGGTAGGCCAGGTCGCGGATGACGAGTCCCTGGTGCAGAGGCTTTGGAAAGTCCACGGCATCCGGGTCTTCGGTGATTTCGGGGATTTCGTCCAGGACGCTGTAGCATCGTCCCAGTGCGACTTGGAGACGCTGGTTGGTGAAGGTGAGTTCCGCATAGTCGGCGACAGGCTGGAAGAAGATCTGCGTCAGAGTCTGGAGGAAGACCAGCTTCCCCAGGGACATCCTGCCGGTGGCGACCAGGTATCCGCCGACGAGAAATACGGTGCAGTTTGCGGCGTGCAGGGTAAGCCAGGCCAGGAAGTTCATGGCGGTGAAGAGGAACTGCACCTGGAAGGCATCGCGTACGTATGCGGAGGAGAGCCGGTGGAAGGCGACGACCTCCTCTTCCTGCTGTCCGTAGGACTGGACGGCCTTGATGGCGTCCATCTTCTGGGAAATGAGTCCGTAGAGGCTACTGTTGGTGTGGCGTTGCTCCCTTTGGAGGGAGCGCATGATAGGGATGAAGTGCCTGCGGATGTATAGGAAGAGGGGCGTGGTGACCATCAGGATGGCCAGGACGCGCCATTCGGAGACAAGCAGTACGATGAAGCCGACCACCACCATGGAGGTCAGGCGGATCACCAGTTCCAGCATGGCTGTGAATTCCGCCCGGACGGCGCTTGTGTCGCTGACGATGCGGGAGAGGAGGCGTCCGGGGCTGATGCGCTGCTGATAGGAGAGGGAGAGCTCCAGGGCTTTGCGGTGCATGTCTTCGCGGAGTTTCCCCAGGACTTGCGTGGTCAGGCTGACTTTCATGCGGGCTACGCGCCGTGCCAGGAAATTGAAGAAGCACTGCGTGCAGACATAGAGGATGGCCAGGAGGAAGAGCGCTTTGCCGGCTTCGGCGGGACGGCGCGTGATGCGGACGCCGCGGGCCATGCGGCGCCCTTGCCCTTCGGTGGGTGGCGTGCGCGCTTCGGGCTTCCGGTCGTGGGCCATGATGGACAGGGAGACGATGGGGTCCTGGGAAATCATGGGGGCGCCTTCGGAGTCAGTGACCACCAGGATGTGATCCACCACCACGCGGTTCAGGGCGGCGATGACATACTGGTAGTTGAAGTTGAGGCCCATGGTGAGGACCGTGAGCAGCAGGAGCCATCGGAAGGGCCAGAGATACTCCCGGAAGAAGCGCCAGAGGTGGCTCTTGGTCTCCCGGAAATTCTCCTGTCGACGTTCTCCGCGATAGGGATAGTCCCGCGTATGCTTATTGAGAAGCAGTTTGAAGAATCCGCCGCCGATATTACGCATCGTCTAGCACCCCCTTGCCCATGTGCTTGGTGTAGAGGTCGCGATAGCGGCCGTTTTCCAGGGCCATCAACTGGTCGTGCGTGCCGTGCTCCAGGATCTTCCCCTTGTCGATGAGGACGATCTGGCTGGAGTTCCGGATGGTGGAGAGGCGGTGGGCGACTACGAAGCTGGTGCGGCTGCGGAGGAGGCGCTCCATGCCGCGCTGGATGGCGGCTTCGGAGTCGGAGTCCAGGGAGCTGGTCGCCTCGTCCATGATCATGATGGCGGGATCGGCGCAGATGGCGCGTGCGATGTTGATGCGCTGTTTCTGCCCCACGGAGAGCGCCATGCCGTCGGCGCCGATGGGAGTGTCGTAGCCCTTGGGGAGGGTCATGACGAAATCGTGGATCTCTGCCGCCTGTGCGGCGGCGACGACCTCCTCGTCGGTGGCGTGGGGACGTCCGTAACGGATATTCTCCTTGACGGAGAGGGAGAAGATATAGGATTCCTGGAGAACGATTCCGAACTGCCTGTGGAGGTCCTTGAGGTTGTAGTCGCGGATGTCCGTGCCGTCCAGTTTGATGCTTCCACCTGTGACGTCGTAGAATCGCGTCAGGAGATTGAGCATGGTGGATTTTCCGCAGCCGGTGGTGCCGATGAAGGCGACGGATTCGCCGGGCTTGACATGGAGGGTGAGTCCCTGGATGATGGGGACGCTTTCCTCGTAATGGAAATGGACATCCTCGAAATCGACCTTCCCCTGGAGCTTCCGGCATGAGACAGGATGGTCGCATTCCGTGATTTCGGGTTCCACGGCGAGATATTCGAAGAGTCGCGTCAGGGCGACCTTGCCTTCCTGGAGGCGTCCGGCCAGCTGGCTGAACCGGACGGCGGGCCAGATGAGCTGCATGGAATAAAGGTTGAAGGCCATGACCTGCCCGTAGGTCATCTGGCCTTTTAGGACCATGGCGCAGCCGCAGAAGTAGAGAATCGCCTGGGAGAGTGCGGAGATGATGGTGACGTTCATCCAGAAGTGGTTGTTGGCCAGGTCGCGGGTCCAGTTGAAGCCAAGGGAGGAGAGGTTGTGTTCGTGGAAGACGGCGTTCTCCCGCTCCTCGGTGCCGAAGGTCTTGACGGCGATGCTGGCGGACATCCGGTTCTGGACGCCGCCGGTGAGTACGTCGTCCTCCCGGCGCATCAGCTTGGTGAAGCGGATGATGCGTTTGATGCTGAGGCGGTAGTTCACCACGAAGATCGCAACGGCGACGCACAGGATCAGCGCCAGGCGCCAGTTGATGGCGAAGGTGGCGACGATGGCGACGACGGCGATGACGGTGTCGGAGAGGGTGGTGGTGAAGGAGGTGTTGAAGATGCCGGTCAGGGTGGCTGTGTCTTCCATGACCCGGTTGACGACCTTGCCCGCGCTGTTGACATTGAAGAATCGCAGGGAGAGGCCCAGCAGATGTCGGTAGATCATGGAGCGCAGCTCGCTGATGAACAGGACCGTGACCAGGACATTCGTGGAACTTTGGAAGACGGCGAGCACCTGCAGGATGACGGGGGCCAGGAAATAGCATAGCCCCAGGGCCAGGAAGATGTCCAGCTGTCGGTTGGTGAAGACATAGTCCACCAGAGCACTGGACAGCATGGGCGTAAGCGCACTGATGGCGCTCATCAGCAAGGTGAAGAAAATCACCAGGGCGATGGCGGTCTTGTATGGCCCGAAGAGGCGCATGACCACCGCGAGATTGCTGGATTTCTGTGTCACAGCTCCGGAAAGGACCCGGACGGCGGGAGTCGTCTCGCCGTCGCCCGGATGGGTTTAGGGCTCCAGATTGAAGAGGAAGCTCCAGAAGCAGGAGCGGTCATAGTAGATTCTGGCTTCCGCAGTAGTGCCTGGCGGGATGACGTAGTCCCGGGAATGGAAGAGACAATAGGCCATCCGGTAGGACTTTTCGCCGTCGTTCTGGATGATGTTCCGGAGATACTGGACCTGTCCGCGGAAGTAGATGCGCTGGAAGCCGTTCTTGTAGGTGGAGAGCTTCGCGCGGTATTTCTGTCCGCCGGCGATGCGTGTGGCGTAGCGTTCGTCTACGCGGAGCTTGAGGATCTGGTCTTCGCCGCCGAAGATCTCGTAGATGACGTAGTTTGGCTGCAGGAGTTCGCCGTTGACGAACTCATAGCGGACGACCTGCCCGGAGATGGGGGCGCGGATCTTCCGGAGTTCGATGCGGGCTTCGGCGCGGCGCACGGATTCCTCCAGAGCGGCCAGCTCCTCTTCCAGTGCGTGGATTTCGCTGTCGTATTTGGTCCGGTCGCGCGCCAGGAGGTCTTCGTAGATCTTGAAGTCCTTTCTCTGTAGGGACTCCAGACGTACCTGGCAGAGTTCCTTCTGCAGGCGGACGTCCTCCAGTTCGCGTTGGGCTTTCAGGCCTTTCTCCACCAGTTCGCCGGTCAGCTCCAGGCGGCTTTCCGCGTTGGCCAGCTCCAGCTCCGCAACCCGGAGGTTGTCGGCATGGGCGCGTTTCTGCTCCGTGAGCTCTACGGAGCGACGCTCCAGGTCGATGGACATCTCCGCCTGGCGGCGCTCCATCTCCGTGTGCAGTTTGGAGACCCGGGCGCGGGTTTCGGCCAGCGTGGCTTCTTCTTCGGAGGAGTTCAGTTCCACCATCACCTGGCCTGCCTCGACCATGTCGCCGGAATGGATCAGGATGTTGCTGACGATGCCGGTTACGGGAGAACGGACCTCGGCGTATTCCTTGGTGGTCACATATCCCTGGGCTGTGGCGTAGCGGTTGATGGGGACGGCAAAGCCTGTCACCACAATCACGACCAGGACGATGAAAATCTTCAGGATGGCGTTTCGCACCCGTCGCTTGCGTTCAAGGGGCTCTTCCGGCAATTGCTCGCCGGCGGTTGTGCGGTATTCTCCCATGATGAGAAAAAACAAAAACTAGTTCTTGTGAGTGCGGATGTAGTCCTTGGCCAGGAGGCGCATTTCCGTGGCGTCCTCGTCGTAGCGCTTCTGGCAGAGCTTGCAGGTGGCGCAGCTGCGGTTGTAGCAGTCCCGGTGGACGCGGGAAGGATACATCTTCCGGAAAGCCTCGTAGCATTCGTCGCAGCAGAAGCAGTAGCGCTCCTGGGTGGCGCCGAAGGCGATGTGGAGAAGGTGGAAGCCGTCGGCTGTGGGGTTGGTGTTTTTGCCGCACCAGCCGCAGGGGACCGTCAACTGCTTCTGGGCCTCTGCGTGGCGGAGAGAGAGCTCGTCGTCGGTCCAGGCATATTCCACCCAGGTGTACGCATCGTGGGGGACCTGCGCTGCCACCACGCCGTGGCGGACTACCAGGCAGTCGCCGCTCTTCAGGACATAGACGCGCTCGCCTTCCACGATTTCGTCGCCGTTCTTCAGGTGCACCCGCACCGATCCCTTCTTGGGCAGGTCGAATTGGTGCCAGCCGCAGGGAGCGCAGGTGGGGGCGCCGACAGGCTGGTAGATGTGCGCGCCGCAGGGGGGGCAGCGTCCCATCTCCACTACGCGCAGGCGCTTGACGGTGTCTTCCGCAGCCGCCATGACGGATTTCTCTGCATCCGCCTGGAGTTTCTGGCTGCGGGAGATGTCCTTCTTTTCCAGCATGGACAAGTCCTGGGCCAGCTGCGCGCGCTGGTCTTCGGGAAGCGAGAGGCTGCCGGCGGTCAGGGACGGCGCGCTGTCATTGGTGCCGGGAAGATCCAGCTTTTCTTTATGTCCGAAGAGGTGAAGTGCCATGGCTGAGAATTATGAAAAAACGAAGCGCAAAACAATCGAAAAAGGGGATGGGAAGCAAAAGCGCCCGCGAAATTCTTTCTGGTTCTTCTAGACTGCTAGTCTGGGTATCCCAACGCGTGTTGGAGTTCTGCGTTGGCCTGGAGGAGTTCCATGGCTGCGGCGCTTTGACGCAGGAGGATGTTGTTCAGCTCTTTCTGCGCGTCCAGTACGATGGTGGAGGTGCTTTCTCCCAGGCGGAAGCGTTCCTGTTCCGCCTGCAAGGTGGATTGTGCCGCAGCGACGCTTCCTTGTGCCAGGTCGAGACGCTGGACGGCGGCCTGGAAGCGTAGCTGGGCGCAGCGGACTTCTGCCGTGATCTGGATGCGCAGGGCTTCCTGTCGCGCCTCCAGTTCCCGTAGACGCGCCTGTGCCTTCGCGGTCCGTGCGCCGCTTCCTGCGTAGTCCAGGGGACGTGTCCAGACGATCATGGCTTCGCCGCCCCAGTTGTGGTCGGTGTATTCCCGATAGGCGCTGACTGCGCCGTGGCGGGAATCGCCTTGCCAGTTGACACCCATGTTCAGGGAAAGCTGGTCTTTGTGCTCTTCCTCTTCCAAGGCGCGCTGGGCATCGGCGGCAATCCAGTCGTCCTGCAGCGCCAGGAGTTCTCCGCGCCGCAGGAGGGCGTCCTGCACATTTCCCGAAGGCATTTCTCCGATTTCCAGCGCGGCCTGGAGGAAGTTCGTCGGGGTGCAGGCCAGTTCGCTGTCCAGTTTCTGGATGCCCACGGCCTGCGCCAGGGTGACGAGCGCAGCCTGACGGGTCTGTTCCGCGGCGATCTGGTCCTCTTTGCCGGTCTGGAGGTCGCGCAAAGCGGTCTGGACCTGGTATTCCGGGATGGTCTTCAGGCGCGCCAGCTCGCGGGCTTCCTCGTAGGTCTTTTCAAAGCGCAGCGTGGCGTCCCGGCGGATTCCGTGGTTGACGGCGGCGAAGCAGGCGGTGATGTATGCGGTCTCCACATCGTGCCGGATGGTTTGGCTGACGGACAGCAGACGGTTGGTTGCCGCGCATACTTGCGCCAGTGCGGCGGAACGACGGTGCCCATATAGGGCGAAGCCACGGTCCCGCAGGAGCGGTATCTGAAGATTGACGCCCAGAAGATGCTGGTACATCCTGTCGTATCCCGCATCGGGATGGAACCATCTCCGGAAGACGCCGCCGGCGGAGATGTATGCGCCGCTTTCCAGGGGGACCAGCACGCCGGCCTGGGCTTCCAGGGAGTCATGGACGCCGGGTTGCGCGTATCCGGCGGGAACCATGGGGAGGCCTCGCAACCGGGTGTCTGCACCGGCCGCCGCATATAGGCTCGGATCCAGGAATTCCGCCAGTTCTTCGTGAGCGCAGACCATCTGCTCCACGACGGCGCGTTCCGCTAGAAGCAACGGATGGTTTTCGTCCGCCTGACGAAGCAAATCCCCCAATTCGTTGCCGAAAAGTCTGGCAACGAATAAAATAAGAATGGCAAGACAGAGTCTGTTCATGAAAAAAGGATATGGCTGAGGCTTTTGCAGAAGTCTAAGCACTTTTTGTCACTGCGAGTACTTTAGCCATTCTAAAAGGGTTTTCCACCAAGGAAACGCTTTTCCGCGGAAAACTTTCTGATACTTTGTGTTTTCGTTGAATGGAAAACAGATTGTTGATCTGCAACCTGCGCAAAGAACGCGGGCGCATGCTTCCCCAAAAAGCCTTGGAGACTGGGGTCCCCAAGGCAATGGACTCAACAGAATAAGGATGCCTGCCGAATTTACTTCGCCTCGTCCAGCCGGAAGAAGGCGATATCCATGGCGGGGATGTCGGTCTGGATGGTCGCGTTGACGATATTGACCTTCTTCCAGGAGCCGTCGGGCTGGAGCATCTGGACGTCGGTGCGGTCGCCAAGTCCTTCCAGGGGAAGGCCCTCCAGGGGATCCAGGCCGCCGTTCAGGACGCAGAGGGTGAGGTTCCCCCGGTCGTGGAAGAGATGCAGCGTGACCGGCGCGTCTTCGGCATACCAGATTTGCGGCTTGTACCACTCCGCCAGGCGCTGCTTGAAGCGGACGTGCAGCAGGGAGAAGAGCTTCGAGGCGAGGTCGAAGGCGCCCAGGTTGCCGTAGAAGCTGAGGACTTCTCCGCCCAGCCTGTTCTTGTAGAGGACGGCGCCCGGGGCGACGGGCGTGGTCTCCTTGGCGGCGGCGAAGGCGGCGTGGTGGAGCATGGAGAGGACTTGCGCGTCGGCCTGGGGCTTCAGCAGCACGGAATTGGCCGCGGCGAATTGCTCGCCGGTGGCCGCGTCGACTTCCATGGTGGCGGAGGGGAGCTCTCCCCAGGGGAGCGCCGTGACGCCCATGAGGTCGTCGAATCCGCGCCGGGAGAGTTCCACGGCGGCGTTTCCTTCCAGGAAGACCCGTCCGGAGAGGAATTTCCGCAATTCCCCATCGGAGAAGAAGGGGACCGTTTCGCCGGAGAGCATGACGATGTCGTCCGGATGGACGTTCTTGGTGAAGGCCATGGGGAGGCCCAGGCGCGCCAGGAGGGTTCCGCCCAGGGTCAGGGGATAGACGCCGTTCGGGGCGGCGACGGCATTGAAGGGGGATTCCCGGGGCATGGGTTCGATGAAGCCCTGGAACTCCGGCTTCATCCGGGAGACCTCCTCGTAGAAGCCGTGGAAACGGGCCAGGCGCTTGCGGTAGTACGCGCCGTTGAGGGGATTGTAGGGCGAACCGGTGACCCAGAGCTTTCCGCCGCTGCAGCCGTTCAGCAGGCTCCAGGCGTATTGCAGATGGAGGATCTGGTAGGAGGTCGAGTAGCGCTTCTGGGGGCAGGTGTCGGTTTCGGCCAGGACGGTGCAGCCTTCCAGGGCTGCCAGCTGGATGGCGGTCTTGTACATCCAGTTGGGGAAGACCTGGCTGCTGTCGTTGAGATAGAGGGCGTTGTTGATGCGGACGATGGGACGCTGGCCCGGCGCGGCCAGGATCTCCGCCATCTTCTTCGCGTGGCGCACGTCGCCGTAGCAGCAGCAGAACGTTCCGGGAAGACTGGGGTCCACGGCGTCCATGCCCTCCCGGACCGCCTTTGCCAGCGCCAGGAAGGCGCTCTGCTGGAAGTCGTCCCACCGGTGGGCGAGGGCGTCGTCCAGCTGGATTGCCTCCCGCAGTTCATCGGCGGTGTAGTTCCCCTGGACGAGCCGGTTGAAGTCCCGGATGTGCAGCGGGCAGAAGCATCCGCCTCGGCCGGTCAGCGCTCGGGTGTCGTCGTCCAGCATGACGAAATCCGGCTTTGCCTCCGCCACGGTCTTCAGGGAAGTGCGGATGTATTCCTGGAAATCCGGGTCCAGGGGGCAGTGGATGTATGGTTCGGCGCCGCTGCGGAAGACGAACTTCTGGAAGCTGCTCCTCTCCTCCGGGACCCAGCCGTGCCCCACGGTGGCCTGGAGGAGGATTCCCGCCGGCATTTCGCAATCCTTCAGAAGTTCCGTGTGGCGGCGGTAGGTCTCCGCCAGGGGGGTGGCCTTGTCCGTGACGGGCGTTCCTTCCGGGACCAGGGCGAAACTGAATACCGCGGCCTGGATCATCCCCTGCTGGTACATGTTCTTCAGGTCGTCGACGGTTTCCTTCTCGTGTCCGGCGTTCATGCGGACCACGTTGACGAGGAAGTTGGCGGGAATCTCCAAGCCGCGCAAGGGAGCCAGAGAAAGAAGCGAAGTCACGAGGAAGACTTTGAAGAAGAGAGAAGGGGAAAGCATGGAATATTGTTTTCTTGACGATTGAACCGGTGAAGACATGGACGCGGAAGGGAAAGACTGGAGACCTTTCCCTCTCGCAGATTCAGGCCATGTCTTCGCATGGGGAGAGGAAATCTACCGAATCCGGACCAGGGTGTAGCCTTTCAGGAGTTCCTTGGACAAGGTCACGGTGACGGTTCCGTCATCGTGATAGGTGCCTTCCAGCGGCTTTCTGCCTTCGAAGTCCGGGGAAACGGCGAAGATTTCGTTTTTCCTGAAAGCGGGGACGGTGAAGGTGATGTCCTTTCCCAGCGGGGGGAAGGGCGTTCCCTTGAAACCGGCGGTAATGTAGTCGCCTTTTTTGTTTCCCGTGGCCAGACCGTTCAAAAGATGGACCAGAACCTGGTCGTCTTCGCGGTAGAGGGTCATGAAGATCTTCGCAGGCGCGTCGGTCTTCAGAAGCGAGGCGCCGCCTACAAGCTTCTCCAGGATGGACTGGTATGCGCTGTAGAGCTCCTGCGGGCACTTATTTGCATGGCGTGGTTGTGCGTTTGAGGAAGAAAAACGGCGCGTGCGAGATGGTTTTCGGCAACTCTGACGGGATTTCGGCATTACGTTACGTACTATGCCGAAACTATGTGACAAATGCCATAAGAATCCCGCCGTCATTCACATCCGCTCCATCAATCAGGAGGGAAAGCGTGACAACGTCAGTTATTGCATTCCCTGCGCGATGGAGATTCTGGGGGCGAAGGATGCGCCGCCGGGCCTGAAGGAGGTCCTGGACGAGATGATGCGGGACATGAAGAAGCTTGCGCCGCCGAGGGAAACATTCCATTCCCATGCGGAAATCGTTCCCGGGGAATCTCATGGGGAAGAGGACGACCGCCGTTGCCCGCATTGCGGGCGCAAGGTTCCGAAGCCTTCCGACAAGGGGCATGTGCCTGGTAAATGCGGCCATTGCCTGACGGCGTTCCGCGACGAGTTCCGGGGGCTCTTTTCCGTATGGCTGAGGCATCGGAATGACTACAGCGCTGAGGAGCAGGGCCTTCCGCTGATTTGCGGGCCGGAGTTCCAGGAGGAAGGCGAGCGTCTTCTGAAGATGCTGAAGTGCTATCAGGAGGCCAAGGCGGAAGGCCGGGAGGATGGCGCGGAGCTCTTGAAGCAGGAAATCAGCGGTCTTCGGCGTCATTTTGCCGAGGCCATGCGTCTCCATGCGAAGATTACGCCGAAGTCGTTGCAGAAGGTTCGGGAATTCCTGGACCTTCCATGTCGTAGTACGATTTTACGGCGTCAGCAGTTCATGCGTGCCGGATGGCTTCCTGTCGATGGCGACGAGAAGCCGCTTGTCCGCCTGGCAAGCACGCTGTTTTGTCAGCGGACGGTGGTGGATTTGCACAAAACCACGGACAAGGTCATGGATCCCTGGCGTCTGGAGAAGCTCCTGGCACAGGACCCGCTTTTCGCAGGCGGTCATTTGAATTCTCAGGAACACAGCCTCTTTTCCAAGAACAACCGGGTGATGGTAGAGTGCGGCAAGCACAATGCCGACAGCAGCCAGACATATCTGGAATTCGTCGTGCAGGGCGAAGCGGGAGAGAATATCCGGCAGCTGCAGGTTGTAAAGGATTTCCTGCTTCGTCTGGAACGGCGTGCGACGGTTTTCGTGGATCCCGAACTGGGGTATTACAACGCACCGTTCCTCAGCGCAGGCGCCTGCGTCTTCCCCATGGAGTATCTCCACATTCCGGCCTTGTGCGGACGATACGGCCTGCCGAAACTTCGCCAGCTTGTCCAGACCATGAATGGCGCCAACTGCTGCCAGGAGGAGATCAGCATTCTTCTGGAGGCGCCGGAGGGCTGGCCCGCCGAGGAGTTCAAGGACGAACGGGGAAATTTGAACTGGAGCGGCTTCCTCTGCCTGTGGGATACCCGGAGTTTCGGTGTGTCCCTTAAGGAGCGTGTCCGCAATCTGGACCGCATCGCGCGCCAGCTGGAGAAATTGGAATTGCGGGAACGGCAGTACATTCGGCAGGATGTCATTCTGCGCGAGGAACTGACGGAACGCCTTGTCCGGAGTTATGGGCTTCTGGCCTTCTCACGGGGCCTGGAAATCAACGAGGCTGTTCGCGCGGTTTCGCAGGTGTGGCTGGGGCAGGAACTGGGATGCTTCCCGAAACTGATGAAGTGGCAGGTTCTCCAGATGGCCAGGGTCACGGTCTGTTCCGACAAGGAACTCTTTGATTTGGAACGCGGAAAGGCAAAGCTTGGTGAAGAACCGAATCCTGCGGCACCGCTGACGGACTATCGGGATGCGCATCTGGAGGAATTGGACGATGTGACGGATGTGCTCTGGGAGGAGCAGGACGATGACGGCGAGACGGAAAAGGCACCGTCGGATACGCTCAAGAAAACTTCCGATATCCATGGGGAAATCTGCAAACTTCTTGAAGGTGAGGAGGAGAATCTCGATAAGGAAGGCAAGATTGCGGAGCGTCTGGATATGCTGGAAAAGCTCTTTGACGATCTGTCCGCCGAGTCCGCCGAGTCCGATGAGTCCGCCGAGTCCGCCGAGTCCGATAGGTCCGACCGGTCCGACGAGAAGCTCAAGGTCATCATCCATCAGCTGAATCGTGCTACAATGATTCGCAATCTGATGAAGGGCAAGCGCATGGAGTGGAGCAAGGCAGGCGTATGAGCCGGGAAATTCCATTGGATGGAGATAATTGCAAGATCTTTTGCAATTGCCTTGAGCTTAAGGGAATCTGCAAATCCTTTGCGGGGGTGTCGGTGTTGAAGCAGATTTCCTTTGCCTTGGAAAAACCGCAGGTCGTCGCCTTGCTAGGCCCCAATGGCGTTGGGAAGTCCACGCTGATGAAGGTGATTTCGGGATTTCTCCCCGCCGATGCGGGAGAAATCTGGTTGAATGGAGTGGAGACGGGGAAGTCTCCGGAACTGGCCCGTCGCGCTTTGGGGTATCTTCCCGAGAACGCCCCGTCCCATAATGGTTTCCGTGTCTGCGAGGCGCTGGCGTTCACGGCCGCCGCGCAGGGATTGCATGGCCCGGCCGCTCGGGAGGCCGTAGAGGCGGTTCTGGCGGAGTGTTCGCTGGAAAGTGTCCGCGACCGTATCGTGGATCAGCTTTCCAAGGGCTATCGTCGCCGTCTGGGACTGGCGCAGGCGTTGATTCATCGTCCGAGGCTTTTGCTTCTGGATGAGCCTACCGACGGCCTGGATCCCGTGCAGAAGGCCTCTGCGCGGAAACTGTTGAAACAATTGGGCGAACGCCATGCGGTGCTGGTCTCCACGCATTTGCTGGAAGAGGTGCCAGTCGTCTGCGACCGGGTGCTGATGCTGAAAGGGGGGAGAATCGTCTATGATGGCGAAGTGCCTGGGGATCTGGAGGCCCGCTTCTGGGAGGAATGAGCGCTTTTTTCACTTGCTATAAACGGGAGCTCTGGAAGCTTCTGACTACGCCGCTGGCCGCGACACTTCTGATTTTCTATCTGCTTTTGAGCGGAATCCTGACGTTGACCCTTGGGGGATTCATTGACGGAAATTCCGCTAGCCTGGATGGTTTTTTCCTCTGGCAACCTTGGCTTTTCCTCTTTTTGGGTGCCGCAGTGACCATGGGAAGCTGGGCGGAGGAATATCGCACGGGAACGGCGGAAATTCTCTTGACGCTGCCTGTTTCTCCCGAAACCCTGGTTTGGACGAAGTTTTTCTCGGCGTTGACGCTTCTGGCGACCGGACTGTTCTGCACGGCGCCTTTTCCTGTGACGTGCGCCTGGCTGGGCAATCCTGACTGGGGGCCCATCGCCACGGGATACCTGGGGTGTCTTTTGACGGCGGGACTCTTCTTGGCGCTGGGACAGTGCGCCAGCGCCTGCGCATCCAGCCAGTTTGTCAGTTTTCTGACTTCTTTCCTACTAGGGTTGAGCGCATTGCTTGCAGGCTTTCGTCCAAGTAACCTGCTGCTGCTGAAATGGGGTGCGCCGCCTGCGCTGATGCACTTCCTTTCCACCAGCGGCCTGAATAGCCATTTCGAGGAACTGACCAGTGGAAGGCTTGCCTTGCGGGATCTCTATTTCTTCCTGGCGGGGACTGCGGTTTTCTTGATGCTGACATGCTGGCGAATCCGCTTGCGGCATTGCCGGCGGGCGCCAGGACGGGCGGCGCTGACGCTGAGTCTCTGCGTGGCGCTGGTGGCGCTGATGCCCATGGTGGATTGTGTCACCTGGCGCCTGGACTATACTTCCGATGGCCTCTATACGATGGACTTGGGCAGCTACGAGGTGCTTTCCGAAATGAAATATCCCGTGGAGGTGTCGTTTGTCTATTCCCAGAACCATCCTGAGATTTCGGCGACGACGCGACGTCATGCGCTGCGGGTGCAGGAGCTCCTACGGGAATTCGCCGCGCATGGACAAGGTAATCTTCGCCTTCGCGAGTTCTTCCCGGAGACGCCACTGGAACAGGATGAGGCCGAGGCCATGGGCTTGGAGCCTCATATCGGCAGCCTGGGCGATTTGTGGTTCCTGGGAGTGGCAGTGCGGCCGCTGGGGCAGGAAGGCACTGCGGTTACGATTCCGCAGCTACAGCCCGAGGAGGGCGCCTCATTGGAATACCAGCTGGTTCGTACCCTTGCGGCAAGCCAGCGTTCCGCGCGGCGTCGGCTGGGCGTGTGTTCCACGCTGCCGGTGCTGGAGAGTCTGAATCCCATGACGAAGAACCTGACCCCTACCTGGTGGATTCTGCAACAGCTGGAGGAGGATTTCGAATTGGTGGATGTGGATGGCCAGAGGGCGCTTCCGGAAGGGCTGGACGCTTTGCTTCTGGTGCATCCGAAGGGATTTTCCGCGACTTTCTGGGAGAGTGTGGAGCGGCATCTGAATCAGGGGAAGGGTGTTTTTCTGGCACTGGATCCCTTGAGTCGCGCCGAGGCGCAGCGCAATGGCGGCAGCCGCATTCTACAGGCCTCCGAAGTGCCGGCGGACCTGGCGGAACGCTGGGGGATCGCCTTTGCCAAGAACCGCATTGTGGCCGACCGGACGCTGGCGTCCGCCATGACGGACAGCCATCGCGGTCTGGAGACGCTCCCGACTTTGCTGACCTTGCCAAAGAAGCTCCTCTCTGCCGGGTCTCCTGTGACCGCCCATCTCGCCTCCCTGAGTTTCTTCTGCTGCGGGAGCTTCCAGTGGCATGACAAGGAGGGCGTCTCCATTGTGCCGCTGGTCTCCAGTACCAAGGACTCACGACTTCTTCTGCCCTACGAGGCACAGCGAAATGGCGCGGACATCCTGACGGATTTTCAGGCAGACGAGGCGGATTATGCCCTGGCCGTCCAGGTTCAGGAGCAGGCTGGCGGACGCGCCATCCTGGTGGGCGATGCGGATTGGCTGCACAATTCCCTTTGTGTCAATGAAACGCAGGATGCGATGGGACGGGAGCGTTCCATCGCCATCAACGACAACGCGGCATTCCTGGCCAATGCGGTGGAGTTCCTTTGCGATGACTCCCGTCTGCTGCGTCTGCGCTCCCGCGGCGTGAAGCCCCGGACTTTTACGAAGTTGGAGGCGTTGGGCAAGGCTGCGGAGAAGCGCATCCAGGAACTGGACGCGGAGACCTATCGGGAAAACGAATCTCTGCGTTCCCGTGGAATGGCGTTGTTGCAACAAGGGAAATCCGCCAATGATCCGGAAATCCAGCGTCAGCTGGATGAACTCGCGGCGGAGGACGCCCGCCAGCAGCAACGTCTCAAGGAACGTCAGCGGGAGGTCCTGTTTGACTTGCGCAAGCAATTGGACGCCCTGGAACGGAATGTGGCTCTCTGGAATCTCCTTTTGATGCCGGCGTTGTTGGCGCTGCTGGCTTCCGTAGTCTCTTGGCGCAGAAGGCATTAGCTGTAGATTTTTTGCAAAATCGGAGGAAGGGGGAAGGGAAAAATGAAAATCACTGAAGTCAAGACATTTGTCTGCAATGCGTTTCGCACGAATTTCGTCTTTGTCAAGATTGAGACGGACAGCGGTCTTTACGGCTGGGGCGAGGCGACTTTGGAATACAAGGAAAACACGGTTGTTGCCGCCATCCATGACCTGGAGCGCTATCTTGTCGGCAGTGATCCCCAGAACATCGGCGCTTTCATTCACGATTGCTATCGCGATGCCTATTGGCGGGGCGGCCCCGTGCTGATGTCCGCTCTGGCGGGCGTGGAAATCGCGCTCTGGGACATCAAGGGGAAGGCGCTGGGCGTTCCTGTCTATCAGTTGCTGGGCGGGAAAGTCCGTGATTCGATACCGATTTACGTCAACGGATGGTTTGCGCCGGCAAAGACGCCGGATGAATTTGCGGAAAAAGCGAAAAGTGTCCGCGACAGAAAGTTCTGGGGATGCAAATGGGATCCCTTCGGCAAATCCTGGCAGCAGATTTCCAAAAAGGATTTTGCGACTGCCATGGAATGCGTTTCCAGAGTGGCGGAAACCGTCGGGAAAGATGTCCAGTTGCTGATCGAGGGCCACGGGCGTTTTGACATCCCCACGGCCGTCAAGATAGGAAAGGCATTGGAGGATTTTGACATCTACTGGTTCGAAGAGCCGATTCCGCCGGATGATCTCAATGGGCTGCGCGAGGTCAAGGAGCGTGTGCGAGTCTCTCTGGCTGCCGGCGAACGGCTGTACAATCGTTACGAATATCGGAAATTCTTTGATCTGAATTGCACGGATTACATCCAGCCTGACATTTCTCATGCGGGCGGCATTCTGGAGATGCGGTTCCTGGGAGCCGAATCTGAGGCGCGGCACATAGGCTTCTGCCCTCACAATCCGTCGGGGCCTGTGGCGAACGCGGCGACCCTTCAGTTGGCCGCTTGCATTCCGAATTTCATCGTCCTGGAGATGATGGATGCGGATGTGCCATGGCGTGCGGACATCTGCGATGAACAGCTGGTCATGCGTGACGGGCGAATGGTCATTCCTGACCGTCCTGGCATTGGAATTGACCTTGACGAGAAGGAGCTTCTCAAACATCCGTACATCGAAACGTCCTTGCGCCATTATCGTGGCGATCTGACAAATGTCCGTACCGCCGACGCAGTGCCCTACTACACAATGGAATTTACCAGGAATGAAGGAAAATGAAACGTTTTGAAGGAAAAGTTGTTCTTGTGACGGGAACAAGTCGCAACACAGGTGTCGGCATTGCCGCGTTGTTCATCCGCGAAGGGGCCTTTGTGTTTGTCTGTAGCTCCTCGCCGGAATCAACGGCAAAAGGCGCCCGGCAGCTCCATGACATGGGATTGACAAATTTTATCGAGGCGCCGGCCGATATCAGCGATCCCGAGTCCGTCGACAAGCTCTTTCAGTTTATTCAGGAAAAGACCGGTCGTCTGGACATTCTTGTCAACAATGCCTGCAATCAGGGCATCGGTCCTGCGTTTGAAGATATCCCGTATGATTTCTTCAAGAAGGTGATTCTGACGAATCTCGGCGGTACGTTCTATGTATCGCAGCAGGCGGCCAGGATGATGCTGAGGCAGGAAAGCCGCGGCGTCATCGTCAACCTGGGGTCCAATGTGTCCATGCGCGCAATCAGGAACCGCACGGCTTACGTTTCCAGCAAGGGCGGAATCGACGCCCTGACCCGTTCCATGGCTGTGGACCTTGGACCGAAGGGAATCCGCGTCAATGAAGTGGCCCCTGGCTATATCTACACGGACAGATGGGACGCGCTTGACGAAGGTACGCGCACCCGCCGCCGCATGAACTGCCCGCTGAGGCAGGAGGCCACGGCCGATGACATCGCGCAGACGGTTGCCTTCCTGGCTTCCGATGCGTCGCGGAATATCTGTGGAGAACGGATTGTCGTCGATGCGGGATGCTCTGCTCAGCACATGCCTGAAGATGTCGACAGGTGAGGCGCTTGCAAAAGCTATGTTCTCCAAAAAAGTCATCTGCTGACGAAGATCTTCATGTGTTGTTCCTTCTTGACAGGCCTCGTCTGATGCCAAATAATCGTCCTTGAATGAATCGCATAAGATTTAGGCGGTGATGGCTGAAAATGGATGATTTCGTAACGACAGTGGATATTCAAGCAAGAAATGGTGCTGTGCCAGACGTGACACAGCACCATTTTTGTCGTTTTTTTTGTAATCTGGCGATGATACACGATCATAAGGGAGCAACAAGACAGATTTCATAGTAGGTGTTGAGGACAAAAGCCATCAAGAGAGGGGCTTTGATCCGCCCCGAAGCGAAATTCAGCATCCACTATGACTAACACCGACTATGCCAAGAACAATAACCAATAGATGCATGTATAAGGATGCAATCCAGGATTTTCTAGCCAAACCGGCGCAGGAAATTCTTGGAGCTGTCACGTCGTCATTCCATGGAGACATTCAGACGACATCCATTTCAGCCTGGGAGGGGGAGATTGACTTATTGCAGGAGCAGTTGAAGCCTTGGAAAGATGTTGACGCATACATTCTCTTTGAATATGACATACCTCGCCTTGGAAAACGCATAGATGTTGTTCTGCTTCTTGAGGGAATAGTCTTTTGCCTGGAGTTCAAAGTCGGACAGACAGCCGCCTTGCAAGCAGATGTTGAACAGGTTCTTGACTATGCGCTCGACCTGAAGAATTTTCATCAGTTCAGTGCCGACAAGCCCGTTGCACCAATTTTGATTCCGACCGAATGCGCCAGACAGCATTGGCGTTTGCAAACTTCCGCTTATCATGACCAGATTCTGAATCCAATTATCGTCGGCAAGGATGGCTTGCAGAATGTCATTGAGGATATTGTCTTGCGCCACCGTTGTGCAATCAATCCTGAAACCTGGGGACATCAGTGGGAGATCAGCCCATATCTGCCCACGCCGACAATTATCGAAGCAGCACGGGCACTTTACGAAAACCATTCTGTTGAGGATATTACTCGTCATGAGGCGGATAAGGATTCGACAGATGCAACGATTTCATATATTCTTGGAGTCATTGAGGAGAGCAAACGCACCAAGACGAAAAGCATCTGCTTTGTGACCGGAGTCCCGGGAGCTGGGAAAACGCTGGTCGGTCTTGATGTCGCTGTAAAGCAGAGCTATAAAACAGGGACATTTTCCAAGGAGGACGGTGCTGTATATCTTTCTGGAAATGGTCCGCTGGTTGCCGTTTTGACGGAGGCGCTGGCCCAAGACAACAAGAGGAAGTGTGATTCCCGTGGAAAGAAAAAGAACCTTTCGGATTCACGGCGTGAAGTCAGCGAGTTCATTCAGATTATTCATCGCTACCGTGACAACATGCTGGCCAAAATCAAGAATCCCGTTGAAAACGGGAAACTGGAGATAGATCCGGCCAAGGCGATTGCACGAGAGGAAACCGGCTATGGCGAATGGGAACACGTCGCCATCTTCGATGAAGCTCAGCGGGCATGGACACATAAGCGGCTGGCGGATTATTTAAAACGTGGTGGAACTTACGGAAATAAGCTGAAAGTTCCAAATTTTCCTGTTTCCGAGGCGGCTTTTCTGATTTGGTCGTTGGATCATCACCAGGACTGGGCGGTTATCATCTGTCTGGTCGGAGGTGGACAGGAAATCAATACGGGAGAAGCCGGAATTACAGAATGGCTCAACGCCCTCAATACCTATTTTCAGGACTGGAAAGTGTATATTTCCAATAAGCTGATTGAACCTGAATACGCAGAGGGGAAAGTCAATGAGATGCTAAAACACAACGCAAACGTAACGTTCTCCGATGTGCTTCATCTCGCTGTGAATCGCCGTTCTTTCCGTGCGGAAAGATTGTCAGATTTCGTTCATGCGGCCCTGGCTTTTGACGATCAGGCAACGGACTTGTATCAAGATGTAGTCAACAATGGTTATCCCGTTTATCTCACCAGAGACATTGGCAAAGCCAGAAGATGGTTGAGGGAAAATGCCCGCGGCACCCTTCAGACAGGCATTCTCGTTTCCAAGGTTGCAGCACGCTTTAAGCCTCAGGCAGTCAATGTGCTGGCTCAGGGGGATGAGTATGCTGTTCACTGGTTTCTTGAGGATAAAAACGACGTCCGTTCCTCCAATTATCTCGAGGAGGCGGCAACGGAAATTCAGGTCCAGGGTCTTGAACTTGATTATGCCTGTGTCCTTTGGGATGCGGACTTGCGTTGCAAAGCGAAAGAATGGCAATATTTCAAGTTCAATGGACGCACGGCATGGACTCTGGAACGGAATGAGGAAGCGCGAAGATACATGCTCAATGCCTATCGTGTCCTGCTGACACGCGCACGGCAGGGGATGGTCATTTGCGTCCCCGAAGGGAATGCCCGCATTAATTCCGAAGGGTATCCTGAGGATCCAACCCGTCTGCCCGAATTCTACAATGGTGTTTATGAATACCTAAAATCCCTAGGCATGAATGAGCTGCAATGAACGCCACGCCCTGCTGCTTGCGGACGGCAACGGCAGGACGGGGCGTCTCTGGAAGTTCCTTTATATTGGTCCCGATTAACGAAAGACATTAAATTAAGTGGGCATCTCAAGGAGTCCACGATGAGCAAACCACGGCAAAAACGAACACCACAGGAGAAATTCAAGATTG
>JAKSPB010000041.1 GCA_024405215.1 Lentisphaeria bacterium | reverse complement strand
TTGGTTATCATGTCATCTTGCTAAATTTTCAATGAACTGACTTCACGGATTCAGGACTATGTAAGGAAGCAGACCGGGAAAAAGTCTCAAAAAGAGCGGAGTATGATAAGACTACTAGAGCTTTGGCAAAAAGCTCACTAGTTGTTCAAACTGTGGATGGGGGCGGGGATGCGTCCGCCGAAGCGGATGAAGCGGGCGGACGCGCCCGGATTGCGGACGGGCATCACAGGGCCGCCGCCGAATAAGCCGCCGAACTCCACCCGGTCGCCGGCCTTCTTGCCGGGCGCGGGGATGATGCGAACAGCGGTGGTCTTCTTGTTGATAAGTCCGATGGCCATCTCGTCGGCGATGATGGCGGAAAGGGTCTCGGCGGGAGTGTCGCCAGGCACGGCGATCATGTCCAGCCCCACGGAACAGACACAAGTCATGGCCTCAAGCTTCTCCAAGGAGAGATAGCCCTTTTCAGCGGCATTGGCGAGAGCGGAGTCCTCCAACACGGGAATGAAGGCGCCGGAAAGGCCGCCGACGGACTGGGAGGCGAAGGCGCCGCCTTTCTTGACGGCGTCATTGAGCAGCGCGATGCAGGCGGTGGAACCGGGTGCGCCGATAGCGTCCAGGCCCAGGATCTGCAGGATTTCGCCAATGGAATCGCCCACCTTGGGCGTAGGCGCGAGGGAGAGATCCACGATGCCGAAAGGCAGTCCCAGACGGGAGGCGACTTCACGGCCAATGAGTTCGCCGCAGCGGGTGACGCGACAGCTGGTCTCCTTGATCTCCTCCGCCAGGTCGTCCAAGCCGAGATTCTCCGCGCCTTCGGAATCGACCTTGCGCTGCAGGGCGCTGCAGACCACGCCAGGGCCGGAGACGCCCACGTTGATGACAGCCTCGGGCTCGCCATGGCCGTGGTAGGCGCCCGCCATGAAAGGCACGTCCTCAGGCTGGTTGGCGAAGACCACCAGCTTGGCGCAGGCGAAACCGTCCCGGTCGGCAGTGGCCTCCGCCGCCGTCTTCATGATTTCGCCCAGCCGTCCCACGACCTTCATATTGATGCCGGAACGGCTGTTGGCGACATTGATGGAGGCGCAGACGCGCTGGGTATCCACCAGCATCTCCGGCAGGGACTCGATGAGCTCCAGATCGGAAGCGCTGGCGCCCTTCTGGACCTGCGCGGAGTAACCGCCCACGATATCGATGCCCGTGGAGGCGGCGGCCGTGTCCAGCGCCTTGGCCAGCTTCACCATGGCCTTGCGATCCAATCCCGCAGCCACATCCGCAGCCGGCGAGACCGCCAGGCGCTTGTTGACCACGCTGATGCCGTATTTGGCGCCGACCTGGTTGCAGGTCTCCACTAAATTTCCAGCGTAGCACTCGATTTTCGCCAGGACCTTCTGGCACATCAGATCGGCGTCGGTATCCCGGCAATCCATCAGATTCAAGCCAAGAGTGACGGTACGGACATCGAGGTTCTCCTTCTGGATCATCTCGACAGTGTTGAGGACTTGATCAGTGCGAAACATGGCAATTATAAAGAAAACGGAGTTACTTCGGAACGGAATTGCAGAACCACCAATGGACACCGGTCATTCATTGGTCAGTTCAGACTGGCGGTCATGAAGAACCGCCGGCCTGAACGCCACTGGTGTTCATCCGTGTGCATTCGTGGTTCAAGGCATCCCTTCTGAACAGTTACAAAACGGAACGAAAAAAGGGATTTTGGGGATACCAGGCTACTCTACCAGCCCAGATTGCGGGGCCAGAACTCGTCCAGCATCTGGTTGATGCGGGGGACCACCACGCTGGGAACATAATTTCCCAACGGCGGCATAGGCTCGCCATTGCGGACCAGCATGGAGCGCATGCCGTTGTTGCAGGCGAAGGCCAGGTCGGTGCCGACGCGGTCGCCAACCATCACCATCTCCTCGGGACGGACGCCAAAGCGCTGTTCCAGGACCCTGCACATCCATTTGTGGGGCTTACCGGCAATGGCCTGGATGACCACACCGGGGCGCGCAGCCTGGAAAAAGGCCAGAAGCATCCCGGCGTCGGGCAAGCCCGGCGGGCAGACCACGTCCGGGTGGGTCGCATAGACAGGCACGCCCTTGAGAACCAGCCTGGTGGCGTTAGTCAGCTTCGCATAGGAAAGTTCCTTGTCGAAGGCAATCAACATCGCGTCGGGATTCTTTTCGTCCTGCTGAAAGCCCTGCCCCTCGAACCACCCGCGGAAGCGGTTGGTCCCCAGGACATAGACGTTGTCCTTCACGCCCAGCGTCCGCAGCATCAGCACGGCGGCGTCGCCGCTGGAGAGGACATTCCGCGGCTCCAGCGGAAAGCCGATGCGACGGAGCTTCTCGCAGTAGTCCACGGATGGAATGGAGCTGTTGTTGGTGACAAAACAGTATTCCAGGTCGCTCTTCCGCAGACGTTCAATCAACTCGATGGCCCCCGGATAGGGAACGCCGTCCAAGTAGAGCGTCCCGTCCAGGTCGAAGAGCATCAATTTCGCTTTTGCATTGGAACTCATGTCAGTCGGGGATGATGGGAGAAATCTTCCAGATCTGTTCAGCGTATTCACGAATGGTACGGTCGCTGGAGAACTTGCCGCTGCGGGCGATGTTCAACAGGGACATCTTCGTCCACTCCATCGGCTTCCGATAGAGCGCATTGACGCATTCCTGGGCGGCGATGTAGCTCTTGAGGTCAGCCAACAGCATGTAATGGTCGCCGAAATCCAGGAGCGACTGGACGATGTTCTGGAAGGCGGAGGGCTCCTGCGGGCAGAAGGCGTTGTCGCGGATGGCCTCAATGGCGGCGCGGATTTCGGGATCGGTATGGAAGATATCCCAGGGCGAGTAGGTCGCTCGGCGTTCCGCCACCTCCTGCGCAGTCATGCCGAAGATGAAGATGTTCTCGTCTCCGACCTCCTGGGCCATTTCCACGTTTGCGCCATCCAGAGTGCCAATGGTCAAGGCGCCATTCAGCATGAGCTTCATGCAGCCGGTGCCGGAGGCCTCCATGCCTGCCAAGGAGATCTGCTCGGAAAGGTCCGCAGCAGGGATGATCATCTCAGCCAGGGAGACCCGGTAGTCGGGCAGGAAGACAATCTTCAGGCGGTCGCGGACGCCAGGCGTTTCGTCGATCGTCTGCGCCACGGCGTGGATGAGTCGGATGATCAACTTCGCCATGGCATAGCCGGGAGCGGCCTTGGCGGCGAAGATGAAAGTCCGTTGCGGGTAGTCCAAGGTGGGATTCTTGAGCATCCGCTGGTAGATGATGATAATGTATAGCACCAACATCAACTGGCGCTTGTACTCATGCAGTCGCTTGACCTGGACATCGAAGAGACTGCTGGGATCCACATCCACATCCAAGGTCTTCTTGATGTACGCTGCCAGACGCTCCTTGTTCTCAAACTTGACCTGGGCCAATTGCCGCAGGAATGCCTCGTCCTCCGCGAATTGCTCCAGCTTGCGGAGCTGTTCCAGGTCGGTGATCCAGCCATCGCCGATGCGGGAGGTGATGAGGCCGGCCAGCGGACGGTTGCACAGCAGCAGCCAGCGTCGCTGGGTGATGCCGTTGGTCATGTTGGTGAACTTGTCCGGCCACATCTGGGCGAAGTCCTTGAAGATGACGTCCTTCAGGATGTCCGAATGGATCTGCGCCACGCCATTGACATGGGTGGAGCCGATGATCGCCAGATTCGCCATGCGGATGGCCTGGACGCTGCCCTCCTGGATGATGCTCATGTTGCGTAGCTTGTCCATGTCTCCGGGATAGAGCGAAGAGACCTGTTCCAGGAAATGGCTGTTGATGTCGAAGATGATCTGCAGATGGCGCGGCAGAAGACGCCTGAAAAGTTGGACAGGCCACTTCTCCAGCGCCTCCGGCAGGATGGTGTGGTTGGTGTAGTTGACGCAGGCGCAGGTGATCTTCCAGGCCTTGTCCCACTCCAGGTTTTTCTCGTCCACCAGGATTCGCATCATCTCGGGAATGACCAAGGTGGGATGGGTGTCGTTGAGCTGGATGGTAATCTTCTCCGGCAGATTCTCGATGCAACCGCCCTCCGTCAGATGACGTCGAATGATGTCATGCAGACTGCAAGCCACAAAGAAATACTGCTGTCGCAGGCGAAGTTCCTTGCCCTTCTCCATGTTGTCGTTGGGATAGAGGACTTTCGTCAGGTTCTCCGCCCGGACCTTGCCTTCCACGGCACTCTCGTAGGAACCCTGATTGAAGTCCTGGAAGTCAAAGTCGTTGCAGGCCTGCGCCGACCAGAGGCGGAGGTTGTTGACGTTCTGGCCGCCGAAGCCAACCACGGGAATGTCGTAGGGCATGCCAGTGACACGTTCCGCCGGGAACCAGCGCCACACAAGCTTTCCGTTCTCGTCCTCCATCCGGCGGATTTCGCCGCCGAAGCAGACCGTATGGGCGTATGCCGGGCGTTTGAACTCCCAGGGATAGCCCTCGCTCTTCCAGGCGTCGGATTCCTCGAATTGCGCGCCATTGACGATCTGCTGGCGGAAAAGGCCGTAGTCATAGCGCAGACCGTAGCCGATACAAGGCAGATGCAAGGTGGCCAGGGAATCCACGAAACAGGCGGCGAGCCGCCCCAGACCGCCATTTCCCAGGCCGGGGTCATGCTCCATCTCCTGCATGTCCTCCCAGGACATGCGGCTATCATCGCGCCCAAGGGCCTCGCCGCAGCGGTCGTAAAGGCCCAGGTTCATGGCATTGTTTCCCAGAAGGCGCCCGATTAGGAACTCCAGGGAGAGATAGTAGGCACGGCGGACCTGGTTCTCCGTGTAGCACTGCTGTGTCTTCATCCAGCGGTCGGCCAAGTGGTCCCGGACCGTAACGGAGAAGGCATAGTACCAATCGTAGTCGGATTCCTTCAACGCGCTGCTGGCCAGGGTGTGACGGAGATGCCATTGCAGATGCTCGCGCAGCTCCTTCGGAGTGACCTCGGAGAAAAAACCGCAGTTCTGCCGGGCAGACGGCTTGTCGGATGCAGTCTCAAACATATTGAAATCCTCGTAGAATGCGACAGACTACACTTCGGCGGCTTCTTTGAAGATCTGCTCCAGGTGCGCGGCGGAAAGGCTGCTCTCCGCATAGACCTTGCAGATGTTTTCCGTGCCGGAAGGACGGGTGGCGAACCAGCCGTGTTCCGTGACGACCTTGATGCCGCCGATAGAGGCATTGTTTCCGGGAGCCACGGTGAGGGCCTTCAGAACCGGCTCGCCGGCCAGTTCGCGGATGGAAAGGGTTTCGGGAGTCAGGGAGGCGATATGCGCCTTCTTCTCCGGAGTGCCGGGCAGGTCATGGCGAGCGTACCAAGATTCGCCGAAGTCCGCCACCAGCGCCTCGTGATGTTGCGCGGGGTCCTTCCCCGTGGCGGCCGTGATTTCACAGGCCAGCAAGGACATGATGAAGCCATCCTTGTCGGTAGTCCAGGTAGCACCGTCCTTCTGCAGGAAACTTGCGCCGGCGGATTCCTCGCCGCCGAAGCCCACGCTGCCGTCGCCGAGGCCCGGCACGAACCACTTGAAGCCCACGGGGACCTCCACCAGCTTCCGTCCCAGACGGGCCACCACCTTGTCGATGAGACTGGAGGAGACCACGGTCTTGCCCACCGCGATCCTCTTGGACCACTTGGTGCGGGTCTTGAAAAGATACTCGATGGCGACGGCCAGGAAGTGGTTGGGGTTCATCAGGCCACGGCTGGGCGTCACAATGCCGTGGCGGTCGAAGTCGGGATCGTTGCCGAAGGCTATGTCGTAGCGTTCCTTCAGGCCTACAAGGCCGCTCATGGCATAGACGGAGGAGGGATCCATGCGGATCTTCCCGTCATGGTCGATGTGCATGAAGCGGAAATCAGGCTCGCAGCGACCATGAAGCAGCGTCAGGTCCAGACCGTACTTCTCGGCGATGGGAACCCAGTAGCCCAATCCGGCGCCGCCCAGGGCGTCGGCGCCGATGCGGATGCCGCTGGCGCGAATGACATCGAAGTCAATGATGTTCGCCAGATCCGCCACGTAGGGCGTCACATAATCGAACTCCGTCACCAGACCGCTGGACAGGGCCTTTGCCAAAGTCACGCGCCTCACTTCCCTGTTGCCGCCTTCCAGAAGGCGGTTCGCCTCGTCCGCGATCCACTTGGTAGCCGTGGTGTCCGCCGCGCCGCCGTGGGTGGGGTCATACTTGAAGCCGCCGTCGCAGGGCGGATTGTGGGAGGGAGTGATCACGATGCCGTCCGCCAAGTCCTTCTTGCGGCCACGGTTGTAGACCAGAATGGCGTGGGAAACCACGGGAGTGGGCGTGTAGTTGTCGCCTGCCGCCACGAAGACCTGGACGCCGTTGGCAGCCAGGACTTCCAGGGCCGTGGTGTGCGCAGGGGTGGAAAGGGCGTGGGTGTCCTTGCCCAGGAACAACGGTCCGGTCACCTTCTCCTTGGCACGGTAGGAGCAGATTGCCTGGGCAATGGCCAGGATATGGTCCTCGTTATAGGTAAGCTTCAACGAGGACCCGCGGTGACCGCTAGTGCCGAAAGAAACGCGCTGTTCCGGCACGGAAGGATCCGGTTTGCCCGTATAGTAGCGGGAAATCAAGTCGGGAATATTCTGAAACATGCTTTCAGGAACTGCTTTGCCTGCCAACTGATCCATCATACACTCCTAAAAAAACGCTCCAATCCTGTCAGGAATTGTCATGAAAAGTTCAAAAGAATCATAAAATCGACATAATATAATCCGTCTCTTGCGAACGGTTTGAAACCCCAGGGGATTCTTTTCCCCTCCTCATGCTACTATGCTGTGATGCCCGAAGATGCCACACTAGGAACCACTCACGGGCAATTTGTCCAGGAGCTTTCCTGTCCAATCCGCCAGCGGGCACGGGCAGCTTAACAACCCGCAGTTCTCCTGCAGATTGTTCATGGAATAGCGAATTCTCTTCTGCGGCGAGAATTTCCTTGCATAGACAGCAAGGCTTTTCCCGCTGATGCGATTTTCAGATTTCACTTCGACCGGAACGATTTCCGTTGGGAATTGCAGCAGGAAATCCACTTCGGCGGTGGAATCCGAACTCCAATAGCAAGGCATGTCATCGCATTGCGGCCGAATCGACTGCAGAATCGCATTTTCCGCCAAGGCACCCCGGAACTCGGTATAATTGGCATTTCCTCCCAGAACAATCTCCGCCGACAACTTGGCAAGACGCCGCAGCAATCCGCAATCGCAGGCATAGACCTTGAAGGCACTGACATCGCGATAGGCACTCAAAGGCATGCCGGGCTTTGTCACATTGAAGCAACGCTGAATCATTCCTGCCTCCTCAAGCCATAGCAAGGCATCTTCATATTCCCTTGCCCTGGCCCCCTCCTTGACCACGCGATACAGGAACTTCCGATTCTCCTTCGCCAGCTGCGACGGCAGGGAATTCCACAAGGCGTGGATGCGCGGAATCATCGAAGGTTCCGCATATTTGGCAAAGTCCAGTTCATACATGTCAAGAATGTCCTGCAGAACCTTGTCCACCTGCCCCATCCCGCGATTTTCCAATAGCGACATCACGGCCTCCGGCATTCCGCCGCAGACAAGGTAGCGCTTATATTCCGAAACAAGCTTGTTCAAGACGATTTCCGGCAAATGCCCCAACTCCTCCAGTTCCTCTACATAGTGCCACAATTTTTCATCGGAGGTATGGAGAAATTCCGAAAATGTCACCGGAAACATCTCCAGAATCGTGACCTTCCCCACCGGCACCTGCATCTTCTTCTGCTTCACAGCAACACCCAGAAGCGACCCGGCCGCCATGACATGATAGGCAGGAGCTTTCTCGCAAAAGTACTTCAGACTGTTCAAGGCGGCTTCACATGCCTGTATCTCATCGAAAATCAGAAGGGTCCTTCCTGCCTCCAAGGGAACATCGACAAACAAGGAAAGCTCCTTCAACAGACGACTGACATCTTTCGTCTGCTCGAAGAGCTGGCACAATTCGGGATTTTCGTCAAAGTCGAATTTGGCAGTGAACTCAAAATTGTCCTTGCCAAAATGCTCCATCGCCCAACTCTTGCCAATCTGGCGGGCGCCCTTGAGCAAAAGAGGGTTGCGGTTTGACGAATCCTTCCAATGCTTCAAATCACGGAAAACCTTTCGATAAATCATCGTCATTCACAAATTTCGTCAGGTTTTTGTGGAATTTATCACATAATCCGAACGTATTCTGTGATAATATACTTTCAAGGACAGTACTTTCCAGACGCCCGTCCCCCTCTTCTGCGTTCTCAGAGTCTTTTGCCCCCCCCTATTCCATGAACCGGATATTCGGCTGTACGCGGGACTCTTCGGCCACCACCTCTTCCGGGGAGAAGCAGAGGATTTTCACGTCCGGGCGGCAGGCAGCGAGGAACTTCGCGTTGACCAGTCCTCGGGTCGGCCAGGGGCCATCCGTCACCAGCGGCACCTGGACGGCAATGACATCCGCCCGTGCCAGGCAATTCATGGGCAGGAAATTATCCAGCTCCGCCCCCGTCAGATTGCAGCCGCCCATTCCATTCCCCCACAGCTCGAAGAAGGAGTCCTTCAGCTCATCCGCCTCCTGCTGTGCGCGCGGCGGATCGCAGAGAAGCACCTCCATTCCCCGCGCCATGGCGTATTCGCGCAGCGTCTCGCCAAAAGCGCCGACGCCAATCAGCCCCAAGGTCCGTCCTGGCGCCAGGGCCTCCTCCAGCAAGGATGAATACCGCTGCAATGACATAAGAATCACGTTCCTCCGGTTTGAAGACTGTCGTTTTCCCCTATTCTATCCTGCTGACAATGCACGGTCAAGCCAGGGAACCCAGATTGGCGCATTCCAGACAAATGCCGTCAGCAGGAAAAAGAGTCCTCGCCACCAGTGGCATCTGCAAAGCAGCCAGACTCCCGTCAGGAAAGTCAGCAGGGACCACAGCAGGAAATATGCCATGCCCCCCGCCTCAACGACCATGCAGTGCTCAAGGCAGTCAAACCATACAGAAAGCACAATGATCCACAGTGGCATCAGAGCCAGCCAGGGGCGCCACCACTTGTCGGCATACCATTGAATGACTGTGGAAAAGAAGTGAATGACCGCATCAAGACACAGCCAGACATTCTTCATTTTGCAGAAGCCTCCTGCGATTCCTGCGCCTTCTCCTCCGGGCTCTTGATGCGGACGCCGATGTCGCCCAATTCCAGCACATTCAGCATTTCCGGCGTACGCTCTTCCAGCGCGGCCAGACGGCTTGCCTGGTGCTCCACCGCCTTCTCGAAGAGGTTCCGCGCCCAGCGCCCATTGCCGAAATTCTTGTCGCGATTCCGGGTCAGGTAGGCGATGGCGCCCTGGAGATTCTTTTCAAATTCCTCGGAGAGAACATAGTGGCTCTTCTTGGCATACATCCGGAACATATCCGCCAGTTCCTTCGTGGTGTAGTCCTTGAAATGGATGTACCGTGTGAAACGGGACTGCAAGCCGGGGTTGTTGTCAATGAAATCCTTCATCTCCTCGGAATAGCCCGCCACGATGACAATCAGGCGGTCCCGGTCGTCCTCCATGCGCTTCAGCAGCGTGGCAATGGCCTCGGGACCGAAGTCCTTGTCGCCCTTCCCCACCAGCGTATAGGCCTCGTCAATGAAGAGGACGCCACCCAAAGCACTGTCAATGACCTTGTTGGTCTTGACCGCCGTCTGCCCCACGTATTCCGCCACCAGGCCGGAACGGTCGGTCTCCACCAGCTGTCCCTTGTCCAGGATCCCCAGCGCCTTGAAGACCTTCGCCATGATACGGGCGACAGTGGTCTTGCCCGTGCCGGGACTTCCCGTGAAGACGCAATGGTAGCTCAGCTGGGCCGTCTTCATGCCGGCTGCCTCGCGCTCCTTTGCGATCTTGCAGAAATCCGCCATTTTGCGCACTTCCGCTTTCACATCCTCCATGCCGATCAGATTATCCAGTTCCGCCAGGACCTCCTCCAGCGTAACCTCCACGGCATCCTGCGGTGCAATCGCCGCCTCCACATCCGCCAGCGTCAGCGTCATCAGCGCCTCGGGAGCCAGATCCGTATCATCCCCCAGCCGTAGCGCCTGCTGCTCCACGGCGCTCTCGAAGAGATTCCGCACGAAGCGTCCGTTGCCGAACTGGGAGTCCTTGTGCTTGACCTGGTCGGCCATCATCTTGTCCAGACTCTCCTCCAATTCCGGTGCCAGCACGAACTGGTTGCTCTTGGCGCGCATCCGGAACATATCCGCCAGTTCCTTCGCCGTATAGTCGGGGAAATAGATGTATCGGTTGAACCGGGATTTCAGACCGCTGTTGGCGTCAATGAAATTCTTCATCTCCTCGGAATAGCCCGCCACGATGACCACCAGCCGATCCCGGTCGTCCTCCATGCGCTTCAGCAGCGTGGAGATCGCCTCCTCCCCGAAATCCTGCTTGCCGTTTCCGGCCAGCGCGTATGCCTCGTCGATGAAGAGCACGCCGTCCAGCGCGGAATCAACCAGCTTGTTGGTCTTGGGCGCGGTCTGGCCCACATATTCCGCCACCAGGCCGGAACGGTCGGTCTCCACCAGATGTCCGCTCTTCAAGATGCCCAACGCACGGTAGATGTCGCCCATGATGCGTGCCACAGTGGTCTTTCCGGTTCCGGGATTTCCCGTGAAGACACAGTGATACGACATCTTCGGCACCTTCAGACCGGCCTTCTCCCGTTCCTGGGAGACCTGGGCATACTTGACCATCTTGTGCACTTCCTCCTTGACTTCCTCAAGGCCAATCAGATTGTCCAGTTCCGCCAGGGCCTCCTCCAGGCTCTTCTGCGGACGCTCCGGCGCCGTCGTCGGCCCGGCAGCCTGCATTTCACCGCCGGCAGGCTGCGGGACATTCTCCCCCGCTTCGCCGCCATTTTCAACGACTTGCGCAGAGGGATCCTTCTCCGGGTCCTTCTTCACATCCACATCCAGCGGATTGATGGCCCCCAGGATGGCGCACAAGACCCAGAAGCCGGCCCAGATATATCCCTTGAACTTGTCGTAGTTCTTGTAGAAGGCCCCCGCAATGAAAAGCGGGACACTCAGAAGAGTGGCATACCCCACGACACTCGTTCCATACTCCGTCGGCAGCACCAGCATTGCCAGCAACGCAAGAACGACGAAAATTCCACACCCTATGCCTGCATTCTTCATGCGTGTCCCTCCTTTCCAAGGTCATTGCCCGAAAACTTTTTGCAATGGCCTTTTCCTTTCTAGATTTCCTTCAGTTCCCCTGGTTTCACAGTATGGATTTCACCATTCCGCTCGAACCAGATTTCCTGCGCCGTGGGGTTGAAGACCTGATGCAGGTCTGCGCCGAGCACCAACTGGCGCACGGACTCCACGTAGCGGTAGATTTCGCCATTGGTGGCATACCAGGTGACATCGTCCTTGGGCAGCGTCTCGCAGATCTTCTCCAGCACATCCCAGTTGTTCTCGTCATTGAACTCGTAACTATGCCCCCAGATGTAGAAGACGCTCAGGGGATACTGGCGACTCATGAAGGCGTCCATCTTCTCCAGGGCATTGCCATGATGGCAAGTGGCGCCCCAGGTCAGCCAGTTCTGCGGCAGACGGAAATGCGGAATATTGGCGGTTGTGCGGCTATAGCGGATGCCCGCCGCCTTGATCTGCGCCAGGACCGTCTCGTCCCAAGTGCCGTAGGGATAGGCCATGCCGATCACGGGATAGCCGACCATCTTCTCCAGTTCCTTCCGGTCCTCCAGGACCTCCTGCATGGCCTGGGAGATGGGCATCCGCTCAAGGAAGGGATGGTGGGCGGTATGCACGGCGACCTCGTGGCCTTTGTAGAGCACGGGGACCTCCTCCCGGGTGACATAGTATCCGTTCTTGTCGTTCAGGATCAAGGAGGAGCAAAGATTGAATGTACCCTTCATGCCGTGCTGGTTCAGGATGGCCACGACCTTGCGGTCGAAAGTGCGTCCGTCATCGTAGCTGAAAGTGACCGCACGGCGGCGTCCCTGCGGATAAAGCCAGGTAATTGGTTCAAACATGAGAAAAACTCCTATAGGCTGGGAACTGCTTTTGATGCACTAATACAGAATATATTCGCTATTCTGCACACTAAGCCGCGATCAGATAAAAAACCACCTAAAATGAGCTATGGTACGCAACAACTCATCTCCTGTTTCACCTTCCCGTTCCCTTCCATGAACACCTTGAATCAAAGTCGCATTCCCTCCCCGCGCATCCTGAAGCGCGTGAACGCCTGTGAAATCTATGGCATCATGCACTTCGGCCTGAATACCTTCACAGACCGTGAATGGGGCTATGGCGACGAAGATCCACGGCTCTTCGCCCCCGCCGCATTTGATGCGGAACAGATTGTCCGCGCCTGCCGGGACGGCGGTCTCAAGGGCCTAGTGCTTGTCTGCAAGCACCACGACGGTTTCTGCCTGTGGCCCACAAAGGCCACCACGCATAACATCTCCGCATCGCCTTTCCGCGACGGCCATGGCGACTTGGTGCGGGAAGTCGCAGACGCCTGCCGCAAATACAGGCTTGGCTTCGGCATCTACGTCTCCCCCTGGGACCGCAACAATGCCGACTACGGCACCCCGCGCTATCTGGAGCTCTTCCGGGAACAACTGCGGGAACTCTACACTGCCTACGGCCCCGCCTTCGAAGTCTGGTTCGACGGAGCCAACGGCGGCGATGGATACTACGGCGGCGCACGGGAGACCCGCCGCATCGACCAATCCACCTACTACGACTGGCCAAACACCTGGCAGATCGTCCGCGACCTCCAGCCGGACGCCTGCATCTTCAGCGACGTGGGGCCGGATGTCCGCTGGCCCGGAAACGAACGCGGCCTGGCCGACCACGAATGTTTCAGCAGCATCACGCCGAAACCTGCAATTTCCGGAAGCGCCCCTGCCCCTGGATATATGGACTACGCCAACAGCCCCTGCGGGGATTCGGACGGCGCGTTTTTCATCCCGCCGGAGTGCGATGTCCCCTTGCGTCCAGGATGGTTCTACCATCAGGAGCAGGACGGGCAGCAGAAAAGCGTCAGGCAGCTGGCGCAGATCTACCTGCGGTCCGTGGGCTGCGGCGGATTCCTCAATCTGGGCATCGCGCCCGACAAGCGTGGGCAGCTGGAAGCAGGCGACGTGGAACGTCTGAGGCAATTCAAAAAGGCAGTGGAGCTTCTCAATGGCCCTGCCATTGCCGAAGCTACCTTCACGGCATTGCACGTTGGCGAGGCGTTGACGCTGGATTTCCCCGCGCAATCTGTCATCAATCTGCTAGACATGCGCGAAGAGCTGGACGGCTGCGGCGAACAGCTCCTTGCCTACCGCCTGGAAGCCAGGAAGAACGGACAGTGGACGACGCTCCTTTCCGGCAAGGCCGTCGGCCTTCGGAGAATGAAGGCATTGGAAGACACGGAATGCGACGCCCTTCGCCTTGTCGTCGAAGAGACTCGCGACAACGCAACCGTCCGGCTCTCCCTCGCCTGCCGCAAAGTCCCCCGGGAACTGCTGGAGGCAGAAGGAGCCAAGGAACGCCTCAAGGTCCGGAAGGACTACCGAAAACTGGATATCACTAACGCAGACGACACCGTGGCAGCCACCTTCGATGCCCCGCTGACCATTCGCGGTTTCCTCTTCACCCCGCTGATGGGACTCCTCTACGGGCTTCCGGAACATTATCGTTTCGAGGTGGAGGTCAACGGCGAATGGCAACTCTGCGCTGAGGGCGAGTTCGCCAACATCAAGGCGAATCCCATCCAGCAGGAAATCCACTTCCCTCCGGTATGCGCAACCGCCTGCCGCCTCGTCGCCACACGGAAAGCACTGCCCGCAGGCTATGTCGCGGTAGAAGAACTAGGTGTGCTGGTGTAGGCATTCTTGCCTACGCCAGCAAGCGGCTGACAAGGGAAGCGGGACTTTGGGCAAAGGAATGATATCTTTCGTTTTCCTGCGTATTCAGCCTTGCCACTTCCCGAGGGTTGCCCCCCGGGGGACAGGGAAAGTCCGTGCAGCAAGCCATTCCGGCAACATAAGCACGATCCCCTTTTTTATCCGTTCCTCCTGCGCTTGACAGGAAGCAACGTTCTTTCCGACGTCACGCCAGCTTGTCTCCCTGGATCCAGACCGCCTTTCCGTCGGCTTCGGCGCTCTTGCGGATGGCCAGACAGGCCAGGTGGGCGTTCACGGCGGAGCGGAGGTTATGCGGGGACTCCTTGTCCTCCCGCAGGCACTCCACAAAGTGATCCACCATGGCGGGGAAGGGATGCGCATAGACGTCGCCGGACTTCTTCACGCCAGTGTCCAGAGTGAAGAAATCCGCCTGTCCCTGGAAGCGCTTCAGGAAGAAACGGTCATTGACAATGGTGCCGTTCTCGCCCAGAATGCTCAGGTTCGCCGTGTAGGGATTGGTTCCCACCAGCGAGCAGGTGAAGACGCCCAGGGCGCCATTGGAGAATTGCACCTGCGCCGTCTCCACGGGCGGATATTCGTAGTAGTCGCCAACCATGGCGGACTGCGCCGACACCTTGACGATATCCGCGCCAAGGATGTATCTGGCCATGTCCACGGAATGGCATCCGGCGAGGATGAAAGCGCCGCCGGTCTGTTCCTTGTGCTTCATCCAGCCCTTGCGCTCACGCCCGAACCAGTAATCCACGTTGGCCATGAAGACCTTGCCCAGTTCGCCCTCCTGCACCAGCTTCCGCTGAAGCTTCACCAGCGGATTGAAGCGCAGGATGAATCCCACCATGGTATGCACTTTCGCGGACTCCACGGCGGCCAGCATCCGAGGAATGTCCGCCTCGTCGATGGCGATGGGCTTCTCGATGAAGACGTGCTTTCCTGCCTGGGCGGCCAGGATGGTCTCCTGCGCATGCTGGTTGTTCGGCGTGCAGAGCGAAATGATGTCGATGCGGTCGTCATTCAGGAGTTCCTCGAAGGAGGTGCAGGCACGGCAGGAAAGCCCGAACTCCGCCTGCTTCGCCTGGACGCTCTCCAGACGGCGGCTGCCGATGGCCACGATCTCGCAGGAGGGATTCTTCAGATAGGCATTGATGTGCCCGCTGGCAACCCATCCACAGCCCCAGACCGCACAACCGTATTTTCCGTTGATCATACTGAACTCCTAAAGAAAGACGGAACGCAAAAAACAAAGAAAACCCAAAAGCACCTGCGGCGATGAAACGGATCCTTTCGCAGGAAAACGCGCGTTTATCCAAGGCGTCCTGTGCGTAGCGATCATCGCGGCGGTTAATATAGCCCCAAAAACAAAAAGCCCCTCTCCGAAATGCTTCAGAGAGGGGTTTCAAAGCCGGAACCGAAATTCCGGCCTTGGTTCAGCGGCTGATTACATCATGCCGCCCATGCCGCCCATGCCGGGAGCGCCGGCAGGAGCTTCGGTCTTCTTCTCGGGGATGTCGGTGATCATGCACTCGGTGGTCAGCAGCAGGCCGGCCACGGAGGAGGCATTCTGCAGGGCGCAGCGGGTGACCTTCTTCGGGTCGATGATACCGGCCGTCAGCATGTCGACGTACTCGTTGTTGGCGGCGTCGAAGCCTTCGGTGCCCTTGCCTTCCTTCACCTTCATCACAACGATGGAACCCTCGATGCCGGCGTTGGTCGCGATCTGGCGCAGGGGCTCTTCGATGGCGCGGCGGACGATGTCGGCACCAGTGGCCTCGTCGCCAGTCAGCTTCAGCTTCTTCAGGGCGTTGACACCGGCGCGGATCAAAGCCACACCACCGCCGGGGACGATGCCCTCTTCAACGGCGGCGCGAGTGGCGTTCAGGGCGTCCTCGACGCGGAACTTCTTCTCCTTCATCTCGGCCTCGGTGGCAGCACCGACCTTGATGACGGCCACGCCGCCGGCCAGCTTGGCCAGACGCTCGCGAAGCTTTTCCTTGTCGTAGTCGCTGGTGGACTTCTCAATCTCGTGGCGGATCTGAGAGACGCGGGCGGCGATGTCGGAGGGCTTGCCGGCGCCTTCCACGATGGTGGTGTTGTCCTTGTCGATGGTGATCTTCTTGGCGGTGCCGAGATCTTCCAGCTTCACGTTCTCCAGCTTGATGCCCAGGTCCTCGGTGATGCACTTGCCACCGGTCAGGATGGCGATGTCCTGCAGCATGGCCTTGCGGCGATCGCCGAAGCCAGGAGCCTTGACGGCGCAGATCTGCAGAGAGCCACGGAGCTTGTTGACCACCAGGGTGGCCAGAGCCTCGCCGTCAACATCCTCTGCGATGATCAGCAGGGGACGGCCGCTCTTGGCAACCATCTGCAGCAGGGGAAGCATATCCTGCAGGCTGGAGATCTTCTTCTCGTGGATCAGCACCAGAGCGTCGGAGAGCTCGCAGGTCATGGCGTCGGGATTGGTGACGAAGTAGGGAGAGAGATACCCCTTGTCGAACTGCATGCCTTCCACGGCGTCGCAGCTGGTGTTGATGGTCTTGGCCTCTTCAACGGTGATGGTGCCGTCCTTGCCGACCTTCTCCATGGCCTCGGCGATGATGGTGCCGATGGTGGCGTCGGAGTTGGCGGAGATGGTGGCGACCTGGGCGATCTGGGCCTGGTCCTTCACCTTCACGGACATCTTGGCCAGTTCGTCGACGATGGCCTCGACGGCCTTGTCGATGCCGCGCTTCAGATCCATGGGATTGGCGCCGGCGGTGACGTTCTTCAGACCTTCGCGATAGATGGCCTCGGCCAGGACAGTGGCGGTGGTGGTACCATCACCGGCGTTGTCGTTGGTGCGGCTGGCCACTTCCTTGACCATCTGGGCGCCCATGTTCTCGTAGGGGCACTGCAGCTCGATTTCCTTGGCGACGGTCACGCCGTCCTTGGTGACGACAGGAGAACCGAATTTCTTGTCGATGAGGACGTTGCGTCCCTTGGGTCCCAGAGTGACCTTCACAGCCTTCGCCAGGGCGGAGACACCAGCCAGAATCGCCTGGCGACCCTGGTTGTCATATTCCATCTGTTTTGCGGACATGCTATTTTTTACTCCTATGATTCAAAATGTTCTTCAATTAGCCCTCGACCACGGCCAGGATGTCGGAGCTGGACAGGATCTTGTAGGTCTTGTCGTCAATCTTGATCTCAGTGCCGCCGTACTTGCTGGTCAGGACGAACTCGCCAGCCTTGACTTCCATGGGGATCAACTTTCCGCTGTCGTCGCGACGGCCAGGGCCGACGGAGATGACTTTCGCCTTCAGGGGCTTCTCACGGGCGGTGTCGGGCAGATAGATGCCGCCCTTCTGTTCCACGGCCTCCTCAACAGGCTCGACGAAAACGCGGTCGCCTAACGGTCTGATGGTGGACATTGTGTATTCCTTCCTTCTATTTTGGGGTGGTTTTGTGCCGCAGGCAGGTCATCCAGCCTGCGGCGGCTTTATGGACGCTTGGTTAAATTAGTCCTTCTTGTCGAATTCGGCGTCGAAGACGGGGCCGTCTCCGCCCTTGGGGCCGTTGTTTCCGGCCTGGGCGTTCTTGGCCTGCTGCGCGAAGTCCTGGGGATTGAAGCCCTGGGCGCCCGGCTGGCCGCCATTGGGATTGGCGTTCTTGTAAAGCTCCTCGGCGAAGGCGTGCATCTCCTTCTCCAGGTCTGCAAGGGCTGCCTTGATCTGATCGGTGTCGTCCGCCTTGATGGCATCCTTCAGTTTGGCGATGCCGCCCTCGATCTTGCTCTTGATCTCGGCGGGAATCTTGTCGCCATTCTCCTGGAGCTGCTTCTCGGTCTGGTAGACCACGGCCTCGGCCTGGTTCTTGGTGTCGATCTTCTCGCGCTGCTTCTTGTCTTCGTCGGCGTGGGCTTCGGCATCGTGGACCATCTGCTTGATCTGATCCTCGGAGAGACCGCTGGAACTGGTGATGGTGATCTTCTGCTCCTTGCCAGTGCCCAGGTCCTTTGCGGAGACCTTCAGGATGCCGTTGGCGTCGATATCGAAGGTGACTTCGATCTGCGGAACGCCACGGGGAGCGGCAGGGATGCCGTCCAAGTGGAAGACGCCGATGGTCTTGTTGGCGGAAGCCATTTCGCGCTCGCCCTGGAGGACGTGGATTTCCACGGAGGGCTGGTTGTCGGAAGCGGTGGAGAAGATCTCGCTCTTCTTGACGGGGATGGTGGTATTGCGGGTGATCAGCTTGGTGAAGACACCGCCCAGGGTCTCAATGCCCAGGGAAAGCGGAGTGACATCCAGCAACAGCACATCCTTGACTTCGCCCTTCAGAACACCGCCCTGGATGGCGGCGCCCATGGCCACGCACTCGTCGGGATTGACGCTCTTGTTGGGGGTCTTGCCGAAGATGTCGCTGGCGGTCTTGTTCACCAGAGGCATACGGCTCATGCCGCCGACCATCACGACTTCGTTGATCTCGCCGCTGGAGAGCTTGGCGTCGCGCAGGCAGTTCATGCAAGGCGTCTGGCTGCGGGCGCAGAGGTCGCCGGTGAGCTGCTCCAGCTTGGCGCGGGAAAGCGTGGCCTGCAGGTGCTTGGGACCGGTGGCGTCAGCGGTGATAAAGGGCAGGCTGATCTCGGTGTTCATGGCGCTGGAGAGTTCGCACTTGCCCTTTTCGGCAGCTTCCTTCAGGCGCTGCAGCGCCATGGGATCGGCCTTCAGATCAATGCCGTTGGCCGCCTTGAAGTCGTCGGCCAGCCAGTCAATCAGCGCGCTGTCGAAGTCGTCGCCGCCAAGGTGGGTATCGCCGTTGGTGGCCATTACTTCACAGGTGCCTTCGCCCAAGTCCAGGATGGAGATATCGAAGGTGCCGCCGCCAAGGTCGTACACGGCGATCTTCTCGTCCTTCTTCTTGTCCATGCCGTATGCCAGGGAAGCGGCGGTGGGCTCGTTGATGATGCGGCGGACATTCAGGCCCGCAATGCGGCCTGCGTCCTTGGTGGCCTGGCGCTGGCTGTCATTGAAGTAAGCGGGAACGGTGATGACAGCATCGGAGATGGTCTCGCCCAGATAGGCCTCGGCATCCAGCTTCAGCTTCTGGAGGATCATGGCGGAGATTTCGGGAGGGCTGTAGAGCTTGTCGCCGACCTGGACCGCGGCGTCGCCGTTGGGGGCGGCCACGACCTTGAAGGGAACGCGGGCCACGTCATCCTGGCATTCGTTGAGCTTTCGGCCCATGAAGCGCTTGATGGAGTAGATGGTGCCGGTGGGGTTGGTCACGGCCTGGCGCTTGGCCTGCTCGCCGACCAGACGCTCGCCATTCTTGGTGAAAGCGACGACAGAAGGAGTGGTGCGATGGCCTTCGGCGTTGGGGATCACTTTCGCCTCGGTGCCGTCCATAATGGCCATGCAGGAATTGGTGGTGCCCAGGTCGATACCCAGGACTTTTCCGGTGATTTTCTCTTTTTCCATACTTGTTTTCTCCTTTGCTTGAAACTCGGTTGCCTTGTGAGGTTTTTCGTCCTGACTCAGGATTCCGTGTTCCTTATTGGTTTTGAACACGGCGGCAATCAAGCAAAGGGCGTGCCAATATTTCTCTAGGTAAAGGCGCCGGGCAGATGCGACAATCTGACGCACCTACCCGGAATTTGCCCGTTTCCTATCGCAGCGTGTCCCAGATTTCCTTGATCTTCCTGGGCGACCAGTCGCGCCAAATGAAGTCCGCCCGGAAGAACCATGCGCCGGCGGCCGCGAACTTCGGAACCAGCTGGTCCCGCTGCAGCGGCTCTTTCCGCAAATAGACGGACTGGCAGTCGTCGTTGACGGCAACCAGCGTCTCGCCGGCCTTGTTGGTCAGCTCCATCTCCTGGAACTGGCACTGCTCCTTCCCTTGGCACCGTCCATTCAGCGAGGCATTGGCGCAGACAGCGGAGATGGCCAGCGGGGTGTCCTGGAAGACGGGCACCTCAGCCATCGCCCCCAGTTTCTTCAGCAGGGCCAGGGTGTTCTCCAGGGTATCATCCGGAGACAACGTCACGCGCTGGACACCGAGTTCCGCCAGGAACCGAGCGGCGGCGGAGTTGTTCACATAGAGTTGCCAATCCGCCGTAATGGAGGTATTGGAAGGCGTCACGCTGACCTCTGCCAGGTAGCGCAACGCGCCAAGATTGGCGATCTGCCACTTGCGGAAACCGCGGACAAAGAATTCACGCAGGAGATTATGCCACTGGTGCCGTCCAGTTTCCCTCTGAATGACCGGCAGGGCCAGGCGGATCTTTGCCTTTCCGACCTTCTGGGCCAGGAACTCCACATCGTCCAACATGGTGGCGTCATCCAGACGTCCAAGGTCCAGAATGACCTCATGGACATCCTCCAGGTCCTCTGGCTGGAAGAGATTCAGCGCGAAAATCTTGTCAATCTTCAGGATCCAGGAGGCCCGGGCAGGCATCTTGGCCGGTTTCGGCGGCTGCCAGGCGGCCTCGGCCTCCAGCACGGCGGCCTCCTCGCCGTCGCACTCCTTCGCCAGCATCTCCTTCACATCGGCAGCAGCCTGGCGGCGAAGGTCGTTCAGCATGGAGACGGGCACAAAGTACTGTCCAGGATTCTCCACCTGGAGATCCGCCAGTTCGAAAGCCGTGTTGCCCAGCTTGGCGAAGCACTTCCGGGCATCCTCCTCCAGTTCCTCGGCGTTCTTGCGGGCGCTGTTCTTCAGAGGCGCCTCCAACGTCATGACCGTAGTCACATCCGGCAGTTCGCGTGTACCGATGGAAGGCTGCGCCACAACCGTCAGCCGCGTTTCCTCCACCTTGAGGGCGAAGTAGATCGGATAGCGTGTGCGGCTCAACGTGGGACGCACGGAAGGCCACTCGTAGCGGCGCTTCACCGCCTGGCTGGAAGTGCAGAAGACCTGCTGGCCAGGCTGAATCTCCGGGTGGCCTTCCGGCAGAGGCACTTCGACCGTATTGCCGTCTTCGGCCACAAAGACGCTCTCCCAGGTATCGCTTCCGCCCTGCGGGAAGACGCGGATGTCATCCACAGGAAAACCATACGGGCGTTCCCGCCCAGGCAGTTCCACCTGAAGGCCGTCGTGTTTTTCCAACGGCTGTCCCATGAGCTGGAAACGAAGATAGTCCACACCCTCGTCACCGGGAACAACGTCCTGGACGATTCCGACCTGCATGCCGCGGGGACCGGTCTCGAAGATGTCCGTCACGCCGGACGCGTGCTCGTAGTTATAGCAGAAGCGTGTCCAGGGACGGCTGAAGATGGTCTTGATGTCCTGCTCGCACTGGCGGCGCTGGCCAGGCTCGAAATCGCCGTCGATAAGATGGCGGTAGTAGTTGGTGACAGCCGCCACGTAGAGCGGACTCTTCTTGCGGCCTTCCAACTTGACGGAGGCCACGCCCAGCTCCTGGAGCGTGTTGACGGAGTCCGTCAGCGCCAGGTCCTTCATGGACATCAGGTTGCAGCCGTCGGACAGGCACTTCCCCTCCTCCTCCACCTTCCAGCAGTTGCGGCAGACATAGCTGCAGTCGCCGCGGTTTCCGCTATGGTCGTGCAGAACGCTGGAAAGCAGGCACAGCCCGCTGTAGGCATAGCAGAGCGCACCGTGGGCGAAGACCTCCAGCTCGATGTTGGGAACCTTCGCCATGGCCGCAATCTCCTCCTCCGTGACTTCACGGGCGGCGATGACACGGTCGAAACCCAGTTCGCGACATTCCAGCATCCCCGCCACATTGTGTACCGCCATCTGCGTGGAGGCGTGCAGCGGGATGTCGGGGAAATATGTCTTCACCAGGTGCGCGGTGGCCAGGTCCTGGACGATCAGCGCGTCCACGTCCAGGTCGCGCAGGCGGATCAGCATGGGCACCAGCTGCGCCGTCTCCTCCTCGCGGAGAAGCGTATTGATGGCCACATAGACCTTCCGGGGATGCTCCTTGTCGTCATGGGCGAGGCCCATCAGGACCTCCAGGTCTTCAAAAGAGAAGTTCTCCGCGTCCGCACGGGCGGAAAATTGTTTCAGACCGAGATAAACGGCATCCGCGCCATACTGAAATGCGGCGACGGCGGTTTCCAGATTGCCAGCAGGAGAGAGGAGTTCCATGGATATTAATGCAAATGTCTTGAATTTTAGAAATTATTTCAACACAAGGAAATCCTTGTGGACCGCCTCCGGCGAATCCACGGGATGTCCCAGCAACTCGGGCAGCTGGGCGCTCTTCGCGCCGCATACCCGCACCAGCTCTTCGCTGGAGAAATTGGCAATGCCCCGGGCGATTTCCTGCCGGGAGGCATTGAGGATCTGTATGGGGTCGCCCTTGCGGAAAATCCCGCTGACGCCCAGGACGCCGCCCGGCAGGAGGCTCTTGTTGCGCTGGACCAGCGCCTCTTCGGCGCCCGCGTCCACCACAACCGCCCCGGCGGGTTCGGAGAAGAAGGTCAGGAAGCGCTGCCAGGAACGCAGTGGGTTCCGGTTTCCGGCATTGCAGAAGAGCGTGCCGATGTCCTCGCCGTCCATGAACCGGATGAGATTCTGGAAATCACGCCCGTCCACGATAGCCAGGGCATGTCCGTCCGCCGTGCAGATGGATGCGGCATGGAGCTTCGTCATCATGCCGCCCGTGGAATAGGGATTGCCGTCAGTGCTTCCCGCCATGGCAAGCAGTTCCTGGTCCAGTCCCGTGACCACGCTGAAACGCCGTCCGAACTCGCCCGTCTTGGCATCTGTCTCGTGGAAAGCGTCGATGGTGGTCATCAGCACCGTCAGATCCGCGTCCAGCATGGTCGCCACCATGGCGGCCAGAGTGTCGTTGTCGCCGATCTTGATTTCGGCCACGGAGACAGAGTCGTTCTCGTTGATGATGGGCAGGATGCCCTCGTCCAGCAACGCGCGGATGCAGGCGGTCACGCGCATATTGCGCTCGCGGTCCCGCAGATCCGCAGCCGTCAGAAGCAGCTGCGCACAGTGCATTCCGTGCTTTTCGCAGGCATTCTCGTAGTGGCGCATCAGATAGCACTGCCCCAGCGCGGAAAGTCCCTGGACTTTCGCCAGGTCCTTCGGACGCGTCGTCTTGCCCAGGATGGTCATGCCCAGCGGAATGGCCCCGGAGGTGACCAGCACGACCTCAATGCCGCGCGCCTGCAACGACACCAGCTGATCCACCAGCGCCTGCGTCTGGCCGCCCGGATTTCCGCGGAGGACATTGCTGCCCACCTTGACGACCACGCGTTTCAGGGAGGCGAGGGTCTTCTTCCGCTCGCCATTGTCCGTATAGAGAAAACTCATGTTTCTACCCCTCGTAGCGGGAATAGATGACGGCGGCGTTGTGTCCGCCAAAGCCCATGTTCAGCTTCAGCACGTTCCGCAGCTCAGGCAGCTCCCGTGCCGCATTGGGCAGGTAGTCCAGATCGCATTCCGGATCCGGATGATGGAGATTCATGGTTCCGGGAGCAATGCGGTCCCGGATGGCCTGGACGCATACCACGGACTCAAAACCGCCTGCCGCCCCCAGCATGTGCCCCGTCATGGACTTCGTGCTGGAAACCGTGGTCTTGTAGGCGTAGTCGCCCAGCGCCAGCTTCAGCGCCTTGGTCTCCACTTTGTCGTTCATGGGAGTGCTTGTGCCGTGGGCATTGACATAGCCGATGGCCTCCGCAGACAACCCCGCCCGCGCCAATGCCGTCTTGATGGCCCGTGCCGCGCCGCTGCCATCCGACGAAGGCGCCGTGATATGATAGGCGTCGCCACTGGCGCCATAGCCGGTGACCTCCGCCAGAATCTCTGCGCCGCGGGCCTTGGCGTGCTCCAGTTCTTCCAGGACCAGCACGCCGGCGCCGGCGCCGGGCACGAAGCCATCGCGGGTGGCATCAAAAGGCCGACTGGCGCTTTCGGGCTCGTCATTATTACTTGTCATGGCGCGCATGGAGCAGAAGGCGGCGATACCCAAAGACGAGATACCCTCTTCCGCGCCGCCTGCCAGCATGGCATCCGCATCACCACGCTTGATGACCCACCAGGCTTCGCCAATGGAATGAAGGCCGCTGGCGCAGGCTGAGACAATGCCGAAATTGGGTCCCTGCAAATGATGACGGATGGCCACGTAGCCCGTGCCCATGTCGGCGATCATCATAGGGATGGTCATGGGAGAGACCTGCCGCGGTCCCGCCTGGTCCAGGCGAAGCCCCTGGGCGGCAATGGTATTGAGTCCGCCGATACCCGAGGAAATCAAAGAACCGAAACGCTCGCAAGGGATGTTCTCTCCCGCCTTGAGCCCGGATTGCTCCAATGCCTGGTCGCTGGCCGCCACGGCATACCAGCAGAAGGAATCCAGACGCTGTTGCTCTTTCGGAGAAAGATAGACATTCACATCAAGCGTCCGGACTTTCCCGCCAATCTGGCAACGGAAGCCCTCGCCGCATTCTTCCAAACGCGCAATGCCACTGACGCCAGCCAGGAGATTCTTCCACGCCTCGTCCAGACGGCATCCCACAGGGGAAACCACGCCTAGACCAGTCACTACCACACGACGTTCTGAAACTTGCATTCGGGACCTCTCGATTGCCTTCGGGAACAATATCTACATCTACCAGGCAAGCGATTGCAGAAAAACATTCGCAATCGCCTCCAGCCGCTTCGCCCTAACAAAAAAGGGCCACAATCCCGAGGAACTGCGGCCCTTCTCTACAGGGAAATCAAAAACTCAATTATGCCTCGCCGCCCTTCTCGGCCAGGGCCTTCTCAATGTATTCCACTGCCTTGCCGACAGTCTGCATGTTCTCGACCACATCATCGGGAATCGTGGGCAGGCCAAACTCGGACTCAAACTTCATGACCAGCTCGACGGTGTCCAGAGAATCGGCATTCAGATCTTCGATGAAACGGGCATCGGTCACAACCTGATCTTCGCGAACTCCAAGCTGCTCAACGATAATCGACTTCACGCGATCGGCAACGCTTGCTGCATCCATTGTTTTTTTACTCCTTACTTCGTGGTGTTGATGAAGAGAAACCGAAGAAACGCGGGGTCAAACATGTCAAACCTTGACAAATCAAACAATCCAAAGACAACTTCCGCATTCTTCCCTACAAAAAAGTAATCGTGTGTAAGATAATCGCTAAACCAAGATTTTCAAGTTTACGTTTTTTTGGCGGAATTCCTCCTGCTTTCCCTCCCCAAAGCCTAGGGATAGGATAATTTGCGTATGGTTGGAGATAGTTTGCGTATGGTGTCTCCTTTTTGGGAAACCACACAAAAAATTTCCTCACTATACAAAAAATATCTCCCTTGGCTATCCTATCCTACTATTCCTATTCCCGCCACGGCACCGGCAAGGGCTGCCACTCCTGCCAGGAGATAGAGCAGGCATCCCTTTCCGGAGACCTCCCTTTCCTCCTGGGGCGGCGGAAAGCTGGCGGGCTTGCCGCCCAGAGGGACCGTCTGCTCTTCTGCCAGGAGTCCCTTGTCGGAAGAGGAGAGATGGATTTTCACAGGCCCCTCGGTATGCACGTCGGCCCGACGCCCCCGGAAAAGCGCCGTCTCGCCCTCTTCGGGAGAGAGCTTGACGCGGCATTCGTATCCGGCATAGTCCTTCAGAGCGGGATGCTCCTTCAGGAACTTCTCCTCCTGGAAGGCCTCGGCGCCCTCCTCGCGCACAAGAACCCAGGCGTCGTCGCCGGAGACCTCATGGAACCAAATCTGCGGATCCGCGCCGGGAATGGTGCATTGGGTGGAAATCTCCCCGCAACGGTTCTCGGCCAGCCATTCCGCCGTGGCCTCCACGGCGATTTCCAGACGCTCCCAGTCGGAACGCTTCACCGGCTCGTCGCCGGCCAGATTCGTGGGCACGACCTTCTCGCCGTTGTCCAGCCGCACCAGGTTCCACCCCTCCTCGACGGCCGTGCCGTCCGGCTTCACGGCGAAGCGGCAGGGCACCAGGTTGTTCTGCTCCGCCACGGCCAGCAGTCGCTCCTTCGCCTCGTCGGTCGCCGTGGAGCCGCCCTTTTCGTCCAGCCGGTCCACCAGATAGGCAAAGACCTGGTTCCGGTAGGCGAAGGCCTGGTCGCAGAAAGCCGGATAGGCAGGCGCCAGCTTCAGCCAGGCGAAAGGCGGCGTCTGCTCAGGTTCAAAAGTCGCCTGGGCCTGTTCGGCCACCGTCTTCGCCGCCAGTTGCAGCGCCGCGAGATACTCCTGGGAAAAATGCTGAACTCTGTGTGCCATGACTGTCTCCTTTGTGTAGATCCATGATGGAGATACTCTCCTGTTATCAAAAATAAGATAACCCGCCGTCGGACTTTTCCCAATCCCGGACATGCGGAATTTTGCAAAAAACAGCATGGAATTCGGCAAAATTCTCACCTATTTTTTGCAAAAGAGCGAAAAACTCAAAACCATTCTTTGAATTTTCGCACTTTCCATGGCGCCACCCCTGCCCAAAGCATGGGGGGCCTCTAAAGGCCCGCCCCATGATGGCATGAATTACCTGGGCTGAACAAACTCCGCGATGTTCTGACGCGTCGCCGGATCCAAGACCGCGAAGAACGCGTCATAGGGACGCTTGTGGACAAGGACAACGCGGTTCACGCCGGGCTGGAGATCCACCTCCAGCGCCTCCTTTTGCTTCAGGTCAAGCAGCCTGCCGTTCAGCCAGACCTCCTTGGGCACGGAGAAGCAGAGCAGAGCCTTTGTCGCATCGTTTGCCGTCTGGAAATCCAGGACATACGCCGTGAAGGAAGACCAGGCGTCGCCAGGTTCGCCTGCGGCAATCCACATCACATCCGGACGATAGCCATCCCGGAAGACCTTCTGCTCCGGCTGGGCAGGCAGCGCGGCGCCAGCCACGGAGAGCTTGGCGAAATCCGCCACATTGGTCGCATCCCATGCCCGCGCCAGATCGCGGGGGCACGCCGTGCGCACAATGGGCTCCGCCGATTCCTGCAACTCCGCGTAGAGGCGCTTGTGGACGCCATCCTGCACGAAATCGATCTGCGCCACATAGTAAGGCGCGCCCCACTGGTAGCCCTTGCCTTCGCGCCGATGTTCCTGCACGGCCGTGAAGACCGCACCATCCGCCACCGTATTCTGATGTCCGCGCAGCGTGAGATGCTCCCAGGCGGGTCCGAAACGGAAGATCACGTCCACATTCTCCAGCGCCGCGCCGGAATTCTCCAGCGTCAGCGTCCAGACGCCCTTCTCCGCATGAGCCAGTTTTGCCGTCACGCCGGGAATCTCCGTGCATTTGCCATCCTCGTCCGCCAGCCCGAAGACCACGGGGCATCCGAACTCCGCAGCATGAGGCAGGCGATAGAAGTCCCCCGTCTTCTCAATGCCGGAAAGCGCCGTGGGGGCAGCGCCGGTCAGCTGAAGGGAGAGCGGCACCGATGCGCCCAGCTCAGCAGGCGAGACGCGCGTCACCACGAAAGTCGCCGTATTGCCCTGGACGAACTTCTCCACCTGGTCATGGCGGAACTCGTAGCGATAGGCCGCATATTCGTTCTGGTTGCAATACCACCACTTGGGATTGTGCGCCATGGAGGCGAAAATCCGGTCCAGAGTCACCAACCCATCGTCCGTATGCCACGAGTGCATGGACATGGAGATGTCCGGATTGTCCTTCAAGACAGGATTCTCCAGATACCCGCTCAGCTGCGTCTGCGCCAAATCGTAGTCGGGATCCGTATCGCCGGGACGCAGCAGGAAGCCCATGGCCAGCGTGTTCTTGGCCAATCCCAACTCCGCCTCGCCGTATGGGCAGAAGACATCGGGACTGCCGATGAGGCCCGTTGCCTGGATGGCCCGGCCGATGTCCAGCGCCGTCTGCGCATCGGCGGAATTATTCCACCGCGTGTAGGGCATGACCGTGGTGGTCGCCTGGGAGTGCGTCCCCGTCTCCACCAGCACCCGGCTGCGCATGTATTCCCAGAAGATGGTGTTGGCATCGCGGAGATTCATGAACGGATGGGTCATGGTGTGAACCCCGAACGAGCAGCCGCCTTCCCGAAGGATCCGATAATGTTCCTCCCGTTCGTCTTCCTTGAACCACCTGGGTGAGTTCTCGAAGAAGGTCCCCTTGATATCGTTCCTCTTCATCACTTCATGAGTGCGACGATGGGCGACCGTGGTGTCATCCCACCGGGCGGAAAATGCCAGTTCGCAGCCGTCCGGAAGAGGCATCAAGGCGACTTTCGCCGCACGCGCCTCTTCCTGCGTGGCGAAAGTCATGGTGAATCTCTGTTCGTAGGAGCGCAATCCCAGGGGATTGGCGTTGACAAGCGCAGCGCAGGCAACAGTAGCGGTCATGGTAAATAGGCGATTTTTCATAGGAAGGAAAATTCAGAATTAAGAGAAGATTGAGGGAATGTAACCCAATTTGCCCTTTCCGCAACTCCGCAGACACTGCAAATTTCGCCATCTGCCGCAATTCTTCCTCGCTTCCCGACAGCCGAAATCTTTTGGGAATGACACAGCCAAGTTTCCTACATGTTCAACCACAACAGTTTTCAGAGGCTTCCCCCTAAAAAACACATCACATGAGTCCATTCAGCCATTGCAGGATTGGACCTTCACTGTTTCAGGATTCAACATATCTGCCTTCGCAATGTCCCCTATATGAATTTACGAATAATCTCCGGAATCATCTCAAAGACGCCAGCAATTCCACGCATTTTCTTTTTTGAAAGTCTTGTTGCCAGCCGTTTTTTGCAAAATGCCGTGTCATGGGTTGTTTCGGGTGGCTGGGTCTCCCCGGCGGGAAAGCGCCTCCCGCCGGGGACAGGCATGTTCAGTATGGAGCATGGTAG
>JAKSPB010000040.1 GCA_024405215.1 Lentisphaeria bacterium | reverse complement strand
GATTCACGAAAGGCGAGCAGAGCGGATTCACGAAAGGCGAGCAGAGCGGATTCGCAGAAGGGATTCGAAAGGCCGTCTTGATCTTGAAGGGCCTTCAGCTGGATATGGCGCAGATTCAGGAGAAATTGATGGAAGCATACGCTCTTACCGCCGACGAGGCGAGAAAGTATTTGCTGGAATAGAAAATTGACCCGAGAGATAGAACGGGCTGTCACACAACCTTCATAGATTGGACGGCAGCCCGTTTTTTGTTGCATCTGATATGAAGTGATATTGCAATCTTTGCATAGCCGTCCCATAACTAACAGCATGGGAATGTGCCTTTAGAACCATGCGGCATGTCCCCGTAGGTCCAACAAAGGCGGGAGCAAGGCGAATCAAGCATAAACAAAGCGAGCCCTGCGGAAAGCCTCTCCCTGATTTTCAGAGCCTTTGCGAAACAAGACGAATGAATCCAGGGAGAATGCACCCCATTGGAACAGAGCCGTCATCAATCATCTTCCGCAGATTCCAGGAGAAGCGACACTTCCTCGGGAAGGACAGACTCTACATGTCCGTCTGCGTATAGAACATGTATGTATTTCCTGTGGTTCCGGCAGATCACCACGGGAGTCCTGGCTGCATCCTCCAACTCCTTCAGATTCACACCACGGGCGGAATCCAAAAGCTGATACGGTTTACCCATTTCGTCCCGTGGACAGGACAGCACCTTTTCCACGCCAACCAGATTTTCAATGTTCAAATCCGTGGGAAAGCAATCGTTGTTTTCCGTTGAATAAATCATCAGCCCCAACCCCACATTCTTCATGTGGCTCACGCATGCGATATTACAAGCATTTTCCCTTGCCGCGCGCAAGGCCGGAAGCAATATGGCGGCCATGATGATCAGAAAGAGAATGACCACACCAGCCGCGATGGCACATCCCGCGAAGCAGTCAGGCTTGCGGTTCGGATCGCCGATGGGATCATCGCCGTAATTGTTGGGACCTATGTCGCCGGACTTGACCATCAGATAGAACAAGCGCAAGTTCAAGACCATAAACACAATTCCCAATATCACAAGAGCCGCAATGATAATTGGCATCCCTTGCACCTCGGACTCCACACCGCACAACATCAAAAACAACAAGGGTGGAATCACAATTGCCGGAAGCACATACGCGAAGAAAAGATTCCATCCGCTGTGGTTGGTGTCATGAAGACGACGAAAAGTCACAGCCAGATTCGCAGGAATCAGCGCGAGGGAATACAGGCAGGCCACAATCCCCATCCTTGGTTGGAACATAAAAATTAGCTGAAATAGCAATCCGATCAAGCTGTTGATCAAGAAGAACATCCAATATTCTTTCCGACGTGCGCGCCCGGAAAAGTTGAAACTCTCCTTCCAGCATTTGATGTACCAATTCATGGACGACTCCTTTTTGTCTTTGAAGAACTGTTGCAGAACCTTCAACACATGGTACTATACCAGCATTTTCCATTTCGCAGTTTCCTCCCAGCGCAAAAAACGGAAGACAAAAGCGAAAGATGGACGGCAAAACAAGCAAAATAGAAAAACAAGCAAAAGGAAAGACGGAGAGCAAAACAAGCAAAATAGCAAAACAAGCAAAATAGAAAGGCAAGGTCCTTCGACGGGAACCGCCGAAGGACTTTTGATTATTTTTCTATTTTGCTTGTTTTGCACTCCCGCCGAAGGCTTTTTTTGTGTTTTGTGTGTTTTGTGTTTCCACGCCGGAAGGCGCTTTTATTTCCATAACAAAAAAAGCCGTTGCAGAACCATGACATCCTGCAACAGCCTTTATCCGCACCGCTGAAATCGCGGTCAACTACTTTTTGAAGAGCTCCTTGCCGGTCAGCCCCAGACGCTCCTTCGCCCAGTCGCGAAGCTTGAACTTCTGGATTTTGCCGGAGGCCGTCTCTGGATAGTGATCCACAATGAAGAAGTGCGCCGGCGTCTTATAGAAAGCAATCCGGTTGCGACAGTAGTCCCGCAGTTCCTCTTCCGTGAGATCCGTAACGCCCTTGGCGGGGATGATGAACGCCACGACGATTTCGCCGTACTTGTCATCGGGTGCGCCCACGACCTCGCACTGTTCCACACGCTTGTTGGTCATGAGGAACTCCTCAATCTCACGGGGATAGATGTTCTCGCCGCCGCGAATGATCATGTCCTTCAGTCGTCCGGTAATGCGGTAGTATCCATCCTCGTCCACCTGGCCCAGGTCTCCGGAATGCAGCCAGCCATCGGGTTCAATGGCGCGGGCGGTCTCCTCGGGCATCTTGTAGTAGCCTTTCATGACCGTGTAGCCGCGGACAAGGATCTCGCCGGTGGTGTTGGGAGGAACCGTCTCGCCAGTTTCGGGATCGATGATTTTGATCTCGATGTTGGGCTGGATGGTTCCCACGGTCTCCACGCGGTGTACCAAGGTCTCGTCCGTTCCGCTCATGGTGATCACGGGAGAAGACTCGGTCAAACCATACGGGATGGTGATTTCCGGCATGTGCATCTCCTTGATGACACGTTGCATCAATTCCGTGGGGCACAATGAGCCACTCATGATGCCCGTGCGCAGGCTGCTCATGTCGAACATCTTGAACATGGGATGGTTCAACTCCGCATAATACATGGTGGGCACGCCATAGAGAGCCGTCGCCTTGGCCTTCTGGATGGAGGCCAGGACCAGCAACGGGTCAAACTGCTCGCACATGACCAGCGTGCCGCCATGGCTGAAGACCGCCATGACCCCCAGGACGCAACCGAAACAGTGGAAAAGCGGCACAGGAACGCAGACCTTGTCCGCTCTGGTGAGCTTCTGGCGCTCGCCAATGTAATAGCCGTTGTTCAGGATATTGCGATGGGTCAGCATCACGCCTTTCGGGAAGCCGGTGGTCCCGCTGGTGTACTGCATGTTCACCACGTCGTTGTTGTCGATGCCCTTCTTGGCCTCTTCCAGCAACTCGTCATCCACACTCTGCCCCAGCGCGAAGAGCTCGCCGGAAGTATACATTCCACGGTGCTTCTCCTGCCCGATGTAGCAGACGTATTTCAGGTTCGGAAGGTTGGCGTTGTTAATCATGCCTCGGGGGTTGGTGCGAAGTTCCGGCACCAGCTCGTACATGATGTCCACGAAACTCACGTCGCGCTGTCCGTCGATGATGGCGATCATCTTCATGTCGGACTGCTTCAGGACATATTCCACCTCGTGGATCTTGTAGTTGGTGTTGATGGTCACCAGCACGCAACCGATTTTCGCCGTGGCGAACATGAAAGTCAGCCATTCTGGCACATTGCGCGCCCAGACGCCCACGTGGTCGCCGCGCTTGATGCCAATGGCAAGAAGGCCCTTGGCCAGGTCATCGCTGCGCTGGTAGAACTCCTGGTAGGACCAGCACAGGTTCCGGTCCGGATACATGATGAACGGGTGGTCCGGCTGTTTTTCAACCAGCCCGTCGAAGAACTCGCCGATGGTCTTCTCGGAAAAGAGTTTGCAATTCGGGATATCCATATTTCCTTACTTTCCCAAATCATTTGGGCGAATAAATGACAGCCAGGATCCGTGCAGGGTCGGTGCCTGCTGCATGCAGGTGGTGGGGAACGATGGAGTCGTAGTAGATGCTCTGGCCCTGCTTGACCGTGAAGCTCTTCTTGCCGTAAACGACCTCAATGGCTCCGGAAAGGACATAGATGAACTCCTCGCCCTCATGGCTGGAAAGTTCGTACTTTTCCGCCGTGGCAGGCATGACGTCCACCACGAAGGGCTCCATGCTGCGATCGGCTTTGTTGATGGAGAGGGCATGGAACTGCAGGCCGTTCTGGTTGCCGCCGGTGAAACGGAGGCTCTTGTCATCGGAGTCCGCAATGGCCTCGCTAACCACGGGACCGGAGAGCGTCGAGTCGTCCAGGAAAGTGCCCAGGCGGCATCCCAAGGCACGAGCGATCTTCTGCAAAGGGGAAAGGGACAGGGGAACCAAACCGGCCTCAATATCTCCCAGCAATTCAGGGGAAAGTCCCGTGCGGGCGCTAAGCTCTTCCAAAGAGACGCTGCGCAGTTCACGAAGGTCCTTGATTTTTCCTCCGATATGATCGTTGATAGGCATAAGTGTCAGATTCTCCTTATCAAAGTAGATGCGCCATCCCATGTGGCGCCGTCGGGAAACGCCGTCCGTTTCCTCCAGGGCAAGCACCTGCACAGGCACGGAACGACGACAGGGAAAACTATTCGTCCAGATGGAGTTCCTGGGCCAGTCGGTTCTCGGCGTCCGCAGCGCGGATTTCACTCAGCAGGCTGTCCAGTTCGCCATCCATGACCTCGGAGAGGTTGTAGTGCGTGATGTTGAAACGATGGTCGGTCACGCGGCTCTGGGGAAAGTTGTACGTGCGGACTTTCTCGGAACGGTCGCCGGAACCAATCTGGCTCTTGCGCTCGGCTGCGTTCTTGGCGTCCTCCTCGCGCTGCTTGCGCTCCAACAGACGGGAGCGCAGGATCCGCATGGCGATGTCCTTGTTCTTGTGCTGCGAACGCTCCTGCTGGCTGGCCACGAAATCGCCGGTGGGAAGATAGGTGACGCGGACGGCGGAGTCGGTTCGATTGACGCCCTGACCGCCGGCGCCGCTGGAACGGAAGACGTCGATGCGAAGATCTTCGGGGCGGAGCTCAATATCCACCTCCTGGGCTTCCGCCATCACCGCCACGGTGGCCGTGGAGGTGTGGATGCGCCCCTGGGTCTCGGTCACTGGCACACGCTGGACGCGATGGACGCCGCTTTCAAAGTGGAGCAGGCTCCAAGCCTCGTCGCCGCGCACCATGAAGGAGACGCTCTTCAGTCCGCCGACCTCGGTGTCGCTCTGGTCCATGACCTCGGTATGCCAGCCCTTCAGCTCGCAGAAATGGGAATACATCCGGTAGAGTTCGCTGGCGAAGAGACTCGCCTCGTCGCCACCGGCGGCGGGACGGATCTCCACGATGACGTCGCGCCCTTCGTTGGGATGGGTGGGCAGGATCAGCATCTTGAGTTCCTGCTCCAGCCCGGGCAACGCCTCCTCCAGAGCCTTGATGTCCGCCGTCACCAGCTCCGACATCTCGGCGTCCAGTCCGCCTTCCGCAAGCATCTCCTTGGTGTCGGCGAGCTGGCTCTTGGAATCGTTGAAACGTTTCCAGGCTTCCATGAGCTTCTTCAATTTCGTATATTCGCGGTTCAAAGCCTGGAACCGTTCGGCGTTGGGGCCGTTGAAATCGAAATGGCCGATTTCAGCCTCCAGTTCCGCCATACGATCGGCGCTGGTCTGGATGTAGCTGGAAAAATCCATGATAACTTGAAAGACAAGGGAAATATCGCTTGGATTCCCGTCGGGAATCCGCGAATCAAAGATTCAGAAAAAAGAGCCACACCCGGCAGCCTCGCTGGGAAGTCGCCGGTGGAGTGGCTCTTGCGCGAAGCAGTCCGAAAACTACTTCTTCAGGTTGGCATAACGACGGCGGAAGGCGTCGACGCGACCTTCGGTATCAACCAGCTTCTGCTTGCCGGTGAAGAAGGGATGGCACTTGGAGCAAATGCCGATGTTGACAGCGGCGGTGGTGGACTCGCACTCGAAGACGTTGCCGCACGCGCAGGTCACCTTGCACTTGACATACTTGGGATGGATGTCGCTCTTCATGGAATGTATCTCCTATGGGATTGAAATTTTGAAAAAACTAGATCTCGGCCAAGGCGGCCTTGCGGGAGAGGCGGACGCGTCCGCGGTCATCAATGTCAATGACCTTCACGGTGATCTGGTCGCCGACCTTGCAGATGTCCTCCACGCTCTTCACGCGGTAGTCCGCCAGCTCGGAGATGTGGACCATGCCTTCCTGTCCGGGCAGGATTTCCACGAATGCACCGAAGTCCTTGACGGTCTTGACGGTTCCCTGGTAGATCTTGCCGATCTCCACTTCGCCGGTCAGAGACTCGATTTCGTAGCGGGCCTGGTCCATGGCCTCCTTGTTGTTCACAAAGATGCGGACCGTGCCGTCTTCCTCGACATTGATCTGGGCGCCGGTGCGCTCCTGGATGCCGCGGATGTTCTTTCCGCCAGGGCCGATCAGCGCACCGATCTTCTCGGGGTTGATCTTCAGGGTGGGGACCTGGGGGGCGTTGGGGGCGATCTCCGCGCGAGGCTTGTCGATGGCGGCAGCCATGATGGCGCGGATCTTGGCGCGCGCGGCCTTGTTCCGCAACATCGCCTGATACATGCCTTCGATGTCCAGACCGGCGATCTTCAGGTCCAGCTGGAAGCCGGTGATGCCCTTCGTGGTACCGGCGACCTTGAAGTCCATGTCGCCGTAGTGGTCCTCGCTGCCGATGATGTCGGTCAGGAACTCGCGATGGTCAGTGCCGGTCACCAGGCCGATGGAAATGCCAACCACGGCGTCGCTGATCGGGACGCCGGCGTCCATCAGCGCCAAGGAGCCGCCGCAGACAGTGGCCATGGAGCTGGAACCGTTGGATCCGAGGATCTCGCTGGTGACGCGGACCGTGTAGGGGAAGTCATCCACGCTGGGGACCGCCTGGCGGATGGAGCGCTCGGCAAGAGCGCCGTGGCCGATTTCACGACGGCCAGTGGAGCCATAGCGGCCAACCTCGCCCGTGCAGAAGTTGGGGAAGTTGTAGTGGAGGATGAAGTTCTTCTTGGCGGGGCCGCCGGCGATGACGTCGTATTCCTGCGCATCGCCAACACCGGAGAGGGTCGCGGTGACCAGCGCCTGTGTGTCGCCACGCTTGAAGATAGCGCTGCCGTGAACCACGGGCAGGACGCCGACCTCGCAGGTGATCTCGCGAAGTTCATCCAGCGCACGGCCGTCCTGACGTTTCTTCTCGTCCAGGACCAGATTGCGGATGGCCTTCTCCTTCAGGATCTCCCAAGCCTGCTCGGCCTTGGGCTGTGCGCCGGTCTCGGGATCCACGAACTTGGGAACGAAGGCGTTCAGGTACTCGTCATGCAGGGCGTTCTCCTGGTTCTGGCGGGTGAGCTTGTCCTTCGCCTGGACAGCCGCCTGAATGCGGTTGCCGAGGAACTCGTCTGCCGCCTGCAGGAACTCGGGGGACGGCAGGTTGGAGACGAACTCGAACTTGGGCTTGTTGGCCTTCGCCGCCAGTTCCTTCTGGGCCGCGATCTGCTTGGCGATGATGGTGTCCGCGAAGAGCATCGCGTCCCGCAGCTCCTCTTCGGAAATCTCCTTGGCGCAGCCTTCGATCATGATGGCCTTGCCTTCCACACCAGCGTACACCAGGTCGATGTCGCTTTTGGCGATCTCGTCATTGGTGGGGTTGGCAATGAACTCGCCGTTGATGCGTCCGACGCGCAAAGCGCCGACCGGGCCGTTCCAGGGGATGTCGGAGACCATCAGGGCGGCGGAGGCGCCCAGAATGGAAAGAACATCCGCCTCGTGCTTGCCGTCGGCGGAAAAGAGCGTGGAGACGATCTGGACTTCGTTGTTGAAACCGTCGGGGAAGAGCGGCCGCAGAGGACGGTCGGTCATGCGGGCAGTCAGAATCTCCTTCTCGCTGGGACGCCCTTCGCGCTTGAAGAATCCGCCGGGGATCAGGCCTGCGGCGGCATAGCGCTCCCGGTATTCCACGGAAAGCGGGAAGAAGTCGATGCCTTCCCTCGGCGCGGCGGCGACGGCGCAGACCAGGATGGTCGTGCCCCCCTGCTTCACAACCACGGAACCATTGGCCAGAAGGGCCCATTTGCCGGTCTCGATGGTTATGGAGCGTCCACCGCCAATGTCGATGGAAATTTGTTCAAAGCTCATGGTTTACCTCCTGGACGGGACTACCGACGGAGACCGAGCTTGGCGATCAGGGCGCTGTAGCGAGCGAAATCGTTGTTGGAAAGATACTTCAGCAGGCTGCGGCGCTGATTGACCAGAGCCAGCAGACCACGACGGGTGCTGAAATCCTTCTTGTGAATCTTCAGGTGCTCGGTCAGTTCCTTGATTCGGCCGGTCAGCAGGGCGACCTGAACCTCGACGGAACCACAGTCATTCTCGGAACGCTTGAACTGCTCGATGGTAGCCAGCTTTTCTTCTTTGGTCATAATGAACCTTCTGCATGCAATACACCTACTCCACTGCCCCAGGCCAGACTAGGGAATACTTTTCCCAAAAACGATTCGGTCATGGCCCAGTGAATAAACAGTCATAGGCGAATGCCGTAATATAAGTCAAACAATGCTGTTTACAAACAGAAAACCAGACAAAACAGGACCATTTTCCACTTTTTTCGCAACGTCCTGACGGGGAGGGGCAACGTCCGAGAAACCGCTCCCCATAACCATCCCTACCCCCTGCCATCAGGATAGGCGACTTCCTCCCCCAGCCAGGAGCGGAAGACAGGAACGCCCTCCGGCGTGCGACGGAGAACCTCCTCGGGCTGAAGGCGAATCTTGCCCTTCCCTCCCGGCAGGTCGAAGGCGAAGGCAGGGAGCGCCATTCCGGAGATCCGCCCCCGCAACTGATCCATGATCTTCAGTCCGGCCTCGACGCCGGTACGGAAGTGCATGGCGCCTTCGATGGGATCGCCGTGGAAGAGGTAGTATGGTTTGACATGGAACTTCAAGAGGGAGGTGAAGAGTTTTCCCAAGATCTCCGCGTTGTCGTTGACACCTTTCAGCAGAACACTTTGATTGACCATGGAGACCTCTCCGCGGTTCAGGAAATCACAGGCGGCGGAGACCTCCTTCGTCAATTCCCAGGGATGGTTGAAATGGCAGGCCAGCCAGGCGGGCTTTCCACAGGAAAGAATCGCCGCCAGCCGCGGCGTCACGCGCTGAGGAAGCACACAAGGCACCCGGGAGCCGAAGCGGAGGATTTCCACGGAAGGCACGGCGGAAAACGCCTTCACGATCTTCCGGAGGTCATCTTCGGGAAGCATCAAGGGATCGCCGCCGGAAATCAGCACCTCCCGGACTTCCGGATGATCGGCCAGATAGCCCGTGGCCGCCGACAACTCGTCGTCCGTAGGCGGCGGAAGGCATTTCGACCAATCGCGCTTCCGCATGCAATGACGGCAATGCATGGCGCAGATGTTCCCAGTGACGAAAAGCGCACGGTCGGAATAACGGTGGACCAGGCGAGGCACCGGAGAATGGGCATCCTCCGCCAGCGCATCGGGATCGCCGCCCTGCTGATTGCGGATTTCCTCGTCGGAGGGAATGCACTGCCGAAGAATCGGGTCGGTGAGTTCCGCGCTTTGCGCCAGGGAGAGATAATACGGCGTCACGAAAAGCGGATAGCGCTCCGCCGCCTCACGGCAGGAATCGAAGCGGGAAGGCTCCACCCCCAGGTAGGCGGCGACTTCCTCCAGATCATGGGCGGCGTGCTCCAGCTGCCAGCGCCAGTTCCACCACTGGCTGGCCGTGGGCTCCGATGCGTAATGAAGTTTCATGGCGATATCTATAGGAGGCTTTTGCAAAAGCCTCGGAGAAACAAAAAAGCCGCCGAGGACTAGTAATCCACGGCGGCAGAAAGAGATTGGCGGAGTTGATGGGGGTCGAACCCACGACCTTCGCCGTGACAGGGCGATGCTCTAACCAATTGCGCTACAACTCCAGCTCTTGACTTGGAAAGCGGGCTTAAGATAAGCCCTCAAAACCGGATTGCAAGCCAGTTCAAGGTGTTTTTTGAAAATTTTTCTTTTCAAAGCAACCGCAAAAGGCCATTTGAAGGCGTTTCAGGGATTTCCGAGGAAACCTGCTTCAAATGCGCCAGGACATCGCACTCCAAGACGCATGGCATCCTCTTTCGCCAAGGCCACGGAGGACAGCCCTGGGAAAAAATACCAAAGAATGCACGAAAAGTGCCGTCCTTGCCCCGCAGAATCCAGCAAAGCCGCTCTGGACGGCCGCGTCGCTTCGCTGGGGGCATTCGTGGAATGGCGCAAATCGAATCCTCCGGAAAGCAGCCGTCCGCTATCCGCTTGCCCCCTAGCCCCTTTCAAACCCAGGCAGAAGCGAACGTTGGCCAGCAAGCAGCGGCTCAAGGCAATTGGAAATACTCGGAGATGATCTTATGGGCGATGCTTCCCGGCTTGGGGATGTCGGGGAGGTTCTCGCGGGAGAACCAGCCGAGTTCCGACAGTTCCTCGCCGTCGGGACGCGCCTCGCCGGAAGCGTATTCTGCGGAAAAGCCCAGCATGAGGCTGTTGGGAAAGGGCCACGGCTGGCTGGCGAGGTAGCGGATGTTCTTGACGTCAATGCCTGTCTCCTCCTGGATTTCCCGGGACACTGCCTGTTCGAGTGTCTCGCCTGCCTCGACAAAACCAGCGATGAGGCTGAAGGTCGCCCCCGCGAAATTTCGGTTATGGGCCAGCAGCATCTCGCGTCCGTTGTCACGGGTTATGGCGACAATCACCGCCGGAGCGATCTGCGGATAGTAGCGTTGTCCGCAGGATGGGCACACCAACGCCAGGTCAGTGCGGGAGAACTCGTTCTCGGCGCCGCAGTTTCCGCAGCGCCGATGAGCGCGTCGCCAGGCGGTCAGTTCACGGGAGCGGCTGATGGCGTTCATGATATCGAGTTCAGGCTGCAGGAAGGCGGTGCGACATTCCATAACCGACAGGCCGGCGGCGGGAGCGGCTTCCAGGGAATGGTCGATTCCCCAGCAGGAATGACCATCAAGGAAGCCGCAACGAAGCAGAATATCATCCGGGGAAAGCATTGGGGAAATCTGGGACGCCGTAGGCAGTGCGCGCCTCCCGGCCGCCATCAAAACGCTGCGGCGGTCTGACAGGACAACGTAGTCCTCGGCGGGGAGTTCCGAAAAGGGGCGTTCGGAATGGATGGGATTTACGACGAACATAGTTTTTTTTTCCGGCAAACGGCAAGGGTTGCGGATAATATAAATGTAAGGAAACCGAACGGCGGCTTTTCCACGTTGCGCGTGATGTACAATCCCACCGGAAGAGTTTCCTCGGCCATGTCCGCGTCGCGGGTCTTGTTGGCATGGGACAGGCCATTGCGGCTTGGAAGCGTGCGACCGTGGATCTGCTCCCGTGCCCTTGCATGGTTGGAAAGGCTGCCGCAGATGTCGTTCAGGCTTGACGCATGGGCAAGAAGGACGCAGTTCAGACAGCACATGGCTGGTTGCCCTGAATGAACGTATTCGATTTTTGTGCCTTCTGGCGAGACTTTCGATGATTCAGGCCGGTTTCCAGCTTGCAATCTGGGCAAGAACGGACATCGCATGCTTTGTCGGCGTCATGGCATCTCCTATGGTCGCCCGGCAGGGCACCATCAAGATGCCCTTGACGCAAGTTTTTACAACTCCGACATTTAGCCATGGGGCGGCTGTGTCTTCGTTTTTGGGAAAGCAAATTTCCGAGCTGGGTATGTTGTTTTTTTCCCAAATATGAATAATCAAGCAGTCAATTGCATTTATATTTTGCGAAAGTACGTAGGCCGGTCTACAGCAAAGATTGGCATGGGGAATGCAGGTCGATAAAGCATTCCCCTAGGAATTTTGAAATTACAGCAGCAACACCCCCAAAGGATGCATTTATGAAAGAGAGCATTGTCGTTCTTGACTATGGTTCGCAGTATTGCCAGCTGATTGCAAGGCGAATTCGCGAGTGTCATGTATATAGTCAGGTCATCTCCTGCAACACGACAGCCGAAGAGATATCGGCCATGTCGCCTAAGGGCATTATTCTGTCCGGTGGTCCTGCGAGTGTCTATGATTCCGGTGCCCCGCAGTTGGATCCAGGCATATTGGAGTTGGGCATTCCTGTCCTGGGAATATGCTATGGCATGCAGTTGCTGGTGAAATACAATGGTGGAAATGTCTCTACCGCCCCCGAACGCGAATATGGTCGTGCGCTTCTGCAAATAAAGAACTCCAGCAGACTTTTCGAGGGAATGGAGCCGGAGCAGACGGTGTGGATGTCCCATGGCGACAAAGTCACGATGGAGCCTGAGTGCATAGAAACTCTAGCTGTAACGGCGAACTGCGAGTTTGCCGCATGCAAGCTTAAAGGGAAGGAACTTTATGGCATACAGTTCCATCCGGAAGTCGTCCATTCCCCCAATGGAATTCAAGTGATTCGGAATTTCTGTCTGAACATCTGCGGATGTGAAGGCTCCTGGAACATGGCTTCCTTCATCGAGGAGTCGGTGAAGAAAATTCGCGAGACAGTCGGCAAGGAGCGTGTGATTCTTGGCCTGTCTGGAGGGGTGGATTCCAGCGTGGCCGCGGCGCTTCTCCACAAGGCGATCGGGCATCAGCTCACCTGCATCTTCGTAAACAACGGACTCCTGCGCAAGAACGAAGCCGAGCGTGTTCAGGACCTCTTTGGACGCAACCTGAAGATGAATTTGCGTTACATTGACGCATCCGACCGGTTCCTTGAGAAATTGGCGGGTGTTGACGAACCAGAGAAAAAACGCCACGTCATCGGAAACGAATTCATCAATGTATTTGCCGACGCAGCCCGCAGTCTGGACGGCGTGAAATATCTGGCGCAGGGAACAACGTATCCCGACGTCATTGAATCCATGTCCATCAATGGCAATCCTTCTGCCGTGATCAAGAGCCACCACAATGTCGGCGGCCTTCCGAAGGACCTGAAGTTTGAGTTGCTTGAACCGTTGAGAATGCTCTTCAAGGATGAAGTACGGGAAGTCGGGAGAGAGCTTGGCCTGCCTGATGAAGTCATTCTTCGTCAACCGTTCCCCGGCCCCGGACTCGGCGTTCGCCATTTGGGCGCAGTTACCAAGCGGACCTTGGATTTGTTGCGTGATGCGGATGAAATATTCGTTGAAGAGATCAAGAAAGCAGGTCTCTACTTCAAGGTTTGGCAGGCGTTTTGCGTGTTTCTGCCGGTAAAGACGGTGGGAGTCATGGGCGACCATCGCACCTACGACTACGTTGTTGCGTTGCGTGTGGTGGAATCTCAGGACGGCATGACCGCCGACTGGGTGAATCTGCCTGATGCGCTGCTGCGTCGAGTTTCCAGCCGAATCATCAACGAAGTTCCTGGACTGAACCGTGTGGTACTGGATATTACCTCAAAACCACCAAGCACCATTGAATGGGAATAAGTCAGGATTAACAAATCTGTTGAGATTGGAATCTATCTCCATGCCCTTCTACGCATGGAGATAGACAATTCCCAACGAATCGATCCATGAACTTTGAAAGTTGACTATTGAGAATGGTTCCCGTAACAATACTTGACTATGGCGCTGGCAATTTGACCAGTGTTCGTCTGGCATGCCAGCGGTTCGGAGTGGCCCCCGTCATTGCCACTCGAGCCAGCGACGTGCCTTCTGAAGGTTCAATCGTCTTTCCTGGCGACGGATCAGCCAAAAGCGCCATGGCCGCCATATACGAACGCGGCTACGACGTGCTTCTGAAGGAGGCGATTCAGGCAGGACGCCCGGTTCTTGGCATCTGCATTGGCATGCAGTTGCTTTTTGATTGGAGCGACGAAGATGGAGGGCAGAAAGCGCTGGGGTTCTTTCCCGGAAAAGTGCAGCGTTTTGAATTTCCCGGACATCCGGAACTGAAGATACCCGAGATGGGATGGAATGCGGTGATGTTTCAGAAGAGTCATCCATTGCTCAATGGCATCCCTCAGAACACGCCATTCTACTTTGTGCATTCGTACTTCTGCAAGCCGTCCGACAGTTCGTTGGCCCTTGGCATTACGGAATATGGCGGCACGCATTTCTGCTCCGCTGCCGCTCGCAAGAATCTGGTTGCCACGCAATTTCATCCTGAACGTTCCGGGGAATGGGGCTTGAAGCTCTTCCGAAATTTCCTGGAGTGGAATGGTGAGGAGGCATAGACTATGCTGCTAAAGCGAATCATCGTATGCCTTGATGTCATAAACAGAAGAGTGACCAAAGGCGTTAAGTTCAAGAATAATGTCGACATAGGCGATGTTGTGGAACTGGCGGACAAGTATTGTCGGGAAGGTGCCGATGAATTGGTCTTCTATGATATCACCGCATCTGCCGAACACCGCCCCATCGACATTGAAATGGTCGCCGAAGCGGCGAAACGCGTCTTCATTCCCTTCTGCGTGGGAGGTGGCATCCGGTCCACAGAGGATATGCGAAACGCAATGCTTGCAGGTGCTGACAAGGTGTCGTTGAATTCCCTTGCCGTAAAGACGCCGGAGATTCTGACTTCCAGCGCCAATGCATTCGGCAGTCAATGCGTGGTTCTTGGCATTGATGCAAAAAGGGTTGGCGCTTCCGAGGAGTTCCCCTCTGGATATCAGGTTTTCATACAGGGATATAGGACGCCGACAAAATGGGATGTTGTTGAATGGGCGAAATATGCAGTTGAACTTGGAGCTGGCGAGATATGCCTCAATGCCATTGATACTGATGGCGTCAGGCAGGGCTATGAACTGGAAATAACCCGTAAGGTGGCGGAAGCGGTACATGTTCCCGTCATCGCCTCTGGCGGGGCGGGCAAAGTAGAACATGTCATAGACGCCTTTGAAATCGCCCATGCGGATGCGGCGCTTGTGGCCTCCATGGTTCACACGGACGGATATACCTGCGACGGCATAAAAGACGAAATTGCCTTGCGGACGTCGCTGCCATTGCGTTTCCAAGGCGGCAAGGCGTATTAGTTTTTTGAGGGATGCCCGTGCGATATTTCGCAAGAACGTGTTGTTTCCCGTTGCGTGGAGTCGACATTTGAGAAAATTTTGCGCGGGCGAAATACGCGCGCCTTCCCCAACAGAAAGAATAGACCTAGAATAGCACAATAAGGCTTTCGCCCGTCTGGTTCATATATTCATCCATGAGATAGCTGCCTGAGATTCAGATGGCGGAGGATCCCCCCCCACGTCGCATGGCTTTCAGTGGCGAGCGCTCCTGCACACAAAAGGCGGCGGAGCAAAGTCATTCCAGTTGCCCGACGGCATTTGCGCCCGGACTTTCATCGGCCCCTTCGGGGAACCGTCAGCAATGGCGAAACCTTTGACTCGGTCGCCGGCCAGACCTAAGGATTCGTCCTGGAAAAACAAGGGATGGCATCACCCAATATGTGGTATATTTTCACGATGTCCTTTTCTGGATCTTCAACTGGTTCTCACCCATGAAAGCAACGTTATCCCTCCTTTGCGTCCTTTCCCTTCTCGCCTCTGCGGAAATCATTCCGGAGGCACTCCCGGAAGTCGTCGAACTGCACCACGCCAGCACTGTACAACGCCTGCGAGATTTCCCCGACCACGCCTCACGCGTGGAGTTCTTGCGCCAGGAAAAGGCGAAAGAATCCAGCATGTTCTTTCCCAAGGACAACGCAGCCTGGGGCGACAAGGTATTCCGGAGCTTCCGGCCTGCGGCTATCACTTTCCGATGGCAGTGCACGGAAAATGAAACCGGTCCCTTCTGCGTGGAGATATCCGAATTTCCTGACTTCTCAGACGCACAGATCCATGTCGCCCCGAAAGATTGGAACAAAGGAATTTGGCATCCATGCTACACGCTGTATTCGTATTTCAATTCCCTGAAAATCGGAACAAAATACTATTGGCGAGTCCTTTCCTATGACTTAAAACAGGCGGGGGACCCCGCTGACTGTTCCGCCACACAATCCTTCACCACACAGGATCTTCCACCGCGGCATATCTGCCTGGAACACAACTACCCCTGCGAAGGTCGAGAAACAAATTTCCGTGACCTGGGCGGCTGGACGACCGTGGATGGACGCCGTGTCCGCCAGGGACTGGCATTCCGTTCCGCCGCATTTGATTCCACCAGCACGGATACCATCCACCCCGGACGAATTCATATCGGCCTTGGGGACCAGGAGTTCCTGCTGGACACACTAAAACTGAAGTCGGACATCGACCTGCGTTCCGCCCAGGAAACTGCCAATGCAACCCGGTCCCCCCTGGGCGCCGCCGTCCAATACTTCCCCTGCCCCGTCCCATCCTACGCAGGAGCATTCACTGCCGAAGGCAAAGCCAAGTTCGGCGCCGCATTCCATCTTTTGGCCAATCCGGACAACTACCCTTTGGTTTTCCATTGCGTGGGCGGGGCAGACCGCACAGCAACACTGGCAATTTTCCTCAATGGACTGCTTGGCGTCTCCCGGAAAGACTTGGAATGCGACTGGGAATGCACCTTCCTTCCCGACTTGCCCTGCCTGCAGAACAATTGCGAGCGGCGATGCTGTTCCCTCGTTTTCCACGAACTGGAGAAATACGGCACTCCAGAAGACCCACTCGCCAAAAAAATCGAAATCTACCTGCTAGACTGCGGAGTCACCGAAGAAGAAATCCGCACAATCCGAAAACTCTACCTTAACCACTAGCGAGAAAAACGCCCCACCAGGGGATGTTTTTCTCGCTCCGCGGTTCAGGCACAGCCAATTGCCTCTGACCACGCACCCAGGCCGTGGTTTTCTATGCCACAATGAACTTTCTTCTTCCGTTGGAAAGCCATCTCTGCGCCGGGCATTCTTATCTAATTAGATACTAGCTAATTATAACACAAGCCAACAAAAAATCACTTTTTTCATTGAATAGAGTTGCAGTTTTTAAAAAAAACAATATCTTATGTCATCATGCAAAAACTCGCGAACATCTCACTGAATCGTTGGTGGCTCTGGCGTTAATTCGTCAGGGCTGGATTGTTTGCGCATACTTAGAATAAGCTTTGGCGGATTGACTTAGAAAAGTTCAGTCCGCCCTTTTTTTTGCCGCATCCGGTCTTGGAACCCAGGATGCGGCTTTTTTGTTGCCGCATCCTTGCCCATAACTCGGATGCGGCTTTTTTGTTGCCTACAGCAACCATCACCAAAACAGGAACATACCATGAAATCTACAACAAGAGAAAAGTTTTACGAACTAGCGGCAATAGGAGAAATCGTTCCCGTCTTCCAAGAAATCCCCGGTGACATGGATACCCCCGTCTCCCTTCTGAATAGATTTTCGGAAGACGAAAATGTTGTCCTCCTTGAGAGTGTAGAAGGAGGTGAGAAGCTGGGACGCTATTCCTTTCTTGGTGTTAATCCATATGGACTCTTCTGCGTCAGGAATCGGATTCCCCATGCCATCATCAACGGGAACGACCGCGCACTTCCATTCAAGGGAAATCCCCTGAATGCCTTGAGAGACATCATTGGTAAAGAACACATGGCGGAAGATTCGGACCTGCCTCCGCTGCCAGGTGGTGCCATCGGCTACTTAAGCTACGAGGCAAACGGGCTCTTTGAGGAACTTCCCCCGCCCAAGAAACCCTCTACTGTCCCGGAATGCCTCTTCATGCTAACGGATGAAATCATTGCCTTCGACAATGTTCATCATACAATCAAAGTCATCGTCAATGTGCATACGAAGACAGAGGATGACCTAGACAACGCCTTCGTCCATGCCCGGAAACGAATTGAAAAACTTGTGGCACGGATTCAGGCTCCTATGCAAACAACTCCCCGGAAATGCCTCCATACTGCAGTTTCCCTGAAGCCAGAGATGTCCAAAGAGCATTTTCTGGAAATGGTAGCAAAAGCCAAGCATCACATCGTAGAAGGCGACATCATCCAAGTCGTCCCGTCGCAAGCCTTTTCCACAGAATGCGACATCCCCCCCCTCGATCTATACCGCGCTTTACGTCTCATCAATCCTTCACCCTACATGTTCTTCCTCAAACTAGGACGAGAAATTCTGATTGGCTCCTCTCCAGAAACTCTCGTTCGCCTAAACCATGGGATTTCACAAGTCCGTCCTATCGCCGGAACCCGCCCTCGCGGAAAGAATCCGGATGATGACCTGGCCATGGAACAATCCTTGCTCGCAGATGAGAAAGAAAAGGCAGAACACCTGATGCTAGTAGATTTGGGACGCAACGACATCGGCCGCACTGCCGTCCCCGGCTCAGTCAACGTAGTGGATTTCATGCACGTGGAACGATACAGCCACGTAATGCACCTAGTCAGCGATGTCCAAGGAACACTCCGCAAGGGGCTTGACGCATTTGACCTCCTTGCGACATCCTTCCCCGCGGGAACACTCTCGGGCGCACCCAAAATCCGCGCCATGGAAATTATTCACGACCTGGAAACTTCGCCCCGAGGTGTCTACGGGGGCGCAGTAGGCTACTTCAGCTACGATGGCAATATGGATTTGGCAATTACAATCCGGACCATGGAAGTCCGTGACCACCACTTGAAAGTTCAAGCCGGTTGCGGAATCGTGTCGGATTCGATTCCAGAGAACGAGTATCAGGAAACGATCAACAAGGCAAAGGCGATTTTCAAAGCGGTGGAATTTGCCGCAGGAGGTCTAAAATGATTTTTGTGCTGGACAACTACGATTCGTTCACTTACAACCTAGTTCACATGCTCCATGAAACGGGAAAGCAAATCATCGTCAAACGAAATCGAGAAATCACCCCTGAAGAGATACTCGCTCTTTCGCCTCAGGCCATCGTCCTCTCCCCTGGTCCGGGGCGTCCGCAAGATGCAGGATGCATGATGGAACTGATTCCGCAAGCTGTCGCCAAGAAGATCCCCGTCCTGGGAGTCTGCCTGGGACATCAGGCAATCGGTGCGGCATTCGGCGCAAAAGTGATCCATGCAAAACGAATCATGCACGGAAAACTCTCATGCATAACCCACGATGGGAAGGGACTGTTTTCCAATATCCCGCAATATTTCAAGGCAGTCCGATATCATTCCCTGGCACTCAGTGACACAGCATTCCCGGCGACGTTGGAAATCACAGCTCGCGCGGAAGACGGGGAAATCATGGGATTGCGTTCAAGGGACGGACTTCTTGAAGGCATCCAATATCATCCCGAATCAATGATGACAGAATTCGGTCGCGAACAAATCCGCAATTTCTTGGAAAAGGAGAGCGCATTATGAAGGCATTTTTGAAGAAAGTAGTTGCCGGCGAGACTCTAACAGAAGAAGAAAGCCATGAAATGATCCGGCAAATAATGGCGGAGGAAACACCCGGTTTCTGCGCAAGCGCACTGCTGACGGCTTTGTCCATGCGCGAAGAGACGGCAGCGGAATTGACAGGCTGTGCGCGGTATCTGCGGGAGAACGCCATCCGCATCCCCGTGACAAGTCCCTGCGCGGATATTGTCGGAACGGGGGGGGATGGTGCAAGGACGTTCAACATCTCCACAACGGCGGCATTTGTCGCCGCAGGCGCAGGAGTACGTGTGGCAAAACACGGCAACCGTGCAGTTTCCAGTTCCTGTGGAGCGGCAGATGTCTTGGAGGCACTGGGCATTCCAATCAACAAGCACCCCGAAGAACTGGCAACTTCGCTAGCGGAACACGGTTTCGCTTTCCTCTTCGCACGAAACCTTCACCCCGCCATGGCAAAAGTCGCACCGCTTCGGCAATCCCTCGGCATTAGGACAATCTTCAATTTGGTGGGCCCGCTTGCCAATCCTGCAGGCGCGGAATACATGGTTGTCGGAACATGCTCTAACGTCCTGCTTCGACCATTTGCGGAGGTGTTGCATCGCCTTGGCGTAAAACGCGCAATGATTGTCCACAGTTCGGATGGAATGGACGAAATATCCAGCCAAGCGGATACCAATGCGATCCTCCTGAATCAAGGGAACCAGACAAACTTCACAATCAAGCCTGGGGAATATCTCCGCCCAGAGGAATGCGCGGAATCACTCCTAGGCGGTGATGCACAGGAAAACAAACGGATTCTTCTAAGCATTCTTTCCGGGGAAGACCATACCGCCAAACGTGGCGCAGTCCTGCTGAATGCAGCGGCATTGTGCATGGTTTTCGGTCTTGCGAAGACAATGCAAGAAGGCGTATCCCTTGCCAGGAAATCCTTGGACGACCATTCAGCGCTCAACAAACTCCACGAGATGCAACGATGAACATCCTGCAAGAAATCACACAAAGGAATCGCGTTTCTTTACAGGAACGGAAAAGCAAAATTCCTTTCGCCACACTTTCTCTCCGCGCAGAAGAACTCCCTGCGCCACAGAGTTTCACAGACGTATTCAACAGTCCTGGAATCCATGTGATTGCAGAACTAAAAAGCGCCTCCCCCTCGAAAGGCGTCATCCGAGAAAGTCTTCAGATTCCCCAATTGGCCCGATCCTTGGAAGCCTCCGGAGCGACAGCGCTCTCCGTCCTGACAGAACCCTTCTTCTTCAGTGGCTCGCTTCACAATCTAGAACTCGCCTCGCAGTCCTGCACCCTGCCCTTGCTGCGAAAGGATTTCATCTTCGATCCATACCAAGTCGCGGAAGCAAAACTCTGTGGGGCTTCCGCAATCCTGTTGATTGCGGCAATGCTTTCCATGGAAGAATTCCGCGCCTTGTCCGAATACGCACATAGTCTTGGATTGCAAGTTCTTGGAGAAGCGCACACAGAGCAAGAACTTGAAATTGTCCAGACGGCAGACCTCATCGGAATCAACGCGCGAAACCTACGTGACTTTTCCACTTCATTGACTGGCTCCGCCGCGTTAATTGCAAAAGCAGATTTGGGAAAGCCAGTCATTGCGGAAAGCGCAGTCAAAACAGCAGAGGACATACGCTTTCTCCAAGCTGCCGGCGCCAAGGGATTTCTCATCGGAGAAACCCTGATGAGGGCACCATCCCCCGCCGAAAAACTGAAGGAACTCCTGTCATGCTTTTGAAAATCTGCGGTTTGACGAACGCCACGGATATCCAGGCTGCGGAACACGCAGGCGCTGATTTCCTCGGAATGGTAATCGTTCCTGAATCCCCGCGACATGTCTCAGTGGAAATGGCAGAAGAACTTGCCAGCGCCACGACCCGCAAATCCGTCTGCGTTGTCCGAAACATGCCCCTGGATACCTTGAATCGCCTGATTCAAAGAGTCCATCCAGATGTCGTCCAACTGCATGGCAATGAAACACCGGCATACACAGAGCAAATTCATGGAGCCGAAGTCTGGAAGGCATTTAAGCTGGATTCCCTCCATGCCTTGGAGACTGCCCTGCACTTTCCCTGTGCAATGATTGTTGCGGACTCGGGAGGCGGAACAGGACAAATATGCAGATGGGATCTGGCTGAACGTCTGGCACGCCAGAGACCCACATTGCTGGCGGGAGGCATCACGCTAGAAAATGTGACCGAAGCCATCGAAAGAGTCCATCCCCTGGGCATTGACGTATCCAGTGGCGTGGAAAAAACGCCAGGAGTAAAGGACCATAACAAAATCAAGGAACTAGCAAAGAGGATAAAACAATGAACACGCATTACGGCATTTACGGAGGCGCATACGTGGCGGAAACCCTGACCGGCGCGTTACGAGAATTGGAAGGAGCTTTCCTCGAAGCCATGCAGGACCTGTCATTCAAGAAAGAACTGCAGGACCTGCTGACAAACTATGTGGGACGGGAGTCGCCGCTCTACCATGCCAAAAGGCTTTCGGAAACCTGCGGAGGAGCACAAATCTACCTGAAACGCGAAGACCTCAACCACACAGGCGCGCACAAGATCAACAATGCCATCGGGCAGGCATTGCTCGCCAAACGCATGGGAAAGAAACGCCTGATTGCAGAAACAGGAGCCGGGATGCACGGCGTCGCCACTGCGACAGTCGCGGCGCTCTTCGGCATGGAATGCGAAATCTTCATGGGTGCAGTGGATGTGGCACGCCAGGCGCCCAATGTGGAACGCATGCACGCGCTGGGCGCAAAGGTCCGTTCCATCATGGAAGGAGGTCAGACACTGAAGGATGCAATGAATTCAGCACTGCGAGAATGGACCTCCTGCAGCCGGGATACCTTCTACCTGATCGGCACGGCAGCAGGCCCCTACCCCTATCCCATGATCGTCAAGGAATTCCAGTCCGTCATCGGGAAAGAGGCACGGCGTCAATGCATGGAACAAACCGGGCGCCTGCCAGACGAAGTCATCGCGTGCGTCGGCGGAGGAAGCAACGCCATCGGCATCTTCGCGGGATTCCTGGATACCCCGCAAGTACGCCTCGTTGGGGCCGAGGCAGGTGGACTGGGCTTGGAAACAGGAATGCACGCGGCAAGTATCAACGGCGGAAAAGTCGGCATCCTCCACGGCATGAAGGCCTACTTCCTCCAAGACGAAAATGGCCAAATGCTGGATACGCATTCCGTTTCCGCAGGACTGGACTACTCGGGCGTCGGACCAGAACACTGCTATCTCGCAGATACAAAGCGGGTAAAATACACCGTAATCAAAGACGACGAGGCCATCCATGCCTTTGACACACTCTGTCGAACAGAAGGAATCATCCCCGCTCTGGAAAGCTCACACGCCATCGCGCAGGCAATAAAAGACGCCGCCACGATGTCCAAGGACCAGATTGTCATAGTCAATCTGTCAGGACGTGGCGACAAAGACATGGAAAACATCAAAAACTACAAGGTGCATCATGGACAGAATCTCTAATATCTTCAAGGCAAAGAAACCGCTCATCATCTTTACAGAAGCAGGATACCCATCCATGCAACAATGCGAAGAAGCAATTGACCTCGCCATCCTAAATGGTGCGGATATCATCGAACTCGGAGTCCCCTTCTCCGACCCCATGGCAGACGGTCCCGTCATCGCCGAGGCCTCCCAGAAAACTGCCGAAAAGGGCATCGGCTTGACCGACGTCCTCCTGCTGGCCAAACGAATCCGCCAAAAACACGAGGAAACAGGGTTGATCCTTTTCAGTTACATGAATCCCATGCTCCATTATGGCTACGAAAGACTCTGCAAAGACTTGGATGCCCTGGGAGTCGATGGCATTCTCCCGGTTGACCTCCCCCTGGAAGAACGCAATGAACTTCTTGTGCCATGCCGGAATCATGGGCTGCACCTAATTCCGCTGGTCTCTCCCCTGACCCCGCCAGACCGCACCCGGGAAATCCTTGCGAACATGACGGGATTCGTCTACTATATCAATGTGGCCGGCGTTACCGGCGCAAGAAAGACTCTGCCTGAAGACTATCCCGAATTAATTCATGGGGTCAAGGCACTGACGAATCTCCCCGTCGCATCCGGATTCGGCATTGCCGATGCAAAAACCGCGGCACAAGCCGCTCAATATGCCGACGGTGTCATCTGTGGTTCCGGCTTCGTGAAAGCCATGGAAACAAGTCCACAGGCTGCGGCGCGTTTCATCAAAGAGCTCCGAACCTTCTAAGGCAGAGGAAAATAGACTCTATCATCCAACTGATACAGAATCGACTGGATGATAGAGCCATCACTATTTTCGGAGCTTTCCGACCGGCCGACGCATCGGACTCCATTGAAGGAGGCCCAATGCAACCAAGGACTCCATTCTATACAACGGCTTCATCTGCAAACAACAAAAAACTCCCGTCCCCGGCCGGTGCCGGGGACGGGAGTTTTTGCTATTCGTTCATAAAGAACTGGAAACCCGCATAGGCATCGGTTCCATGCTCTGCCATGTCGAGCCCCTTGCGTTCTTCATCCGCACTGACGCGAAGTCCAATCGTCTTCTTAATCACAACGAAGGTAATCCCCCCCAAAATGAACGCCCAACTTCCGTATGTCAGAACGCCAAGCGACTGAACTGCAAGGGCGTGAATGCCACCACCGTAGAAGATGCCGCTACTTGTATCTGCAGTCTTCAAGACGGCCTCCGCTCCAAAGAACCCGCAGGCAAGCGTCCCCCAAACGCCATTGACGAGATGAACGCTGATCGCCCCGACCGGATCGTCAATGCCGAGACGGTCAATGAAAAGCACGCTCAGGACAACCAGAATTCCAGCGATGCCGCCGATGCACAAAGCGCCAACGGGAGTCACGATATCGCAGGGAGCGGTAATAGCCACCAACCCCGCCAACGCACCGTTGAGCGTCATCGAAGGATCTGATTTCTTGAGAATGATCCACGCCGTAAACAGGGCGGTAAATGTGCCGGCGACGGCGCCAAAGTTCGTTATCATGGCGACACGACCGATATCTCCGCATCCCGCAACCGTGGAACCTGGGTTAAATCCAAACCAGCCAATCCACAATACCAAAACGCCTGTGGTAGCAAGAGCGATGCTGTGGCCAGGAATCGCACGGGGTTTTCCGTCCGGGCCATACTTGCCAAGTCTAGGTCCCAACGCGATGGCGCCCGCAAGTGCTAGCCAACCACCGACACTATGGACCACCGTAGACCCCGCAAAATCATGGAAGTTCAGATTCGCCAACCATCCTCCCCCCCAGGCCCATTTACCCGCAATCGGATAGATGAACAAAGAAATCAACGCAGAATAGACCAGATAGGACCGGAATTGGGTTCGCTCCGCCATGGCTCCCGAGACAATGGTTGCAGCCGTCGCGCAAAACATGGTCTGGAAGAACATATAGGTCCAATTCCAATCATCTCCGCCTTTGAATATGTCCATGAAGAAACCGCTGGTCCCGATAAACCCGAACTTGGTTGCGCCAAACATAAACGCAGCTCCTATCACCCAAAAGCAGATTGAGCCAATCACAAAGTCCATGATGTTCTTCATCATGATGTTGCTTGTGTTCTTGGCACGGGTCAACCCAGCCTCTACCAAGGCAAAACCAGCCTGCATGGCAAAAACCAAAATGCCTGCCACCAACGTCCACACGACATTCAGATTCGTCTGAACGGCCTCAACCGCAACCAGGGAACCGGAGTTGCTCTCCTCTGCTGCGGCAACCGCAAATGCCGCACCACATCCGATCAGTAATGTAAGTTTCTTGTTCATTGTTCGCCTCATGTTGAATTACCCTATCGCCTTACTGCCACGTTCCCCGGTCCGGATGCGAATGCAATCCTCCAGCGGAAGGACAAAAATCTTGCCGTCGCCAATGTGACCAGTCTGAGCGCCCTCGCAAATGCCATCTATCGTCGTCTCGACAAATTCATCATTGACGGCAATCGCCAGACGGAGCTTCTTCAAAAGCTGAACCTCTTCTATCGCACCACGCCACATCTGGACAAATCCCTGCTGCTGGCCACAACCAAGCGCATTGGTAATGGACAGCTTGTAGATCTTACGGGCATATAACGCCTGCTTGACCGGATTCAAACGATCCGGCTGTATATAGGCAATGATCAATTTCATTGGCAAAGCTCCTATGTTTTTACTCTGACTGAACAAGCACTTCCCTACTTCTCAATAAGCACGAGAAAGTGGAAGAAGAGTGCCTGGACAAGGAATCACCGAGATTCCCCTCCCCAAAACAAAGCAAGGTTCATGCCAACTCCTGGAATCCCAAGCCACACCTCCCCTCCCCTCATGAAAAGACATAGATTATTACAGATAATGAAACCTGTATTCCATATTATGAAATATAAACATATAACTTTACATAAACTGAAATCCCTATCTACCAGCCCCCCCCTGTCTTTCCGGCATTTGCCATTCCGGGGGAGGGCATCGCTTCATCTGCCCGAGGGAAACGATTGAGCATGCCCTATTCTTCCAAAGGGTAGTTTTTCCGCGGCCTTCACGGAATAACGCAAATTGTGAAATTATCACAGAATTCCACAATGGATCATATTCAAGCGCTCTTCATCTGCGTTACTTGCCGTTATCTGTGGGAATCCGTGCAATCTGCGGATGAATTTCAACAGAGCCCGTTGAAATTACCTATCCTCTTGGCGAACAGCGCAATTGGCAAAATTGAGGACCTATATCGATATTGATTGCCGAAACGGACTTGCCATGCGCCCGGGGCGCAAGCTTCGGGAAAACACAACGTCAGAACACGCAGGCAACAAAAGCATGCCCCCCCCTCAAAAAAAAGGAAACTATATACCTAGGTTGCCGTTATTGCTTGACGATACGGACTTGTCCTGTGCCCGAGGCGCAGGCCTCGGGAAAACGCGGCATCAGAACACGCAGCCAACTTAAGTATGTAATTCCCCCCAAAAAACGCCGTTCGGCAAATGCCGAGACGGTGTTTTTCCAGGCAATGCCTATTGCTGACTTTGCGCACGGATTGCGGCACGACGAATCTTGCCGTTCACGGTCTTGGGCAATTCGTCAACGAATTCAATGACGCGAGGATACTTGTAAGGAGCGGTATGACTCTTGACATAGTCCTTGATCTCCTCCTTCAGTTCCTCGCTGGCTTCCTTGCCCTTCACCAGCACAATCGTAGCCTTCACGACCTTCCCGCGGACGGGATCGGGAACGCCAGTTACGGCACATTCAAGGATGTAAGGCAGTTCCATGAGAACACTCTCCACCTCGAAGGGCCCCACGCGATAACCAGAGGTCTTGATGATATCGTCGGCGCGCCCTTCATACCAGAAGTAGCCGTCTTCGTCCTGCCAGGCCTGGTCGCCCGTATGGTAGTAGCCGTCGTGCCAGGCTTTCACCGTATCCTCCTCGTTCTTGAGATAGCACCGGAAGAGTCCACAGGGCTTGTCCGTGGAGGACGGTGCCTTGATGCAGATTTCACCTGTTTCACCCGTATTGACGGATTTGCCATCGGGATCGAGCAATGCGACTTCGTATTGCGGATTGACCTTTCCCATGGAACCAGGACGAGGTTTCATGTCCGACAAAGTGCCGATGACCATGGTGGTCTCGGTCTGGCCAAAGCCTTCGTAGGGCAGATGTCCGGACGCCTTGGCGAAGGCTTCGCTAACCTCGGGGGGCATCGCCTCGCCGGCAGTCGACACGTGTTCCAGCGTAGAGAAATCGTAATGCGAGAGATCTTCCTTCACGAGGAAACGGAAAATCGTGGGCGGCGCGCAGAAAGTGGTGATGCCGTACTGCTTGAACATGGGAAGCATGTCCGCCGCATGGAAGCGGTCGAAGTCGTAGGTAAAGACACCCGCTTCGCAGAGCCATTGACCGTAGATCTTGCCCCACAGCGCCTTGCCCCACCCCGTGTCGGCCACAGTAAAATGCAACCCATCGGGATTGACCTTATGCCAGTAACGTGCGGTCATGATGTGCCCCAGGGGATACGCGTAGTCGTGCTCCACCATCTTCGGGTAGCCCGTGGTGCCAGAACTGAAGAAGACCAGCATGGGATCCGTGGTCTTATGGTCCTTCGGACGCGCGAACTCCGCTGGGAAATTCGGATAGAGGGCATCGTAATCCAGCCAGCCGTCCTTGACGCCATTCACAGAGAACTTCAACTTGACGCCAGTCTTCTCCGCTGCCTCGTCAACTTCCTTGGTGATATTGCCGTCTGCCGAGCAGATGACATACTTGACATCCGCTTTCTTGAAACGATACTCGAAATCGTGGGCGGTCATCTGGCAGGAAGCTGGGATCGCCACGGCGCCAATCATGTGCAACGCGTTCAGGATGAACCAGAACTGATAGTGACGCTTCAATACAAGCACCACACGGTCACCTTTCCGCACACCCAAGGAATAGAAAAGATTCGCCGTCCGCATGGCATTCTCGGAGATGTCCTGGAAGGTGAAGTCACGGCATGTCTTGTCGTTGGACACCCATCGCATGGCAATCTTGTCGGGACACTCTCCCGCCAGGCGGTTCAGCACATCGTAGGCAAAATTGAAATCCTCGGGGACAGTGAACTTGACAGACTTGAGAGTTCCGTCGTCATTCCATTCTTCCGTCATGTAGTCCTGATAGAGCAGACGTCGATTGGCAGTGGGAGTAGCAACCTTCTTCTGGGGGACATAGCCGAAACGTTCTGCGACTTTCTCGTCATATTTGCTGTGCATGACGATGGAAAGGAACTGACAGGGACAATCGCCGACTGCCAGCATGGCATGTGGTTCTCTTCCATCAAAATAAATGCTATCACCCTGCTCTAGGATTTCTTCCTTTCCATGCAGGAAAATCTTCAATGAGCCCTTGAGAATCAAGCAGAATTCCTGTCCCGTATGCTCGGAATACTGCAAGGGTTCGTTGGCATTGCCAACAGGCGCGGTCACAATGAAAGGCTCGCCAGTACGCCCCTTCATACGAATCGCCTGATGGAGATAGCTAAATCCCGGACGGCGCACAAAAGGGAACCCCTCGCCACTACGGGTCACGATGTAGAGAGCCAGATTTGGCGCCTCGCCGCTAATGACGGAAGACACGTCCAGGCCGAACTGCTCCGCCACATTGTAATAGAAGGAGAACGGAGCCTGCTTCGCACCACCTTCATAAATCTCATACTCTTCGACGCTGGTCCCGAGCAGCGCAGCCATTTGCGGAACGGTGAGGTTACGTTGTGTCCGCAACTCGCGGACTCGTAATGCAATTTGTTGTGTATCCATTGTATTACCACCTATTTCATAAACGGAACTAGTCAAATATACTTTTTCAACATGGTTTTTCCCGAAAAAACATTCCTTTTTTCCAAAATTATTTTCGCAACCGCTCAGAACGGGATGCCTTGAGCGATCAATGGCGGCCGGACTGGCGCTCCTTGAAGAACCGTTGCTTTCCCTTTTCCGTCCGCCGGAAAGGCCCCTGCTTTTTCGCCGAACGAAGAAACAAACGCCTCCGCAGCGTCACCACTCCTGAACGGACAAGGGGAAGCTTGGCGTTCCTTGTTGTGTATTGGTGGCGTTGCAATCCCATCCCGAACTATAAAAATTCAAAAGATGGCTTGCAGAAGCTTAAAAAACAGTTATATTATGTTTTTCTCACTCATTGTTTTGATTGTCGACTGCCTTCTCGTACATTAGGTCAAAAACATCTTCAAACCATGTTCTTGGTTTCCTTCAAAAATTATTTACAGCCTTCCGTTGCGAAAACTGCATGTTTTTGCGCTGAAATGGCTTATGAAGGGGCAAAAGTGACAGACAGACAGACAGACAGACAGACAGACAGACAGACAGACAGACAGACAG
>JAKSPB010000004.1 GCA_024405215.1 Lentisphaeria bacterium | reverse complement strand
AGGACCTGCGCAAACGGAATGCGCGGGAGCGGAAGCCGATGACCATGGAAAAGTATATGAAGCTCGGCCTGCACGACCAGTACGAGTGGATGGAACAGAAGTCACGTGATGTCCTTAAGCTGAAGGACTTTCCCCATGTGGAGTTCTATCTGATTTGAGGAGAATGCAATGACTGTCAAGGAGTTCAATTCACTTGCCGACGGGACTTTCGTCTGGTTCAGTCCGCCGTATTTCGCCTTCCCGATGCCAGCGACCGTCCGCATCAGAGACGGGCAACGCAGACTCTGGATCAATTTCTACGGCGACGCCCAGTGCAGGTTCGAGCAGCAGGACGGAAGGGAAAAGCGGTTCGCAGACTGGGTTACATCCGACGGGACGTCCGCAAAAAAACTTTCGCAGTTAAATTGGCGCGGTGTCCCTGTTGTGGTATTTCGTCGCCAGTTCTTCCATCATCATCTTCTTTTTCATGTTGTCACCTTCTGTTTCTATCCGTTGTTCATTTCTCCTACACCATCAGTACGCAAGCCTGGCATCGAGTCTTTCAAACCAGGACTTTTTTAAGTGAAAAATAATTGAGATTATGAGACATATTTTGTCTTAGCCGATGGCAAAACTAATTCTGGCGTGCATATTATTATAAACACGCAATTAAGACAACTTTTATAGGAGATAATAACTGTGGCGACAGACGAAAACAAGAAAAAGGTCATTTCCCTGGACAAGACAAAGAAGCATCTGAAGATCAATGCTTTTGAGCTGGATAACGAAATCGTCTTTGACTTTTTCGATAAGAAGGTCAGCAGCGAGGAGTACGACGAGACTTTCATCAAGGCATTGTATATCGGTGTGCTGGCCATGACAGAAGACCGCATCGCCTCCTTCTTTGCCAAGACCCAGAACGAACTAGGCACGAATCTGGAAAGCCTGAAGACCATCTTCGAGATGAAAAAAGAGCTGTTCTTCAAGTCCGCCGTCAAAGGCCTGGCTGCAGAAGACGACATCATTGATTTCCTCAATGGATATTTCCAGAAGCGGGAGTTCAATGACAAGGCTGAGCCAACGGGAACCATGGCCGGCAATCTGCCAAAGAACAAAACCGGTGACATCCTCTGCTATGTGGATGGACATGAACATGGGGAAATCGTCATCGAGGTCAAGTTCGACAAAAGCTACAAACTCGGCGATATCGAACGGAAGGACATCTTCACGAAGAAAGCCGATACCGCCTGGGGACAGGTTCTGGAGGCCAAGGCCAACCGGGACAGCCGCGTGGGTATCATCGTCTTCGACCGCTCTCTGGTGGATGCCCAGATTCTGGAACGCTGCAATGCCGTCAGCTTCCTGAAAGGCGTGGGATTCATCGTCATTGTGGACTCCCAACGAGGCGATTTCTCCTCCCTGGCCATTGCCTACGACCTGGCGCGGGATCTGATCTTTGCCGACAGGGTCTACAATGCGGAAAACGATACGCTGAATATGCTGGTGACACGCCTGCTTCACGATATTGACGGCATCTTCGACATCCAGAAGGAGTGCGCCAATATCGCCAAGAGCAACAAGAACATCATGTCCATCCTGGAGAAATACCTTCTCTCCTTCCAGTTCACCAAGAAATACCTAGACAAATTCCAGAAGGAGGGCGACCTCACCAAGGAAGATCTCCTAGCCTTCTATAATGGCGAAGAGGTCAAAGACCAGTTCAAAACCCTGGATATCGACGGGATGCTGGAAGGGGAAGATAAGGGTAGCATGATGGCGTAAAGACCATTTCTAAAATAAAACCAAGGGGTATGACAATGCCATCTATTCAATCAGAACTTAAAACAGCGGAAACGCACATGCTTTCGGTAATTCAAGAAACATCCTCTTGGAAAATACCGCTCGTTGAATTGACACATGACAACGTGGCGAAAGTCGAGGCAATGATACAAAATGATTCAGCCTATCTAAAATCATCCAGCAAGGACGCTGGACCAGATTCCCAAAAAGGCTACAAAGGTTCTGCGGCATACTGGATGACACAATTAAAAGCTATTTTGATTGAAAATGAAAAAGTATCAGTCGAAGGGGCGCCTAAAGAAACCTCCCGTCTTGAAGAGATCATTCGTTATGCAGTGGAAGCCGTTGACCGCGAAAACAGCACTCATTTGAATGCGGATAGGTGTGGAAGAGATGAAATAACAAAAAGAATCATAGATTTGGTAACTGAAGATAAAGAAAAGTTTTTGAAATCTCTGCTGGAACCTGACGAGACTAAGTTGTCATTAATCGAAGAAATAAAAAGAGAAACCCATCCTACTGGTGTTGACAAAAAAGACAAGCCCATCCCGCCTCGCACAAATCTCTCCTTTGCAAGTAAGTTTTGCCATTATGCTTGCTTCTATCTGTTTGAGGGTAAAGCAGAGCAAGACAATTACTCAATTTATGACAAAGTGCTGCGCGAAGCAATGCCTAAATATATTATGTATTATGGTATAAAAAAAAGCAATGATGGAGGCGATTTTGATCTAGATGATTATGCTGACTATCGTAAGGCCGTAGATAGGATTATCAAAGCCTCCGGCAATCAAATCAGCCGCAATGGCTTTGACCATTTGCTGTGGTATTATTTCAAGGGACGGCTATAAGAGATTTTAATGAAGTCAAAGTAAAATTCCCATGCCCGAAGAGAAACAACAACGTGAGCGGATCAACTGCCTGCTGCTGTTGAAGCAGAAGCGATATCCGAACCAAGGGACAATTTTGGAGAAAAAAGCTACCATAGCCAGAATACGCAAAGGAATACGGAGATGAAAATTGCAATTATTGGTTGTACAAGTAAAAAGGAAACAGGTGCACACAAGTACAAAGCAATTGATCTATATTCCCCGAGTGCTCTATTTCAAAAGGAAGTAGCATACGCCCAAAGGGTCCTTAAAGTTGATAAAATATACATTCTATCAGCCAAATATCATTTACTAAAGTCTGACACGGAGATAACGACATACAATGCCACTCTTCTGAAAATGGGAAAAGAAGAAAGACTCACGTGGGCAGAAGAATCATTCGAGCAAATTCAAAAGGAATTTTCCCCAGAAAATGACCAACTGTTTTTTCTGTGTGGTAGAAAATACTACGAAAATTTAGTTTCAAAACTTGATAACGGTAGGTTCAATTGTTCATTCCCGCTTGCAGGGAAAGGTGGTATTGGAAAGGTGCTTCATTGGCTTACGGAGGCAGTGAGATGATGATTCAGGCAAACCTGTTGCGTAATAAGGAAATTCTGTTACAAATACCGAATGACCGCCCAGGGTATTACAAGTGGTGGGCTGCTCGCCAGGATTTTGAAAAGATAGCAAGCAAACTTCAAGCAGATTCTGCGAGTCTTTGGCCATACATAGAAAAAAAAGAAGATTTATACTGCATTTATGTCGGTATTGCTGCTAAGGAATCTATTCGTTCTCGACTCAATTGGCATGTAAATGATCCACATACTCTAGGTCGTGTAAAATCTGGGACATTATCTACATTGCGCCAAAGCATTTCAAGTATAATTGCCGGCAATCAGCTTGCAAAGAAAGAAACAAATGATTTTATAGACAGGCTAACAATAGAATACTTTATAATTGATAGGGCAATTAGTTCAAAAGATTCACAAGAAGCCAGTGAAGAATTGAATAAAATAGAGCGAAAATTAATGAGCGATAAGTTGTATATCTTGAATATAAAGGATAATAAGCATGAAAAAAGCATACGGTTAATATATGAATTAAAGAAAGTTAGAAAAGAATCAAAAGCGAAAGCTATACAATGATATTACCATGCCCGAAGAGAAACAACAACGTGAGCGGATCAACTGCCTGTTGCGGTTGATGAAGGAGAACCGTTATCCGAATTACGGGATGGTTCTGGCGGAGATGCGGAAGACGGATGCAGCCGTGCATTTCGTCAACAAGACCATCCAGCGGGACGTGGAGTATCTGAAGGCCTCCTTCCGCGCGCCCATTGAGTATGATCCGTCCATGCGTGGATACTATCTGGTCAATCCCAACTGGAATGGCTTTGCGCCGTTGCTGGACGAAGACGAGATGGAGGCCGCCGCCATCGGTGCGCATCTGGCGGAGACCATCCTGCCACCGTCGAAAATCCAGTCACGCATCAGGCAGGGAACTGATGCGCTCTGGGCGCAGAATGCCACCTCCGACAGCCAGTCCTTCGCCATTCTGCAAGCGCTGGTGGCCAAGGGGAGCCCCGCGCAGGTGGCTTCCGAGGTATTCCAGACCATCTTCGAGCAATGGCGCAGCCAGCACAATGTGACCATCACCTATCTGCGGGCCAAGGGGGGAAAGCCCCAGACCATCACCATCGAGCCCCACGTTCTGACGCTGTACGACAACATCTGGTACATCCGCGGCAAGGCCGTCAGCGGCAAGCGCAATCCGACGCACGGCGATTTCCTGACCTTCGCGCTGCACCGCATCCAGGAGGCAAGGAAGGACGGGCATCTGTTCGAACCCGACTACGTGGAGATCGCCAAGGTCAACAGTGGCCGGCTCTTTGACTTCCCACGGCTGAAAGGCGTCAAGCTGAAAATCAGGGGACTGGCCAAGAAGTTCGGCCTGGAACTGCTGCCGTTGGAGAATATTGAGGAACATAAAGATGGTTCGGCAACGGTGACGCTGGAGGACATCGAGGAGTACCGTGTGCTGAACTTTGTGCTTACCGCCAACGGCGAGGCAGATATCCTGGAACCCGCAAGCCTGAAGGAAAAGGCGCGGAATGCCGCGCTACAGGTGCTTCAGGGATTAAAATGACCGTTGCGGTGTTTCGTGGTAGAATCTGCCGTGCGGACATCGCCGTATGACAAACCGAGGTGATTTCTGGAATCAGGATTGCATCCGCTATTGCACAGGAACGCAATCAATTCCTTCAAGTGCTCGTCTCTGCGGGCCTTTTTGTTGTGCAGGCTGTACCAGAGAAGGTTGTTGCCAAATTCGTCAACCCTCACCACTGTGCCTGGAGAATGCAGTTCCAGGCAGTTGACGACCTCAATGGCGGCCTTTGGCGTCAAATTGGCAACGGCGTACACCATCAGATGATAGGGCTTGATTGCGGAACTCATCGAAGGCTCATTTTCCAGCAGCCACTCAAAAATCCTGATTGCCCCTTTATGCAGGATGTCCCGTACAAGGGTCCAGCAAGTTCCTGCTCCACTCATGGTATAAAGCATGCCAAATCCAGGAAGGTCGTCCTTTTCAATGTATAGCAGCAGTTTGTTCCGCAAAGGGTAGTTTCCTTCCCGTTTCTGGTCTATGCAGGTCAGCAGTTCGCATCCAGGCTTATGGAGGCGGCAATACCACTTCCGCACCAGCGGCGCATCAACCAGCCATTTTGAGGAAACCACATAATCCGCAAGCTCTGCCTTGTCATAATCGCGGCCATTGTAATATGGCACTTTGCCGTTTCGTTCACGAGGTTCCCAGCTTTCGCTGCTGCGTAGACAGTCAAGGAATATCGATGCACGCCATTCAACCGGAATGCACTCTCCAGCCGACAGCACAGCCTCCCAGAACAGGAAACGGTCTTCGTGCCGGAGCTTGTTCCGGCTTAATGAGCACAGCATCCGGCGGGACATCTTCTGCTGACCAAGCAGGGCGAGGTTCTCCTTTGACATGAACGGGGCGACAATCTCATAGGGAATATTCGCCTTGCCCAGCCGCAGAGCATTCTCCTTCCGTGGATTGCCTTTGGCCGCGTTCTTCAGATTGTCTTCGTATGTCCTGATGACATTCGCCAGTTTCTGCGCAATTGAATCTTTCATTGTTTGCTCCACAAATTCGGCTGTTCTTCCTCCAGGTTCCTGTTCACGGTGATTCTGCTTCGCCAAAGCGAGTCCTTGTGCCTGTCAGTCAGGCTGTCGGTCAGAAATCGCCAGGAGAGCCCGATGTTCGTCGGCAACTCAGGCGAACAGCCGTGATCGAGGAGAAATGCCGTCAGTCTGCAATTTGGATGGAACCAGCAGGAACGGGGATTTGACATTCCGTACCAGAGGAGATTCTGCCCAAAGGCATCCCGAAAATTTCCGGTGATCCCAGGTCGGATTTCTTCCAGGATATTCAGCACCTCTATGGCCTCCTTGTCCGGGAACTGCGAGACGGCGTGGCAGGCGATTTCCTCCAGAGGAACATTCTTTTCCAGTTCCTCCAGGTCATTCTCAAGCAGGTAGCGGAAAATCTTCCAGGCCCCGCAGTTCAATATTTCCGCAATGATGCTGAAGCTCAGGCGGCTGCCCAGCATTGTGCGCCCCATCTCAAATCCGGGAACGGAATCTTCCTCAATCTCTTTCCTGATGGCTTTCCAGCTATGAAGCGTGCTCCATTGCCTGCCACCGCGGGTATACCGCAGGGTTTCCCAGCCGTTTTTCCGCGCCTGGCAGTATCGGCGGATGACTGCGGGGCTTTCCAGCAGGTACGGAGAGGTTATGATGGAATCAGGCAGGTCGTTTTCAATGCCATCCTGCCACCAGAAGTCACTTTCCGTGCCGTCCCGTTCCACGGGATGCTGATGATTCAAATCGCCGCAGGCAGTGAACATCTCAAGCCAGATTGCCGCGATGAAGTTGTCGGTGAAGCATTTTCGGTTTATGAGAATACGCTCCCAGAAAAGGTAGAGGCTGTTCATGGCCAGTTTGTGGGATGCCCACAGAAGCACTTCTGCGCCCGTGGTGCTTGCACCGATTGCCTGCATGGCGTCGTCAGTCATATGCTCGGCAATGCGCTTGTAGTGATTGTTGTATGGCCTGGTCCGCAGTCGCTTGTAGATGCCAAGCACCGCAGGGCAAGTCTCTTTCTTCATCAGGTTATCCATTCCCATAGCTGTCCTTCCTCTTGAATTTGACGGAATGCCCCCACTTGCACGGCTTGACGCCGCCTTCCGTCAGTACCCACATCACCGGATAATTCGGCGCATGTTCCGGAGCGCTACCGAAGCCGTCCGTAAAGTACAGCAGGACATTCGGGCGTTCGTCGGGATGCTTGTCTATGTATTTGAACACGGGGAGGAAGGAGGTCCCTCCACCGCCAAATGCCTTCCATCTGGATTTTGGTGGCTGCAGTTTCACGTCGGAGTAATGTTCCACCTGCTGGATTTCCGCATCGCACTGCAGGATGGTCAATTCATAGTTTCCAAAGGAATTGAGCAGGCCTGTCAGTTCCGCAAAGAACTGCTCCAGGTCTTCCGCCGTGCTTCCGCTGGTGTCAATGGCGACGGCGGCCTTCAGGGCCTCCGTGCGCATGCTGGGAAGATAGAGATTATGCCAGACATGACGCCGCGAGGGCGGCAGCCAGCGCCTGTTCCCGCCATAGCATGAGGTCAGAAATTGCTTCAGGAGTTCCTGCCAGCGCAGCTGGGGTTTCTTCAGCCGTTTGATCAGGGTATCTATATGGGCTGGCAGTGAACCCTGGACGCGTTCCACCTGCTGTGCGGCGGCAATGGAGCGGGAACGGGCCCGCTCCACGGCATCGGCGGAAATAATTGGCGCATAATCGCTGTCCGTCACAAAATCGCCGCCTTCGTCTGGAATTTCCTCTGCATTGTCCCCGCTGTAGACGTGCTTGTCAAAACTGGTGCTGTTGTCGCCGATGTTCTCGTTGGCTTTCCCTGCATCGCCGAAGGGGCATTCCTTGGATTTCTTCTTCAGCTGTTCATAGATTTCCTCTGCGGAAAGACTTTCCCAGCCGGGGTCGTGGGGCAGCACCCATGGCTCGGCCATGTTTTCCTGCCTCAAGGTAAAGTGTATTTCCAGATCGGCTGCATAATTGAACATCTCGTGGTCCCGTCCGCCCTTGCGGGCAAAGTGGAGCAGGACGCAGTGCCAGACCTCGTGCGCCAGCACGAACAACCGCTGTTCGGCGGTCAGTTTCGCGTAGAAGTCAATGTCCACAAAGACACTGTCGCCATTGGTTGAAGCCGTATCCAGGCGGTCGTCGCGGACGGGCACTAGTTCCATTCTCATCATGATGCCGCCGATGAACGGCCAGCGCATGAGCAGTTTCTGGCGGTCCTGTGCCAGGACCTCCCGGCAGACGGCCTTTCTCTTTTCCTCCTCATCGTTTGTTTTGCGTATGTTCATATGCTCCGCCTCCAGCGCCGGTTACAGTTTATACGTGCGTTTCAATGCAGTACCATGGACTTTCTGCCAATCTTTCCAGGACGGGTGGTAGAAGAGCCTGCTCTTTGCCTCGTCTGCGCTGATCTGGCCGTTGCCGCTCATGGCATCCGTCAGCGCCATGCTGGCAAAATCACTGGACAGCTTCAGGCTGATGCGGTAGAATCCGTCCAGGAGCTGCCTGCTTTCCTCAGTGTCCTTGCCGCGCCAAAGGAAATAGCACATGGCGGAACACAGGGCAAACTTCCTGTCAATCTTGGTTGGGATATTAATCTTCGCCTTTGGATTCAGCATCATTTCACGGACATCGTCAAACTCCGCGTTCAGCTTGTGGAACTCCATAAACTCCAGTCCGGCGCGGTTCCCCACCAGGCCGTACACAAGTTTCCGCAGCAGCTCCTCGTCATCCTTCGGTACGACATTCAGCATGAGGCTGACCCGTTCCCAGGAGCGGGGCGTCGGCCAGCCGCGTTCAAGGTTCTCGTCCTCCTGACGGAAGAGGCATTCCGGTCGGAAGCGGATGAAGCCGGTGACGGAAGGATGGATGCCGTTCCTCTGCGCCCAGTGCGACCAGGCGTCCACGTCCTCGCCCAGTTCAACGTGCATGAAGCGGTTGGCCAGCGCGGAGGACATGGTGGTGGATACGGCGGCATCCTCTACCCGGTTTCCGGCGGCCACAATGTACCAGCCGTCGGGCACGGTGTACATGTCCCCCAGTTTGCGGTCAAGGATCAGTTCGTATGCAGCCACCTGCAGGGACCGGTCGGCCGCCGTCAATTCGTCAAACAGCAGGATCCCCTTGCTCTTTTCATCCCGTGGCCATTCGCCTGATACATACCAGTCCACTTTTCTGTTGACGGTGTCCGGCACGGGCAAACCGCGGACATCCACGGGCTCGCGCTGAGCCAGGCGCACGTCAATAAAGCCAAACTCCTCTCCTCTTGCTCTCCTTTCCTCCGCAATGCTTTTGATGACGGATGATTTGCCAAGTCCAGGCGCTCCCCAGACCATCAGCGGTGGCAGTGTCTTCGCAAGAGTGGGATTCTTCTCCAGCGTGTCCAGCTGCATACGCAGGACTTTCTCCAGCTGGCTTGCGGTAATGCGGTTGTGCATGTCAATCAGATCAGTTGTCTCTTTGACCATAAGTCATTCTCCTGTTCAGTTATTTATTCACTTTCATTTCTGTTACGGCTCTTAATTTACCGCACAAAATAAGACATCTAATGTCTTAGTGTTGCCGGAGATTTGATTTTCCCCAGTTTTGGGGCATTTTTCTATCCTTCAGTCTTTCGCCTGCATTGGTTTTCATGATTTATTTGACACTACCGTTTGGTTGGTTTTGTTGAAAGTTATTCAGTTTTTCAGGCATGTATCGTGCTTGAAAACTACAGTTTTTCTGCCAGGACATTCACGACTCGTTCTGCGCGTGCGCGGATAATCTGAATGGCATTTCTTGCATACCATTGTGCACTTTTCAGGTATTCCTCATCCGACGGGCGCGGTTTCATCCAATGGTACATGACCTTGCCTGTCATGGCAGTATTGAAGGCGACCGCATGGCCGTCTTCTCCAAGATAGGCATTGAGGAAGAGCCGTTCAGTCAGATGCAGGAAGCCATCAGGACCGGAAAATCCACTGAAAGCGTGTGCATTCTGTTCTCTGACAAGCTCCCGAAGACCGGCATCCTGTCCTGGTGCATCTGCGAGAACAGCCTCCAGAGCCGTCAGGAACTGGTCGAAGTAGTCGCGCCATTGGAAATGGCAGCCGCGGTATGTGTTGAGCGTCTTCCGGTTCCCGTCTGCATGGTTCGGAAGAACGACGTAATTGCCGATCGTCGGTACAAGGTCGTGGAACTTTCTGGCGAGTGCCCTCGTTTTTTCGTCGGGATGGAAGCTCTCAAGTCCATAATAGCATCCGGACTGTTCGGGAATTTCACGGCCGAACATGGTATTGAAGGTGTTCATCGTATCCCCGCGGTATGCGCGCCCTGAACCGATGGAAAGCATGTTCAGGTACGGGAACACATCGCCCCAGACAAGGACGTAAATGGCGCGCGCGAGCATGCAGTCATCAGCATCAAAGCCGTTTCCTTCCTGCTGGCCGTATTTGATGTCATTCTCAAGAGAAGACAGGTTGAAGTCCTTCAGTTTGTCCAAATCGCCATCCAGACGTTCGGCTACGAAATTCCTGACAAGTTCACGGGCGTCCTCACGGGCATATGCCAGGATTGTGTCGTTCTCAAGTTCCTCGTCCTCCAGTTCATCCATCCAGTCCGCATCCTCCATGCGGAACTCGTCGTATTCCGGACTGCGGGGATCGAAGACAATCTGACGCCACAGGTCGTCTATCTTCCATCCCAGCGCCGCATCGGCGCTCTTGAAATACTCCTGCTTCAGCTGGGATAGCAGTCCATGGGCGCATAGGCGGCAGTAATGCCTTCCTTCATGTTCATAGCAGCGGTCTTCAGCGCCGCACTGCACGCAGATTTGAGTCTTTTCTGTCATTGTCGTGTCTCCATAAGGTTGTTGTCCTGGCAGATTTTTCTGTCACTGGAGATATTTTACAACCCGATGGTGGACACTTTGAGTCCATGATAGAAAAGATTGCTATTTTTTCTGAATTTCGTTGGCCTGCGCAACGGCCATGGCATATCCGCTTATCTTCTCGCGTAGCCATTCGGGAGAAAGGACGCTGGCCTTTCCGCCGGATGTCATCATGAAATTCAGCACCCGGTATTCCTCTATGTCCCTGACGGTCAGGACAGCCGTTCCGTCCTTTCTCCGTTCCAGCCTGGCATTTGGAAATGCCTCCACGCTCCATACAACAGAGGATTCACGGAGCAGGATTTCAACGCGGTCCAGCCGTTTCACATCGAAAAGCTTCCCGTCGTTGACCTCTTCAATCATCCTCTGGTCAGGCTGGAAATGGCCGTCAATCCGCAACGCGCCAAGCATCCGGTGAAGCGCCAGGGTGATGACGGGCTTTTCAGGCGAGCCAATCCTGTCCGTCTTCCGGAGATGCCCCTTGATGTACCAGACGTTGTCGAACAGCGTCAGCACATGCGGCTCGACTGTCATCTGAAGGACATGTCCGTCTCCCGCGCGGCGGTATTTCACAACGACGGGAGCCTGCAAGCGCCAGGCCTCGAACACGGTCTGGAAGACATCGGGCGACACTTTCTGCGACGAGCCTCTGGCAACCAGGGAGTTGAGCGCGGTGAAATCCTCCGATGTGCCGTTGTTTCGGCTCCAGAGGGCGTCTGTCCCCTGGCGGATTTCGCTGGCGATGCGGGACGACGGCAGGAGCGTCTCGGCTAGATGCGCCCCGTAGACGGCGGCGTCCATCTCGACTTCCTCCGTGATTGGCACGCCGCTCCAGAACCTGTCGGTCAGATAATATCCCTTCCGCTCCGTGTCATACTGGATTGGCGCGTGAAGTTCCTCCACGAGGTATTTCACGTCGCGCTGGATGGTCTTCTGGGATAGTTTGTATACCCCCGCCTCGTCCAGACGCCTCAATTCCTTGAGCACCATCGAGAAATTGGGATACCGCTCCTCCTTCATCAGGCGGAGGAGACAGGCGATTCGCAGCTGGGATTTCTTGTTTACCGGCATATCTTTATCAATATCAAGGACGGGTCGGCAATTATCTTGCCACCGTCATTTTTCCCCAATATGCAGTTCCTTCAGGCGAGCAACCATTTTCTTCGAGCGCCAATGAATCAACGTCCCGGTTGTCACAAGAAACTCACGGACTCGCGACTTGTATTCCTTCCTGTCGTTGTCAATGGATTTCTGGCTTCTATATCTTGAATGATAAGGATAATCCTTGAAGTCCAGTCCATTGAAGGTGCGTTTTACTTTTCCGGTTTTCTCGTCAAGGCAGTCATTGAGCATCATGCTATCCAGCCAAGTTTCGAAGGAGCAGTCAAAGTGTTTGAAATAATTGCGGTTGCCATCCAGGGACAGGAGATTCGGCAGAGACACTTCGCCTGTAGAAGTTTTAGGGATTCCATTGTCCAGGGCGTCCTTCAACTCGACAAGGAACCGATCAAAGTAATCATGCCAACCGAAGAAGCCTCGGAATGTGTTTATTGTCACATGGCCTTCCTTCCCCTTTGCACAAACGGTCGTCAAACTCTGGCTCGGCAGAAGAAGCATATTGCCGATTCTTGAAACCGGCCAGTTCTCTATGTATTCCCTCATCTCCTCCGGTTCTACATCATAACGTTTGTTGAGACCATCATAAAGGCCGGTTTTATCATCCCAATGCCCCAAAAGCGCCCCGCTGGTATGGATGGTATCGCCGCGGAATGCCTTTCCGTCTCCAATTGTGTCGCTGTTCAGTTCCGGCAGCACGCCATGCCACAGGACGACGAACAATGCTCTTACAAGATTAGAGTTGTCGTATTCGAAGCGCCGTCCGGGGCAACCGTAAGTTTTATCTACCTTCAGCTTTTCCATATCGTAAGTGGCAAGGTTGTCGACTTGGCCACCAAGACGTTCTCTGACGAAATTGTTCAGCAGTTCTTTTGATGTTTTCATAAGCCTCCTGGAATGTAAGGTGTTTGATCACAGATTCAAAGATGTCGTATTTCGTGCTGAAAAACATTTTCGGAGATTTTACACATTTCAAAGGTGTAAATCAATGATTTTGCACTCCGTTGCCTTCAATTCAGCCTCGCTAATAAAATAATCCACATCTCCATATTCACAATTCCCATAGACAAAAATAGTCTATGATTTTTTCTAATTGCCGCCGCGCCAGCCAGGTCCGGCGGCTTTTTTTGTGTCTGAAACAACTTTTTTCAGAATTTTCCGAAAAACTTTGACCACTTGGTTGATTTTGTTGAATGCATTGGTGACGGGAAAGAAAGCCCCGCGACAGACAACAACCCAGATCAAGGATCGCAATCATGAGAAAACTCGCATCTATCGTCACCATCGCAACCGCCGACCCCATCCCCGAGACCGACCGTCTCGACGTGGTCACCCTCAATGGCAAAGCCTGGCGCATCGTCACCGGACGCAATGAATTCCGTCCCGGCGACCGCGCCGTCTATTTCGAAATCGACTCGGCGCTGCCGGCCGACGACGAACGCTACGCCTTCCTGCACGACCGCTGCCTCCGCTCCTGGAGCGACAAGCACGGAAAGACCATCAAGCAGGCCGTCCGCATCCGCACCGTCAAGCTCCGCGGAGTCATCTCCCAGGGGCTGGTGATGCCAGTCTCAGCATTTCCCGAACTTACCGGATTCTCCGAAGGGGACGACGTGACAACCGTCCTCCGCGTGGAGCACTTCGATGAAATCCAGGAGCAGATGCGCGCCATGCTGGACACCAGGACCCGCTCCACGGGCAGGCGGGAAGGCAATTTCCCGACTTTCATTCCCAAGACCGACGAGGAGCGCATCCAGAACCTGGCCGACTGGCCGGAGAAGCTCAAGGGCGTCCGCTGGGAGGTCACCGAAAAGAACGACGGCAGTTCCATGACCGTGGAGAATGGGGAAAAGCCAGCGGTCTTTTCAAACGGAGAATGTCGGGCGGAAAGACTGGGAAACTGGCGGATAAACGGCTTTTCATCCATTCTCTGGGGGCGAAACACGGCAGACGGAGAAAGTGTCCAACTACCGTTGTTTGCGAGAGTTACGAGAAAATAAGAAGCCCGTCAACGGATAAGCCATTGACGGGCAAGTTATTAAAAATTGGTCGGGACGGTGAGATTCGAACTCGCGACCTTTTGTCCCCCAGACAAACGCGCTAACCAGGCTGCGCTACGTCCCGATTTTTGGAGAGCGTGCTTACTATAGCCATTTTTTCAGGGATTGCAAGAGGGTTTTCGTGTTTTTTGTGTTTTCTTCTGCATAAGGGTGGCATTTCAGTTTACATTAAGGTCAAATGACGGGACTCGCAAGCAGAGTTCCGTCTGTACAGAATCCAATTTCCCGAGGAGGAACAGCAATCATGGGGTGGTTTACGAGTGACAAGGAGCTCCGCGAACGCGAAGCGCAAGTCCAAGCAAAATACGCGGAGATCAAGAATCTTCTTCAGAATCAGCAGAACGAGATTACGGTGAAATTCCAGGATCTGGGCAATCTTGGGGCGTCCATCATGACCCGCACCGACCTAGAATCGGTCTATCAAGAGCAGCTCAAGACGCTGGACACGCAGAAAGCGAACCTTGACGCCGCCATCAGCACCTACAAGGAAGCCGCCGGGCGCTTCACCCAGAAGGAACAGGAACTGACGGAGCGGGAGAAGGCCATCGTGGCGCAGGAGTGCGATGCCAAGGCGGCTTTCGCCACCGCACTGGACGACCAGATGCAGCCGTTGCGCCAGCTGAAAGCCGAGCTGGATGCCAAAGGACAGCGCATTTTGGCCATGCAGGAGGAGTTCAATAAGAATTTCGCCCTGCAGGACCAGAAGCTGTTGGCGGACTTCCAGCGTCTCAACGCCTCCCTCAAGGAGCAGTTCGAGTCGTTGCAGAACGATATGTTGCAGGAGAAGGCGAAGTTGGCAGAGCGGGAAGACGCGCTGAACAAACGGGAGATGGCACTGTCAGTCCGCGAGGCGGAAGTGCGGCAGGGATTGACGTCGGAGCGTTCGCAGATGCTGGCGGAGTTCAACGATGCGAAGACCAGGCTCGCCCAGCAGGACGAGGCATTGAAGAAAATGGCCGAGGAACTCTCTCAGAAGCGCATCGACCTGGAGCACCGCGAGAGCGATCTTGCGAACCGGATGGAAGCCGTCCAGGCCCGTGAGACCATCGCGGAAACAGGCTTTGCCAAGCAGAAAGAGGAGATGCTGGCGCAGTTGCAGGAGGCCCGGGATTCCTCTGCGAAGAACCTGGTGGAATTGCAGAAGCAGGCCAGCGTCCAGTGCGACCAGTTCCTGAAGGACTGGCAGGGTGTGCTCTCTGACGCCCGCAGCCGGATGCTGGAAGGCCTGACCACGGATGTGCAGGAGCGCCGTGCAGCCATCGCAGCGGAGAACGAAGCGCTGCAACAACGCGAACAGGAAATCGCGAAGAAGGAGAACGCCCTCCAGTTGGCACAGGCAACCGTGCACCAGAAAGAACAGTATCTTGCAGAGAAGGAGCGAATGCTGGAAGAGCACTTCCGGAAGATTGCCGAAGAGCGAATCGCCGCAGCGCAGGCGGAAATCCAGGCCGCCCATCAGGCCAATGCGGAACTGAGTCAGAAATTCGCCGCGACCCAGCTGGAACTAGCCAAATATCGTTCCATGGCCAGCACCGTGGGAACCGCAGCAGCTCCTTCCGCCAACTAGCATTCGCCCCCATGCAACTCGCCGCATACTACTTTCCCAACTACCACGTAGATCCCCGCAACGAGAAAGTCCATGGTCCCAAGTGGACCGAGTGGGAACTGATGAAACACGCCACGCCGCGTTTCCCAGGACACCGCCAGCCGCGCGTACCGTTGTGGGGCTATCAAGACGAGGCGGATCCCGCGGTCATGGCCCAGAAGATCGATGCGGCTGCCAACGCGGGCATCGACGCCTTCGTCTTCGACTGGTACTGGTATGACGGCCCTTATCTGGAACGCGCACTGGACGAGGGTTTCCTCCAGGCGCCCAACCGCAGCCGAATGAAATTCGCGCTGATGTGGGCGAACCACGACTGGACGGACAAGCATCCCGTGGGTTATGACGGCGCTACATGTGCGCGCATCCTCTACCCCTGGACCAGCACCAAGAAGAATGTTGGCGAAATCTGGGAGATGCTGATCCGAAAATACTTCACTCGCCCTGAATACTGGCGCGTGGATGGCAAGCCGTACTTCTCCATCTACGCCACAAACCGCTTCATCAAGCAGATGGGCGGTCCGGAGGCCACCAGGGAGGTCCTGGAGGACTTGCAGACGAAGGCGAAGGCAGCGGGCCTGCCCGGCATCCATGTCAACGGCATCTGGTTCGACAACCTGGATTCCCAGCCCTTCTGCGTTTGTCCCCAAGCCACTTGGACCCAAGGCATGGGCTTCCATTCCTACACGAGCTACAACAACGTGGGCTGCACACCCATCTGGCAGGAACAGCAGGCCTTCCCGACGGTGGACTTCCGCATCTCCAACCAGCAATACATGATTCAGGCGAAACACGCCCTGGAAACTCTACCGGCGCCGTACTATCCCGTGGCCACGACCGGATGGGACAGCTCGCCCCGGACCATCCAGTCGGACGTGTTCCGTCCCGGCAGCTATCCCTTCTTCGGCATCATGGACCACGATTCCGACGCCTTTCTCGAGGGGCTGACGGCGCTGGCGGAACTTCTCTCCTCTCGCCCTCCCCAGGATCAGCTGCTCTTCATCCACGCCTGGAACGAATGGACCGAGGGAAGCTATCTGGAACCCGACACACAACTGGGCACGGCCTACCTGGACCGCATTGCAGAGTTTAGAAATAGCTATAGATAGTTTTTTTGTATAGTTGGTGATAGTTTCCCCAATCTTCAGTTTCCCCTAAAGCAAAGCTATAACTGCAACTATATAAAACTATGGCAACTATACAAAAACTATCACAATAAAAAAAGCCTGCCACGAAATCGCGGCAGGCTTTTCAGAGATCAAAGCTTGGCCTGACTATTCTTCGTCTTCGGCAGCGAGAGCCTCGGCAACCTCGTCAGAGAGTTCCATGTCGTGATAGACGGCCTGGCAATCATCGTATTCTTCCAGGATATCCACGAACTTCTGGACGCTCTTGGCGACGGAGAGATCGCTCACCAGGGAGGTGGAATCGGGAATCATGGCCAGAGTGGCCTCGGTGGCAACGATACCCTTGGACTCGAAGATGCCGAGGATGACGGCGAAGGCATCGGGAGCGGCGATGATTTCGGCGGTGCCGTCATCGACCTGGATGTCATCCACATTGGCATCGGCTTCCAGGAAGAGCTCCATCAGCTTGTCCTCGTCGGCCCACTCGCCCTCGATGATGAACTTAGACTTGCGCTTGAACTTGTAGGAGACTGCGCCGGAGCCGGCCATCTTGCAGTTATGACGACTGAAGAAGCTGCGGATATCGGAAGCGCAACGGTTCTTGTTATCGGACATGCAGTTCACGATAACGGAAACGCCACCAGCGGCGTAGCCTTCGTAGGTGAACTCTTCGATAGCGGCACCGCCCAATTCGCCCGTGCCCTTCTTGATGGCGCGGTCGATGTTGTCGTTGGGCATGTTGGCGGCCTTGGCGGCAGCCACGGCGGCGCGCAGACGGGCATTCAGATCGGGATCGCCGCCGCCTTCACGGGCAGCCTGGATGATTTCCTTGGAGACACGGGAGAATATGGCACCACGCTTTGCATCGGCGGCGCCTTTCTTGTGCTTAATGGACGACCATTTATTATGTCCTGACATAAGAGAACTTACTCCTAAGTTTTGGGGTGAATGTGAAAGTACGGATAAAGGAAAACGGCAAAATTTAAACCCTCTAACGCATTTTTCCACTTTTCACGAAAGGGAAATTTCACACAAATGGTGAAATCCTAAGGGACAATTATGATTTCGCGGGTTTATGGAATGTACTAATTCCTCACCGTCATCCTGTTCCTTCCTTCCGGCCAACCTCGTATTTCCAGAATGGAATTAGATTATGCACAGTTTCCTTTTTTCCCAAGAATCCCCTGAGGCCATCCAACCCTCCCACCCCTAAATTTCGCCATGAAAATCGGTTCCATCATTACTGCCTCCCCGAACCTGGAGGACTGCGCACACATCTTCGACCGTCTTTCCTCCTTCGGTCTTCACACTTGCCAGATTTCGAACTGGAATCCTGCCTTCTACGAGGGTGATTGGAAGGCCCGCGCAGCCGTGATCCGAGAGCAGATGAAAGAAAAGGAAGTCGCCCCCGCAGCCTTCTGGGCCGGCTACGGCGGCAAAGTCTTCTGGAACTTCACCGAAGGCCCCGTCTCCATGGGCCTGGTCCCCCCCGCCTACCGCGCCCAACGCATCCTAGACCTATGCCACGGCGCGGACTTTGCCGCCGAGCTCGGTCTGAAAGCCATCATCACCCACTGCGGATTCCTGCCTGAGAACATGACCGACCCCGAGTTCCTGCCCACCGCGCTGGCCATTTCCGAAGTCGCGCGCTACTGCAAGAGCATCGGCCTCCAGTTCTGGTTCGAGACGGGGCAGGAGACCCCCACCACCCTTCTGCGCACCATCCAGCGCCTGGAAGGCTGGGGCCTCGACAACCTCGGCATCAACCTGGATCCCGCCAACCTGCTCCTCTACGGCAAGGGCAACCCCATTGACGCCCTCAGCGTCTTCGGGCAATATGTCCGCAACATCCACGTCAAGGACGGCTGCGTCCCCACCAACGGCAACAACCTGGGCGCTGAAAAGCAGGTCGGCCAGGGTATGGTGAACTTCCCGGTCTTCGTCAAGAAGCTCCTGGAAATCGGCTTTGACGGCGAATACATCATCGAGCGCGAAATTCCCGCAGGCGAAGAGCAGACCCGCGACATCCGGGAGACCATCGTCAACCTGCAGAAGTGGGCCGGCTGCTAGCTGCATGACGCCCCTCTATCTAGACAACCATCTGCTGGTCCTGGACAAGCCCTGGGGGTTGCTGACCCAGCCCTCGGGGACTGACGAGGATTCCCTGGAAGCCCGCGGCAAGGCCTTCCTCAAAGCGCGATTCAACAAGCCAGGCGCGGTCTTCCTGGAGGCGATCCACCGCATCGACCGCGTTGTAGGCGGCGTGGTGCTTTTTGCGCGGACCACGAAGGGGTTGGAGCGTCTCAACGCAGCCCAGCGCAGGAATGGCATCGTCAAAACCTACCGTGCTCTGGTCGAAGGCATTCCCCAGCGTCCGGAAGCCACTCTTGAAGACTATATTCTTCATGACGATTTCAGGGCGCGCATCGTTTCACGCGGCGTTGAAAACGCCAAGCCATGCCGCCTGTCATACAAGACGCTGAAAACACGCAACGGCACAACCCTCTTGGAAATCAATCTTGAGACGGGGCGCTACCACCAGATTCGCGCGCAGCTCTCCCACGCCGGCATGCCCATTTGCGGCGACTTGAAATACGGTGCATCGCGAGACTCCCTGTCCTTGGCTCCATCAGGCGGCATCGCCCTGATTTCGTGGCAGCTGGTCTTCCCGCATCCTGTCACAAGGGAACCCGTAACCGTGCAATCCAGCCTATCTCTTTAACTCCACCATGTCCAACTGCTATTGTCCCATCATCGGCACCCTGGGGTACATCCTTTCCCCCGATGGCAAGTCCGTCCTCATGACCCACCGCATCGCCCGCAAGAGCGACGAGCAGTTCGGCAAATACAACGGCCTGGGAGGGCACCTGGAGCCCAATGAAGACGCGGCCGCGGGACTTGTGCGGGAAATTCGCGAAGAATCCACCCTGGAGGTGACTGCCATGCAACTGCGCGGCACCGTCAACTGGACCAACTTCGGCCCCCACGGCGAGAACTGGCTGAGCTTCATCTTCCTTGTGACTGGTTTCAAGGGAACGCCGCTCTCCCAAAACGAAGAGGGCACGCTCTCGTGGATTCCCCTGGCGGATTTCCCCCAATATCCCATGTGGGAAGGCGACAAGCATTTCCTGCCGCTGGTCTTTGACGGCGATCCGCGCCCCTTCCACGGCTTCATGCCCTACGACAACGACCGTCCTGTCTCCTGGAGCTACTCACGCTGGTAATTTTCCATGCGCTTTCTTTTCTCTGCCATCCTTCTGCTGGCCTTTTCTCTCCTAGCGGATTCTCCTTTCCAAGGGACGCTCCGCATCACGCAGGACAACGGCGTTCAGCAGGCGGAAGCCACAGTGGACGGCCCGGCAGGCGGACACATCAATGACGTGACCCTGACGGTGGACAGTGATGCCACCGTCACCCAAGTGAAGTGGCCGCAGGCTGACGAATACGACTCCTATCCTGTGGGAACCCATTTCCGCTGGGCAATCGCCCCGCCCGCCGCACTGGATCGGATTTCCTTCTCCTTCCAGGGCTGCACCGACACCATGTGCTATCTTCCCCAGCAAGTTGCCGCCACGCAAGAGCCATCCCCGCCGGAACGGCAGACCACCCCTGCCGCAGCGGAAGAAGCCTTCTGGATTTCCGAACCGCTGGTAGGCTACGCAAAATCAGAGGATTTTCTCTCCTGGCTGGAACGCTCCCGCAACAAGTCCACCGTCACGCAGCCCAATCTTCTGGAGCGGATCTTCGCCCGAAGCGGCTGGCTGCTCACCTGCCTGCTTACCGTCATTCTCGGAATCGCCCTTAATCTCACGCCATGCGTTCTGCCGATGATTCCGATTACGCTGGGCGTTCTTGGCGCAAAAAGCGCGGGGAACGGACGTTTCCACGGCGCCATGCTCGGCGGCATCTACGGCTGCGCCATGGCGCTGACCTACGGTCTGGCGGGATGTGCCGTGGTTCTTCTGGGAGGGCGGATTGGCGCCGTCAACAGCAATCCGTATTTCCAATTCAGCCTGGCGGTGGTCTTCGTGCTTCTCGGCCTGGCCATGTTCGATCTCTTCCTGCTGGATTTCTCCCGCTTCCGCGACCGCGCCATGCCCAGCCATGCCGGCGCCTTCGCCGCAGCCGCCTTCCTAGGCATGACGGCGGCCCTGATGGCCGGCGCCTGCATCGCCCCCGTTCTCATCTGGGTGTTGCTCCTTTCCGCACGACTCTACGCGGACGGCGCGGCAGCAGCCCTCTGGTTGCCGTTGCTTCTGGGCATCGGCCTGGGCCTCCCCTGGCCCTTCCTTGGCGCAGGCATCGGCGCCCTGCCCCGTCCCGGCGCCTGGATGAACCATCTGAAGAAGGCCATGGGCGTCCTGATTCTGCTCTTTGCCTGCTACACGGCCTGGAACGGCTTCCGCCTGATGCGCCCCGTCTCCGCCGAACATTGCGACCTCTGGCGCAGCGACTACGCAACCGCCATGGCGGAAGCCAGCTACGCCGGCAAACCAGTGCTGCTGGACTTCTGGGGCGTCTCCTGCAAGGCCTGCCAGCTCATGGAGGCCACCACCTTCCGCGACGCCAAAGTCCGCGATGCCCTGAAGGATGTGGTCTGCATATCCGTCCAGGGCGACCAGGGCGACGGTGCGCACCTGGCGATGCAATACGGCATTGCCGGCTTCCCCACTTACATTCTTCTTGTTCCCTGAAAAATCCCCCATTTCATCATGTCTGATACACCCACTCGTTTTGCCTTGCGCCACGACGCACCCAGCGACATCCCCGTCGAAGAAGCCCTCTGGCCGGAAGGCGTCCCCGGCTTCGAGCCCGACGGCGACAACCAGGAGCAATCCGCCGAACGCGGCGAAGAAATCTTCTGCCGTTTCATCTCGAACATCCGTATTCCCTCCTTCCAGGCCTTCCCCGCCAAAGCGGAGAACAACACCGGCGCAGCGGTGATCGTCTGCCCCGGCGGCGGCTACTCCGGCGTCGCCATCGACCACGAGGGCTATGACCTGGCGCGATATTTCAATGCGCAGGGCATCTCCGCCTTCGTCCTGAAATACCGCATGCCGGCCCCCGACGGACGCAATGGGCTCTGGCGAGACGCACCGCTGGCGGATGCGCTGCGCCTCATCCGCATCGTCCGTTCCCGCGCCAACCAATACGGCATTGACCCGAATCGCGTGGGCATCATGGGCTTCTCCTCCGGCGGACACCTGGCCATGCTGGCCTCCAACCGCTACGACAAACTGCCGGAAACCGACGCCACCCTGGCGGTGCAGAACCCCCGTCCGGACTTCTCCATTCTCATCTATCCCGTCATCTCCCTTTACGAAGGCTACTGCCATCTGGGCTCTCGCCACAACCTGCTCGGCCTGACACCAAGTCCTGAAATCATGAAGGAGTATTCCGGCGAATACATCGTCACGGAAAAGACACCGAAGACCTTCCTGGCCCTCACCGAAGACGACATGGTCTATCCTGAGAACTCCCTCCGCTACTTCAAGGCATGCATGGCACACCGCGTTCCCGCAGAAATGCACATCTTCCCCGAAGGCGGCCACGGCTATGGCATGCGCGTGCGTAACTTAGGCATTGACTCCTGGCCAGACCTCCTCTCCGCATGGATCAAACGATACATAATAAAATGAAAGGGAATTAACTTTGACAAGTCGGCCGGATCGGACTAGTCCGACACGTCGGACGATGTTTTCCCGAAAATTTTGCAGTTTATTTTTCGGAGAGAACGGCAGATTTAGGAAAACCGATTAACTTTACCTGCTGTCTGAATTTTGTTTTCATCAATCCTTCCTTTCAACGTCGATATCTACCATGAAGAAAGCTCTTCTCATCGTTGCCCTGCTGACCCTGACCGCCAGCATCCTGCCCGCTTTTGACAACACCGCCTTCCAGTTGAGCCTGTGGGCCCCCAAGATGCAGCTGGTCCCCCCCGAAATCTCCATCACCGGCCTGAAGCTGAACCTGCCCTATGGCAGCAACTGCCAGATCACCGGTCTGGATCTAGGTCTGGTCTCCATCTCCCGCGAACAGAGCAGCGACCTGGAAGCCCACGTCTCCGCCCTGCAGATCAACCTCTTCAACAGCACCAGCGGCAGCTTCTCCGGCATCCAGGCCGGTCTGGTCAACCTGGCGGACAGCTCCAACGGCATCGTTGTGGGCCTGGTCAACTCCACCCGCAACAACGCCAACGGCGTGGAAGTCGGCCTGGTCAACACCTCCCTGGAGTTCCACGGTCTGGAAATCGGCCTGGTCAACTACACCGAGTTCCTGCAGGGCGTGCAGATCGGCCTGATCAACATCGCCACCAAGTCCACTCTGCCCTTCTTCCCCATCGTGAACATGTGCTTCTAGTGGTGAACTGTTAGCCATCAGCAAAGCGGGACGGTCCCCATTCTCCGGGGCTGCCCCGCTTTTTTGTTCCTCCCCGCAATTCTTTCCTTCATGCCCAATCTATCCCGCAAACAATGGATTCTCGCCGGCCTCGCCGGCCTCTATCTCCTGGGTGTTCTCTCCCTGGGGATCGCCCTGAGGAGCGCACTCCTCACGGGCTGCCACTTGCCGCCGCTGCTCTGCGGATTGCAGAATGGCTGGCAGGCGGAAATCCTGTGGGCGCAGACCGCCCTGGACGCGCAGCGCGCGGCCCGCGGCGACAAGCGGGAGAACGCCCTGGCCCAGCTCCGCCAAGTCCAGGAAGATCAGGAAGACCGAATGCGACTGCTCCTGCTCAGCCAAGGCACCTATCAGGAAACGGCGAAAAGACTGGACGACCTGGACAAGGAGATCCGGGCCCATCTCCTATCTTTCATTGAGGCGCGGGAGACCTCGCGGCACCTGGAAGAACTCCATCGCCTGCTGTCGGAAGCCGACCTGCAAATCCAGGCAGCCACGGCAAGACTGTCGCATGACGCAACCCGCCTGGATCATCTCTTCTGGCTCTGGCCGCTCCCGTTGCTGGCGCTGTTGGGATACTTCCTCTGGCTTCTAGGAAAACGCCAGCGACTCCAGCACCGCACCCTGGGAAACTACCTGGCACTGCCCACGGGACAACTTCTGGAAAGCAGCACCAAAGTCCCCCGTCAAGCGGAAAAGGACGAGGACCCCACCTTCGTGGCCGGCCTGGAAGAACTGCTCCAACGCGTGCGTCGGGAAGCCCACTCCCGCGAGAATTTCATCGCCACCATGTCCCACGAAATCCGCACGCCGATGAACGGCCTTCTGGGGTTTCTTTCCAACCTGAAGGAGACCCAGCTCAACGACCAGCAGAAGCAGTATCTCCAAATCATCGACTCCAGCGCCAAGGGGCTCGTCCACGTCATCAACGAAATCCTGGACTTCACCAAGCTCCGTGCAGGCAAGCTCACCGCCTCGGAAGTCACCTTTGACCTGAAGTCCTTCGCCGAGGAACGCGTGGCGCTGGCGCGACAGGCCGCGCGGGGAAAGCAGCTCAAGACGCAGCTGGTCTTCACAGGCGAAACGCCGGCACTTTTGCGCACGGATCCCTCGCTGCTACGCCAAATCCTGGACAACCTTCTGGGCAACGCAGTGAAATTCACCGAGCGCGGCGAGGTAGTGCTGGAAATCACCGTCGTTCCGGAAGAGGACCAACGTCTGAAAGTGGATTTCGCCGTGCGCGACTCCGGCATCGGCATGACCCAGAGCGAACAGGACCGTCTCTTCAAACCCTACGCCCAGGCCGACCTCTCCATCGCCCGACGCTACGGCGGCACGGGGCTGGGGCTCACCATCGCCCACGCGCTGGTGGAGCTCCTGGGAGGCAAGCTCCAGCTCAAGAGCCGTCCAGGCGAAGGCAGTTGCTTCTTCTTCACGCTGCACTGCGCCGCCTCCAAGGCCGAGGAACAAGTGCATCTCTCTGATCTATACCATGTTCGCCTGCCTCGCGCAGAACTCAAGAAGCACAAGGCACTGCTGGTGGACGATACCCTCACCAACCTCTTCCTCCTGGAGACCATCTGCCAATCCGTCGGCCTCCCCTACCGCACGGCGGAAAATGGCCGCGAGGCGCTGGAATTGTGCCGGCAGCAGCACTTCGATCTCGTCTTCATGGACATCCAGATGCCCATCATGGATGGTTATACCGCCATCCGCGAAATCCGCAAACTGCCTGACACCGCCACCACGTCCATCGTAGCCCTGACCGCCTCCGCCTACCAGGAAGACGTCCAGAAAGCCCTGGGAGCAGGCTCCACGGGCTTCATCCCCAAGCCCTTCGAGCGAGACCAGCTCCTGCTGTGCATCGCGGACGCGCTGGGCATCACGCCGGAACGCGAGCTCCGCGACTCCGGGAAGGAGCTTCCGGAGCCCCCGGAGGCCGGCACGATCCGCCGGATGCACGACTTCATGCAGGAGCAATACCAGCTCTCCCTGGGAGAAATCAAGATGCTCTTGGCCCAGACCTTGACCGACTGGCGCCCACTGCTGGACAACCTGGCCAGCTACGCCCAGCAAGGAAATGCCCAGGAGACCCTGGCACTTCTGCACCGCCTCAAGGGCCAGCTGGCGGCCATCGGCCTGCTGGAGCACTCCGAACAGACCGTCGCCATCATGGAGGCCATCCGCAACGACCGCCGCGAAGAGGCCCAGACCATGCTGATCGGCTTCATCCAGTCCCTGACCCGAATCTTCAAGCTTCTGGAAACCGACGTCACCATCCCGAATTGAGTCATGCTCTCCCTCCGTTTCCAATCTGGAACTCTCCTCATTGGCGAAGACATCGCCCCGGATACCGCACTGCCCGCCGGCATCGGCAAATACTGCCGCTACGACAGCCGCGTGCAGTGCTTCCGGGCATCGGCAGGAGACTACGCAGCCATCTTGCTGAGCCTCTACCGGGCGAAGATCCCCTACGATGACCAGGCCCGGCACTATACAGCGCTTACCCTGCCGAAGGAACTGGGGCGAAAGCCTCGCTTCTACCAAAGCGAGGGCCTGGCCGCCTGGGAGAAGAACCAGCGACGCGGGCTGGTCGTACTGCCCACGGGCACAGGCAAGTCCTTCCTGGCGCAGATGGCCATCGCCAGCGCGGCCCGCTCCACGCTGGTGGTTGTTCCCACGCTGGACCTCCTGGCGCAATGGGCGCTGCAATTGAAGAACGCCTTCGGATTGCCAGTGGGAACCCTTGGCGGCGGAAGCCACGACATGCAGGCTATCACCGTTTCCACATACGACTCCGCCCTCCTGTCCATGGACTTCTACGGCGACCGCTTCGGCTTGCTGATCGTGGACGAATGCCACCACCTGCCGGGACCGGCCTATTCCCAGATTGCCCGGCTCTGCCTGGCACCCTATCGGCTGGGCCTCACCGCCACGCCGGAGCGAACCGACGGACTGGAAAAGGACTACGCGGAACTGCTGGGGCCAATCTGCTACCGGAAAGAAATCACCGAACTGCCAGAAGAAACCGTCCTTTCCCCCTACGAGACGATTCCAGTCTATACGCCGCTGGACGACGACGAGCTGGAGCAATACCAGCAGGCCCGCGAGGAATACCTGGGCTTCGTCCGCAAGAACCGCATCTCCTTCTCCTCCGCCCAAGGCTGGGGACTTTTCCTGCGGGCATGCGCGCGTTCCGCCGAAGGCCACAGCGCCCTCCAGGCCTATTTCCGCCAACGGAACATATCCCGCTCGCCACGCTCCAAATTCCGGACAGTGGCGGAACTGCTAACGGCGCATCGCCATGACCGCGTCATCGTCTTCACTGCCGACAACGCCACCGCCTACCAGATCGGCACCCTCTTCGGACTGCCCGTCATCACCCACCACACGAAGACGGCGGAACGCATCGCCTTCCTGGAATCCTTCCGCACGGGCGACTATCCCGTGCTGGTCACCAGCAAGGTGCTGAACGAAGGCGTGGACGTCCCGGAAGCCAACATCGGCATCGTGGTCTCAGGATCAGGCTCCGTGCGGGAACACGTCCAGCGCCTGGGACGCATTTTGCGTCCCTCCCCCGGCAAGACCGCCATCCTCTACGAGCTGATCAGCGAAGGCACGGGCGAGACGTACGTCTCCGAACGCCGCCGCCAGCACCCCGCTTACACGGGCGAGACACCACTTCCATCAGGAGGCTGCGGATGCTGACCAAACCACTTGTCACCGCATTTTGCCGCAACGGCGTGCTTTTCCCGCGTTTTGTAGTCGCCACGGACGCGAATCTGGATCTCTGCCAGCGACTCATCGACATCTACCGGGAGGCAGCCCAGGCGCATACCCCCGCCGGCGAACTGGAGGATTTCCTGAAGCCCATCCTCAACAGCGCGAAGAACCGGCGTTTTGCCTTGGCGTTGAAGAAGTTGCTGGACGACCGAAGCGAATACTCCGCCAACTCCGCCCTGGACTACCCCGCACTGCGAAAAGAAGTCCTGGACGCCGCGGCGAAAATCCTGAAAGGCGACGGCGAACTCCCGAAGGAACCCACCTGGCAGAGCCTCCTCCTGAAGGAGTGTCCGGAGAATCCCCTCCTGCTTGACGGGCAACTCTACGGGGACCTTCCTGAAAATGACTGCCTGCAGAATTTTGACGACCTGACAGCCGAACAACTCCTCAGCCGCTACAACACGGGACTGGTCCAGGCGATTCTCCTCTCCGCCCGCGAAATGAAGCTGACAGTCGGCGCGACGGACGCCCAGAAGCTCCGGCGGATCTGCCAATATCTTCGTTTCTTCCAGTTGCTGGCACAGGTGGAAAACGCCGACGTGCCAGGCACCCGCCTGAAATGCCTGAAAATGACCATCGACGGCCCGGCGGGAATCCTGGACCAGGGGCGGCGCTACGGACTGCAACTGGCGACCTTCTTCCCCGCGGTCTGCACCCTGCCCACCTGGGAACTGGAAGCCGAAATCCGCTGGGAGGAGAAGGATGTCATGCTGAAGCTGGACGACTCCTCCCATCTCCAGTGCCCCTACCATAACTTCTCCGCCTATCTGCCTGACGAACTCCAGCTCTTCCAGAAGCATTTCCAGACATTGAACGCCGACTGGCGCCTCGCGGACGACATCTCCTTCCTGAAAGCCGGCGGACGCGAAATCGTCTTTCCGGATTTCTCCTTCCGGAACCGGCATACGCGCGTCGCCATCCAGCTGGAGCTCTTCCACCGCTGGCATCCCCGCGGCCTGAAAGAACGCCTGGATTGGCTGCAGGCACACCCGCAGACGCCGCTGATCGTCGCCGTGGAACGCACGCTGGCCCGCAATCCCGACACGGCTGCGATGCTGGAGTCCTCGGAATACTTCCAGAATTTCGGTTTTTTGTATCGCGACTACCCAACTGTTGACAAAACCCTCAGGGCCTTGGAAAAAAGATGCCAGGCCCTGGAAAACTTCAAGAATCCATGAAAAAATACATTGCACTGCTTTGTCTCCTGTCGTTCTCTCTCCTGGCCGGAGAGAAGCTTCTCTATGTGAGTTCCGTAGACCGTCCTCTGGACCAGGACTGGCACCTGACCAAAGGCGATGTCACCATGGAACAAGTACCCTGGCCTGACGGCGAATCCGGCCTGACCGCCAAATTCACCTACATGACCAGGCCCGACGGGTGGCCCTCCGCAAAATACTACCTGCCCGCCGACCTGAAGGACTGGCGCAGCGCCCGGCGGCTCTTTGTGGAAATCTACTGCACAAAGCCTGTCCACGTTGGTCTCGTGGTCGCCACCGACACCGACAAGAAGACTTTTTCCTGGACCGGCCTGGACTATGCCGAAGGACGACATACCATCGAGGTCAATGTCACCGACATGCGGGACTATGACCTGAGCAGCGTCAAATACATCGACTTCTTCGCAAGCCGTCCCACGGAGCCCCATGACCTCTACGTGGGAGACATCCGCCTGGAAATGGCGGCTCCCGAAGCCGAGGCCGTCCAGCACAAGGCCCAGGCGAAGGTCCTCAAGGATTCCCTTCGCTGGAGAATGAGCGCCATTGACGCCGCCATCCCCGATGCCCTCCAGGCGAAGCTCGCCCAATTGGCCGCCCTCCCGGAAATCCCGGACGCAGATGCCATCCGGGCCTTCCAGAAGACCGCCAAGGAGGTCTATCCCGTGCTGGACAAGCTCTTCTTCCGGAAAGCCGTCCAGGATTGCGGCCTGGCCGCCTTCTGGTGCCGTTCCGAAGACAAGGTCCTGCGAGACACCTACGCCTTCCTGGCTGCCCCCTCCACGAAGTGCTCCCTGGGCGCGGCCCGGGGCGAAGGCGAAGGGACACAGCTGGTGGTCTATGCGCAGCAGAAACTCAATGCCGTCCGGGCGGAGCTGTCCGCCGCCCCCGCCATGGACGACGGCACCACGCTGCCCCTCGACGCCATCAAGCTCGCCCCTATGGGATACGTACTCACGGAAAATCCCGCCTACCCTGTGGACTACACCGGATACTGGCCTGATCCCATCCTGGAATATCTCCAGACCCCCATCCCCGTGGAGGCCGACACCTACCAGAGCTGGTGGCTGGACATCCAGGTTCCCCACGACCAGAAGAGCGGCACCTACACCGGCAGCGTGCGCATCACCACAGACAAAGGCGAAGCCACCCTTCCCTTCTCTCTCACCGTCTTCCCCTTCGAACTTGCCCACGGCGTGCCCTACTTCTCTCCCGTGCAGTTCGACAACATGCCCAACTACCCGGCGGATCCGAAAGAGCGCTACGAATATCGCCTGAAGATCGGCAAGCTGCTTATCGACCACCGCCTCCAGCCCGATGAAATCTACCGCGGCTTCAACCGGGACAAGCTGGTGGAGACCTCCAAGGCCCTCCTGGACTACGGTTCCCCCGCCTTCAACCTGGGCTTCGTCAACCGCGAAATGGACGACGAGTACTTCCAGCAGATTTCCGACGCCTACCAGAAGTGCAAGGAGGCCGGAATCCTGGACAAGGCGTACATCTACTGCTTCGACGAATGCCCCCCAGCCATGTTCCCCATGATCAAGAAAACCATGGAGAAAGTCCGCGAGGCCGCCCCGGGCGTCCCCATCTACACCACCATCTATGACAGTTCCTTCGGCATCGCCAGCGACCTGGACGAGCTCATCGACTGCTGGATCCCCCTGACCACCGTCTACGGCCGCAACGAGAAATTCGCCGCGGACGCACGTGCCCGCGGACGCAAGATCGGCTGGTATGTCTGCTGCTCGCCCCTCTCCCCCTACGCCAACTTCCTGCTGGAATACCCCGCCACCGGGACCCGACTCCTCATGGGCTTCATGAACCGGAAGTTCAAGCCCGACTTTTTCCTCTATTATAATGCCTGTGTCTGGCGAGAATGGGGCAAGACGGAAAATGGCGACTACTTCATCAAGCAGCTGCTCAGCGTTCCTGTCACCGGCGGCCCCCTCCTGGAATTCCCCTGGATCGGCGAATCCTTCCGGAACTTCAGCGGCGACGGACGTCTCCTCTATCCCGCAGCCGACGGCCCCATCCCCACCCAGCGCCTGAAGGTCATCCGCGACGGCCTTGACGACTGGATGTACATGGATCTGCTGGAAAAGTGCCTGGCCGACGCCGACAAGATGCCCGAAACCTGGAAGAACGCCGCCAAGGCCGAACTGGTGGTGGAAGACGACCTTGTGGTCTCCCTGACCGAATGGACCCAGGATCCCATCCTCGTCCAGGCCAAACGCGACCGCATCGCCGCACTGCTGAACCAATATTTCACACGGTAGCCCACCAACCACACCCACAAAAAAACCGCCCAGACGCCACACAGGTGCCTGGGCGGTTTTGCGTTATCGGAGGATGTCCAGCTACTTCTGGGCGGCGAAATACTGTTCCAGCAGGTCGGCCAGGATGGCGCGCTTCTGATAGATGAGCATCGGATCGCGGGTCCAGGTGGTCAGGGAGGTCACCAGTTCGTCCTCGACTTCCACTTCATGACGGGCAACCTCCTGCCAATCCTGGGACATCATATCGCAATTTTCCAGGCATTTCTGCAGAAGATCCACATACATCCAGTCCTCCACGCCGTCGCGGATGTACTTCAGGCGCACGCAGGGGATCGGTCCATCGGCGGCGGCATAGACCAGACGGCCATCGCCGTTGAAGTCCTGGAAGGAAGCGCCATTCCAGGGATCGCCCAGGATGGGGCCGCCGGTGACCGGCGTGGTGATATCGCCCTTCTTCTCGTAGCCCTTGTCGGTCTTCTTCCACTCCCAGAACATGCATGCGGCATAATAGAGGAAGACATCGTCGTTGTTCAGCTTCTTGGACATGAACCCCATCAGCAGGCGCGGCGCGACAGCGGGATACTCCAGCAGGAAATTCGCGTAGGGGAGATAAGGCGAGCAGGCAACATACCAGCCCACCTTGCGTCCGCGGGCACGGGCCGCCTTGATGTTCTTGTCGTTCTGGCTGAAAGAGACCGTTCCGGGAATCCATCCGTCAATCACATCGTCCAGATTGCTGGCGATACCGAAAGTGCCGTCGTAGAGCGTAGTGTAGATGGGGACTCCGGGGGCGGCCTTCCGGACCTTCAGAAGGGTCTCGCGGATCATGGGGAAGCGCTCCGGGGTGGCCTCGTCGAAGCAGTAGATGTATGCCTTGTCCAGCATACCCTCTTCCTTGTACTTCTGATAGTAGTCGGCGATGCTCTGCACCTGCTTGTCGTTCAGCGGGCCATTCACATAGCCCATGTTGAAGTACTTCGCGCCCTTGGCCAGGACTTTCTTGTTGGCCTCCACCGCATTGTGCTTGTTGCAGCCATAGTAGATGTCATCCGGCTGCATACGATGGGTGATCAGCAGATCCGCCACCGCCTCCTTGTATTTTTCCGCATCCGGCCAGCCGGCCAGGGCATTGTAGCCAACAGGGGAGAAGTAGGGCACGCCGTGCTCCAGGGCGAATCCACGCACCATGATGCTGTAGGGCATATCCTGGACGCCGTTGTCGTAAGTCACCTTGATGCTTCCCGTGTAGAGTCCGGGCTTCTGGTCGGCAGGCACCTGCACATCCAGCCACCAGCTCTGGTACTTGTCCTCCTCCATGGGGATGGGCGTCTGGAGGTATTCCAGAATCGGATCCGGCCAGTAGCCGGAGTAGGTCACCACATAATGGCTGCTGGGGCAGTTCACGTATCCCAACGGCGCCAGCTTCAGGGCTTCGCGCGGAATCACCGTGCCATCCGCCATCTTCGGCAGGCCATCCAGCTCCGCCTTCACGCCTTGCAACGCCTGGGGCGCATAGCCCACCAGCTGGGCGCTCTCGCCCTCCCCACGCGCGACATCCAATATATATGACTCCGTTGGCTGGACAATGAAGGCATAGTCGCCGCGATGGATCTTCTCCTCGGGAAGGCACCAGAGAAGGCTCAGGCCCGCCGACTTCCCGCTCCTCTTGAAGAGTTCCTTGTCCATCAGCGGGAATTGTTTCCGGCATTCCTCGGCCAGGCGGTCCAGTTCATCGGCTTCCGGGGTCTCGGGAAGGATACGCGCCATGGCGCGCAGCGAACGGAACTGATCCGCCCGGGCGCTGCCCAGGGCGTCAAGACGCCAGGCGACATCGCTCTTCAACTTCGCACCCTGGGCACGATGCAACTCGGCCTCCTTTTCCGGATCGCGCATCTCCATCGCAAAATTGCCGATGTAGAAGGATACCGGCGCTTTGGGCTGGGAAACAAAGACATCCAGGAACTTGACGCTGCTCAGATCCCAGTCCGTCTTGTCTTCGATGTTCATGACCACCGTATGCCGCCCTTCCGAATAGGTCAGTCCATACCAAGGCATGTTCTTCTTGTCGTGATCCGTGGCAATTTCAATATGGAAGGAACACCGTGCAGGACAATAGATTTCCATGGAGACGCTCTTGACACTGCGCCAGTCCTTCGCTTCCTCGGGAATCGCAAGTTTGACGGAAGGCCAGCCCTTGCTGGCGTTGAAGGTCACGAAGCCCGTCAGGCCAGGCTCGCCATTGGGCCAGGCCTTCTGGGTCATCGTGGCCTCGCTCAACTTCCAGTCCTGCTTCAGAGACCGCGCTGCGGAAAAGATGTACAAATCCTGCTGGACAGCAGCCAGCATCAATGGCAAAAGGCAAAGGAACCAAAGAAATTTCTTCATGGTTAGCTTTTCATTTTGGGAATTGCATACCTAGGTTGCCAGCGTATTCAAGCTTGACATTTTCCCAAGGCTTGCGACTCGGACACAGGACAAGTCCAAGGTCGTCAAGCTTGTAGCGGCGCCTTAGGGATATCGTTCCCTTTCATTTTGGGGTGGACGGAGGAAACAAACAAGTAAACGTTTTGAATAACGTAATGCCGTTTTCCCATAAAAGTGTCGAATTCCGTCAAAAAATTCCGCCCGCCTTTCTGCAACTGCACTAGTCGAAGCTTGATTTCGCAGCCGCTTTGAAAATCCCTACAACGATTCTTCCGAGTCCTTCCGACGGAAAAAACAGAGCCAAGAATTCCAGAAGTCCAATACAATAAAAAAGGGCTGTTGGCATCTACGAGAGAGACATTCCAACAGCCCTTTGGCGATATTTCCGAAGAAATTGCAAAGACTACTCTTCGTCGGGCAGCTTGCTGGCGTAATCCAGAAGCTGCTGCTTGGTGAAGCCCTTCAGGACGCGGGTGTTCTTGCGACGGGGCTTCGCCGCTCTCTTGGCCTTGGCCAAAGCCTTTTTCTGAGCCTTCTTCAACTCATCCAACTTGGCGATCAATTCACCAATCTTGCCGACAATGTCCGTCAGGTCCTTTTCTGCGACCTTCTCGGCAAATTTCTTGGCGATTTTGTCGGTGACAGTCTGAGAAAAACTCCGTCTGGGACTTGCGGGAGTACCATCCTTACGCGGTCTGGCCATGAGATAATCCTTTTTTTGAATTGTGGTGTTATTTAGGACAAACTCTGTCCTTTTTTTGAAACTTTTATTAATTTAGCATCTTTTTAAAAAAAATACAATTTCAAATCATGTTTTTCTTTTTTCCCATGCGAAATTTTCTATGAAAAAGCTTTTTCCCAAGAATGCGCCAATTCAATTCCCTACATTGCCCAAAGCCATCATAAAATATCATTCATTGACACCCATCGGCAATCCACGCACGATTCTCAATCGTTCCCGCGGCATCCACTATTCGTTCCTTGACTTGCGCCACTTGCTTTCCTGAATCTATTTTCAATCACCATCCCATCACCATTCCACCGACACGATTTATATTGGGTAAAGTACTTTTTCATCATTTCACCTTCCCTCCCCCTTGCCATGTCTCAAAAACTGCTGACTTTCGGCACCTTTCTTTTTTGTGCCATCTCACTCTTCGCCAGCAACTTCCGCATCCAGACAACCAATGGCGTGCCCCATGTTGAGAAAGACGGCGAACCCGTCCGGGCACGTTGGTTCTACGGTTGCCCCACGCAGAATCCCATCTTCATCCACCCCGGCGACCAGCGCCTTGTGCTGAAAAAGGAATCCACCTTTTCCGAGGACTGCCAGCTGACCTTCCACTTCCGCCTGCCGCGCATTCCCGGCGCATATTACTTTGACGACTTCCAGGTCATTGACGACACCACCGGCGAACTGCTGATGCCCGGCTCGAATTTCGACGACCAGCCATACGGTCCCTTCCTTTCCCTGCCGGACAAGAGCTGGGAGATCTGGCCGCGGAATCCCCAGGAGAAGTACTTCGGCGCGGAAATCGTCGATTTCCCCGGCGAGCCCGGCAACAAGGCCCTGAAATACTACTTCGCCCCAGATTCCACTTTGGACAACCTCCCGCGGGACCCCCATCTCTATCGCTCCCCCGTCCCCGTGCATCTGGAGCCAGGAAAATCCTACACCATCAGCGTGCGCGTCTGGAGCGAGCAGACGAAAGACGTCCTGCTGACCCCCGGCTACTACATCCCCCATCCCGTCGCCTATCGTCCCGCCCTTATTGATGCCCCTGGCGCCGACACCGTCTTTTCCCGCCAGGTCAAGAACGCCCACAACGCCGGCGTAGATTTTGTGACCACGGTAATCACCATCCCCTGGCCGGAGAAAGGCCCGCAGGACTTTTCCAATGTGGACTTGCAGATGCGCCATGCCATCGCCGCCAACCCCGGCGTATATATCATCCCCCGCATCCGCCTGGATGCGCCGAACTGGTGGCTGGAGTCCCATCCCACCGAGCTGGTCGGCTGGGATCCCGAAGCCCCCAACTCCCACGCACTCGTGGCCAGCGTCTCCAGCAAGATCTGGCTGAAGGAGTCGCTGGAGAAACTGGAAGGCACCATCCGCTATCTGGAGGCCACCTTCCCCGACAACATCGCCGGCTACCACATCTGCAACCTGAACACATGGGAGTGGTTCTACAACGACAGCTGGCAGCAGGATTTCCACGGATATTCCCCCTGCGAAGTGGCCGCATTCCGTGAATGGCTCTCCCACAAATACGGCTCCACCAAAGTCCTCCGCAAGGCCTGGAACGACCACACGGCGACCTTGCAGACCGCGCTGGTTCCCTCGCCGGAGGAGCGCAAGGCCGCCAAGCCCATCACCGCCGTGCTGGATCCCACCGTCCACCAGAAAATCATTGACCACAACGACTTCCTTCAGGATGCCGTGGCGGATGCCATCTACACCACCGCCCACGCCGTCCGCAAGATTGTCGGCGAAAAGCGTCTGATTGTCTACTTCTACGGCTACATCAACATCTTCGGCGGAATGAACCGCATGAGCGCCTGCGGACACCTGAACAACCGCCGTGTGTTGCAGTGCCCCGACATCGACATCCTCTGCTCCCCCATTGACTACAGCGACCGCATGGAAGGCGAAGCCGCACTGGCCATGACGCCGGGCGAATCCATCCTTCGTTCCGGGAAGATGTGGTTCTACGAAGACGACACGCGGACCTACCTGGCAGCCAATGGCCCTCTGGCAGGCGTCACCGAATATGTCCATGACAAGACCCATTCCCGGAATGTGCTTCTCCGCAACACCTCCGAGGAGATCATCCGCAACTTCGGCTGCTGGTGGATGGACCTGGCACAGATCGGCTGGTACGACGATCCCTATCTCTGGACCGCCATGAGCGACCTGAAGGAAATGGAAGATAAAAAGTTGGGCAATCCCCGTCCCTTCGAGCCCGTCATCGCCGGCACTGCCTCCGAACGCTCCGCCGTCTATACCAAGGACGCCATCACGCTCTGCTACCCGGCCTACGCCAGCAATCGCAGCCAGCTCTCCCGCTGCGGCGCCTCCAACGGCATGTACTATTTGGAAGACGTCATCAAGAACGGAATCCCCTCCAAGGTCGTTCTCGTCGGCAACGCATGGGTCCTGGACGCGCAGGAACGCGCCGCACTGAAGAAACAGCTGGCGGACAAGACCGTCATCTGGGCGCATGCCCCCGGCATCGTCGATCCCGAAAGCGGTTTTTCCCTGGAGAACTCCCAGGAACTGACTGGGTTCCAACTGCAACGGCGCCTGTCCGCCCAGCGATGCAATATCCGCGCCACCCAGGATGGACGCAGACTGGGCCTCTCGGCCACCTGGGAAGTCCGGGCCTCCGCCACGGACAATTTCGATGTCGTTCCTCAGGAAGGCGATGAAATCCTGGGCGTCTGGGCGGACAATGGCGCCCCCGCCGTCGTCCGCCGCGGGAAGGACATCTTCTGCGCCTCGGCGGAAGTCCCTCGCGAACTGCTGCAGGTCGCCCTGGAGACAGCCGGCGAACACGTCTACACCAAGGACGAGGTGGTCTTCTACACCGACGGCACCAACATCACCCTCCATGCCACGCCAAAGACGCCCGCCGTCGTGCATCTCACCTTCCCCTGCCCCGTCAAGGTCAAGGACATCATCTCCGGCAAATTCCTGGCCGAAGCCCCCGTCACCTCTTTGGAAGTGCCCATGCAGTTCGCCGACACCTGCGTCCTGGAACTCTGCGAGTGATTTCCTTTAGATAGCAGCCTACTCGACTCGCACCAAAGCGGAAACGATCTCGTTTCCGCTTTTTTTATGGCAATTGCATACCTAGGCCGCCGGCGTATCCAAACTAGATATTTCCCACGGCTTGCGCCTTGGGCACAGGATAAGTCCGCGCCGCCAAGTCATATTGGTTCCCATCGAACTCATCTCCCCATCCGGAACAAAAAAAAGACCCTGGTGCTTTTACCAGGGTCCAAATGGTAGCGGGAGGGGGATTTGAACCACCCAACCTTCAGGTTATGGGCCTGACGAGCTACCAGGTTGCTCCATCCCGCAATCAAATTCTTTCGCCATTGCTTCGGGCGACGTTGCATACTGTAATGCCAAAAAATGATTTTGCAAGTTGTCAAAGGCTGTCATGTGATTTCTTTTTCTGTCTTTCCTTAAAAAAGACAAAAAAAAACCGACTTTCTCTTGATTTTTCATGTAAAAGTACCGATAATTTACGTATCTTCGGATAATTTCCGTATGTTTGAACAATCCCTCAAAGGAACCCCCAACCATGAAAAAATCCTTTACTCTGATTGAACTGCTGGTGGTCATCGCCATCATCGCCATCCTGGCCTCCATGCTTCTGCCCGCATTGTCCAAGGCCCGCGAGAAGGCCCGCGCCATCAGCTGCACCAACAACCTGAAGCAGCTGACCCTCTCCTTCATCATGTACGGCGATGACAACGACGGCTACTGGAACACCGGTTTCCACGAATGGAACCAGTGGATCGGCGCGGCCGCTGCCAACGGCACCCTCGCCGGCTGGGAAGACTCCGTGCTCTCCGACTGGGGCAACAATGACGAGACCCGCTGGGGCCAGCGCATCCCCATCGCCTTCTGCCCCAACACCACGAAGAAGAACGCCGCCCATGCCTACGGAATCATGAACAGCGCAGGCGCAGGCGGCAGACCCCTGCACAACGCCCGTGCGTATAACTCCACCTCCGGCACGGAAGCCGGCGGCTGCTACCGCACCATCGGCCAGGGCAAGTACGGCACCAACACCTACGTCTTCATCCGCCCCGAGCAGTTCAAGGCGCCCAGCTCCTTCTTCACCTACGGCGACGCCGTGGATGCCAACAATCCCGACAGCTACTGCGCCGGCTTCGTGGAACCCCGCTGGGGCAGCCGTGTCCACGACCTCTCCGCCCACGGCAGCAGCGGCACTCCCTTCGCCTTCTGCGACGGCCACGTGGAATCCATCAAGACCGGCCTGCAGTATGCCAAGATCGCCGACCAGGAGTGCATCGCCAACGGCGGCCAGTGGGTCGTCTGGTGGCCATACACCGGCAACCACAACAACACCTGGGTCCGCGAATTCGGCGCTCTCCGCCAGATCGCCTACACCCGCTAACGCATAGCGCCTGACGCAAAGGCCGGCTCCTCCCCTGGAGCCGGCCCGGTGCCAAAATCGCTTGCTATTTGAATATCCTTGCACCTCTTTTTGCTTTCAAGGTCATAAAAAAATCCCGACTACCATAAAACAGTTTTTTTCATTCTTTGCACTAATAACTTTTTCTCTTTGCCAAGTTAAAGCCGAAGAACAAACTGCTCTGTTTAACCAAGTCTATACCCAAACTGTTCACTGCGGAGATTCGAAGAAAAAGAAAGACATAAAAAAAGAAATTCCTCTTGACTCAAAAAAACCTGAATAATAGATAGTTTCATGAAATCGACCTATTGCCTCCTGGCGATAGGTTGATTTTCAATATTATCATCCAACCGTATCATTCGCATGGAACAACTACACAACCTCCTAGTCATTTTCTGGTGTGTGCCGTTGTTGTTTTTCCTTTCCTGCAACGGGGAAATCCGCAACTCTTACGTAGAAAGGAAACTACTAGAGGAGCCTTCCATTCTTTTTTCAGTATTGAACGAAGGAAACGGCAAAGAATACGAAAGCAGCCTGATACCACTTTCCGACCTGCCAGTTTGCCCACCTGACAGTGGGAAAAGTTACCATGGAGTTCAATTTGCCGGAGACTCCTTTTTTCTCTGCCTGCTAAAAAAAGAAGGAGATATTGGCTCCACCGGAAAACTTTTGCTCCACTTTGAAATCATCCATAACTCAGAATTACTGGAAACTACGCCATTTTTCTGGAATCAAAAAGAGGATGCGTATCTCTCCAGAGGCGGCAATTGGTTCATCAAGCTGACGAATTATTCCGAGGAGGCATCGCTATGATTTCACCCTCGCGCATTTTAGCGTTTCTCCTCATGCCCTTGTTTTTCCTGGCGGAAGAAAGTCAACTCGCCTTGTTGGAGAGCGCCTATCGGAAAAGCCAGCACTGCGACTATATCGCCGAAGTCACCCATTTGCATTTTCCGGAATTTCCGGAAGTCACCCGGGGCATCTTTTTCAGAAAGACCGACAAGGACGGCACCGTCCTTCTTCGCACCGACTTGTATAACAAGGACGAACCGCTTTTCTCCTTTGTCAAGAATGCGACCAATGAATATGCCATCTCCCACCAGCACGGCAAAACCGTTCTGGGAGGTTGCTTTACGCGTCTCTGGTATTTTGAGGAGATGTTTCAACGTCCCTATTGGAACGAATTCAATTTCGCAGAATTTTCTCAGGAAACCACCGAAGCCTATCCTTCCAGACGGAAGTGCATGAAAGTCATTTCCAAAATTTCGGAAGACTCTTTTGATGTAAAGGATCTTTCCTATTACGATGTCTTTGGGTTCTTCTACGTCAAAGATGTTCTTCAAGAGCAACACCCCTATATGCGCGAGTATGAAATCGACGAAGAGGAAGGAATCATTCTTGGATTGAGAAAATACAACTGCTTCTCGAAAAAGATATTTGACCGATCCTTTGAAACGGTTGATTTTCATCCCGACTGGTCAAAACACCCGAAGCTCTTTACCACTCCACGGACTTTCGACTACTACGCCAGATCAACTGCGCAGTTCCTTGCGCTTCTGTCAGCACCCAGGCAACCTGTCTTCCACCGACATCGTCACTCCCCCCCTTTCCTGGAAAAATACGGCTTCTATCTTCTCGGAGCGTTTGGCCTCTGCTGCATCGCGATTGCCAAATTCTCCTCAAAAAAGGGGAAAAGCGCATAGCGCCTGACGCAAAGGCCGGCTCCTCCCCTGGAGCCGGCCTTTTTGTTTTTTATGCCATTTATCAGACACGTCTTTCTTTTCCGACTACAGTACCTTATTATGCCGAAATTCTTATATTCCATCCTGTTTTCCCTATTTTTCCTCTGCGTCTCCTGCAGACACTCGGCGGAGTCCATCCATGAGCTGTCTGCGGAAGAGCATTTCGCGGCAGCGCGGCAATGCCAGGAGAACGACGACGACCTTGCGCTGGCCATCTGGCACTATGAACAGTATCTGGCGGACGGCACGGGGGACGCAGCCACTGCCACCATGGCGAAGATTTCGCTGGAGCAGTGCCGCACGAAATACCTTCAGCAATCGGGCATCGGCACCTCCCAGGGCAGCGCCCGCAAGGATCTGGAAGAGCAGCTCCGGCTGCTCAAGCAACGCAATTCGGAGCTGGAGAGCTGGCTGTCCCGTCTGAACACAGAGAATCAGAGTCTAAGGCAGGCGCTTCTCAAGGCTCAGGAAAATCAAAAGAAATGACCCAGGCCACTTTCACTTTCATGGGCTCCGGCACCAGCCGCGGCGTGCCCATGCTCTGCTGCGACTGCGAAGTCTGCAACTCGACCGACCCCCGCGACCGCCATACCCGTTCTTCGGGACTCGTCACCATCGGCAAGACGCAGATTCTCATCGACTGCGGCTTTGACCTCCGAACACAACTTCTGCGGGAGCACGTCACCCGCCTGGACGCCATTCTGCTGACCCATTCCCACTGCGACCATCTGGACGGCCTGGACGACATCCAGGGACTGACCGTCCACAACCACGAAGAGATTCCCTTCTATGCCTCGCCTTCCGTATTGGAGATGGTCCGCCAGCGCTTCGGCTATATTGACCAATTGAAATACCTGCCCGACGGAACGCTCCGCTGGAGCATTCCGCAGCTGACCTATCATGCCGTCACCGAACCCTTCCAGGTCAACGGCATCGCCATCACGCCGCTGCCCCTCTTCCACGGACGCACCGCCACCTACGGCTACCGCATCGGCAAGCTGGCATACGTCTGCGACTGCAGCCGCATTCCCGAAGAGACCTATCCGTTGCTGGAAGGCGTCACCGACGTGGTTCTCGACGCCCTTCGCTGGAAAGCCCACCCCACGCATTTCAACATCATGCAGGCCGAGGCGGAGTTCAGGAAGATCGGCGCCCGGCGCGGCTGGCTGACCCATCTGACCCACAACATCCTCTACGAGCGCGACCAGCACAATGTCTGCGAAGGCTGCACCCTCGCCTACGACGGCCTTCGCTTTGATTTCGAAGTATGAAAAAGACCGCGCCTGTTCCCCCGCAAACCAAGAATGGCTTCCGTCTCTGGCTTCTCGCCGTCGCGGCGTTCTTCCTGGCCCGGATCCTCCCCTGGGCACTGGCGGAATTGTGGTATGACGAAGTGCTGTCGTTGCAGATGTTCGTCCTCGGGCACGACTCGCCGCTGGCGATTTTCCGCGACTACCGCATCGCCAACAACCACTTCCTGGCCAACGCCTTGGAATGGCTATGGATCAAGTTCCTCCCCTATGCGACAGGCAACGAGTTCCTCTTGCGCATTCCCGCCATCCTCTGCGGCATCGGAACACTGCTGACCGCCACCCTCGGCTGGAGAAAATGGCTAGGCGAGAAATTCGCCCTCGCCACAGGCTTCCTTCTGGCGGCCAGCCCCGTCTTTCCCGCCTTCGCCTTCCAGATGCGCGGCTACTCATTGGCGATGCTCCTCGCCACCCTGGCGGTGACGGCGGCAATGTACCGTTTGGAGAAATGCACACCTCGCAACGGCCTCGCGCTCTTCGCCTGCTCTCTGGGGCTTTCCTTCGTGATGCCGTCGGCGGCAATGCTTCCCGCCGCCCTCATGGCCGCCATCGGCCTCCACTGGCTCTCCGACCGTAAAAATTCCATCATCGTCCCCTTGCGACAGTTGGCGCCCGCCTTTTGCGGCGCACTTCTGGGGACCGCCTATTATCTGACGCTATGGGCGGATTTCCAGAAGGCCCGCGCGGAATCCGGCGGCTGGGAAAGCACCTGGCTGACGGGCGTACACCTCCTGCTGGCCTTCGGATTGCACCTCGCCGTGTTCGCCATCCCGCTGGCTAGGTCGGTATTCTCGCGCAAACAGGAAAGCAACCTGCCGCGTGCATTCTTCTGCGGCGCGGTCCTCGCCGCGCTGGCGGTATTGCTGGTGCCCTCGCCCGTCCACCGTGCGCCATTCCCGCGCGTCTTTCTGGTGCTTCTGCCACTTGTCACCTTCGCCGCCGCGCTGGCCGCAAAGAGCTGGCATTTCACGGAAGAGCCTTTTGCAAAAGGCCCGGACCATCTTCCGTTCAAGAAACTTGCCTTCGCCGCCATCCTGCCCGGCCTTCTAGTCGGCATATTGTGCGAAAAATTGACTGGCTACCAGCTGGAACACAGCACGCGCATTCCCCAGAATCTCCTGATGCAGTACTACCGCGGAAACAGCCCCAACCGGGAATTCTGCCTCTCCCTGGCCACCCAAGAGCAGCGGCCGTTGCAAATCATCGCCGTCGAACCGCTGGACCTGCCGACTTTCTCCCTCTACTGGCAGCTGGCAGGACTCCCTCCCACGCTTCCCGGCAATCTTCCGGCGTTCCTGCCGGGAAACCAGCCGCTGCCATCGCAAGCCCGGAGCGCATCCCTGAAACTCTTCGCCCGCAACGAAGCCTGTGCCAAAGAACTCTGCCACTCCATGAAATTGCCCGACGCGCCGCTATCCGGCCTGCCTGCAACCTCCCACCGGACCCTCTTTTCCTTCCCGCTCTGGCAAGCCCCTCCCATCGACCCCGTCAGACCATGATTTTTCCCATGTTTGATATCATCGTATCCGAACTTCCCCAGGCAGAGCCCGAAGCCTCCTTCGGCGGCGCAGGACAACTCCTCATCGCCTTGCCGCTGACCTTCCTGGTTCTCCTCTTTCTCATCTGGCTCGTGATTTTCGTGGCCGGATACCTCCGGCGCCATGCGGCAAGAATCCGCACCAGCCTGGGCGAAACCGTCGTAGAGAAAGAAACGCCGCCTTCATCCCCGGAGGAGAAGTAGATGCCTCCCGTCTCTTTCCAGGGCTTTGAGCTCACTCTAGCGGAAATCACCGCGTTGCAAGAGCAGTTGACAGCGGCCGGCTGGCAATTCTCCGCCGTCCCCTACGCCCATTGGCGAGCCACGCAGGACAAAGTCAACATCACCGCCTATCAATCCGGCAAGACCACCTTCCAAGGCGCCGGATGCGATGCCGTCGCATCGATTCTCCTGCCTGGCAAGAGCCCCGCGCCGCCCAAGAAATCCGCAGGCGCAGCCACCCCCGCCGTCATCCAGGGACGCCCGGAAACGGCCCTGGAGACTGCGCTACGCACCACTCCGCAAATGTTCGAACCCCATGCAGGAATCGACGAATCGGGGAAAGGCGACTACTTCGGCCCGCTGGTCGTCGCCTGCGCCTATACGGACGCCGAATCCACCGCAAAACTCCTGGACGCCGGAGTCCGGGACTCCAAGCTCCTCTCCAGCGACAAGGAGGCCCTGAAGCTGGAGGCCACCATCCAGGCCGCGCTCCAGGGGCGCTACGCGGTCATTTGCGTCGGCGTGGAGAAGTTGAACGACCTCTATGACAAGGTCGGCAACCTGAATGAGCTGCTGGCCTGGGGCCACGCGAAGGCGCTGGAGGAACTCCTGGCCAAAGTCCCGGATTGCCCCCGCGCCATCTCCGACCAGTTCGGCCAGGGAAATCTTGTCCATCGGAAACTACAGGACCGGGGACGCCGCATCATTCTGGACGAACATCCCAAGGCGGAAGCCGATATTGCCGTCGCAGCGGCGTCCATTCTAGCCAGGGCAGTTTATGTTAAGGAGATTTCCCGATTAAGCGCGCAAGCGGGGCTGCTCCTTCCCAAGGGCTGCAGCGACAAAGTCCTTTCCTGCGCAAAGGAGTTTCTGAAGCTCCACACCAAAACCGAGTTGCGGAAATTTGCGAAAGTTTTTTTCAAGACCACTGACAAATTGGAGTAATCACCATGTTCCTTACTGGATTCACCGATGAAGCCTGCGAAGACATCGCCGGCCAGATTGCCGTCACCAAAGAGCTGGGTTGGTCCAACATCGAACTGCGCAACGCAGACGGAAAGATGCTGGGCACCATGACCGACGAAGAGTTCGACAAGGCCTACGAGGCACTCTCCGAAGCAGGCGTCCACATCAACTGCTACGGCAGCGCCGTGGCCAACTGGTCACGCCATCCCCGTAGCGACGAGGACTTCGAGGCCAGCAAGAAGGAGCTGCTGACCGCCATCCCCCGCATGCACAAGCTGGGCTGCAAGATGGTCCGCGGCATGTCCTTCCTGGTTCCCACTGACGAGCCAGGCGACTCCCCCGCCCTGGAAAAGATCATCTTCGCCAAGGTAAACGAACTGGTGAAGATCTGCGAGGACAACGGCATCATCTACGGCCATGAGAACTGCATGAACTACGGCGGCATGAGCCATGTCCACACCCTGCGCCTGCTGGACGCCGTCAAGAGCCCGGCCTTCACGCTGATCTTCGACACCGGCAACCCCACCTTCAACTACCGCCAGCTGGGCCTCAAGCCCTATCCTCTCCAGTCATCCTGGGAGTTCTACTCCAACGTCAAACAGTTCATCAGCTACGTCCACATCAAGGACGCCACGGCCCTTCCCCCCGCAGACGGCTCACGCCCCCAGGCCCGCTTCACCTTCGCCGGCGAAGGCTGCGGCGACATCCGCGCCATCCTCAAGGACCTGAAGGAATCCGGCTATGACGGCGGCATCTCCATGGAACCCCACGTGGGCTCCGTCTTCCACGACCCCAACGGCAACCCCAACAGCCCGGAGGCCAAGAAATTCCGCCACGACATTTACATCAAGTACTGCCATCATTTCGAGCAGCTGCTGCGCGACTGTGGCTGGACGCTCTAATTCGCCCCCATGGCCATTGAAAAAACCATCTGGCCCGGCAGCACACAGCTTGGCCCCAGCCCCGTGGTGCTTGTCGGCACCGGCGATGGCAAACGCCATCCCTGGGACATCATGACCGCAGCCTGGGCGGGCACGCTCTGCAGCGACCCGCCCATGATCTCCATCGGCGTCCGCCCCAGCCGCTTCACGTACCACCAGATTGAGACCCTGAAGTGCTTCACCGTCAATATGCCCACGGTCGACCAAGTGGAAACCGTGGACTACTGCGGCGTCATCAGCGGCAAGGACACCGACAAGTTCTCCACCCGCCATCTCACTCCCATTGCGGCCTCGAAAATCACGGCTCCCATCGTGGAGGAATGCCCGCTGGCACTGGAGTGCGAAGTCAAACATCGCCTTGAGCTGGGCACCCATGTGGTCTACATCGGCCAGGTGGTGGCGGTCCAGGTCACTTCCACGCTAATCGACGAAAAAGGCAAACTGGACCTGAAGAAAGCAAATCTCCTGGCCTATGCCCATGGACATTACTACTCCTTGGGTGAAGAACTGGGATACTACGGCTATTCCGTACGCAAGAAGTAAACATGCCCTCCCTCCCTCCCGAACAACGCTCCCCGCAGGATTTCCTCCCGGAAAAGTATCCGATTCTGACCTTCCCCGAAGAAGACTGGCAGACTTTCCGCCAAAACTGCCAGAATCTGGAACTGCCGGATCCCAATCCCTTCCGAAAGACCTTCGAGGCGCTCTACAGCCACCTGGTCGGCGTCAACGAATGGCTGAACCTCACCCGTCTCACCACGCCGGCGGACTATCTGAAGTTCTCCCTGCTGGACTCCCTGACCCTGCTGCCCGTCCTCGAATCCCTTTGCGAGGAACATAGCGCCATCGTAGATCTGGGAAGCGGCGGCGGATATCCGGGACTCCCCCTCATGACCTGCATGACCACACAGGATTTCACCTTGATTGACGCGCGTCAGAAGAAGGTGGATTTCCTCAATGCCTCCATCCCGATCATCCCGCGCACGGGAAAAGGGGCAGCGGCCTCCTTCCGCGGAAGAGATGTGGGACGCGCACGCCCGGATCTCCAGCATCACGCGGAAATCGTCACCGCTCGCGCCGTTGGAAAAGGTGTCGAGTTGTTGCCGGACGCATACGAACTGCTTGATCAAGGCGGAGTATTCGTCCTGATGAAGGGACAAAGCTGGCCTCAGGAAGAAGGACCGCTTTTCGCCGAGGCCTGCCCCGCATTCGGATTCGACGTGGTGGAAGACACCGAACTCTCCCTGGTGCCGGGCGATCCCATCCGGCATATCATCCTGGCCGTCAAAAAAGGCAGACAGGACCTCAGGAAAATGAGACGGTATTGCAAATAGGAATGGTCCTGGATGGGGGGATCTCCGTTGAATCCATGCGGAACGCGGAAATCCCGCCCCCAAGCCCCCCTCCAACCCATCTTTCACAAAGGGAGAACCCCGCCGACGCCAGCCCATCCACCCAAGATATAGTGGTCTTTTGCCGGATAGACGCCTAGATTTAGTGGTTTCCCTCAGGCCGTTATAACTTTTTTAGAGTTTTTTTTCTACAGCATATTTTACTATTTATCAACAAGATACAGATTTTTCTCCAACATAGTTATAAAGATTTTTCAAAAACCACAAGATATTGTGGATACACATCCACAAAACGGCATATATAGTATGGAAAATTACTGAATCCCCCCGTCAATCTTGTTCCCAGAGTGCCATTTCTTCTTTCTTCACCGCTGGCGCCCATGGGGAATCTTGTCTGTAAAAAACACTGCCCATTCAGGAGATTTACGCCATGGCCTCCCTTTCCGTTCCAGAGTCACCGTTCCAGAGTTTTCGCAAGCGTGACGGCATGATCGTCCCCTTCAACGCGAAAAAGATTGCCACCGCCATTTTCAAGGCCGGCCAGGCGGCATCCACTCAGGAAGGTCGCACTTTCACGGAAGAAGAAGCCACGGAAATCGCCAACGACGTCATTGCGCAGCTGAACAACCCGCTGTGCGAATACTACGTCCACGAAGATGCGAACGGCAAGCGCATTCCCGCCATTGAAGATGTCCAGGACGTGGTGGAGATCACGCTCTCCGAGCATCGTCTGCCAGCCACCGTCGCGGCCTACAAGCGTTACCGCAAGAGCCGCGAACGCGCCCGTCTGGCGATTCGCGTGAGCGACCGGAACGCCAAGGGCAACCGCGGCGACCTGACGGACCAGAGCCTCCTGCTGGTTCAGTCCATGGGCGACGCCTCCTTGGGCACCTGGGACCGCACCAAGATTGTCCGCAAGCTGGTTGACAAGCTGGACATGGACATCGAGCAGGCCATCGCGATTGCGAAGGAAGTGGAGAACGAAATCATCGCCAGCAACATGAAGCGCGTGAACACGCTTCTGATCCGCGAGATGGTCAACAACGTCCTGGAGTCCCACGGCTACACCGGCCGTCTGCAGGACCTTTCCATATACGCCGTCCCCCGGGAGTTCGTCGAGAACCTGATGTACTCCAAGTCCAACGAGAACAGCAACATCGTCAACAACAACCCCGAAGCGGTGAACCTCTCCATCGCGGAGCTGGTCCTGAAGCAGTGGGGTTTGGACGCCATCTTCTCCAAGGAAGTCAAGGCAGCCCACGACACCGGCGCCATCCATCTGCATGACCTGGGCTATCCCCATCGCGTGTACTGCTCCAGCCACTCCATTGAATACATCAAGAAATACGGTCTGGCCGGCTTGACCAACCTGAACACCGAGTCCGACCCCGCCCGCAGCGCCAGCGTCCTGACGGGCCATCTGAACACCTATCTGGCCTCCATGCAGGCCAACTATGCCGGCGCCCTCGGCATCGCCTACATCAACATCTTCTATGCGCCCTATCTGGTCGGCCTCTCCGACAAGCAGATGAAGCAGGTCGCCCAGGAACTCATCTTCAATGGTTCCCAGAATGCCTTCTCCCGCGGCGGGCAGACCCTCTTCCTGGACTTCAACATCCACACCGGCGTGCCGAAGTATATGAAGACCGTCCCCGCCATCGGCCCCGGCGGCTTCTATCAGCTGAAGGATGCGCAGGGTGCCATCCACCAACTGGTGGAGCATCTTCAGGAAACCACCGATGCCAACGGCAACCGCCTGATGAACCTCTACATCAAGGAAGCCAACGGGGAAGAGCGCCTGGTCCTGCGCGAGACCTACAGCGAGAAGACCGGTCTTGCCATTGATCCTGCCGTGACCGCCGAACTGGAGAAACGCGGCGAGCACATCGTCTGCTACGGCGAATACGAAACAGAGGCCCGCCGTTTCACCAGCGCACTGCTGAAAGTCTGGGGCGAAGGCGACCGCAACGGCCGCATCTTCGAATTCCCCAAGTGCGACTTCCATGTCTCCGCCGAGACCTTCGAGGATCCCGAGCAATACAAGATCTTCCAGGAAGCATGCGACCTGGCCAGCCATAACGGCTCCACCTACTTCATCTTCGACCGCGACGAAGTCACCCTCTCCGCCTGCTGCCGTCTCCGCACCACCATCACCGACAACCGGATGCTCCGCCATCCCGAATGCCTGCGCTTCTGCGGCTTCCAGAATGTCACCATCAACCTGCCCCAGTGCGCCTTCCGCGCCGCCCGCGCCGGCAACAAGACCTACGAGGGCGTCTGCGCCGAAATCGACAAGATGATGGACTTGGTGGTCCAGGCGCATTTGCAAAAGAAGAAGATGATCGCCCTGATGATGTCCGAGCCTGGGCGCCCGTTGTGGCAGGTGGGCAAGAAGGCCTGTGACGGCCGTCCTTACATCGAGCTGGACAAGTGCACGTACATCATCGGCATGCTGGGCATGAACGACATGATCAAGTTCATGCTGGGCAAGGAAATGCATGAAAGCGACGAGGCCTACGACATGGCCCTGAAGCTGACCACCCACATGTATCTGCGCACCAAGCACTACACCGAGGAATACGGTCTGAAGTTCACCCTGGAGGAATCCCCCGCCGAATCCGCCGCCCGCCGTCTGGCCAAGGCCGACCTGCTCTACTTCCGTCCCGAAGCCCTGACCTGCTACAAAGGCGACAGCGAAGACGTCGCCTACTACACCAACTCCATCCATCTGGCCGCCGAGGCCCCCGTCTCCCTGGTGGAGCGCATCCGCAAGCAGGGCATCTTCCACTCCATCATCGAGTCCGGCGCCATGATCCACGCCTTCGTCGGCGAGGAGAAGCCCTCCGCAGAAGCCATTGGCGAGCTCATCCACCAGAGCTTCCTGCGCACCCAGGCCGCCCAGATCACCATCTCCCCCGAGTTCACCTACTGCCAGCATTGCGGACACCAGTCCCGCGGTCTCCAGGAGACCTGCGTGCAGTGCGGTTCCTCCGATGTCTTCGGCCTCACCCGCGTGGTTGGTTACTTCAGCAAGATCCAGAACTGGAACAAGTCCAAGCGCTACGGCGAACTGGTCAACCGCCATCGTGGCGACTACGCCGTCGAGAATGCGGATGTCTCCGCCAACGCCAGCTTTGAAATCGCCGACTAACGCCAAAGGAACGCAAAGGAAAGAAAGCCATGATGGAAACCAAGAACCAACTGGTCGTCAACGTCTTCGGCAAGCCCGGCTGTGCCAAGTGCGCCATGCTGAACCGCCGTCTGGACAAAATGCTGGCCGAAGAGCCCCAATACGCCTGCTTCCGCAAGGAATACCACAATGTCCTGGAGGAAGAGGGCCTGGCAAAATTCTGCCGCACCGAATGCCTGAATCCCAGCCGCATTCCCGCCATGGTCATTTCCCGCGCCACCGACGACGGGAAGATCCAGTATCTGGCCAACCCCGATCCGGACGCCAAGGACCCCATCTGCAAGCACTCCAAGCTCTATCAGTTCCTGGGCATCCAGACGGACTACTCCGAAGAAGGCAAGGGAACCCTCACTCCCGAGATGATCAAGAGCATCCTTGATACCGCACTGGAACTCGCCTAGGCGCACTCTCTCATGGCTGTGCAGGAAAACCCCATCGCACCGTCCCTGGAGGAGCGCTCCGTCATCAACGCCATCATGCGCCAGCCCAGCATGGTCGACTATCCCGGCCATCTGGGGGTGCTGATGTTCACCAGCGGTTGCAACTTCCGATGCGGATTCTGCCATAACCCGGATCTCATCGGCGCCGTTGACGCCAAGACCTTTACCTTCGCTACGCTGAAACAGCGATTGGATAAATATCGTGAGGAGTGGGTCAAGGCCGTGACCGTAACCGGCGGAGAACCCACCATCCATGCCGCGCTGCCCCAGACCATCCATTTCCTAAAGGAAGAGGGCTTCCTGGTCAAGCTGGATACAAACGGCGCCAATCCCGAAATGCTGGAAAAACTGCTTCCAGAGCTGGACTACGTGGCCATGGATATCAAGTGCGCCCTGGATCATTATCCGACTTTCGTGAAATATTCCCAGCTGGACCGCATCCGCGCATCCATCAAGCTCATCATGGACAAGGCAAAGGACTACGAATTCCGTACCACGGTCCTGGAAGGCATCCACACGCCCGAGGAAATCGCCGCCGCCGCAAAGGATGTCCAGGGCGCCAAGCGTTGGCTTTTCCAGCCCTTCGTCCCCCACGAGAATCTTCCCGATATAGCTTTGAGAAGCGCGCCGCGCACCAAGCCGTCCATCCTGGAAGAGTGCGCCAAAGCCGCCGCGCCATACGTCCAGCTGGCAAAGGCGCGGTAAAAAACAAAGTATACTTAAAAAACTTTCAATATTCAAGGAGTTTTTAAAGTATACTTTGTTTTTTCTGGAAATATTCTTTTTTTTCAGTATATTTAAGGAAATTCCGTTGTTTATCTTCACGGCCCCGCCATGCCCTCACAGAACTTATATCATCGTCCTGACGCCCTTTCCTGGTTGGATTCCTGGCGTGACAAACCGCTCATCAAAGTCATGACGGGCATTCGTCGTGCCGGAAAATCCACCGTATTCCTCCTTTTCCAGCGGCATCTCGCCAAGCTGGGCATATCGCCAGCCCGTATTCTTTCCTACAATTTCGAGGATCCGGACCTATCCCATCTTGCCACCTGGCAGGATGTCTGGCAAGAGATCAAACCCCATCTTTCTCCGACGGAAACCACCTATCTTTTCCTTGACGAAATTCAGCTGGTCCCATCTTTTGAACGTCTGGTCGATGGTCTTTTCTCCAAAGGAAATGTTGATTTATACATCACCGGCTCCAATGCCTTTTTTCTATCCGGAGAACTAGGCACCCTATTGACCGGTCGCTATGTCAGCTACGAACTTTCTCCCTTTTCCTTCGCGGAGTTCCATGCCGCCACACAGAGTGCAGTTCCCGAGGAAGACTTCCGGAAATTCTTGCGCACTGGCGGATTTCCCCTGGCCATTTCCCTGCATGACACGCCTCGCCTGGCCGACGAATATCTTTCCAGCGTCTTGGACACCCTTCTCTTCAAGGATGTCATGGCACGTCACAATTTCCGGAATCCCCGACAGCTCTTACGCCTCATCCGCTTTCTCATCAGCGCCATCGGCAGCCCCGTCTCCCCCGGAAGCATCGCCAAGACATTAAAAGGGGAAGGCCTTCCCCTGACGCCAGCCACCTTGGATGAATATCTTTCCGCCCTGACGGAATGCTACTTGTTCCATCAGGTTCAACGCTATGACATCCGCGGGAAATCCTATCTGAAGACCCTCTCCAAGTACTACCTTGCCGATACAGGCTTCAAATACGCCTTGCTGGGAAGCAAGGACCAGGAACTTGGACATCTGCTGGAAAATGTCATCTACCTTGAACTGCGCCGGCGTTTTTCCGAGGTATTCACCGGAAAACTGGATACGGGAGAAGTGGATTTCGTCGCTTTTGAACATGGTCTCCCTCAATATTACCAAGTGGCCCTGACCGTCCGGGATCCAGATACGCTATCCCGCGAGCTGGCCCCATTGAAAGTCCTCAAGGACAATTACCCGAAATTCATCATCACCCTTGACTGCGATCCCGAAACCAACTACGACGGCATCCGCCAGCTCTATGCCATTGATTTCCTCTTGGGAAAAGCGTAACCATCGCTGGCCAAAGAAAAAACTGATCGAGGAAATTGCAAAAGTCATTTCAGCCGTTATCTTACGCGCATTGCCGATGCGTTATGATGCAAGGCACTATTGGCCTGCGGTATTTTCCGGGAGGACATCCGATCCGCAACCTTCGAACACTTGAGAAACTCTCCCTTGCTTCCGTGAAGAATTTCACTCTCTCCAAACACGCATTGCTGGGCTGGCCTGGCATTTGCGCCATCCTTGTCGTCATTCTGGACCACCTGACGAAATTCCTGGTGTACCACAACTGGCCCATTCCAGGAGAAGACTTCCTGACGGTCATTCCAGGGGTCTTCGCCCTCGTGCACGTCCGAAACCATGGCGCGGCCTGGGGAATGTTCTCCAACCATCCCAGCATCCTGGGCTGGCTCTCCCTGACGGCGGCTCTGGTGATCGTCCTCTTCTGGAAAAAGATCACCTGCAAAAATCCCGCCTACGCCATGCCTTTCGGCTTCCTGCTGGGAGGAATTCTAGGAAACATGGTCGACCGGCTCTTCTTTGCCGAAGGCGTGGTAGACTTCCTCTGCCTGCGTTTCTGGCCGGCATTCAATGTCGCCGACAGCGCCATCAGCCTCGCCGTCATCTACCTCTGCATCTATGAATTCTTCCTCCGCAGGAAGCACCCGGAGAAATGACTTGGACAATGCCACGCTAGTCATCCTAGGGCCGACCTGCTCCTGGAAAAGCGCCGCAGCCGCACGCCTGGCCCATGACCTGGGCGGCGAAGTCATTTCCTGCGACTCCATGCAGATCTACAAAGGCCTCGCCATCGGCACTGCCCAGCCAGGTCCGGAAGAGCTCGCCATGGCCCCGCATCATCTTGTCAACCAGCTGGATATCCAGGCCCCATGGAACGTGAACCTTTTCGTTCCCGCCGCAAAGGACTTGATTTCCCAGATCCAACGGCGCGGCCGTCATGCCATCCTGGCCGGCGGCACGGGCCTCTACGCCCGGGCGCTGGTCTACGGCTTTTCGCTGATGCCCAGCGACCCCGCCATCGCCGCCGCTTTGCGCGAGGAATCCGCCACGCCAGAAGGTTGCCGGCGTCTTCGCGCCGAGCTCTCCCAGGCGGGAGAACTCCCGGAAGATCTGGCGCGCAATCCACGCCATCTCGCCCGCGCCGTAGAAGTCTTCCGCCTGACGGGCAAGGCGCCATGGGAGCTCCAGCAGAAGAATGCCGTTCCTGCGCCAGGCTTCCGGCAATTCTGCATTCTGCCGGACTTCACCTTGTTGAAAGAACGCATCCGCCTGCGAACCAAGAAAATGCTGGAAGAAGGCTGGGTAGAGGAATGCCGTCAGGCACTGGCCCAAGGCCTGGCGAACACCCCTACCGCCTGGCAGGCGCTAGGCTACCGGGACATCGCGGAATTTCTGCGTCAAGGAGAACCGGGAGGACAGGAGGCCCTGCAGGAGCTCCTCGCCAACCGGACCATCCAGTACGCCCGGCGACAGCTTACCTGGTTCCGCCATCAGCATCCAGGCGCCATCACCATCCCCGTAAACGACTTCTCAGGCGATGTGGCAGGACGCATCCACGATGAAATCCTAAAGGAACTCCATCTATGATTGTCATTACCGGCGGAATCGGTTGCGGAAAAAGCGCCGTCCTGGCAAATTTCCGTGCATTGGGCGCACACTGCGCAGATGCCGATGACATTGCCCATGGCCTCTATGCCCCCGGAACAGAAACCTTGCAGGCCATCCTCCGGCACTTCGGCGCCGACCTCAGCCTGCCGGACGGCGCCCTGAACCGCCCGGAGCTGGGACGGCGCGTCTTCGGACACCCGGAAGAACTCGCCTGGCTTGACGACTTCCTGCATCCAAAAATCCGCGCGGAACTGGCGCGACTGGACGCGGAAGCGGCGCCAGAGCCATTCTTCGCGGCCATACCCCTCTGGTATGAAACGGGTTGGATCATCCCAGACACAAAAGTCATCGCAGTCTGGTGCACCCCGGAAATGCAGCTTGAACGCCTGCGAAAACGCGGGTGGGACGACGGAGAAATCCAACGCCGGCTGGCCTCGCAGCTCTCCCTGGACGAGAAACGCGACCGTGCGGACTACGTCGTCGAGACCACGGGCTCCCTGGAGGAACTCCACGAAAAATGCGTTGTTCTTCTGCAGAAGCTACGTTCCCGGTAACCTCTTTTTTCTTCACTCCTGAAATTCTTCAAGCAATTCACTATGGCAAAAGATTCCGAAAAACCTTCGGCAGACGAGCCCCAGAGCTACACTTTCTCTCCGGACGACCCCATTCCCGAAGAGGAGGACACGGCCCAGGAAGCCCAACAGAATGACTTCTCCGCACCCACGGAGACGCCGCTCTTCAGCACCCTGATCCCCAACTTGGGAACTGGCCTGGTCACCCTCTCCAAAGGCGGGGTCTCCGCCTCGCCGGTCTCCCTGCCGCCGCCCAAGCGCACTACCGCCAAGGCCGAAAAGATCCGCATCCCGGCGGAATCCACGCGCCAAAAAGAATACAAGGAGCAGAAGGACGCCATTCCCCAGCCGCCCGCCAACGGCAAGAAGAAAGGCAAGGGCCCCAAGGCGCCGAAATTCGTCCGGGACGAAGACGCCGCGCTCTTCTCCGAAGAGTTCGACGACGAGATCATCGAACCCGCCTACATCGAACCCCAGGCCACAAAGGTCTTCTCCCGCCCGCGGCTTCATCGCGCCCATCTCCTGGGAATGGACATTGAAATCCTGGCCACTCTCGGCAAGGAACTGGGAATCTCCCTCCAGGACGAATACACCGCCGGTGCGCTGGTGGACAAGATCATCGAGGCCAATGCCGACCGCACAGGCAACGACGACCAGACCACCTACGGCGAAGGCGTCCTGGAAATCGCCCGCGACGGCTATGGCTATCTGCGCTCCGCCGACTTGAACTACCAGGAATCCCCCGAGGACATCTACCTGACGCCCGTCTACATCAAGCGCTATGGCCTCCGCGTCGGCGACTGCGTACTGGGCAGCATCAAGCATCCCCGTGCCAACGATCCCCGTAGCGCCATGGTGAAAATCCTGGCCGTCAACGGCATTCCGCCCGCCAAGCGCCACGGCCTGCACGCCTTCGAGAGCCTGACGCCCTTCTACCCCACCCAGCGAATCATGATGGAACGGGACAAGGAGGAGCTCTCCATGCGCGTCGCCGACCTGGTCACACCCATCGGGCGCGGCCAGCGCGGCCTCATCGTCGCGCAGCCCCGCACGGGAAAGACCGTCATCCTCCAGAAGCTGGCCAACTCCATCCTAGCCAACAACGACGACATCACCCTCATTGTCCTCCTCATTGACGAACGCCCCGAGGAAGTCACCGACATGAAGCGCCTGGTGGACGCAGAGATTGTCGCCTCCACCTTCGACGAACCCCCAGAACACCACGTGGCACTCTCCGAACTCGTCTCAGAACGCGCCAAGCGCCTGGTGGAAAACGGCAAGCACGTGGTCATCCTGCTGGATTCCATCACCCGTCTGGCCCGTGCCTACAACACCCTGGCGCCCAAATCCGGAAGAATCCTCTCCGGCGGTCTGGACGCCAATGCCCTCCACAAGCCAAAGCGCTTCTTCGGCTCCGCCCGTAACATCGAAGGCGGCGGCTCCCTCACCATCCTGGCCACCGCACTCATCGACACCGGCAGCCGCATGGACGAGCTCATCTTCGAAGAGTTCAAGGGCACCGGCAACATGGAGCTCCACCTGAACCGCGACCTGGCCGACCGCCGTATCTTCCCCGCCATCGACATCACCAAATCCGGCACCCGCCGCGAGGAACTCATCGTCCATCCCGACGAACTGGAACTCATGTGGTCCCTGCGGAAGGGCCTCTGCTCCATCGGCGATCCCGCCAACGCCATGGAACGCCTGCTCCTCAACATCCGGAAATTCAATACCAACGCGGAGTTCCTTTGGGCAATCCACCAGAAGAACGCGAAAGGCGACAAGACGGAGTAACCTGACCTTCTGCCACGCAAAGGTTAAAAAAACACAAAACATTTTTCCAAAGGCGTGTAAATTACGCGCCAATCCCAACTTTCAACCTTTTTTCCCCCACAAAAAACAAAGGAGTCACCTATGGCTGTCGAAATGATCAAATGCCCCCATTGCGAATGCAAAGTCAAGGTTGCCGACGTGGAAAAGGAAGACGGATACTGCCCCGAATGCGGTCAGCTCGTCATGGCCTCCTCGCTCCAGGACGACTTCGACAACGAAGTCGATGATGACGAATTCCAGGAGATGGACAGCGAATACGCTGCCGAAGAAGAAGACAACTGGAACGATGATGACGACGAAATGGAGCCCGATATCCTCGATGAGCTCAACGACGATGACGACGAGCCTCTTGACGACGAAGGCATGCCCACCAAGAAACGCCGCCGTTCTTCTTCCTCCGGCAGCATGAGCTACCACCCCGCCAAGAACAGCGGCTCCGGAAGCAAGCGCGGCAAGAAGAAGTAGTTCACCCTGAAACAGAAACCGTCCCGACACCCGGCAGCACTCCGCCGGGCCTGATTCATGTCCGAAACAGAAGATAACATCCTATTTTCCGAAAGCGCAGCGGCAGCCACTTCCGCAACAGCCCCGGCCGATTACGAGGCCGACTCCATCCAGAGCCTGGACGACGTGACGCACATGCGGGAGCGCCCCGGAATGTACATCGGCGCATTGGGCAATGGCGACCACACCGAAGACGGCGTCTACGTCCTCTTCAAGGAAGTGGTAGACAACTCCATCGACGAATACATCATGGGCAACGGCCGCAAGGTGCTGGTCACCCTGGCCCCGGACAAGTCCATCACCGTCCGGGACTTCGGGCGCGGCATCCCGCTGGAGAAACTGAAGGACTGTGTCTCCAAGAAGAACACCGGCGGAAAATTCGCCAAGGGCGCCGACGGCAAACCCAAGGCTTTCTCCGCCTCCATCGGCATGAACGGCGTAGGCCTCAAGGCCGTCAATTTCCTCTCCCAGGATTTTTCCGCCACCAGCTACCGCAACGGAAAGTACGCCAGCGTCTTCTTCCAGGAGGGAAAGTTCGTGCGGGAGGAAAGCGGCGACACGGGGGAACCCAACGGCACCCTCATCCGCTTCCTGCCATCCACCCAGGTCTTCGGCGAGTTCCATATCGAGAAGAAATTCCTGGAACGCCGCCTGCAGCACTATGCCTGGACCAACGCCGGGCTCTCCCTGGAGCTCAACGGCCAGAAGTTCTTCTCCCGAAGGGGAATGCTGGATCTGCTGGAAAGCAAGATGGACTCCGAGGCGCTCTACGAGGTCATCCACTACCGCACGGAAACTCTGGAGTTCGCCTTCTGCCACGTCAATTCCGCCAACGAAAACTACTACTCCTTCGCAAACACCCAGTTCACCAACGACGGCGGAACCCATCTGGCAGCCTTCAAAGAGGGCATCGTCAAAGGCGTCAACGAACTGACCCCCAAGGACAAGCCGTACGACGCGGAGGACATCCGCGCGGGACTTTTCGGCGCCATCGCCATCAAGCTCCAGGAACCCGTCTTCGAGTCACAGACCAAACACAAGCTCTACAATCCCGAAATCCGCACGCCGCTGGTAAATGAAATCAAGGCCGCCGTGGTACAGTATCTTTTCAAGCACCCCGACATCAAGGCCAGCATCTTCGACAAACTGGATAAGAATGCGAACCTCCGCAAGCAGATCCAGAACATCCGCAAGGGCGCAAAGGAACTGGCGGCCAAATCCGCCTTGAAGATCCTGAAACTCCGGGATTGCAAATTCCATCTGAACGAGACCGACTCCCGCAAGAAGCCCGAGGAGAAGGCCCTCTGCCAGAACTCCATGATTTTCCTCACCGAGGGAGACTCCGCAGCCGGCTCCGTGGTCCAGAACCGCGACGCCCTGAACCAAGCCGTCTTCGCCCTGCGCGGAAAGGTCTTCAACTGCTGCAACGCCACCCGCGAAGTCCTCTACAAGAACGAAGAACTCTACGGCGTGATGCGCGCACTAGGCACCGAAGACACCATGGAGAACCTGCGCTATGCCAAAGTCGTCATCGCCACCGATGCGGATCCCGACGGCTACCATATCCGCGACCTCCTCATCGTATTCTTCCTGCGCTTCTTCCCGCAGCTGCTCTCCGCAGAACATCTTTACATCCTGGACACGCCTCTCTTCCGCGTCCGCAGCAAGACCCACAAGCCCATCTATTGCTACTCCGAAGCGGAACGGGACGCAGCCGCCAAACAAATCGGCCGCGACGTGGAAATCACCCGCTTCAAGGGTCTCGGTGAAATCAGCCCCCAGGAGTTCGGACAATTCATCAAGGGAAATGACATCCGCCTCCAGCTGGTCACCATCGAAAACGCCCGGAAGCTGGACTCCTTCGTCAATTTCCTCATGGGCGACAAGAACCCGCCCAACCGCAGGGAATACATCCTCCAGAGGCTCATGTAATGTCCATGGCGACCTCCGAGACATTCCCCGAAGAGTGGTTACGCATCCTGCCCGAACCGCCAGATTTGACGCCATTGGAAACCGTCTCCTCCATGCGGGAGAATGGGCGCGTCGTCTATCCGCCGGAAGGTTGTCTCTTCACCGCACTTCGCGAAACTCCGCCCTCGAAAGTCCGGGCGGTCATCTTGGGACAGGACCCCTACCATGAACCCGACCAGGCCATGGGCCTGGCCTTCGCCGTCCCCCATGGAACGCCACAGCCGCCTTCCCTGCGAAACATCCTGAAGGAATACATGGATGACTTGGGCGAAGAAATGCCCTCACCGGACCTGCGCCCCTGGGCCAAACGTGGCGTTCTTCTTCTGAACACCGTCTTGAGCGTGGAGGCCGGAAAGCCCATGTCCCATCATCGGCTGGGCTGGCAGAAGCTGACTGACAGCATCCTGCGCGCCTGCAATGCCCTTCCCCGCACCGTCGCTTTCATTCTATGGGGAAAACCCGCACAGGAAAAACGTCCGCTGATTGACGAATCCCGCCATGTGGTGGTGACATCCGTCCATCCCTCGCCCCTCTCCGCTTATCGGGGATTCTTCGGCTCAAAGCCCTTTTCCACCGTAAATCGTCTCCTGCAGGAAAAAGGCGCGCCACCGATCGACTGGATTCTTCCTAGAAATACGGATTTCCTCTTCTGAATCGCTGGAAAATTTTCATTTTCGCGATATAGTATGCTCGTTCTCCAAAATCAATATGCGGGTGTAGCATAATGGTAATGCTTCGGCCCTCCAAGCCGACCACGTGGGTCCGATTCCCATCACCCGCTCCACTTTCAAAGACCGCCAGATTCTGGCGGTCTTTTTTTTGATTATTTTACAGCCGGTGGCGAATTTCGGCCATGGCTGCGATATCGGGATCATGAGTGACCATGACGATGGTCTTTCCCTGTTCCTTGTGCAAACGCTGGAAGATCCCCACGACCACCTTGGCGGAGGCCTCGTCCAGATTTCCCGTGGGTTCGTCCGCCAAGATGACGGCGGGGTTGTGAATCAGCGCACGGGCGATGGCCACGCGTTGCTGTTCGCCGCCGGAAAGTTCCGGCGGACGGTGGTTCAGCCGCGCCTCCAGCCCGAACTCCACCAGCATCTTGCGTGCGCGATCGTAAGCCTCCTGGCGATTCTCGAACCACCCCAATGCCGGCAACGCGGCGTTCTCCCAAGCGGTCAATTCCGGCAGAAGATGGTAGCTCTGGAAGACAAAGCCGAACTCTCGGCGGCGAAGGGCGGTCAGACGGCTGGAGGACATCCGCCCCAGGTCTTCCCCGCGATAAAGAATCGTACCGCCAGTGGGCCGATCCAGACAGCCCAGCAACTGCAACAGCGTGGTCTTTCCGGAGCCGCTGCGGCCTACCAGCGCACACCAGCACCCTTCGGGAATCTCCAGATTCAATCCGGAAAGCACATGAACGACGCCCTTGTCCAGCCGGAAATCCCGGGAGACGCCTTGCAGACGATAAAGCATTGGATTTTTGTCAGACATCAGCCATTCTCCGACTTCAGGGACTTGGACGGCGAGAACGCCGACGCATACAGGGCGGGAATCAACGCGGCGCCCACGCAGATCACCAAGGACATCACCACGATCCTGATCAGGTCATTTGCGGTGGTGAGGGCGGGAATAGAGGTCAGGTGATAGAGTTCCGCCGGGAAGACCTCCACGCCCATGATCTTGGAAAGCAACGCCGCGATGGCGTCGCGGTATTTCAGCACAAGCAGTCCCGCAATGGTGCCCAGCGTGGTGCCCGTGAAGCCGATGAGGAATCCTTGGAAGAGGAAGATGCGTCCCACTGTCCAGGAGGATACGCCAACGGCCTTCAGGATACCAATTTCCCGGGTCTTCTGGACCACCACGGTAATCAGCGTAGCCGCGATGGCGAAGGAGGCCACCAGGACGATAAAGGCCATGAGAAAGGTCATCAGGTTCTTCTCGCTCTGGAGAGTATCGAAAAGCAACGCATTCTGCTCCTGCCAGGTCACGAACTGGCATTCCGGATGCCGTACGCGAAGTTCCTGCGCCAGGAAGCCCACCTTCAGCGGCTCGTCCACCGCCAGCTGAATGGAAGTGGCGCACCCCCAATCCAGCCCGAAGAGATCCGCGGCCTGATCCAGATGGAGCACGATGACATTGTCATCATAGTCGCTGACGCCCATGTTGAAGAAGGAGGCAATGCGGCAGGCCTCCGGGAGATAGAGTTCGTCCGGCTCCTGAATATCCACCTTGCCGTCTTCCTTCCACTGGATGTTCTTGGTCAGGCGGGCAGGAGAATGAATCAGCAGTTCGCTTCCCTGATGCAGGCCCAACCGGAAGCCCATCCGCTCGCCGATGGCGATTTCGCCCTCCTTCAGCACATGGCCACGATTCGTGAAATTCCGCTGGAGCTTGGTCACATTGCCGTCGGTTTCCGGAAGAATGCCGCGCACCACGACGGGATAGACGGTGTCCCGCAACTGCACCAGCGCGGTGCCCTCAATGACCGGCGTCCCCCGGGCGCCGTAGTCGACTCCCTCGGCGGTCAACTTCTCCAAGAGGGACTCCGGCTCGGCAAAATAGCCCTTCTCGTTCATGGGATAGACCGTCAGATGCGCTGACATATCCATGATGCCGTCACGAATGTTCTTGTCGAAGCCCGCCATCACGCCACTGACGATGAGCAGAATCGCCACGCCCAGCAGCGGTCCCAGCACGGAAAGCAGACTGATGACGGAAACAAATGTCCTGCGCGGACGGAGATAACGCAGGGCAAGGAAGATGTCCAGGGGAAGTCGCAAGGGAATTGTCCTCAATGAATTGGGAATTATTACATACTGAAATTGCCTGCGTGTTCAGGATCGACAGTTCCCCCGGCTTGCGCCTCGGCGAGGCGGGACAAGACCCGCCGTCAATCCATGAAACGGCAATTTAAGTACATAGTCCCCCAATGAACAGGGGTCTTTTCAGATAATATAACGCGGCGCAGGCAGGCAAAGGGCCGCCCCCTTTTGAATTTCTGGATATCAGTTCACCTTCTTCAGCACCAGCGCGGTGCGGTTGGGAAGATAGACGGAAATTCGGCGATATTCCCCCTCGTTTGAGAGATTGAAGAAGTGCTGTCCAGGTTCCACGCGTCCAAAGCCATTGAACTCGTCGGCATCGGAATCCAGCACCAAAGCGTATTCATGGCCCTCGCAGGGCAATTCACAAGCCACATAACACTCCGTGGGATGGAAGTTGCAGGCGAAAAGCAGCCCCGCGCGCTCAAAGACGATCAGATGCCGATCATTGTCCACCAGCCGATATTCCGCCGGATGCTCATAGAAATCAGGGACCGACTTCAGCAATGCCATCATCGCCTGATCAAAGGCATTGAGATACTGATAGCGCAGCTGGGGCGCATCGCAGAGATCCCATCGACGCCGCGCATGGTCGTACGACCAGCCGTTTCCGATGCGCGGGAAATCCAGCCATTCGGGATGCCCGAACTCGTTTCCGATGAAATTCAGATAGCCCTGCCCTGCTGAGGCCGCAGTAGCAAGACGCGCCATCTTGTGCAGCGCAATCCCCCGGTCAACCAAGAGGCTCCGGCTATTCACGTCCATGGAATCGTACATGGCGCTGCCCAGGCATCGGAAGAGGAAGGTCTGTCCGCCCACCAGCGCCTGGTCATGGCATTCCACATAGGAAATTGTCTTTTCATCCTGCCGGCGGTTGGTCAGTTCGTACCACAATCCGCCAATATCCCAAAACTCATCGAGACGATCCAGGAGCTTGAACCAGAAATCCGTGACGCCCATGGCCAGACGGAAATCAAAGCCCATTCCGCCGTCGCCCACAGCCATGCCCAACCCCGGCATCCCCGACACATCCTCGGCGATGGTCCAGACCTCTTTTCCAAGGCTGTGGCACAACTCGTTGGCCAATGTCAGGTAGGCGACAGAATCCCAGTCCACGTTGGGACCGAAGTAGTCGTCATAACTCGTGAAGGCATGGTCCAGACCGTGATCGAAATAAAGCATGCTGGTGACGCCATCGAAGCGGAAACCGTCAAAATGATATTCCTCCAGCCAAAAGCGGCAGTTGGAGAGCAGGAAGCGCAGCACTTGCGGCTTGCTGTAATCGAAACAGTAGGAGTTCCAGGCGGGATGCTCGCCTTTTTCGCCCGCATGGAAGAACTGCTCGCGATGCCCCGCGAAATTTCCCAGCCCTTCCAGTTCATTCTTCACCGAATGGGAGTGTACAAGGTCCATGATCACCCGCAGCCCCAAACCGTGCGCGGTATCGACCAGATATTTCAGGTCATCGGGCGAACCGAAATTGTCAGCCGGCGTGTAATAATTCGAGACATGATATCCGAAGGAGGCATAGTAAGGATGCTCCGCCACAGCCATCAACTGCACGCAGGTGTAGCCATCTTTGGCAATTCGGGGCAAAACATTGTCGGCGAACTCCCGCCAGGTCCCCACGCGCGGTTCACTCTGGGCGATGCCCACGTGCGCCTCGTAAATCAGCGCCTGGCGCGAAGGCCGGAAGTCGTCATGCTTCCAGACATATTCCGTTTCCGGCGCCCAAGCCACGGCATTGAACAGCACATGGCCGTCCGCCTGCGTTTCCCGCCGAATGCACCGCGTGGCCGTCGGCAGCCGCCAGCCGCTTCCGCCGGGCCATTCCACATAAAGCTGGAAGGCCTGGCCGTGGGAAATCAGCGTTCCGGGGATAACCGCCTCCCAATCCTCCGTCCCTTCCACTGGATGGAGCTCAAACCAAGGCGATGCCTCCCATCGATTGAACTCCCCCAGCAGGCAGGCGGCAGTGACACCCGGCAGCCATTCCCGAAAAAGCCAATTGCCGTCTTCCTGGCGCTGAAGGCCGTATCGCAAATGCCAGTCGGCCTTTTCCGCAAGCCTCCCGGCTGGACTTCCTAGGAACTCCCGGCGCCGCCGGGCAACAAACTCCTGCCGCTTCCGGTAGACGTCCAGGAAAGGCATCAGCCAGGTATCCCGGAAAAGTTTCGGCAGCGCCACAACTTTCTTCGGAGTGCGCTTACGGGAAGAGCTTTTCTTCGGAAGACGTTTGCTGGATGCAGAGACCGCGGACATGATTAAGTTTGAATTAGCCCTGGTTCCACTCCACCAGCTTACGATGGAGCATCTTTTCGTAAAGATCAATGTATGCCTGAGCGGTCTGCTGATGGTTGAAGCGCTTCTTGCTTTCCCGCATGACACGCGCAATTTCCCGCGCCCGGACCTCCGCAGGCTGCTTCCAGAAATTCATGGCCTGGTCAATGGCCCATGCCAGGCCGCTGGCATCGAAGTCTTTGAAAATGAAGCCATTTCCCGTATGCGCATTCACATCCAGATCGGTAACCGTATCGTGGAGACCGCCCGTGTCATGCACCAAGGGGAGGCTTCCGTAGATCGGCGCCGTCATTTGAGGCAGGCCGCAGGGTTCGTAGCTGGAGGGCATCAGGATGAAATCCGAAGCCGCATAGCCTTGCTTGGAAAGATTCTTGTCAAAGGAAAGCACCGCCACCAGATTATGGAACTGGTGCTGGTCCGAAATGGAGCGGAAAACGTGCTGGTAAGGACCGTCTGCCACAAAAGCGAACTGGATTTGCTGATCCCAGTACCTGTGGATGACATTGTAAAGGATGGACGACAAGAGCTGGGGCCCCTTTTGGACGGGATCCAGGCGGCTCGGCCAGAAGAAGAGCGGTGCATCGGGATTGACCTGCAGACCGACCTTTTCCTGGAACTCCACCTTGATCTTGCGCTTGGCCTCGACATGGTTCTCCGCCGTATAGTGGATGCTCAGCGCGGAATCCACTGCGGGATCATCGTCATGGTCTGGCGCATTCAAAATGCCCGATGCCACTCCGGCATGGAATTTGTTGGAGATCTCCTGCTGGATGTAGCCCGGAACAAAGCCATGACGTCCCTCTACGATCTCCTTCAAGAACGTAGGGGAGACGGTATTGATGAAGTGCGAGGCAAAAATGCCGGAAGTCAGGAAGTCCACCCGGTTGCAGGAACGGCTTTCCTCGTAGGACCATGGCGGGCGCTCGAAGTAGAGGTTATGCCAGAAGAACGCGGCGTCAATGCCGGCATTCTCAATCTGCTCCATGGTTGTCTTCTGCGTATGGATGTTATGAACTGTAAAGAGGCTGGGAATGCGCATCCGGCGGGCAAAGGCGGGAAGCAGTCCCGTCATCCAGTCGTTGCAATGAATCAGATCCGGCTGCAGTTCGGGGATGGTATGGTTGATGACTTCGCGCTGGAAGGCCAGGCTGATGTGCACGGAACGCTCCGGATCGGCGGAATAGACACGTTCCCGGTAATTGAAGATGTAGTCCTGCGCAAAATGGACCCGCTCCTCCGGGACCGCGTTCGCCAGCTCAAGACGGCGCTTCTCGTAGTGGTCCATCTTTTCCGGGTCGATATGGTAGAGCCGCCGATAGAACGGCAGCGCCACATGCACATCCGCACCCATGTCATACAAGGCGGAAACCAGCGAGGCGGAGACATCCGCCAGACCACCGGCCTTGGAGGAATAGGAGACATTCTGGTTGGTCAGGTCGCTATGATCATTTGTGCCATAGCCACTGCTTAGAATCCGTTCGGGCAAATAGGTGATCTCCGGAGTCACGACCAAGATCTTCGGACAATCCGGACTGACGTCCTCGCGGTGCAGAATCTGCACATCGGATTTTGTATCCATCAGCTCTTCCGTGCTTTTCAACGGAACGAACCTTGGCTTCTCTTCTTTCGACATTATTCTTCTCTTCTCCTAACTCTGAAGTAGAATGCGCAACCGGCAGACGACGACCGTGTGAAACTAGTCTTCGTCCGGGGCGACTTCCAGAACATTGTTGAAACCACCCAGGTCGTTGGCCACGGTCCTGGGATTCTCGGGATCCAGGATCCACTGTCCGTCCACAATCAGCTTGTATTGGTAGACGCCCTTCTTCAGCAGGAACCGCACGAAATACTCGCCGTTGCCTTTGGCATCCACCAGCTGACGGGCAGTGGGATCCCAGTCATTGAAGGATCCCGCGACAAAGACCTGCTTGCCGGGTTCGTTCAAATAGGTAAGCGACACGCGATGTCCACGAGGCTGCCCCGCACGCGGGTTGCTCTTTTTGGCAGTACTCTTCTTTACAGGCTTCTTCTCGACATTTTCTTTCTTTGCAGAAGGCATTCTTTTGTCTCCGTAAGTTACTCCGTTTTCCCAAGATTGCTTCAACATCATGCAACACGACTGGAAACTTTTCCCAGAAAACTTTTCCTATGTTTCCCAATAAAAAATCAGATTCTCCCGAAGATTCCGGGAGTTTTCCATAATTTAATTGTTTTTTCGCAAAAATCAAATACTTTCAGTAAATGATATTTCTTCACAACATACCGTCTTTTAGGAAACTATGACTTTTTTGAACAACTTCGGCACATACCATACAAACAAGTAAAAACACATACGCATTTTGTATAGTTTTGCCATTTCCCGGACATTTCCGACATCACACTCTTCGTGCCACGGAATGCTTGACGGCCAAAAACCGATCCAGCCATTTCAGGGCATCCTCCCGGTTCAGGAACGGATGCTCCAGTTCGTAGTCTGCGCATTCCTGCAAAAGCCGCCCCATTTTCGGTCCGGCAAGCACCCCGCGCGCCAGCAGGTCCCGGCCATTGATGGTGGGCTGCGCCGGATGCGGCCTGGCTGCCTCTTCCTGCCACAGCTTCACCATCTGTCCATGCAAGGTCAAGTCTCCGAACGATGACAAGGTATCCAGGCGCAGTAATTCCAATAGCAACGGGAAACGCTGATGCTGAAGATATCTCCGCATACGCGCCAACCGTGCCTGGGGCAGCTGAATCACCGCCATGTGCTGTCGCACCAGATAGGAAACATTGTCCACCGTCTCCGAAGAATGGCGCAGGCGTTGCAATACCGCCGATGCCATGTCCGCCCCGACCACGTCATGCCCATTGAATCGGATCCGATCCTCGGCCTGGACAAAAGTCGGCGGCTTGCCGATGTCATGCAGCAACGCCGCCCAGCACAGCCAACGGATTTCCGCCTCGGAAACCCGCTGCAAGACGCCATCCGCCGAAAAGCACTCCTCCCATGGACACGTGGCCCCTTCTGGCAGCAATCCCCCTGCTGACTGGATTCCACGAATTGTCTCATCCAGAAATCCCAGCAATTTCAGCTGATGCTGCCAGACATCTCCTTCGGGATGGAACTGCGGCGGCTGTTCCACTCCGCGTTCCGCCGACACTTCCGGCAGAAGTTCCTCCAGCAGACCGCACTTCTCCAACATTTCAAAGGCCGGCCGCGATGCGCCTTTGATCAGCATCTTCTCCAGCTCCTCGCGAATCCGTTCCCAGGAGACGCAATTCTTCACCGCGGACGCATGCTGGCAAACCGCCTTCCAAGTATCGCCTTCCAGCGTGAATCCCAGATTTGCGGCAAAACGGACCGCCCGCAGAATCCGTAACCGGTCCTCCTGGAAGCGCAAGGCGGGCTCCCCCACCGCGCGGAGAATGCCCGCATGCAAATCCGCCTCGCCGCCCACGAAATCCAACAACTTCCCGGCAACGGGATCGAAAAGCAACGCATTCACCGTGAAATCGCGTCGTTTCACATCCTCCTCCATGGCCACGAAGCGAATTCCGTCCGGATGCCGCCCGTCCGTATAGGTGCTCTCGCCCCGGAAAGAAGCCACCTCGTATGGCGTCCCCTGGCTGCCGACCACCAACACGATGCCGAATTGTCGCCCCACGGGAAATGTCTTTTGGAAGACCGCCTCGACCTCTTCGGGACGGGCGCTGGTGGCGATGTCCCAGTCATGGGGCTTCGCCCCCAGCAACGAATCCCTCACGCAACCGCCGGCGAAGACCGCCTGGTATCCCGCCGTCTGCAAAGTCCGGATGATTTCCTGCGCCTCGTCCGGGCAGGGAAAGGAAAATGTCTGTATTGAATCCATGCTCAGCACCAGACCGTGGGAATCGCGCCTTCACGCCGCCCGCAATCCAGGAACAGGTCCTGCCGCTGCAGGCAAGTCAAGGTATTCCGCGCCTGCTCCAACGCGATTTCGTATTTGTTGCAATCGTGGCTTACGTGGGCCAGGATAAGATTGCGGGTATTCGGCGTCAGCAGTTTGGGAAGCATCTCCGTGTTCTGCACATTGGAGAGATGGCCCTTGCCGTTGCAAATCCGCTGTTTCAAAGCCCACCTACGCGTAGAACACACCAGCATATTCACATCGTAGTTGCTTTCCAGCACCAGCGTATTGCAATCCCGCAGATGGAACTCCGCCGGAATCGTCGCCCGCCCCATGTCCGTTGCCACGCCGATCTTGGAGGATTCCCGCGCCAGGGTATATCCGACTGTCTGGACATCGTGTTCCACGGGAAAGGAGGTGACCTGGAAGCCCGAGAGAGTAAAAGTCGCCCCCACTTCCAGCATGGTCGCCGGCATCATGCTCGGAAATTTCCGCCTCAGGTCATCCGCTGCCTCCACGGGTGCAAAGACCGGCACCGCAAAATGCTCAGTCACCTTGTCCAGCCCTTTGACATGGTCCTCGTGACGGTGCGTCACGAGGATCGCACGAACGGATCCCTCGTCAATGCCAGTCTCCTTCATACGGTTGCGAAGCATCCGCAAACTGATTCCGCAGTCAATGAGAATCGTATGGCCTTCGGCGGAAACCGCAATGCAATTCCCGTTGCTTCCGCTGGCCAACATGGTGACACCTGTCTTCATAACAAAAAGGTCTGGTTACTACTCAAAATAGGATTGCAGAACCGCCAATGCACACCAATCATCCACTTGTCCGTCCAGGCTGGTGACGCTGCAGAAGCGCCTGTTTTCATCCACCCGGAAAGCCAGGCGCCTTTCCGGCTGACGAAAAAAAGAAAAACGACGGTCCTCCATGCCCGCCAGCCTGGACGCCATTGGTATCCATTCATGTTCATTCGTGGTTCAAGGCGTCCCTTTTAATCAATGTACAAGTTCTGCTGGAAAAACTTCCGCCCTTCCCCCGCTGTCTTCCCTTCTTCAGGAGGGATCCAGGACAATCCGGGCCACATTGCAAGAAACTTCTCCCGCAGCGCCTAGACGATTCGTGAAATCCGCCATGTCCTTCAGGACCTCCTGACGGCGACTCCCGCCTGGAAGGAGCTTCTCCGCGCATTCCGCCAGATTCCGCCCCGTGCACTCATCCTGAAGACGTTCTTCGAAGACCATCTTTTCGCAGACCAGGTTGGCGATAGTGATGGTCGTAAGCTTCACCACACGCTTGGCCGCCCACCAAGTCACCGGATTGGTTCGGTAGGCGACCACCACGGGAAGCCCCAGCATGGCGGACTCCACCGTCACCGTGCCGCTGGCCGCAATGGCGCAAACGCCCTCGCGCATCCGCTGCCGCGTATCTCCGCAGGACCACTGGAACTCCGGCGCATCCGGCGGAAGCTCCATCTGCGCCAAAATGCTTCTGGCATAGTCCAGAATGGCGGGGCGGGGCAGCGCGAAATGGAATCGCAGTTCCGGATGCACCCGATGCAGAATCACCGCTGCCTGAACGAAATCCGGCAACAGCTGCCGCAATTCCTGGCGGCGAGAACCCGGCAGAAGAAGAACCAGGTCGTCCCGCCGCTCTATCATCGCCTCGCGCCAGGGCCGAAGGATGCTGAAAAGCGGATGGCCGACGAACTCCGCCCGGAGCGTCGTCGGCGCATAGCAGGCGGGTTCGAAGGGAAAGATGCACAGCATCCGGTCGCAGTATTTCGCCAGCTTCCAGATTCGCCCCTTCTTCCAGGCCCAGACCTGCGGGCTCACATACCACACCACGCGAATGCCAAGTTTGTGAAGGCGCTTCGCCAGCTGGAGATTGAAACCCGGGTAGTCAATGAGGACCACCGTGGCCGGACGTTCCGATGCCGCCAGACGCTCAACACGTTTCAGCAGGCGGATAAAGAAGAAAAGCTTCTTCAGGCACTCCACCAGACCGATGATGTCCAGGTCTGAAGAATCCACGAAGGTATCCACCCCCGCCTCGCGCATCCGGTCCCCGCCCATTCCGCGAACCACCACCGATGGATCCAGCCGGCGCAGTTCCATAGCCACGGCGGCGCCATAGCCGTCCCCCGAGGTCTCGCCGGCAATGATCCAGATGATGTTTCGCGAAATGTCGTTCATTTGATGGCGCCGGAACGTCGGTTGATGCCAGGCGCCAGCAGATAGGCGCGCAGGAGCCGTCCCACAGGAACCGTGTCCACCAGAAAGGCGTCATGACCGGACTCGCTCTTGATTTCCACGTAGGTCACGGGCTTGCCTTCCGCCAGGAAGGCATTGACGAACTCCCGGGCCTCCGCAGGCGGATAGAGCCAGTCGGAAGAGAAGGAGACCACCATCAGCTCGGCATGCAGACGACGGCAGGCCTTGCGCAAATCGCCATCGCCCCATGCCGCGGCCGCATCGTAGTAGTCCATGGCGCGGGTAATGTAGAGGTAGCTGTCCGCATCAAAACGCTCCACGAAAGACTTGCTCTGGTGGTTCAGGTAGCTCTCCACGGAGAACTCCGCGTCAAAGCCCTGGCTTCCGCGTTCATCCTGCCCAAGGCGTTTTCGACCGAACTTGAAGTCCATCCCCTTGCCGGAGAGATAGGTGATGTGCGCCAGCATTCGCGCCACGGCCAGGCCATTGGCAGGCCCTTTCTTGTTGCCGTAGTAGTCGCCATTGGCGAAATTCTCATCCCGCATGATGGCATTGCGCGCCACCGCATTGAAGCCCAGCCCCTGGGCCGGAAGCTTAGGTCCTGAGGCCATCACGATGCACTTGCCCACAAAGCGTGGATAACGGAGCGCCCATTCCAACGCCTGCTGGCCACCAAGCGACCCGCCGATGACGGCGTAAAGGTGCTCGATGCCCAGATGCTCCAGGAGCTTCTTCTCCATCACCACCCAGTCGCCGACGGTAACCATGGGGAAACGAAGGCCGTAGGGCTTTCCCGTCGCAGGATCAATGGACGACGGCCCCGTAGTGCCGTAGCAACTGCCCAGGACATTCGCGCAAATGACAAAAAAGCGGTTGGTGTCAATGGGCTTGCCAGGACCAATCACGGCATCCCACCAGCCTGGATGGGTCAGACGCCACTTGCGGTTCTGCATATCCTTCGCGGTCGCATCCCAGCCCGCCACGTGGGCATCGCCGGAAAGGGCATGGCAAATTAGAATGACATTGTCCTTCGCCTCGTCCAGTTCGCCGTAGGTCTCGTATTCCACGCTGACTTTCGACAGCTTCCCGCCGCCTTCCAGACAAAAGGGATGCTCTGCATCCGCAATGTCCATGTGCCGGGGGACAGTCATGCCCACGGAAGAGAGGGAATCAGGAGGATCGAACTTGTGAATTGTTTGCTGAGCGGTGTTCTTGATAGTCAAGCTCCTAGATAGAAAAAAAGAAAAAGTCCATCCCGCAAAACAGGACGGTTTATTAAGATAATTCCTCTTTCTCATTTTCCCTTTATTCAAAGGCAAAATATCCCCGCCAACTACCGATTTTCCGATTTTCGAACTCTGATGTTAGCGGTAGGATGGTTTGTGAATAGTGGCCATAGTTCGTGTATAGTGATTGATAGTGGTGAAGGCTTTGCCTAACCCGGATTCCACAAATAGGGGAAACCATGCAAAAACCATCTATCACAATCCTCCAGCAGTACTCGTCCTGTGCCGGAGCGCAAGCCCCGGAAATCAATTTCCCAGCGAGCCACCTATCCGCCACACACAATCCAGCCTGAAGGCGGACTGGCAGATACGCAACTTTTTTCCGCGACAAAAGCGTATGCACCTTGACATTTATGAATCCCCGGCGATATTAAACAGATTACTTTTAAACAGCGTTATTTTAAAGTGAGCACTTTAAACTTGAAAGTCTTTCTACTTCCATGAAAAAACTCTTTGTCTTTGGCCGCCCCGTTTCCGGCGACGAATTCACTGATCGCCAGGAAGAGACCGCCCGTCTTCTCAAAAACTTCACCTACGGGATTAACACTTTCATCATTTCCCCACGCCGTCTCGGCAAGACCTCGTTGGTCAAGAAAGTGCAAGCCTTATCCGAGACTCCGGAGCGTCTGGTCGTTTATCTGGATTTGTTTCAATGCCGGAGCCGTGAAGAGTTCTGTCAAAAATTCGCCTCCACCATCCTAACCCAAGTCGGCGGAAGCCTGGAGAAGTGTCTCCATTATGTGCGATCCATCTTTGAGAATCTGACTTTAGGGATAAAAATCAGCGCCACAGGCACCGGTGAAATACACGCAGACCTGGACATTTCCCAACATCCTGCTCTGCTGGAAAAAGTTCTCCAACTCCCCGAAGAAATTGCCCGCCGCCGGAACATTGACATCGTCATTTGTCTTGACGAATTTCAGGAAATAGCCTCTTTCACGGACAGTCTCGCATTTCAGAAGACCCTCCGTTCCATCTGGCAGCAACAGGAACACACTTCCTACTGTCTTTTTGGCAGTCGATATCATCTGATGGAGGAACTATTGGACAAGCCTTCTAAACCCTTCTACAAATTCGGTGACGTCATCTATCTGAAGACAATTCCCGAAGAGTATTGGATTTCCTTCATCTGTGACAAATTCCAGTCCTGCGGCATAACAATCCCCAAAGAGCTTGCCTTGAAAATCTGTCACAGCGTATCCAATCACTCCTCCTATGTACAGCAGCTTTCCTGGCTCATCTACTGCGAGACAGAAGGCAATGTAGTCACGGAAGAGAATTTCCGCAGTGCCCTTGACGTCCTTCTGGAACAGAACAACGACCTCTTTGAAGCCCAGATCGACGGCCTCTCCGCCTTGCAGCGAAATCTTCTCAGCGCGGTGGCACATGGTCTCAATGACCACTTGAACTACACAGAAAACCTAAAAAAATATCATCTGGGATCCGCAGCAGCCGTGAATGCCGCCCGCAAATCACTGATCACAAAAGGATTCCTCTTGTTCACCAACAGCAAGCTTCAACTCTCCGACCCTGTTCTTGGACTTTGGTTACTAAAAAAAATGGGATAGTTCCCGCAACAGCCCCATTGGCATTGATGTTCAAGGTTTCCCGGCCACCCAATGAAAAGCCGTGCTCCATGCACATCTTCCCTCGTCACATCAGGGCCGGATGTGCCTTGGCGTAGATTTCCACCAGCTGCGAGATGTCCAGATGGGTATAGATCTGCGTGGTAGCCAGGTTGGCATGTCCCAGCATCTCCTGGACCGTGCGCAAATCCGCGCCTGCCGCCAGCAGATGCGTGGCAAAGGAATGCCGTAGCTTGTGAGGCGTGACCTCTGAGGGAAGTCCTGCAAAGGCGACGTATTTTTCAAAATCCCTCTGGACGGTCCGAGTGGTCAGCCGTTCCCCGGCGATATTCACAAAAAGCGCCCCGGAATCCGTGGCTTCCCCCAGGCCTTCCGCGGCACGACAGGCAAGATATTTCCGAAGAGCCTCGATGGCAGGGCGTCCCAGCATGCAGAAGCGCTGTTTCTTGCCTTTTCCGCGTACCAAGAAAACCTCCTGGCGGAAGTCGATATCCTTGAGATCGAGGCCTATGGCTTCGGAGATGCGAAGACCGCCGGAATAGATGACCTCCAGGATCGCCCGGTCCCGCAAACCCAGGAACTCCGGATTGCCATGGTTGCTCTTTTTTCCCGAGGCGTTTTCCTGGGCAGTCCAGTACTTCTCGGGAGTCTCCAGCAACCGCCCCACTTCCTCCACATTCAGCACCACGGGAAGCAATTTCGGTTTCTTCAACCCGCGAATCAAGTGAAAAGGATTCGCGGCAACCAGATTCTCCAGCAGCATATACCGATAGAATGACCGGAGGCTGGACAATTTCCGATTGACTGAAGTGGGCTTGTCGCCGGACGACGAAAGTTCCGCCACGAAATGCCGCGCATCGCGCTCCGTTACCTCCTGCCACCGGCAGCCATCCTTGTCGGCAACCGATGGAACAATCATCAGGAAATGCGCGATGTCCTGGAAATATCCCTCTATCGTGTGACGAGAATAGTGACGTTCGGCTTCCAGATAGCGAAGAAAGCCCGTCATGGCGGAATCTCCTGCCAGAATTCCGCGTTCTTCGGAAAGATCCAGGATGGGCTTCTTCTTGTTCATGTGAAAATGAATCCCTTTCACTGCAAAAGGCGCTGTTGGGAAAAGCTAGGAAAACCAGTCCAAAACTATTTCCCTGAAAATTCCTGAATCGTTACTGTCCAGAACGAAATTGCAGAACCACCAATCCCCCAAAATGGACACCACTCCTCCACTTGTCCGTCCAGGCTGGCCGGTCCTGAAGGACTTGCCAGCCTGGACGCCATTGGTGTTCATTCATGGTTCAAGGCATCCCTCCTGAACAATTATCCTGAATCAAATCCACCACGTCTTTCGTGGCATTCGGCCGCGCGAATTGGTGGATGGCTTTTCCCATGGCCTCCCAGGAAGCAGGATTCACCAGCCAGTCTTCCAGCATTGCCGACAACTTCTGCGGTGTAATCTCGGCTTGCACCAGGAGCTTGGCAGCACCGGCGTCAGACAGGCATTTTGCATTGAAATACTGGTGGTTGTCCTTGGCGGACGGCAACGGCACCAGCATGGCTGCCTTGCCGAACAACGACAGTTCACAGATGCTTGAGGCACCTGCCCGGCAAAGCACTGCATCCGCAGCCTGGTAACAACGATGGATGTCGGAATCCTTCTGCACAATGCGCGCCGCGATTCCCGCATTGCGGCAGGCTATCTCCAAGGCATCGTTCTCAGCACTTCCCGTCAGAATAATCATCTGCAACTCAGATGCCTTTCCGGACAGCAACGGCATTGTCTTCGTCATCAGCTCGACAATGGCACGTGCGCCCTGACTGCCGCCAAAGACAAGAAGCGTGCGTTTCTCCGGCGACAAGCCATATTCGGCAAGAATCGCCGCCCGTTCAGACGCATCAGGTGGATTTGCTGCGGCTTCTAGAATCGCCTCTCGCAAGGGCATTCCCGCGATTTTGGACGGCGTTCCCTTCAACTGTTCCGGATGAACCAGCGGCAGGGTCAGAGCAATGGCCGTGGCCTTTGCCGCAAAGAGCCGATTGGCCTGTCCCATGAAAGTATTCCCTTCATGAAGAAAAAGGGGGCTGCCGTTCTTCGGCCAGCTCCAGCAAGGCGCCACGGAAGTAAATGAGCCCATGCTCAACAGGGCGTCACCCTGCAATTCCCGGTAGAGCGCCTTGATTTTCCGGCAGCATCCCCAGAAACGGAAGGGGAATTTCAGGATGTCAAGCGGAGAATGCGGTGCACGGACACTGGGAATCTCCCGGGCGGCCAAGCCAAATTTCTCTGCCGTGGCCTTCTGTTCCGTTGCCTGCTGTCCAGATACCAGGAAAGTCACTTTCCCGCCCCGGGCGACGAATTCCCGCGCGATGGACAATCCCGGATAGAAATGCCCGCCGGTTCCTCCACTGGAAATGATGAGATGCATAGATGAAAAAAAGAAAGACGGAAGGAAAACTAGCAAAAAGAAAAAACGGAGCGCAAAAGAAGCAAAATCGCAAGACAAGGTACTTCGGTAAACCGCCGAAAGACTTTTGAATATATCCTATTTTGCTTCTTTTACGCTCCCGCGATCGGCGGAATTGCTTTGCAATCCCATGCGTTCCCGCAAGCGCCGAAAAGGGAAAACGAAAAAGGAGCTGCGCAAAACATCGAAGTCTTGCAACAGCTCCTTCTGTATCGGAGTGTTCAGCGTTTCAAAGCGGCACACCCAGCATCTTCCCCTCCCACTCGGCCGGAGCGTTGTTGGGGAGGTTGCTTTCTGGATCGGACTGAATACCGACGCATCCAGCCGCTCCCCATGCCAGCATGGCCAGCGCAAGGAGCAGAACCAATTGGACGAAACGTTGTTTCACGATTTAGAAGAGGAAGAGAGCCTTGAGGGCAATCAGCTGAAGCGCAACCGTGGCCACCAGCAGAACGGCGGTGCCAATGACGGCGAAATCTCCCAGCCCCATCTTGGAACCCTTCTTGGCGGGGGTGAACTTCTCAACTTCAGGAAGTGCGTCTTTGCTCATGATTGTTCTCCTTAAAATTTACCCGCTAAAATTAGAACTCTGCCGGCTGAAGAGCACGGCCGCCGACTACCACGGTGTCACCGGCGGCGATGGAAGCGATGCTGCCATCTTCGACAACGGTCAGGGAATTGAAAGGCGTGGTGGCCAGGACGCGGAGCAGAGCCAGATACTTGCCATCGCGATAGACCGCCAGGCGGAGCTCGGGAATCACATCGCACTCGGTCAGGTTGACCACGACGTAGCCGTACTTGGCTTCGGTCTTCAAGACACTGCCGGAAAGATCCGTCTTCACCTGGTCATAGGTGGTCTTCAGTTCCTTGTCGGTGGTGGTGTAGTTCATGCCCAGACCCTGGCGGTAGTAGCTGCGCAGAACTTCCTCGTCCTGCTCATACATGGCCTTGGTCTCAGCCAGCTTCTCCTTCAGTTCGGCGATCTCTTCCTGGAGGTCCAGCTTGTCGTTCTCCAGAAGATCGATGCGCGCCAGCTGAGCCTTCAGAGTCTCGAAATCATTGCGGAACTGGGCGACGGCATCCTTGTTGTTGCTGTTCTCGCCTTCGGTGAGACCCGTGCCACCCAGATTGCCGGCTGCCTTGGGGCTGACCCACTGCACACCGGAAACCTGCGCGGAACGCAGGGTGCTGGAAAGATCGCGCAGGGTCTGGACCATCAACTGGTAATTGCCCTGCAGATTGCCAAGGTTCTTGGCGCCATCGGCGAAAGCCTGCGCATCGTTCTGCGCCAGGCTGCCATTCTCGGTGACAATCCCCTTGTAGGTGCCGCGGACATTCAGGACGCGCAGGACCTGATTGACGCGGTTGGCCACCTGGGCATCACGATTCGCACGGGCCTTGACAAAGCCGTTGAACTTGTCCAGGCTGCCCTCGTATTCAGGAAGACTGGAGACGGCATCCATGTCGGGCTGCTTGTCAGCCGGGCATTCCAGAGTCTTGGCGACCTGGTCGATGAGGTTGTTGATCAGATACTCACGCTGGTCGATCAACTGCCCGGCCAGGGTCTTCAGGGGAGCGGCGGCGCTGTCAGTGGCGCCGGCCAGGCCTTTGGTGGATTCCCAGCCAAGAGCACCCTGCTCTTTGCCTTTCTCGTCAACGCTGAAGGCCAATTTGGCCGCGTTTCCGCTACCGGAATCCAAGGTCTTGGCGGCTGCGCCAACAGCTTGGGCCAGTTCTGCATAGCGTCCGGCATGAGCCTTGGCTTGCTTCAGTTCAAAAAACGCGAGGACCGCTGCTGCCAGAGCCAGCACGAATGCGGCGACACCGATGATTTTCCCGCTCTTACTCATAGGAAAAAAAGACTCCTTAGGTTCTTATGGACAGGCACAATGAAACAAATTCGTAATTAACGCAAATTAGTCCCTATTCTCCCAATTTCAAGTAAATGACGATGTTTTTTTTCTGTCAATGGGGATAATTGGGTCTTTTTTTGCGAAAAACACTTTTTGGGAAAAAAGTCTGAGAACCGTCATTCGCTAAAAAGTCGGAAAAGAAGGTAGAACCAGTTTCCCAGAACCACCCACAGCAATGCAGGCACAGCGAAGAAAGGCGCGAAAGGAACTTGCGAAAAGGCGCCGTCTTTGCGTTGTGACGCCTTCGCCAACAGCAGCAGCGCTCCCGCAAATCCCAGAAGCGTTCCTCCCGCCAGCAGGAAAACCACGGAATCCGCGCCAAGGAACGCTCCCGTCATGGCAAGCATCTTGATGTCGCCCTTTCCCAGCGCCTCCTCAGGCAGTTCCGCCTGTTGCCGACGTTTGCGCCAGGCAGCGAGCGCCTTTCCCCCGAGGTAGTAGGCCACCCCCAGCACGAGGGCGCCCAGAAGCATCCCGCAAAGGCAGTCCGACAGGGCGGCCAGCCGGCAGGAGACCTTCTCCGGCATCGCGATGCCCTGGATGGCCTCCACCAGCGGCCGCGTCAACAACGCGCCGTAGTTGGGATTGCGCGGCGCGGAAAGCGCAGTGCGGGAATATGGGAAGACGACGCTGAAAAGCGCGGCCGCGATCATCCCGGAGTAGGTCACCACGTTGGGGATGATGCCATGTTCAAAGTCAATGCGGGCCAGCGAAAGCATGGCGCCGGCGAACCACCACCATCCCAGCACCGTGGAAAGCGGAAGGCCCTCTTGCCACACGCGCATGGCGATCAAGGCATACAGCAAGCCCACGGCTGCCTCTCCGGCCGGATACTTCCAGGAGATGGGCAAGTGACACTTGCTGCATCGTCCGCCCAGGAAAATCCAACTAAGGATGGGGATGTTCTCCCAGGGGCGAATCCGATGGCCGCATTTCGGGCAGGTGCTAGGGGGACGATTCAAGGACATCCCGCGAGGCACGCGCCACACCACCACATTCAGGAAGCTGCCGATGACAGCACCCATGAAAAATCCGATGGCGGCAATAACGAACATGGATCACTCCTGCTTTTTCTCCTGCGCCAGGAAGGACTTTCCCGGCGCAAGACGCGATGATTAGAACCCGAAGAAGGCCTTGGGACGATCGTAGGTCAAGCGCTTCGCCAACTTCTTGGCGGTAGCCAGGGACATCTGGCCGCGGTCGGCCTGGTCGCCCAGCACGCCGGCCAGCGTGCGACGATAGACATCGAAGCGGGATCCGTAGGAAAGGATCTTGCGGGAGTCGGAGACCATGCCCGTCATGTTGCTGAACAGGTCGATGGAAGCGCCAAGCTCCAACTGGGTCTTGATGCCGATGTAGGAATCGTTCAGCCACCAGGCGGGACCCAGACAGACGTTGGCGCCGAATGCACGGGTCAGCATGGCCAGGGTGGCGTTGTGGGCAGGGTTCATGTTGTACAGAACCACCTTCAGGCGGTTGTCAAAGCGGTTCAGCAAGGGCAGGACGGGCTGGACGACATCGATGCTATGGTCGGAGATATCGCCGCCCACATCGGCGCCCAGGCTGTCGAAGAGGCTGCGGCGCACATCGCGGACCGCGCCGTAGTGCAGCTGGAAGACCCAGCCCTTCTGGGCGTCCAGTTCAGCCATCTCGTTCAGGAAATAGCCACGGAAGGCCGCGTTTTCGGCGGCGGAGAGGGCCTCGCCATTGCGGGCGCGCTTGAAGAGTTCGGCGGCTACCGCCTTGTCCAGCTGGTAGGCGAACGGCGTGACGACGCCGTGGTCGGAAGCGACGGTGCCCAGCTTGCCCATGGCGTCATGGGCCTGCGCCAGGACATCCAGGAAATCATCCAGGGTGTCCAGGGAGCGGTTCCAGCGCTTGCCCAGTTTGTCCACGTAGGCATTCCAAGTCGGCTTGTCGATGTTCATGGCGTTGTCGGGACGGAAGGTGGGATGGACGCGGCCCGCCAGACGGCCGGTGGACAGCATCTGGTGATATTCCAGAGTATCTGCGGGATCGTCGGTGGAGCACATCGCCTCCACATTCATGGCCAGGATCAGGGACTGGGGAGAGAAAGCGGCAGTCTGAAGCTTGGCCTTGGAAGCCTCCCAGATGGCGTCTGCGTTCTCCGCGTTAATCTCCAGGTCAATACCCAGGCGCGTGCGCAGATCAAGATGCACCCACTCGTAGGTGGGATTGCCGGCGAACATCTCGAAGACGCCTGCCAGGGCCTTCCATTTCTCGTAGTTGCTGGCGGTCTTGCCGGTGACCAGCTCCTCGGGGACGCCGCACTTGCGCATCAGTTCCCATACATAGTGGTCGGTGGCTGCCTCTGCCTCCCAGAGATCCTGGAAGCCGCGATCCTCGGCCAGCGCCTTCACATCGCAGTGGTTGTGGGGATCCAAAATCGGCAAGGAGCCGATTTCACCGTAGATCGCCTTCGCCGACTCAGTGGTCAGCAGGTAGTTCTTGTCCAAAAATGCCATGATGTTCTTCCCTTATGTTTTTAATCAGACGGGACTCCCAAACGCTCTTCTCTTTCCTTTTCCGCCTGCGGCGGAGAAAACGCAAAAAACGCAACACCCCAAAAGCCTTATCTCCTTCTTGAAGCCCACGAAATTTGAAAAAAGAAAGGAAAAAGCTTTATGTGCGTTATGTGGTTCGCGCCGAAAGGCGCAGAAGACTTTTGAAAGTGGCGTCAACTCATGCCGCAGGCGAGATTTTCCACCTGCGAGCGCGACACTATTTCACCACGATGCCGACGAGACGACCGGGGACCGCTATTTCCTTGACGACGGTCTTTCCTTCCAGCAACGCCTGGACCTCGGAATTGGCGCGGGCCAGAGCCAGCATCTGCTCCTTGCCGGCCGTAGCCGGCATCATCATGCGGACCTTCGGCTTGCCGTTGAGCTGGATCAGGATCTCCACCTCGTCCACCGTCAATTTCGACTCGTCGTAGGTGGGCCAGGAGACGTATGCCAGAGTGCCTTCGTGGCCCAGACGGCTCCAGAGCTCTTCGCAGATGTGGGGCGCCATGGGGGAGAGAAGCAGAACCACGGTCTCCATGGCCTTGCGGTTGCGGTGCGCCAACTTGGAGAACTCGTTCTGGAAGACCATCAACTGGCTGATGGCAGTGTTGTAGGAGAGATTCTCGATGTCCTCGGTAACCTTCTTGATGGTCTGGTGCAACAGGCGCTCCTGCTCACGGGTCATGGGCTCGTCGTCCACCTCCTTCGCCAGCGCGCCGGTCTCGGGATTGATGATCATCCTCCAGATGCGATGCAGGAAGCGATAGACGCCTTCCACGCCCGTGGTGGACCAGGGCTTCACCTCGCGGATTGGCCCCATGAACATCTCATAGAGACGGAAGGCGTCCGCTCCATACTGCTTGATGACGTCGTCGGGATTGACCACGTTCTTCAAGGACTTGGACATCTTGGCAGGCAGGCTGGTAAGCTCCTCGCCGGTCTCCTTGTGGAAGAACTTGTTGTCCCGGGCCTCCACCTGGTCGTTGGGGATGAGCACGCCGCGCTTGTCCTTGTAGGAGGTACCCAAGATCATCCCCTGGTGGATCAGGCGCTTCCAAGGCTCCGGCGTGGAGACCAAGCCCAGGTCATAGAGGACGTGATGCCAGAAGCGGGAGTAGAGCAGGTGCAGAACCGCGTGTTCGGCGCCGCCCACGTAGAGATCCACGGGCATCCAGTACTTTTCCTTTTCCGGATCCCAGGCCTGCTTGTCATTGTGGGGATCGATGTAGCGCAGGTAGTACCAGCAGGAGCCGGCCCACTGGGGCATGGTGTTGGTCTCGCGGGTGCAGACTTCGCCTGTCTTGGGATCGGTCCACTTCAGCCACTCCTTGGCGCGGGCCAGCGGCGGCTCGCCGTCCTCGGTGGGCTTGTAGTCCTCCATCGAAGGCAGTTCCACGGGAAGCTGGTCCTCGGGAACCAGACCGGCGTGACCATCGGGATAGTGCACCAGCGGGAAGGGTTCGCCCCAATAGCGCTGACGGCTGAAGAGCCAGTCGCGCAAACGGAAATTGACCGTGGCCTTGCCCACGCCCTTTTCTTCCATCCAGGCGTTGATGGCCTTCTTGGACTCCTCAAGGTTCATGCCGTTCAGGTCCAGGCCGTCGTCGTTGGCGGAATTGCAGTGCAGGCCGTCGCCCGTCCAGCAGACCTTTCCGGCCAGCACATCCTCCAGCTTGACGCCGGCGGCCGCGCAGTCGGCCTCGCTGGGTTTCAGCACGCAGATGATGGGCAGGTTGAATTTCTGCGCAAAGGCGAAATCACGGGTATCATGTTCGGGAACCGCCATGATGGCGCCCGTGCCGTAGGAGGCCAGGACGTAGTCGGAAATCCAGACGGGAATCTCGCGGCCGTTGACCGGATCGATGGCGTATGCGCCGGTGAAGACGCCGGTCTTGTCCTTGTTCAGCTCCGTACGGGCCATGTCGGACTTGGTGCGCGCCTCGGCGGCGTATGCCTCGACGGCATCCTTCTGCTCAGGCGTGGTGATCTCCGCCACCAACTTGTGCTCCGGCGCCATGACCATGTAGGTCGCGCCGAAAAGGGTGTCGGGACGGGTGGTATAGACCTTGATCTTCAGACCGTCATGGCCCTTGACCTGGAAGTCCACCTCGGCGCCTGTGGAGCGGCCGATCCAGTTGCGTTGCATTTCCAGCGTGCCCTCGGGCCAGTTCAGCCCCTCCAGGCCCTCCAGAAGTTTCTCGGCATATTCGGTGATCTTCAGGACCCACTGGCGCATGGGCTTGCGGTACACAGGGAAGTTTCCCACCTCGGAACGGCCGTTAATGACTTCCTCGTTGGCCAGGACGGTCCCCAGCGCGGGGCACCAGTTCACAGGCTGGAAGGATTCGTAGGCCAGCCCTTTCTCAAAGAGCTTGGAGAAAATCCACTGGGTCCACTTGTAGTACTTCGGCTCGCAGGTACGGATTTCGCGGTCCCAGTCAAAGGAGAAGCCGAAGGCCTTCAGTTGATGGGTGAAATTCTTGATGTTCTTTTCCGTGGTGATTGCCGGATGGGTGCCGGTCTTCACCGCGTACTGCTCGGCAGGCAGGCCAAAGGCGTCCCATCCCATGGTGTGCAGGACGTTGTAGCCCTTCATGCGCTTGTAGCGGCACCAGATGTCGCTGGCGGTATAGCCTTCGGGATGGCCCACGTGGAGACCGGCGCCGGAAGGATACGGGAACATGTCCAGCACATAGAGCTTCTCGCGGGTCCTGTCGCAGTCCACCGCACGGAAAGTCTTGTTCTCAGCCCAGAACCCCTGCCATTTCGGCTCGATGGCAGCGGGATCGTATTGATTGCAGATCACTTGGTCGCTCATTGTCTTGCTCTTGGAATTGACAAACAAAAAGAAAGGAACAGGCGTAATATAACTTCCCTACCCCGCACTATTTCCCTTCCCGGCGGAGTTTTGCAAGACAAACAATACCGAAACCTCTATATTGAAGAATACGCCTTGCAGACAGGCATAAGGCTGGCGGACGCCCTGGTCTTCGCCACTGCCTTTGAAAATTCCCTCTGCCTGCGCAGCGGAGACCGGAAGCATTATCAAGCCGTTTCCTCTTGGAAACGGTGTTTTTCAACGCGGGCAACGCCAGACCGCCCCCCCTCTAGGCCGCAAGGAAGAGAATGCATACCATCAACGAACGCAATATCGAGAACTTCACGTGGCGCGTGGAACTGGGCGAAGTCCCTATCTTCGTTCATCGAATGCCTATCCATGAGGGAAAAGACCGGGATTTCTATCTCCATGACCACCTCTTTTCGGAAATCGCAATCATTGAAGAGGGCGAAGGGGTCCACCATATCGGCAACTCCTCATGCCGCATCACCGCCGGAGATGTGCTGGTTCTTCATCCCGGCGTCCTCCACGCCTATAGCCATTCCGATGACTTCGCCATCGCCAACGTAGGCTACGACATTCCACGCCTTGCCATGCCGCGGCTGGACGGATATGATATGCTGAACTTCTCCGCACTCTTTCCGCAAACGCAACCTCCGGAAATTCTGAAAAGCCCGGAGGGGCTCCTCATGCCCGTGTCACGAACAGAACAGGAATGCCAGAAGTTCCTCAAGCCGGCTTTCCATCTGAATCCGCAAGAACTCCAACACACCTGCCTCCTCATCCAGAAACTGCAAAATGAACTCTCCAGCAAACTGCCCGGAAAGAACCTCCAGGCCATGGCGCTCTTCATGACGCTGGTCATCGGCCTCGCACGAACCGGACAAAAGCTTGTCCCATCCTCCACGCGATACAGTCCCAGAATCGCCATCATCCGGGAATACCTGAACAAGAATTTCCACCTCAACCCCACCAAGGAGGAACTGGCCGCCCGGGCCAGCATGTCTCCCCGGAACTTCTTCCGCATCTTCCGCCAGGAAACCGGACAGACCGTGGGAGAATACATCCGGAATCTCCGAATCCAGCGAGCGTACGCGCTCCTCATGGGCACCGGAATGCCCGTCGCTGAAATCGCGTGGAAGTGCGGCTTCCCTAACAGCAACCACTTCAGCCGATTTTTCAAGAGCGTCAACGACTGCACGCCACTGGAGTTCCGAAACCAGAAAAAACACGCCGACATCCTGCAGAAAAGGTAATTTTGGCAAGAAAATGCATTTTGGCATAACAGGGTACTTATTGGTAAAATATGGCACTTGGGGATTTCAGGGAATTTCTTATAATTCTTAGCGAACTGTTGAAGTTCATTTTCTCCTTCCGCTGTCACCCGACAGCAAGCATTCCCTCAAAATTTCCAAACCAAAGGAACCTCAACGATGAAGAAATCCTTTACCCTGATTGAATTGCTGGTGGTCATCGCGATCATCGCCATCCTGGCCAGCATGCTTCTGCCCGCCCTCTCCAAGGCCCGTGAGAAGGCCCGCGCCATCTCCTGCACCAACAACCTGAAGCAGATCCAGCTTGGCAACCTCCTCTACACCAACGACTACGATGATTTCCTGCCGCCGGTTCATTTCGCTCCCAACCCCGCCAACGACAATGATGGCATCATGGGCGATGATTTCAAATATGTCCGCACCTACACCTGGTTCACCCTGAACCCCATCGTCCCCGGCACCCCGTTGGACACCTACGAATGGTATGAGAAGGATCCCGCCGCAGCCGCCGCAAGCAGCAATGAAGACAAAGGCTCCTGGCACAAGGTCCTCTCCTGCCCCTCCGCCAGCAGCAGCGACCGTCTGGCAGGCAATGTCACCTATCAGGCCAACATGGGCATGGGCCTGCTGAAGCGCATCCTCACCCAGGGCTGGGTTACCGAAAGCGGCGATGCGTATAAGAGCTGCACCTGGCACCGCATCTCCTCCATCAAGTATCCCTCCATCTTCGTCAACATCGTCGACGGCGTTGACTGCGCAATCCCCGGCATCGACTCCGGCAGCGGCCACCAGTTCATCTTCACCAACTGCAGCGCCATGCAGTTCATCAACGGCAACAACAACCAGCGTCTCCGCTACTGCCGCCACAGCATGCACTGCAACTTCAGCTTCGGCGACGGCCATGTGGAAGCCGTTTCCATGGGATGTTTCCTCTTCAACAGCAGTTCTGCTTCCTTCTTGACCAAGTTCTACTGGTATCCCGGAGCTGCCGAAAGCTACGGCGGCGAAAAGAACCGCTAGTCGTCTAGCATAGTTCCCGCACAAAAAACTGCCGCATTTCCCCATACGGGAAGTGCGGCTTTTTTTGTCGGACGGGTCGGGCAACGACAATTTTTCAGCGTCCGGGCGCAGTCAATCTACGCGCCATTTCCGCCGCCGCGTCCGCGAGATTTCGCGCCGTATTCGCCAGCGCCGCCTGCAGCGTAGGTTCGTTCTTGGAAATCACGACCATATCGTCAAAGGACGCCGCCAGCGCGGCGGTGTCTGCAATGGCGCCGGAAAGCAGCGCCGTCCGGACACCGCACTTCCGGGCCATCTGCGCCACCACGGCACAGAGCTTTCCGTCCAGCGTCTGCGCATCGCTCCGTCCCTCGCCGGTCAGCAGCCAGTCAGCGCCTTTCAATGCCTCGTCCAGCCCGGTTGCGCGGATCATCGCCGACGCCCCGGGGACCAGCTCCGCCCCCAGCATCCGCAACAGGAATCCCACGCCGCCTGCCGCTCCTGCACCAGCGAAGCTGCCATCATCCTTCCAAAGCGCACTCCAGTGGTGCAAGGCCTGTTCCAGGGAAGCGACATCCTCTGTTGACGCACCCTTTTGAGGAGAAAAAACCGCGGCAGAACCATGGGACCCACCCAAAGGATTCGTTACATCGCAGGCGACAATGAGCTGCATGCCGCAAAGTCGTTCACGCACCAATGTATCATCCAAAGAACATACATCGGGCAATGCTCCGCCCCCTGAAACCACAATTTTCTCGCCCACGGCATTCCGCAAGACACCCCCCAGCGCCTGGAAAATCCCCGCTCCGCCATCGGTCGTGGCACTCCCTCCAATGCCCATGAAAATACGATGAACCCCGCGTTCCAACAACTGCCGCAGAATCTCACCGGTTCCGTAAGTCGTTGCCGTCAAAGGAGACAGTTCATCTCGCATCAACAACTCCAGACCAGAGGCGGCAGCCAATTCCAACGCCGCCGTCTCCCCATCCAGGGAAATCAACGCCCACGCCTTCATTGGACGCATCAGCGGGTCGTGGGCCTCCACGACAATGCGCTCCCATTTGCCAGAGGATTGCAACGCCAGGCAAAAGCCCTCGCCACCATCCGAAAGCGGGAACTGCAGAACTTCGTCAGCGGGACGTATCCTCCGCCATCCCTCCGCCAACGCCTGCGCGACTTCCGTATTCCGCAGAGCATTCTTGAAAGAATCTGGTGCAATAATGATCTTCATTCGGAAAAGACGGAAAGCAAAACAAACAAAATTGCAAAACAAGCAAAAGAAAAGACGGAAAGCGAAACAAGCAAAATTGCAAAACAGGCAAAAGGAAAGACAGATGGCAAAATAAGCAAAATTGCAAAACAAGGTCCTTCGGCGGTTCGCCGAAGGACTTTTGATTATTTTGCGTATTTTGCGATCCCGCCGAAGGCGGAACTGTTTTGTTTATTTTGCGTATTTTGCGATCCCGCCGAAGGCGGAACTGTTACCAATTTTTCTGCCCGCGCCCGCGCATCCTTGCGCGGGTAGCGCACCGCCCACTGCCACATTGCCTATTATCTGTTTTGCGATCCCGCGGTCGGCGAATAAGAGTACACTATTCGTTTCCAACCAGTTGCGCGGCCAGACGGCAGAGTTCCTGTTCCTTTGCGTCGCGTTCCTTGCCAGTGAATTCTTCCGGGACAGCGCATTCCAGAGAAAAGCTTCCCTGGAATCCAATCTCCTGCAAGGCGTTCCGATAGTCCTCCCAGTCGATGACGCCTCTCTTCGGCAGCCAATGGCTATCCCGCTGGCCATCGTTGTCATGGACATGCATGCAACGAAGCCATTCGGCGCCAAAGAGCCGCACAGCCGCCGACGGCTGCAGACCGAAGACAGCGCAATGTCCTGTATCCAGACAGACCTTCAGATTCTGGTGGTTCATTTCCTCCACGAAATCCAGAACCTGCATCGGCGTGGAAATGCACAGATTCTTGAAGGGCATGTTCTCCAGGCAGACGGTGATGCCGTAGAAGCGCGCGTAGTCCGCCACGGCGCCGATGAAGCCCTGGTTGATCCCCCAGACGGCGTCGGCATCCTGCCCGGGCTCGTTCTCGAACGGCAGCAGCGGATGCACAACGAAGTATTTCGCCCCCAGCAGCTTGGTTCCGCGTAGCGCCTTGTGCATGTTTTCGAAGAGCGCCCGGCGTTCATCCGCCGTGCCATTCTTCGGCGGCCATCCCCAGGGCGCGTGAGTCTGGAAGATTTCTATGCCCTGCTCGTCCAGAAACTCCTTCGTCTCCTTCAAGCCAGCCTCGAAATCCTTCTCCGGAAGCTTCCAAAGTGGTCCGTCCGTATTGACGAACCCTTGGAAATCCACCGTATTGTAGCCATGGCGCTTCAGGCGAAGGATGCCGTCCTTGTAGCCGTAACGCCCCGTATATGAACTATCTTTGATGCCAATTTTCATTTTAGTAGACCAATATTTCGTGTGCCGCAAGTTCTTTCAGATGATCCGTCCGGTTCCAGGAAAGCAGTTCCCAGGCCGCTTCGCCGGGATAGTAGGCAATGGTGGAAATCGCCGCGTTCGCCATCATGGGGATGCGATTCCCCACGGCAATGCCCCCCACGACGATGCGCAGAACCATGTTCAGGACCGCCCCGTGGGCGACCACCAGAAGATTCTCGCCTGTATGATGCCTGGCCGCGATGTTCAGCAATCCCTGGCGGATACGCTCCTGGAAGCACGCGGAATCCTCGCCGCCGGGAACCGCAACGACACGGCCGCTCTCGTAGCGGAACGACCGCATCAGCTCCGCGTAATCCCGCAGAAGCACATCCAGACGCATTCCCTCCAGTTTTCCCATGTACCATTCCCGCAACGATGGCTCCAGATGGAGTTCCAGTTCCGGATGACCATTCGCCAGAATGATACGGGCCGTCTCCGCGGCACGCTGCAGATCGCTGGAGTAGCAGGCGTCAAAATGCGTATCGCGGAGAAAATCCGCCGCTGCAAACGCCTGCTGTCTTCCCAGGTCGTTCAGCAGGCCGTCGCTTTGCCCCTGCATGACGCCCGCCAGATTGGTGACGGTCTCGCCGTGCCGCACCAGCGTGAAGTTGATTCGTTTCGGAATCATGGCGATCCTACTTCTCCAGGACGCACGCCTTCGGGCAGGAAAGGATTTTCGCGATGCAGGTGCCGTCGGCATTCCTGCGCCACTCCGCCGTGATGAGACCATGCGGCGTGGCGACAGCGCCGCTGGCGTAGTTCAGTTCCGGCACGAAATCCGGCTGGAAGCGGAAGGTGGCGTAGCCGGGGGCAGTAGGCTCGATCCCCAGGATTCCCGTGCGGAAATACCAGGCGGGGATGCTGCTCCAGCCGTGGCAAAGAGAACCGGCGAAGGAGAAGTCCTCGCTGCCGACCTCGGTCTCCCAGAGAGTCTTGGTGCCCGCCAGCAGAGAGGGCTCGTAGAGGTTGCGCAGACGCGGCAGAATCTCCTGCGCCGTCTCTCCCCCCAGCATCCGCATGGCGCGGATCCAGTAGGGAAGCGTACTGAAGGTGGAGGGATAGAGTTCCTTTTCCTTCATGGATTTGCAGAGTTTCTTCAAATCCGCGCCCTTCGCCAGGCCCGTGCAGATGGCCATGACCTGCATGTGTTCGTGGAAAGGCGTCTTGGAGGACTCGTCCGTGCGATATAGCCCTTCCTTTTCGTCCCAGAAAAACTTGTGGCAGGTCTTGGCAAGGCGGTCGGCGGTGTCTTCCAGCGTCTTCGGCGAAGGCATGTCCGGACAATCGGCCAGGCTGGCCAGCTTGGCGGCGGCACGCAGCGCCTCCACCAGATAGAGGTTGTAGGGGAGCTGGAACTTGCTCTTCATGCGGTCCAGCCCAGGCTGCCATTCGCAGAAATTCCAGATTTCCGGAGCCGTGCCGGGATGATAGAGGATGCCGGCCTTGGAGACCACTGTCTTGGCGAAGACCTCCTGCAGAATGCGGGCCATGACCGGCAGCATGGGCGTCACAAGAGACGCATCGCCGCTATGGAGATAAAGCTCCCAGCACGCCGGCATCCAGACCAGTCCGAAGATGGGAATGGAAAGATGGATGCACCCCGGCGAAGTCATCTGCAAGGTGCCGGCTCCCTCGCACCAGTTGCCGCCCAGCAGACGGTAGCAGGCGGAGACGAACTCGTAGTTTCCCCAGATCGGATAACCGAAAAGCGCCTGATTGCGGGAATCGTAGGGATAGAGCCCCTGCTCGCGCATGGGGCAATCCTCGAAATGCTCATGCTGGCAGCAGAGAAGCGTGCGGATCGCCACAGCGTCCATCGTCTCCAGCAGCCGGTCTCCGCAGACAAATGGCGTGGGTTCGGGCAGTTCACGGAGAAGCGGAATGATTCCCAGATAGCCCATCTTCGGCGGTGTCTGAGTCCCCGTCACGTGAATTTCCAGATAGCGGCACCCCAGACGGCGCAGGCGATGGGTGAACCGCAGCACGCCGCCGGCACTGATGATGCGGTCCGCGTAGTTCCGCTTGCCGACCTCCATGCGGATCTTGCCGTCCACCAGGTGTTCTCCGTGGCCAATTTCCACGACTGCGTTCTTCGCGACCTCCATGGTCACGGTCAGCCAGCCGGTATACTCATCCTCCAGATCCACAATAAGGTACCAGCCATTGGCGCCGCCGGAGAGCTCCCGCCAGCGGAACGGCATCTTCTCGGCGTTCTCTACCGACAGCAGGAAGGGAATCGGCTCGCTGTAGCGCCAGCTCTGCAGATCCTCCGTGCCCGGATTGACAAATTCGTGGTCCACAATGCGGGACTGCAGGAAATCCGTGTTCATCAGCTCCGCCGCCGTCCCCGTCGCCTCTGGGGAACGGAAGAGCTGTCCTGCCTGGACCACGCGCGCAGCCGGCGCCGGCTGTTCCCGCAGATAGGGCACGGCCTCGGGACGCGCCACCGGCTGGGGGAACTGCTCCTTCTGCGCGACCGCTTTCACCCACTTCGGGGCTTTCGCCCGGCAGTCAAATTCAAAAGCGTTCCCCAGCTGATTGGAGAGGAAGACTTCCTTTCCGCTGGCATAATTTGGGTCCACAGCGCCCTGCCACGTCTCGTCCGTGGCATCCAGAAGTTTCCTGCCATCCCGGATTTCCGCCCACAGCGCAGGCGGCTGGACGGCGGTGGTCAACGACTCGCGTCCCAGCGCATAGACGCGGATGACCAGCTCGTTCTCACCCGCCTTCCAAGCGCCTTTCAACGGAAGTTCCGTATAGGTGGGCGCACCCGGCAGATCCGAATACTGGGTCCCAGGAATCACCACGCCATTCAACCTCACCTCAAAGAGCGAGGAGGCCGAAACGCGCAGCACAGGCGCTTTCGCCGACACACACACCACTCGCCGAAATACGCAGTACGCATCACGCACGAAATCCTTCTTCCTCAACCAAATCCAGGACGCCATGTTCAACCCTGTCGCTATTGTTCCCATCATGTCCGTGTTCTCTACTGAAGGCAGGAGGTCTCCCCTGAAAGAACCGCCGTAGAGCGACACGTTCCAGCACCACGCTAAATGTAATCCCCTTCCTTCTTCCTGCCTGAATGAATCTTCCTTCTCACCTCCCGAACTCTTTTTTCAACAGGTCGTTGCGGACGAGCAAGGCGGCTTCGCGGGCGGTTTCGCCGGGCGGCAAGGTGGAAATTTCCAAGGAGAGGTTCTTCAGGGAACCGGGGAAGCAGTAGAACTCCAGATTGCGTCGGACAGTGTCCAGCAGAAGATCCCCCAGGCCCGTCAATTCATCTCCAAAGACAATGCAAGAGGGATTCAGCAACGTCACCACGGTGGCCAGAGCCCGTCCCACATATTCGCTGACCTCGCAGGCAATCAGGTAGGCCGGCTTGTCCTCCTTGACGCAGCGGACGAATTTCTCAAGGGAGAAGTCCTGCAAATCCAGCGAGGTATTCACATCGCTGCGAAGCGTCTCCTCGACCATGCGGCGAATGCCGTTCTTGCCGGCGAACGCCTCCAGGCATCCCCGGTTTCCGCATTGGCAGAGCGGTCCGTTGGGCTTCACCACCACATGGCCGATCTCCATGGCCAGATTGCCGTCCCCGAAAAAGCACTCGCCGTTTCGGATGAAGCCGCCGCCCACGCCGCGTCCCAGGCCAATGTAGAAGAGCGTGCCCTCCAGCCGCCCGCGGCGCTGAAGATATTCCGCATGGGTACGCACGGCGCATTCGGGCCAGAGCTTTGTCGGAATCCCGTAGCGCTCCTCCAGCACACGCTGTGTCGGAACATCCCGCCAGCCTGCGAGATTCACCGCCCGAATGGAGCGTCCCATCGTCATATCCACCAGCCCGGGATCCGCAAAGCCAATGCCGCGGACGCGTTTCCAGTCCGCGCCGCAAGCCTTTTTCAGGCGTCCCATCGCCTCGTGAATGTCCCTCCAGCATTCCTCCACCGTATCCCGTCCCCGGCCGGGAATCTCCACGGAATGCCGCGCCACGCCGGAAAGATCCGAAACTACGCCCAGGACACGCTCCTCCTGAAAGTCAATCCCTGCAGTCCAGAAGTAATCCGGCGCGAACTCCAGACGCGGCGCACGGCGTCCCGTCCGCATTCCCACCCGGGAAGGTTCCTGCAACAGCCCCAGAGTCTTCAGATGGTCTATAGCCTCCAGCAGGCTGGCTGCCCGGACGCCCAGGCGGTCTATGCACTGCGGACGCGTTGTACTCCCCTGCTCCACGAGAAGGGATACTAGCTGCTGGCAAATGGTTTCACGGTTTGTCATCGATGGTATTGATGATATTGATTCCCATAGAATCCATGGACTCCACAAGAACGCCTTTCTGCATTGAAAATTTTCCGAAAGAATCATTTGTAATTCGTTTTCGTATTACAAGATAACCATATTTCGCGAAATTGCAATTTATTTACTTTGTTTCCTTGTCATTATCCGCAAAAGAGGTTATTCTATTCTTGTTTTCTCCGCCGGAGTAGGCGGGAGACGCGCAACTCAAGAGGCTATAAAGCCTCATCAAACAACAATAGGAGACCGAAGATGCCTATCGACACTGTTGACAAAGAACATTTCACTGGTGGCAAGACCGAAGGCGGTATCACCAGTTCCTACGCGACCGACGACGGCGTTCAGCTGAAAGTCGCCTACTCCTTCATGGGCAGCATCTATGACGATGCGGAGCAGAAGCAAGCCCTGGAAGCCATGGCGCAGGACACCCTGACGATGGGCCCGAAAGTCCAGGAATTCCAGGACAAGTTCGCCGCCTATCACAAGGTGAAGCACGCCTTCGCGTGCACCAACTGCACCACCGCAATGCACGTCGGCACCCAGATTTTCGACATCCAGCCCGGCGACGAAGTGATCACCACCCCCAACACCTTCGTGGCCACTTCTCTGGGCATCCTGAAGGAAGGCGGCGTCCCCGTCTTCGCGGACATTGATCCCAAGACCTTCAACATCGACCCCGAACAAGTCGTGAAGAAGATCACCCCCAAGACCAAGGCCATCTACGTGGTCCACTACGGCGGCCTGATGGTGGACATGGATCCCATCATGGAGATCGCCAAGAACAACAACCTGTTGGTCCTGGAAGACTGCGCGCACGCCGTTGGCGCTTCCTACAAGGGCCGCTTCGCTGGTTCCATCGGCGACTTTGGCGCCTTCTCCTTCCATTCCCTGAAAAACATCACCACCTGCGGCGAAGGCGGCATGATCACCACCAACCACGATGAGTTCTGCCACGGAATCCAGAATCTGCGCTGCATGAGCAACAACCACTCCTGGGGCGAACAGGGCAAGGCATGGGACTTCGGTGACAAGTGCCATATGGAGAAGACCGATGACATCCAGTACTGGATGCCCGCCCACTTCGATGTAATCCCTCACAAGGGCCATTGGGGCAGCAACTACCGTATGAACGAAATCCAGGCAGCCGTCGGCATCGCCCAGATGGACAAACTGCCCATGCTGACCGCAAAGCGCCGCGAAATCGGCCACAAGATCACCGCAGCCCTCCTGGGCGTCGATGGCATCGAGACCGTCTACGAACCCGAGGATCGCATCCATGTCTTCCATCTCTACACCCTCTGCATGGATGAGAAGAAACTGGGTTGCAGCCGCGATGAATTCATGCAGTGCCTGTATCAGGAAGAGGGCATCCAGACCATCCTGCATTACCAGCCCACCTTCCACTTCACCGGCCTGCGCCGCATGGGCTACGATCCCAACCAGTGCCCGAAGGCCACGGAATTCTTCTACAAGCGCGAAATGAACCTCCCGATGCACCCGCGCCTGACCGATGAAGATATCGAAGCCATGGCCACCGGCATCAAGAACACCGTCGCCAAGATGAAGAAGCGCCACTGCAAATAGGCTTTATTTTCTAAAGTCTAGCGGCAGACACACCACGCGGGAGTTCCCATTCGGGACTCCCGCAAACGGGGCTATTGCAGAACTTCCACCGTTTTGCAGCAGCCCCGTGGTTCTTCAAGCCAGCCCCTAGTCACCATGCCACATAGAAGAAGACACGGAAAAGTCCTTGGGCATGCGTGTTCCATGCGCGGTCATATTTGACCACATCGTCCTCCATTGAAGATGTTTTCCTATAGAAATTCATCAAAACGATGGACGATTTGTCCTGACCATATTCCACCAATCGACAATACGGCCTTGAGAACCCCGAGCAGGAAAAACAACCCTGTCATGAACTTCAGTAACCAGAAAACGCGTTTTTTATATCTATCGGAAAGCACCTTGGCACCTTGATCAACCTTTTCCGGAAGTTGTCCTGTCATCTCTCCCACCTTGATCATGGCACTCACATCGTATGCCATGGGAACGTATTTCGGAAAGATTGTCGAAACAGGTACATGATTGTCTCTCTGGTAGTCTGCGATGCGAGAGAAACGCCATTGATAAAGGCCTGTAACGCACACATCTCCAGACATTCGGATCGCTTCTTCCACTGAAATGCCTGCATCCAACGCCTTTCCGAAACATGTCAAGAAACGGGAACACTCCAGTTGATTCTGCATTCCGCCGAAGAAAGGAATGAATTCAATGATCGCCGCCACAGGAAAAGAATGCAGCAGAGGCGAAAAAAATTTCCACCCTAGAATACACGCCCACGGAAGAATCAACAAAAGAATTTCATTGCGAGTCAAACTGGCATTGGTAGACACGATACTTCGGACCAGCCAACCAATAAATATCGAAAAATGATATAGGACCATGGGATAGACCATGGCGACGATGTACTTCAATCGCAATGACCGACATTCTTCGTAGTATTCATGAAGCATCCTGCAAGTCAGCGGCAGAGTTCCCGCCGTCTCTCCCGCCCGCGTCAACGCCACCTCCAATTTGGAGAAGTGACACTTCTTCATGGCCATCCAGAGAGTGCTTCCGTTTTCAATGTGTTGAACTATTTTCCGGGAAGTCCTCCGATAGGGCAATGGCATCCCTGCCGACAAGGCGCGAATTGGCGGAACCCCAGCCTCCAGGAGATTGCCGAATGCGGAAAAGAAAAGAGATTTGTCAAGAAGACTCATTTTTCAAAAATCCAGATTTTTTCCATTGGAACGGGGCCTTCAACAGCTCCAGAATACGAGAGGCGTGAACTACCGCAGGAACTGCACCCAGTATGGTATCTCTTCATTTCGCAGGCATTTCTGAAACGTTTTGACGCAAGCGCCAAAGCATAGTGACCGTGTCCGGGGACACTTACGCCAAGATATCCAGAAAGAGCGCAAAAAAGGAAGCAATATAAGGGACACCACACTAGAACATTGCTCACAAACCGCCTTGCGGCTCCAAGAAGCTCCATGCTAGAATGCAAAGAAGAGTCCCTGCACCTCGTCACGATGGTTGTCGCCAGGCAGCAACTCCTGGTAGTTCTCAGCAACTTTGACATACGCCGCGAGGTACTGGTCTATTTCCTCTCGCCAGTCGTGCTTGAATGACGGCAAAGCGAAGAGTACATTGTTAACGCGCTCCGAAATCGGCAGCGAACCGGATTGCTCCCTGGCATCGCTGTCGTCAAAGAGATTGGCCGTCGGCCGTCCCAGTCCTCCGAAGATATCGACTTTGCTGAAAAGAGTGGAACGATGCAGCGGCGTATTGCATCCTGCCCACGTGTCGTCCACGCCCTCCGCCCGGAGCGCCTCGCAGAATCGTTGCAGGGAAAGCCCGCCGAACTTGCTGGTGTCATAGAACATGTGCGGGCAATACCATCCGCCCTTGGTGGAGTTCTTCCACTTGGAAGGATAATGGCGATACAATCCGGGAATCCGGGCAAGCTGGTCGGTGAAATAGCTCATGGCCGCATGGATTTCCGCCGTCTCCGCGTCGTATTTCTTCAACTGGCAGAGTCCGAGGGCGGAGCACATCTGGTTGGTCCGGTGCTTGCAGCCACCCCATGGCAGATAACCGACGCCCTCAGGCAACGGAAGATGATTCTCCACCGTATGGATTCGCTCGTAATGCCCGAAGGTGATCGCCTTTTCATAGACATTCCTGTCATTGGTATAGAGCATTCCCGCCTCGCCTACGGCAAAGGATTTTCCGCTCATCATGGAACAGGCGGCCACATCGCCGAAGGTGCCGACCTTCCGTCCCTTGTACAAAGCGCCGTGAGCGTGGGAGACATCTTCGATAACCTTGATGCCATGGCGTCGCGCGATTTCCATGATCGGATCCATGTCCGCAGGATGGGCAAGGTAATGGACCACAACAACCGCCTTTGTGCGAGGCGTGACATGTGCCTCGAAGCTCTTGGGATCCAGGCAAAGAGTGTCGGGCTCGATATCCGCAAAGACGACACGCGCGCCCAGCCCGATGGCAGGCATGCAGCTCGCCCAATAGGTGACCGAGGGACAGATCAGCTCGCTGTTCATGCCCACTCCGACGGCGAACATCGCCTCCCGCAGGGCATCCGTGCCATTGGGACAGGCCAGGGCGTATTTCACACCGGACCACTCGGCGAATTTCTGTTCAAACTCCTGGGTAATCTCGATGCCGGACATGGAACCGTCCTCAAGCACCTTCATGACCGCGTCCCGCATCTCCTGGTTGACGATCGGCCAATGGAACATCGCGTCATTGCGCTTCTCTACGCTCTTCGATCCACCTAGCAAGGCAAGTTTGCTCATATTTGTTCTCCTATGTTTTGCAGGTTCGCAACTTCGCAAAATACCACATTCCAAAAGATGCTCATTGGAAGAAAAGAAAAGTCCATGTGCTACCCGAACGCCTTCACGGCGGCAATGGCGGCCTTCAGGAAATCATCGCCCGCCCGGCAATTGAATTGTGCGCCTAGAGTGGATTCGTAGCCGCCAAGGCGATAGTCCTTCGCCAAGGGAAGATATCCCTCGTAGCCACCGGTAATGCTGGTCAGGACCGCATTGGGACAGCTCTTGCGCAGACGAAGACCTATTTCCGTCAAAACCTCGAACGGCATTCCCACCAGCACCTTGCCGCCCAGCCGCAGAAGCCGCAAGGGCAATTCCAGGCGATCTTTTGGATACGTTTTGACATTGTGTACCGCATAGACGCCAAGCAAGCATCTGTCACCGTCAAAGTTCGCACCTCCGTTTTCCTTCAGGACTTTCGCCAGAATCTTGCCCGCATCCTTACGCGAACATTTCACACGCAAGGAAACAGGAACCTGGATGGTCGTTCCTTCCAGCTTGAATTCGTCCACCTTATGGAAAGTTCGTTCTGCCAAGCGAATAGATTTCACGAGGATATCCGCGATATCCTGACGACTGGAGCCATTGCGCTGAAGCGGAACCACATCTCCCGCAGTTCCCAGAAGAAAATACCCCGGACAGCCGAACTCCTTCTGAATGAAAGTCTGGAAATAGCCTGGATAGTCTGCGGAAATCGCATACTGATTCATCCCTCCGGTAACGGCATGACACCCGAAACGCCCCACGATGGCCTTGAGTCCGCCTTCAGGTTTCTTGAAACGCCATACCGTCAGTTCCGGATCCACTGGCTGAAACTGATACTCCTCCGGATTTTCCGGATAGAGATAATTGGTCACGACCTTGCCGCTCTTGCGCTCGATGGTCCGTCGGTTGAAGAGAACCGACGGAACGGAAATGGCCGTCTCCTCCAAGGAAACCGCTTCAAGAGATTCTTCCGCCTCTGCAATTCCCTTGGCAAGCCGGTCGATAAAGAATGGATAGTATTCCGGTTCCGCTGGATATATTCCCGGCTTCAACTTGCCGCCTGGCCGGATAACGCAATCGTCATCAAGTCCCGGAGCAAAATGCGTATGCGAGCATGCCAAATAGATCTGCATCTCCTTGTATCCCGTCGCCTTCTCCAGATCCCGATAGATTCTTTCGCATTCCCGAATGCCGATGCCCAGGCTGTCTACAGTCAAAAGGAGATGACGACTCCTCCCTTGCGCCAGAAGCATGATTCCGGCAGAAAGCCTTTCTTCAATGGCATCGGACAATTCATTCCTGCTGGCGTAGCCACGCAGATACACCGGAAAATCCGGTGTGATATCCACCTTCGCACAACCGACCTTCAACATGATTGACTCCATTTACGAAACACCTCTTCATGGACTTTCATGCTATAATCTAAACGATGATTTGAAAACTGAAAATCGGGATTTATTTTAGAAAAAATTTGTTCCTGTCATCCTAAAAAAGGGAAAGCATATACTTAAAGTGCCATTATGAATTGACGATACGTTTTTTTCCTATGACCGAGACGCAAGCACCAGGAAAATGTCAAGTCGGACACGCAGGAAACTTAAGTGTGAAATTCCCCTAAGAAACCTTAACCCCAAAAATGATCAGCAAGAAAATTTTCGCTATGGCCAGTATGGTTGCTTTAAGTTGCGTCGCAGGCATCAACGTCACCTGTGACCGAAAATCCCACTACTACCACGTGGGTGAAAACGCGGAAATCCGCATCTCCTGCGACAAGGACATGCCGCTCGATATCCTCCTGACCAGCGATGGCGAGGCCGTGCTGGACAGACGCACCATCCAGGCCAGCGCGACAGAGCCATACGTCTTCAACTTCACCCTGGGGCAGCCTGGCGTCCTGCGCTGCCTCGTCAAAGGGGATGGCAAAGAAAGCCTTCTTGGCATGGCCTTCGATCCCGAACAGATTCTCCCCGTCCTGCCGGAGCCGGCGGATTTCCTGTCCTTCTGGGAAAAGGCCGTCGCCGCCTTGGACGCCATCCCCGCCAACTTCAAGATGACGGAATTGACGGAGGACTGCACCGACGAATACCTATACTACGATGTAGAATGCGACAACGTCAACGGCACCAAGCATTACGGTTATCTGAAACTTCCCCGGACCGACAAGAAGGTCCCCCTTCTCATCTACGTGGAAGGCGCAGGCGTGGGCCAGGAGCAGGAGAGCTTCAAGGAGCATAACCAGAATGTGGAGAAGTTCATCCCCAGCCCCGTGGCCTCCCTCGTAATCGGCGTCCATCGCTACAAGCCCATGCCCCGCATAGAAGACCACCGGAAGCAGCACGCAGAATACGTGAAGCAGTTCAAGCAGGGAGAGTACTGGCTGGAAAACATTGACGCACAGGACCTGACCGACAACTTCTTCTACCGCGCCATCCTAGGTTGCAAGCGCATCTGCGACCAGGTCTCCGCGTTGCCCCAGATCGACCGCGGGCATATCGCCTACCTGGGTGCCAGCCAGGGCGGCATGTTCGGTCTCTACCTCACCGCGCTCTGCCCACAGATCCGCGCCGCCTTCTGCGGCGTCCCCGCGTTCTGCGACTGCGGCGGCCCCGTCGTGGGGCGGCACACCCCCACCTGCCAGATCGGCGAACTGCGGAATCACGCGCAGTTCCTTCGCTACTTCGACGCCGCCAACTTCGCCCGGCACATCACGGTCCCCGTCTTCATCAGCGCCGGATACATTGACACAACCTGCACTTCCTCCAGCATCTTCGCCGCCGCCAACTGCCTGGCCGGCCCCAAGCTGGTCTACCACAAGGTCGACCACGGCCACATGACCGGCCCCGTGGAATACGAGGCCCTCTATTGGACCTATGTGGCACGCTTCCTATTGGGAGACTAACGGTTAACAGATAGACGAAAAACCGCATTTGGGTTTGCAAACCAAAATTTTCTTAATCTTCTTTGGTTTGCAGACCCAAGGTTTCTTCATATTCTTTGGTTTGCAAACCCAATTCCTCTTCGAAGCCGGCGGCCCAAACAAGGGCTTCGAGCAAATCCAGGACATTCCCGACAGCTATCTGGCGATCGACAACCTTGCAATCGGCCACGGCGCCAGGATTCCCCTTGGGCTTTTCGGATTCCTCTACTGATTTCCCCAAGTGATGAAAATGACCACACAGTTGCTTGAAAAACTTGCACAAGAGCCGGACGAGCAGGCGAAAATCACCTACAAGAACGGCGGTGTCTTCCTTGACATCGGCGGCAAACTCTACCGTCCCGCCCTCTACAACTGCAATTTCAACTGGAACGACAGTCAGAATTTCCAGGAAAAGATCCGGAACTACGCCAAGGCGGACATGAACCTGCTGGCCTTCGGCATCCGGGCGGAGAATTTCTGGACAGGACCGGAGAAATACGACTACGAGGCATTGGACAAGCTGCTGGCAGACGCCTTCACTCTTGCACCGAACGCGCGTTTCCTCTTCGCCATCGGCTTCTGGCAAGGCATCAAATGGTGGAACGAACTGCATCCGGAGGAAATGATCCAGTATGCCAGAATCGACGACATGTTTCCCGTAACGGACAACATCGGCACCTACACCGCGCCCTCCTACGCCTCCGAGCTCTGGCTCAAGGAGACCTCCGAAACCGTCCGGAAACTCGTCGAGCACATTGAAAATTCTCCTTACAGGAAGCATATCTTCGCCTACCGGATTGACGTCGGTGTCTATTGCGAATGGCACTACTACGGCATGGCGGGCTCCATGCCGGACATCAGCCCCCACATGGGGAAGCTCTTCCGCGCCTATCTCCGGGAAAAGTACAACGGCGATGTTTCGCTGCTCCGCAAAGCCTGGAGACAGCCCGAAGTCACCTTCGAGAACGCCGTCCCGCCGCCGGCCGAAGTCCGTCTGCAATATCTTGACGGCACTTTGCGCGATCCCGTGGAGCACGCCTGGAGCATCGACTTCCTCCATGCCATCCAGCGCTCCCTCAAGAATGCGCTCCTGCTCATGAACCGAACCGCCAAGGAGGCCTGCCATGGCCGCGCCCTGGTCGGAAACTACTGCGGATACTTCTTCGGCATGGGCTACACAGCCGAAGGCTGGCACATCGTGAACGATGACTTCATCCGCTCCCCCTACGTGGATTTCCAGGTCTCGCCATGCTGCTACTCCAACATGTTCCGCAATATCGGCAACTCCATGCTGGCGCGCAGCCTGGCCGCCACCTATCGCCTCCACAACAAGCTCTGCATTTTCGAGGCGGATGGCCGCACCCACCTCGCACCGGAAGACGGCAACAAGCACTCCAACACAGTCCAGGAAAGCGTCGCCATGCTCTCCCGCGACTTGGCCCAGGCCATCAGCAAAGGCTGCGCATACTGGAACTACGACTTCGGACGCGACTGGTACAACTGCCCGGAAATCCTCCAGTTCTTCCACAGCATCGCCCCCGTGATCGATGCCGTCAAGGACTTCGGCTCCAGTGCGGAAATCGCCGTCGTCGCAGACTGGGAGAGCGCCTACTGTCACGCCGTACAGGCTGCCTACGGCGGTCCCGGCGCCTACATGGGCATCAACTACGTGGCAAACGAACTGAAACACGCCGGACTGCAGTTCGATGCCTACTCCTTCGCCGATCTGGACAACCCCGCCTTGCAGAACTACAAGCTCTACCTCTTCCCGCAACTCGTCTACATGACCCCGGAAAAACTGTCTCTGCTGAACTCTCTCAAGAAGGCCGGAAAGAGCTTCCTCTTCCTGGGCACGCCGGGCTGGCTCACGCAAAATGGACAGGATGCCGAATCCATCTTCCGAACCACCGGCATCCACGCGGAAGTCCTGCACGCGAAATCCTCGGTCACCACGACTCTTTTTGACGGCTCCGTCATGGACTACTTCGAAAAACCCAGCGAAATCGGCTGGAGGCATTCCCCCGTGCTGAAAATCACGGATCACCAGGCCACCCTGCTGGGAACCGTAGAACTGGAAGACGGCACGGCAGTCCCCACATACGCGAGAAAGGAAAACCCGGACAGCACGGTCACATACGTGAACGGCGCACCCGTCATGACCTCCCAGGAGCTACGGAAAATCGCTAGACTTTCCGGCGTGCACTGCTATTGCGACAGCGACAAGGGCGTCGTCTATGCAAACAACTCCATGATCTCCTTCCATACGGGAACGCCGGGAGAATACATGCTGCACGCCAGGACGCCTGTAAAATGGACCATGGTCTTTCCGGAAAAGAAAAGCTACCCGAAAACCCAGGCCGACCTCTTCTTCCATGCCCGCCAGCCCGATACCTACATCTTCATGATCGAATCGTAACATCCGCTGACCACCGTCGGACTTGTCGGACTTGTCGGACTTGTCGGACTTGTCGGACTTGTCGGACTTG